>CAMDZW010000035.1 GCA_945911015.1 uncultured Propionibacteriaceae bacterium
GGTGCACCCGGGTGCACCCGCTGCGGTCGTCAGGGCAATGATGGCCATCTCACTGCTCCTGCGAGACAACCACGAGTGCCAGCCGATTCGCAGCGGCGAGCTGTTGCAGCTGGCGGGCCTGGTCTGCTGGCACGTCGACGTCCACCCGTACTCCGGTGCCGTCGGGCAGCTCGACCACCGTGACCAGAGTTCCCCGTACGGGATCGTCATTCTCTGGGGCGGTCTCCGGGTCGATCGGCAGGACCACCAGCTCCACCTCCGCACCCGGCACCAACCCGGCCAGGGGTGCCGTGCCCGGGGCGGCCCGTAGCCCGATCAGCGCACGCCCCTGAGCCGGTAGCAGCAGGTCGGCGACGGCATCGGCCGACAGTGTGGACCCGGCCGGCAGGTCAGTCACCGCCCGCTTGCCGATCACCAGATCCCGGTCGCCGGCCGGGATGGTCGCCAGACCTGAGCCCCGGTTGAGCTGGACCACGGTCAGGTCGTCGGCGGTCACCGTCTGGCCGGCGGTCACCGTGCGGGCCATCGCCAGCACCGGATCGGTTGTGCTCACCGAGCTGAAGGCGAACGCCCCGGCCAGCGCGGCCACCAGAAGCAGCAGCGCCGAGGCAAGGATCAGCAGCGGGCGGCGTCGATTGCGGTGGGTCATTGCCCCGGGATGTACTCGCTGATGCGGTCCAGCACCGGTCGGGGCGGTTGGTTCAGCAGATGTCCTCATTGGCAGTCTTGCGATTGGGCTCGGGGAGCGTCGGTCACGGATTGCCCCATCTCGGGATCGGCCGAAGTCACCCGCGGTGGAGACGTGGATCCGACTCAACCACGTAATCAGATCTTTGGCGAGCGCTTCAAAAGATCTGTGGACAACTTTTTCTGAGTGCCTCTTGCCAGCCCACAGGGTTGATGCTTTGCTGATCTCCACCGACGGGCAATGAGGAGTGCGGGGACATCAACAGTTGTCCACGACCTGCCTGCGGTGTGCTGTGGGAGGTCATGGGTGACTGGTCTGGGAACATCGTTGGTGCCGCGAACCGAGGGAGCAGTTCGCGGAGGCAAAGGTGCCCGGAAGCAGAAGCGACTGAAGAATCCACCATCAGCCATGTCGCTGGGGCGCCGCATCTGGCGCGAGCGCTGGATGTACTTGCTGATCCTGCCCGGATTCATCTACTTCGTCATCTTCCAGTACGTGCCGCTGTACGGCAACATGGCCGCTTGGCAGGACTATTCACCCTTCCTCGGCCTGGACCGCAGCTTGTGGGTCGGTTGGGAGAACTTCCAGCGGATCTTCGTTGACCCGGAGCTGATCAGGGCGTTGTGGAACACCCTGCTGCTCAGCGCCCTGCAGCTGTTCTTCGCCTTCCCGGCGCCGCTGTTGTTGGCCCTGGTGCTCAACAGCATTCTGTCGGGCAAGGTCCGTCGGGTCATTCAGGCGATTGTCTATCTGCCGCACTTCATCGGGTGGGTGATCGTGGTGTCCATCTGGAACGAGGTGCTCGGGCCCCTCGGTGTCCTCAACGGACTCCTCGGGATCGTCGGCCTGCCGGCGGTCGACATCATTGGCAACCCTGCTGCGTTTCCTGCTCTGGTGACGATGCAAGTGATCTGGAAGGAGGTCGGCTGGGGCACCATCATCTTCCTGGCCGCGCTGTTGTCGATCCCCAACGAGCTGTACGAGTCAGCTGCGATCGACCGGGCCGGCCCGTGGCGTCGACTGTGGCACGTCACCCTTCCGGGCATGTCGTCGATCATCGTGCTGCTGCTGATCCTGCGCCTCGGCTCGGTGTTGACGGTGGGATTTGAACAGATCCTGCTGCAACAACCGATCTACGGGGCTGATGCCTCCCAGACTCTCGACACCTTCGTCTACTTCCGCGGCATCAACGGTGGCGACTGGGGTCTGGCCACCGCGGCTGGCCTGGTCAAGGGCGTGATCGGTTCGGCACTGGTGATCGGTGCGAACTGGCTGGCCAAGCGACTCGGCGGGGACGGGATCTTCTGATGGCGACACGTCCGCTGTGGATGGAGAAGCCCCATCCGATCGCCCAAGCTCTCAAGGTGGCCCTGTTGGCGGTCACCGTGGTGGTGATGCTCTATCCGTTCATCCATGTGATTGCGGTCAGCTTCTCCGACTCCACCAAGTACACCCCGGGCGACCTGCTTCTGCTGCCCAAGGGTTTCACCACCGAGGCCTACAAGCTCGTCCTCAACGGAGCGGTCGTCCCCAGAGCCCTTCTGGTGAGCATCGGAGTCACGGTGGTCGGCACCCTGGTCAACATGGTCTTCACTGTGACCATGGCGTACGGGTTGACGCAGACCAAACGTGTGCCCGGGTCCCGCTTCGTGTTGTTGATCGTGCTGTTCAGCATGCTGTTTTCGGCCGGCATCATCCCGAACTACCTGCTGGTGAAGGGACTCGGGATGATTGACACCTACTGGTCGCTGATCATTCCCGGCACCATCAGCGCCTTCAACCTCGTCGTGATCCGCAACTTCTTCATGAACATTCCCGAGGAGCTCCTCGACGCCGCCCGGATCGATGGCGCCGGCGAACTGCAGATCCTGGGCCGGGTCGTGCTGCCGCTGTCGAAGGCCGTCATTGCGGTGATTGCGCTGTTCTACGGGGTGGCACACTGGAACGCCTTCTTCGGCGCGATGCTCTATCTCAACGACACCAAGATGTGGCCGGTCCAGCTGGTGCTACGGCAGTACGTGCTCCAGGCCGAGCCGTTGCCCGGTGCCCAGCTTGAACCGAGCCAGGTCGCCATCACGCCGCACACTGTGCAGATGGCTGTCCTGGTGCTCGCCACCGTGCCGATCTTGGTCGTCTATCCGTTCCTGCAGCGCTATTTCACCAAGGGGGTGCTGACTGGTGCCATCAAGGGGTGAGGCCCACCACCACATCCATGTGCAGTACCCGTCACTCGAAGGAGAATGACATGACCACCATCACTCGCAGATCCGCACTGGCCCTGGGGGCCGGAGCGGCTGGTTCACTTGCCCTCGCCGCCTGCTCCAATGAGGGCCGCGGCGTCCCTCCTGGCCAGGACCCCGGGCCCAGCGGTGGAAATGGCGGCAGCCCTGAGACGTTGCAGCTGCCCACCACGGTCCCATTGCCCGAGATCGAAGGGGTCTCGTTGTCGTCGGTGCCCGGGGTGCCGCCGGCTTTCACCTCATTGCCACATCCGGGCACTCCGTCGGTGACACAGAAGCCCGGCCGTGGCGGTGAGATGGACACCTTCACCATCACCTGGGGCGCACCACCCAAGCTTGCCGAAGACGGCAACAAGTGGCATCAGGCGATCAATGAGGCTCTCGGCGTGGCTCTCAACCCCGTCATCGTGCCGGCCCAGACCTTCGGCGACAAGCTCGTCACCACGATTGCTGGTGGCGACATCCCCGAGATCACCACCAATGAGCCCAGCTACCGGGGCCGATCGGCACGCAAGTACATGCCACAGGGTGTCTTCCACGACCTGCGGGAGTTCCTCGGTGGTGACAAGGTGCTGAAGTACCCGAACCTGTCGATGATCCCGGCGCCTGCTTGGGAGAACTCCAGGATCGGCGGGGCCCTCTACGGAGTCCCGTGCTGCCGCAACGAAACAGTCGGTGGCACCATCGCCTACCGACAGGACTGGGCCGAACGAGGCGGCTTCGGCGACAGGCCGGCCAACCTCGACGACTTCCGCAAGTGGCTCAAAGCCCTCCAGGAAGGTGGTGGTGACGGTACATACGTCACCGCCACGCTCGACCAGACCCTCAGCATGTGCGGACTCCAGGTCCACAAGGTCTGCAACAACTGGACCGTCGACGGCGGCAAACTGGTCAAGGACCACGAGACCGAGGAGTACGAGGCAGGGCTCGCCTTTGCCCGGCAGATGTTCGCCGATGGGCTGGTGCATCCCAACATGGTGCAGTTGACGCCGAACCCGGCCGAGTACCGCGGACAGTTCTACGCCGGCACCGTGGCAATGACCAACCAGAACCTCGACGGCTACTTCGGCCCCAACGGCGAGTTGGCTCAGCTCTCCCAGCGGGATGCGGATGCGAAGGCCGAGATCATGGTGCCGCCCGGCCACGACGGCGGCTCCGGATCGGTCTACCCCGACCTCGGCTTCTACTGCATGCTGTCGATCCCGTCGTCGGTCACCGACCCGGACCGGATCGACGAGATCCTTGGTGTGATCAACTTCCTGGCAGCACCGATGGGGTCTTCGGAGTACTTCCTGGTCCACAACGGGGTCGAGGGACACAACTACACCGTGGAGGACGGGCAGATCGTGCCGACCACCGATGAGGAGATCCGCCGCGAGTCCTTCCTGTCCCAGCTCGGCGCCTTCACTCAGGGTTTCTACTTCGCCGGTGCCCCGGCTGACCATGCCCTGCAGGCCCAGAAGGTCGCTGAGGAGATGGTTCCCGCCTTCGTCGCCGACCCGACGGTCGGACTCGACTCGGAGGCCTCCTTCTCCAAGGGCGATGCGCTGTCGACGATCGTCAACGATTACGAGGTCGGCATCGTCACCGGTCGTCGGGAGATGAGCGAGCTGGAGGAGATGCGCAAGCGGTGGCGTGATGGCGGCGGCGATGAGATGCGAGGCGAGTTCGAGGAGCAGCTGTAGTGGATCCCCTTGCTCCGCTGCCGGTCGTGGCCGACTGGAACCGGGCAGCTCGGCGGTGGTCCGAACTGGGGTTCGCTGCTGCCCGGGCCGGTGTGGAGGCGCGGGCAAGCCTCGCCATCGACGACCGGTTGTGGCCGGTGACCGAGGCGGCTGGCTGGGGTCACGCCTTCTTCTGCCCCGACCATGTCGAACCGCTCGAGTTCGAACCTCGGCGACCCGTCGATCATCGGTGCTCGGTCGACGGTCGCCGCTGGTCCGGCGAGGACTTCGACGGCGGCTGGGTCGTCACACTCAACGGTCGCATCATGGGCGGCCTCCGTGCTGCGGCGCTGATGTGGCGCCTCGGCGGTGACCGGTCCAGGCTCGACTGGGCCCGATCGGTCATCCTGCGTTATGCCGAGATTTACCGTGATCTCAGCCCGTCCGGCCGCTGGCTCGGCAAAGGCAAGGTCACCGGCCAGTCTCTGGAGGAAGCGGTCTGGGCGATCACCATCGTCACCGTCATCGACCAGCTCCGCACCGACTTCACCCCCGAGGAACTGCAGACCATCCGCACCGGACTGATCGAGCCGTTGGCCGACCATCTGATCTCGCAGCGTCTGGACAAGATCCACAACATCGAGTGCTGGCATCTTGCTGCGATCGCCATGCTCGGGGTCGTGCTCGATGACGATGCCATGGTCGAACTCGCGGTCGACGGGCCGACCGGGCTGGCGGTCCAGTTCGACCATGGCATCCGTGCCGACGGCTGGTGGGTCGAGGGTTCGGCTCACTACCACTACTACATGGTGACCGCCCTGCTGCACACCGTCAGGGCGCTGCGGGACCGCCGTCCAGATCTCGCCGGGAGGGACGATCTACGTCAGATGCTGTTGACCCCGTTGACGATGCTGCGACCGGACCTGAGCCTGCCTGCCTACAACGACGGTTGGCACTGGATCACCTTGCCCGCCGGACTCGGCGAATACGTCAACCATTACGAGATCGCCCACGCGCTGTGGGACGAACCTGTCTTCGCCCGAGTCATCTCACGGCTCGTCGCCGGCGGACTTGAACGTCGTGGTGAGGACGCACTGCTGCACGGTCCCGATCTGGTGTCGGCTGGGAAGGGACCGCTCGCACCGTTTCGCGACCTCCATCCCGACAGCGGCTGGGCCGTGCAGGCCGACGCCGACCGGTTTCTGGTGATGAAGTTCGGGCCGCACGGAGGTGGGCATGGTCACCCCGACAAGCTGCAGCTCGACCTGTGGGCCCACGGCGAACGTCTTGCTCCCGACTTCGGTTCGCCCAACTACACCTCACCATTGCAGGGGCCGTGGTATCGCCACACCCTGTCCCACAACACCCTTCTCGTCGGCGACCGTTCGCAGCCCCGCGGGTACGGCCGGCTCCTCAGTCACGAATCGGGCCACTCCACTGACGCCGAGGTGTTCTGGCCGGCAGAGATGCCGGTCGAACCGTGGTTGTCGGAGCCGGACATCAGCGAGCCCGGTCCGTACGACCAGGTGAGGTTGCGTCGTACGGTGTTGTGGCATGACGAGTACTTCATCGACGTGAGTCGGGTGATCGGCGCCACCGAGCCGGCGACCTGGGCCTTTCACCATCGTGGCGAACGCGTGGCCGGGCCGCAGCGGATCCCGTACACGTTCGACAATCCGGACCAGACCTGGTCGGTGCTGACTGATGTCACCCGACACGAGGCAGCCACCGACTGGTCGATCGAATGGCAGGTCAACGGTGTTCACAGCACGTTCTGGGCCAACGACCCGGTCGCCACCGACGTCATCGAGGCACGGGTACCGGGGGCACCGCCGGCAGACCTGGCAAACACCGTGCTGCGCCGAGCCGACACCTCGGATCCCCTGTGGGTGACGGTGGTCGACATCTGGGTCGACCAACCCCATGTCACCGGCGTCGAGGTGACCCGCGGCGAGCAGGTCGTGGTCGAGGTGAGCTGCGGTGACCGGACTGACCGTTGGAAACTCGACATCGGGGAGGGCATCGTCGGCATCGACCGGGTATCGTCATGATGCCCATGAAGATCTTGCCCCAGACGCCACTCCCGACCGAAATCACCCGTCGAGCCCGCCATCGCGCAGCTGCCGAGCGGGTCCTGACCCATGCCGATGCGTCGACCCGATTGAAGGGGGCGATGGCGGCCGGCACTCATCCCGACCCGGAGCTGCTCGACCTGCTCGTCACCCGGGGTGCGGTGGAGGATGACTTCAACGTACGGGAGATGCTGGTCTGGGCGTTGCTCAGTCTCCCGGCTGCGTTGACCGTGCCCCGGATGGTGGACCAGCTGGACGACCCACGGCCGCAGGCGCGGGCCCAGGCCCTCCACGCCCTGTCCAAGATCGGCGACAAGTCGGCCTGGCCGGCGATCACCCAGACCCATCTGGACGATCCCGATCTGCAGGTCGCCCGATCTGCGTGGCGGGCAGCTGCCGCGTTGGTTCCGGCCGGTGGTGAACCCGAACTTGCCCAGCAGCTGGCCCGGCACCTCGGCCGAGGCGACCACGACACCCAGCGGGGCCTGAGCCTCAGCTTCTTTGCCCTCGGTGTCGCCGCCAAACCGGCCCTGCAGGCGATGGTCGACCACGAGCATCCGGCGGTTGCCGCCCACGCCGGTGCGTCTTTGGAGCTCCTCGTCGAGCTGGGATGAATGCGTTGCGGGCGACCGTATTTGCCGTCAGCCCTTGCTTCAATGCAAACGTTGGCATAGCGTCGTCCCAGCCGATTCAGCCGCAGCATCGGTTGGTGAATGTCCAATCTTGAGGAGGAGCTATGGACAACGTGAACAGTGTCTCCCGCCGTCTCGTGCTGGGCGGAATCGCCAGCACGGCCAGCCTGGCCGCGCTGGCGGCCTGCTCGCCGGATGGCGGCAACGGCAGTGGCAACAATGGTGGCGGGGAGAGCGGAGGCGGTGCTGGTGCGGCGCCGAACTACGTCCCCTTCGCCGGCGTTGACCCAGACCTGCCTGGCACCGAGGACGGCGTCTCGCCGGCCTTCTTCAACTACCCGCAGCCACCCATCGAACGCGAGGGATTCCCGCTGCCGACGACCGATGACGTCACCGGGCTGCTCCAAGGAGTGCCGGCGCCCACGACGCCGGACCAGAACCCGGCCTACGAGGTGTTCCGACGCCAGGCCGGCAACCGGATGAACGCGACCACAATCACCTCAGCCGACTACCTGAGTCGCTACCAGGTGGTGCTCGCCAGTGACGACATCCCCGACTTTGTGCAGATGTCAACCGTCCCGCAGTTTCCCAAGCTGTTGGAGAGCACTTTCACCGACCTCACCGATGTGCTCGGGGGTGACGGTGTGGAGAAGTATCCGGGTCTGGCGAACATCCCGACTCCGACGTGGGACATTCCCAAGATCAATGGCCGGCTGTGGGGGATCGCCCAGCCGCGTCCGCCAGCCGGGCGGGTCCTGTCGGCCCGTGGTGATCTGTTGGCGGAGAAGGGAATTGACAAGAATCCCGACATCAACTCCGGAGATGACTTCAAGGCCCTGTTGGCCGAGCTGACCGATCGAGGCAACAATCGGTTCGCCCTGGGATCTGATCCGGCTGCCTGGCTGTTGCCCGGACTGCTGGAGATGATGGAAGCGCCGAACGAGTGGTCGCTCGACGGCGACAAGTTCGTCAGCCTCAATGAAGCTCCTCAGATGGTGGAAGCCCTCAACGAGGGTGCTCAGATCGTCAAGGACGGCTATCTGCACCCGAACTCGTTCTCCGACCCGGCGCAGAACCAGGTCTGGTGGAACGGCGGAGTCACTGCGCTGTACTTCCAGGCGTTCACTGGTTGGGGAGTCTTCGCCCGCGGCAACCCCAGCTGGGATCTCGGCTACGTTCGACTCCCCAAATGGGGAGGCGGAGGCAAGGCGCCGATCTGGAAGGGGGCCGCTGGTTACGCCGCCTTCATCGCGATCAAGAAGCAGTCCAGTGATGCCCGGCTCGAAGAGCTGTTGAGGTTGGCAGACTTCGTCGCCTCACCCTTCGGGACCCAGCAGTTCCTCGACGTCAACTACGGCGCCGAGGGGTCGCACTACGAGATGGTCGGCGGCAACCCGGAGTTCCTTCCCGAAAAGAGCGCCGACGTGGTCGCCGGATGGGGCTATATGGGTGGCAACTCCCAAGCGGTGCTCTTCGCCCCGGGGCAGGACGAGCTCGTTCGTGCCCAGCACGAGTACCTCACCGAGGTCATCCCGGAGGGGACTGAGAATCCGGCGCTGCCGTACTACTCGGAGACCGCGACCAGCAAGGGATCCTCGTGGAACCAGCGCCTCACCGACATGAAGCGTGAGGTGCTGCGAGGCTCGAAGACTGTGTCCGACTGGGAGAAGATGGTCGCCGATTGGAAGAGCGATGTCGGCGACACGATCGCCGAAGAGTACGCCGAGGCCGCAGCCGCCGACTGACCGTCATCCTCCCCGCAACTGCGGGGAGGATCACCAGGTCGGCGGCTCCCAGCCGTGCGAGCGGTCCAGCACGAACTGCCAACGCCGAGTCCCGGCGGCGCCGGTGTGCCGCAGCCCCACGGGGCCGCGGCTCCCGGAATGCCGCAGCACGCCGTCGGGATCCAACGGCTCACGTACGCCGCTGACGGGGAGCAGATGGGGGGTGGCCTCGGCGGGGCCAGTCCCGACCCACACCGCGACCGATCCGTCACTCAGGCGAAGCCAGCCGTCGACGAAGGCCAGGGCCAGTTGTGCCCCTGTCATCCAATGGGTGTCGATGCGGCCTGCCCCTGAGATCTCGTCGGTGACCACCACCCGGTCGTCATGCAGCACGACCGTACGAGCCACGCGGGCATCGTGGGGCAGGCCCTCGTAGCAACTGGTCACGTCGACGACCACGGGGTCCAGGCTCGCCAGCTGCGGGGTCCGGTGAGTCTGGGGGCGCCCATCGACGACAGGACAGTTGTGGGCCTCGGCGCCGATGCTGTACTCCCGCTCCTCGCCCTGGCGGTACTGCTGGTAGCCCGGATCGGTGATCCAGCACCGTCCTCGCCATGACAACACCACATGGCTGCTGTCGGCCTGCAGATGCCCCATGGTGGTGCGGGTCAGTCCGACCGCCACGGCCGGATCGTCCCAGCCCCAGCCCTCTCGTACGGTGACCGCCGACGGCAGTTCCCGTACCCCGGCGGGTGGTGTCGCCAGATCCCCGGGTGGATCGGAGAGTCCGAGGTGGAGTGCCCCGGCCGGCAGCCGATCGGGTGCGCAGTGGCGCCACAGCCAGGCTGCGCCTTCGGTGGCCTCTGGCCCGTACCACCGCGACAGTCGGGCCACGCAGGTCAGCCACATGGTCATCTCAGCCTCGACATCGCCCAGTGGGACTGCCAGGTCGGCCCGGCCCGGAACCGTCAGGTGGGTCCACTCCGGACACAGATCGAGCAACGGCTCGCGCCACCGATCCAGCAGATCCGTCGTCGGGTCGAGCGCCGTCTCGATGTCGAGCCACTGGGTGACCGCATCGAACAGGTATCCGTTGTAGGCAGTCTGTTCGGTGTGGTGATCGGCGGCCCGCGCGGCGAACACAGCCTCCACCGCCTCCTGGGCTCGGGTCACGTAGCGCTCGGAGACGGGGTCGTCCAGCACCCGGGCCAGGGCTGCGACCGAGCACAACACGATCTGCGGGATGTTGGCGAGTGGGGTGTCGTCCTGCCAGGTGGTGGTGTACCAGTCCTCGATGTCTTGGTGCAGCAGTCGGCGGGCGGCCGATTCCGCGTGGGTCCGCAGCGTCGGGTCCCAGTCCTCGACCAGCAGGCCGCGGGCCAGAGCCATGGCCAGATGTCCGGTCGGCAATCCCACCTCGTCACGCCAGTTGCGAAAGTGCTCCCATCCGTCGAGGGCCGCAAGTTCCTGCTGCCACAGGGATCGAGCGCTCTCATCGCCGTTCAGCTCGGCAGCCGCGGCCAGCACATCCCAGCGTTCGGTGAGTTCCCAGACCAGCCAGATCAGCCATGGATAGCTCGCCATCTCGGCCACATGGGCAGGTAGTGCCGATGGCCGAGCGGTGACCGGCAACCGGAACGCCCAGTGGTAGCCGACCCGGTAGTGGTCCACCACGACTTGATCAGCCCGTCGCTGGCCGGCCAACCGGTCCGCAAGTTCGGCCTCGAGATCGTCGGCGGTCCAAGCGTGGTGATGCCATCGCGGATCGACCGTGAACCCGCCTTGGTCGTAGCCGATCTTGGATGGCGAGCGTTGCCAACTCATGTCACGGTCTTTCGTGGATTGTCGGTGTCGTTCGAGGAAACGCCGGCGCCGTTGACGGAGGCGGCGAGCCCCGGCCAGAACCTGATTGTGGTCACCGGGCCATCATGCCAGTCGCTCGGCATGGGCTGAGGTGATGGCAGTATTCGACCCATGACTCCGTTCCGGGCGGCTTGGTTGGTCGGTGGGGCGACGGTCGCCGCCGCTGTTCGCCGACCCACCGCGTACAACTCGGGCCGGATGCTGCTGCTCCTGGTGGTGCTCGGCGGCCTGATCGGTGCCCTGGTCTGGCTGGTGTTGGTCGCGGTGTCGACCCTGTTGGTCGAATGGCTCGCCTTTGCCCGTTCCGACCGGATCCACACCCACCGTACGGATCGGGCCTGGGCCGTGGCTCGGGTGGCGGAGCGGCCGGGGGTGTGGCGGGTGTCGTCGGTGGCGGCCTGGCCGCAGGGCGACGGCGCCGGGACGGCGGTGATGGCGCACATCATGGCTGCCGCCGATGCGGCCGGCGTGGCCCTGGAGTTGTCGCCGGCGTCGGCAGAGGTGCGCGACTGGTACCTGCGGCTCGGCTTCGTCCGGGACGGGCGGCACTTGCGCCTCGCCCCTCGATCCGAAAGTATCAGCGTCTCTAGCAGTTGAACAAGAGTCCGCGATAGAGCGCGATCACTTCAACAGACGGGACATCCGCCGGTCTGCCAGCAGTTTGCCGCCGGTCTGACAGGTCGGGCAGTACTGCAGGGAGGAGGTCGCATAGGACACCTCGCGGACGGTGTCGCCGCAGACCGGGCAGGGCTTGCCGGTGCGCCCGTGGACCCGCATGCCGGACTTCTTCTCGCCCTTGAGGTCCTTGGCCGCCAGCCCGGCCGCGCGTTCGATCGCTCCGGTCAGTTCCGCGCGGATCACCTCGGTGAGTGCGGTGACCGCTGGTTGGTCGAGACCATTGGCCGGTTGGAACGGGCTGAGTCGAGCGGCGTGGAGGATCTCGTCGGAGTAGGCATTGCCGATCCCCGCGATCAGACGCTGGTCCCGCAGCACCCCCTTGAGTTGGGCGCGGCCGGCGGTGGCCAGGATCTTGGCCAGGACTTCGGCGGTGAAGTCGTCGGCCAGCGGGTCAGGTCCCAAGGTTGCGATCGCGTCGATCTGGGACGGGTCGGCGACCACATGGACGGCAAGTTTGCGTTGGGTGCCAGCCTCAGTGAGCTCGAAACCGGAGTCGTCGTCGAGCCGGACTCGCAGTGCGAGGGGACCCTTGCCGGGTCTGGGCGGGGTGTCGGGGAGCTGGTCGCGCCAGCGCACCCAGCCGGCGCGGGCCAGATGGAAGACCAGGAAGGTGCCACCTGCGTCGAGGGCCAGCCACTTGCCGTGCCGGGCCACATCCATCACCACAGCGCCGGCGAGCGCTTCGAGCGGTGGATCGTAGGTCTTCAGCGCTGAAATTGCTGCCAGATTGACCCCGGCAATCGCATGGCCCACACAGCGTTCGACCAGGAACTGGCGCAAGGACTCGACCTCGGGCATCTCGGGCACGGCACCATCATGCCGTGCCCGTCTGCCGAATCACACCCCTCAGCGGATTTCGTGGGGCGGGGCCGCGGCCCGGTTGCCCCAGACCGATTGCTCTTCCTCCAACCAGGTGCCGTCGATCTCCTCGGGCGTCTCGTCGTCGTCGCGTGCCGATCGGGCCGGCCGTGCCAACGGGGCTCCGCCGGCCATGGTGCTGCCTCCGGCTCCTGTCCCGGCACCGGCACCCGCGCCTGCGCCGGCACCGAGGGGGCCTGCGCCTGCGCCGGGGCGGGCCGAGGGTGCGCCGAAGGAGCCCGTACTGCCCGGGTTGACCACCGGGCGACCGTCGGAGCCCATCGAGAAGCTGGTGCCGGGGACACCTGACTGCTGGCCGCCGCCGAGACTGCCCAAGCCACCAACCCCGGCAGTCGCGGCCGGACCGCCTGCACCAGGTCCAGCGCCGACGCCACCGCCGGGAAGCCCACCGGGCCCGGTGTTGCCCGGGCCGAGGCCGGCGCCGCCGGTGCCACCACCCAGACCACCGGTCAGTTCCGGATCGTTGGGATCGGGCAGGTCATTGCCCGGCGGTTCGAACACGGGGCACTCCGGCACCTCCGTCCGAGGCCAGTCGCCCGGGTCGATCACGCCCGGTGGCGGCAGGTTCCCGGGCGGGTTCTGGCCTCCGGGGCCTTCAGGGTCGGTGAACCCGGGATCATCGGGCAGCTGCGGACCGTTCGGCCCGGGGTCGGACGGGTCAAAGGGGCCGGGCCCGCCAGGGAGCCGCCCACCCGGACCGGAACCACCAGGGCCGGAACCGCCAGACCCACCAGGCGCACCAGGACCACCGGGGCCGCCAGGCCCACTGGGACCTCCCGTGCCGGGGTTGACCCCACCTGGTCCCGTGCCACGATCGGAGCCGGTGTACTCCTTGGCCGTCGGCGGTGCATAGGTGCCCAGCACGGACTCGACGCGATCTGCGCCGTTCTGGACGGCCTGACGCGGAGTCACCCCGATGTCGAGGCGACGCATCAGCAGGTCGAAACGCATCACGGTCGGGCTCATGCACAGCCCGGCTGCGTCGTAGTAGCGGGACGCAGGGGTGGCCGGGATGGAGCTCTCGATTGCGGCGTACTCCGGCTTCGGGACCTCCTTGACCACGCTCCGGCTGCCGGTGAGAACCTCGTACGGCGAATTGGACTTCGCTTCCTCGTAGGCCTCGTCCTGACCGGTCAGCAGCTCATCGATCTTGCTGAGCAGCGACTGCGGGACGTCCTTCTGACGGACCTCCCAGTTGTGGTCGATGTCCCACGGGATGTTGTTGCGGGTGGCCGTGTCGTGGGCCGATTCGATGGCCTCGGCGATCGGCAACAGGTCCGCGGCGTGGCTGACGTTCTGCTCGCCCTGCGGGGTGATTCCTGCCGTACGGCGGGCAAAGTCACGCAGCGGTGTGACCGCTTCGTCGCGCAGGGTTGCGGCGAAGGCCTGTGCTCCCGATCCGGTCCAACCACCCTCTGCGGTGAGGTCGGCCAACTTTGACTCGACCAGATCGGCGATCTGATGGGCACGGCGCCCGCTGCCGGACCAGGTACGTGACATCTCCCGTACGTTGCTGCTGTCGGCCTGGGCGAGCAGCGCGTTGAGTTCACGTTGGGTCGCGAAGCTGTGCGACGAGCCGCCGCCTCCTCCGCCGTCGACCATCATGTTCATCACTGATCCCCCTCGGCGAGATGCGCGCTGATCTGCGCGCCGGTGGTGCGGTTGAGCTCTTCGAGGTCGCTGTAGGTGCGCGACATCCGGATGGTGCCCTCGGTGAGTTCGCCGAACCGGGTGATGAGGGCGTCGAGGTAGTCGATCTCGCTCTCGAGGGTGGCGTCATGTTTGCGGACGGCCGCGTCGGCGCGGTCGAAGGTGCCGAAGGCGCGGGCGGCGCGGTTCCGATTGCGGACCAGCTCGGTGCGGGCGGAGGTGAGCTCGGTCTCCATCTCCTGGAGGAAGCGGGCGAAGCTGCGGATCTCGCCAGGATCCACGCTCACGTTCGAGGTCGTGGGTGGGGTGCTCTCGGTCATCGACCGTACTCCTGCGGGTGTTGAGGACTGTGTGGCGGGGGAGGACACCTGTGGCCCACCCCGGGGTCGTCGGGATGGGCCACCGTTGGCTCAGTCGATCAGGACCACAGCGCGGTGTTGGTGCGCTCGGTCGAGTCGTAGGTCTCGCTGATCTGACCCAGCGTCGAGGTCATCTTGTTGATGACATCGGACATGTGGTTCGCAGCGGCGTCCCACTTGGACTTGGCGACCGAGTAGGCCTCGCGTGCTGCGCCGTCCCACTGGGCGAGGGAGGAGTTGAGCTGACCCTCGAGGGTGCTCAGGGTGCTGGTGGTGCCCTTGTAGGCGGTCTGCAGGTCGCCGATGCCCTGCTGCATCGCGCCGGCGTTGACTGTTGTGTAGTCACTCATGGTGTGTCAGTTCCTTCGGGTGTCGATGAGGTACGGGTCAGTTGTTCAGCAGGCCGACGATCGGGTTGACCGAGGCTTCCAGGTCGGACTCGACACTGCTCAGACGGGACTGGGTGTCGGTCAGCTTGCCGTGGATGCCCTCCAGCTCGCTCAGCACGACGCTGAACTGCTGGTCGAACTCGGTGAAGGCCTTCAGGAAGGCGGTCGCAGCATTGCCCTGCCACGTCGCCATCAGGCCCTGGACGTTGGAGCCGAGCGTGCGCTGGATGTTGCTGATGGTGCCGAGGGCCTCATCGATCTGGCCTGCGGCCTTGGCCATTTCGGCGCGGTCTGCGCTTGACTTTCCACTCATTGGGGAGTCCTCCGGATCATGTGTGGTCTCCACCCGGTGGTGGAGCGGCAGCGGGTTTGCCTGAACACGAATCTATGAAGGACTGGGGTCACTTCGTCAACCGGGTCCGGTGAACTCACCATGTACGGCCGAGGAATTGCGCTCAACCGGCGGGCTCGCCGCAGTCCAGCCTCACCTGAAGCGTCGCAGCTGGGGCACCGCGACCGCCACCAGGACCGTGCCCACCGCAAGGATCGCCGTGCTCAGCGCCACCGCGTTCGGGACGCCGATGTGCTCGGAGACCACGCCGATCACCACGGCCCCGAAGGGTTGTGCCCCGATGGCCAGCTGCATCAGCCCCAGCGACTGGCCGTGGGCCTCGCGCGGCACGGCGATCAGCAGCACCGTGGCCTGGAGCACCATGAACCCGGAGCTGGCGATGCCGGCCAGGAAGAGCGCAACCCCGGCTCCGGCCGGTCCGCTGAGCTGGGTGAAGACCAACCATCCCAGGGCCCAGAGCACTGTCCCGTACAGGAAGAACCGGCCCTTGTGGCGGAAGTCGCCGAGCCGGGCGATGAACAGCGATCCGAGCAGGCTGCCGGTGCCGCAGCAGGTGAGCAGCAGCGCCATGCCGTTGGCTCCGAGATGGAGTTGGTCGACGGCGAAGACCGGCACAAAGCTCTGGTAGACCGGCCAGAGCAGGAAATTGGCCAAGATCGTGACGACCAGGATGCCGACCGCCGGCCGGATCCGCAGCACGGTCCGCACCCCTTCATGCAGCTGGTGCAGCACCGAGATCTTGCGGGTCGCGTGCCGGCTGCGGCCGGTGTGCCGCAGCGGGATCAGGGCGAGGGTGGCCAGGGCGAAGCAGGCCGCGGCCGCCCACAATGCTCCGGAGACCTCGATGGTGGTGATGAGGATGGAGCCGACTGTCGGACCGAGGACCTGGGTGAGGCTGATCGCGAGCGAGTTGATCGCGTTCGCGCGGCTCACGCTGGTGGGCCCGACATATTCGATGACCAGGGCCGTACGGGCCGGTTGGGTTGGCGAGTGGGCCAGTCCGACCCCGAGCCCGGCCGCCAGGATCAGCCACACCGGGGTCCGGTCGAGCGTGACCATGATCGCGGTGAAGGCGACGACGACGGTGGCCCAGCTGGCCATGGTGACCAGGAATCTGACCCGATGCACGCGATCAGCGATGACCCCGGCGACGGGCCCCAGGAGCATCGGCACGGTCCGGCAGAAGGTGAAGACCGACAGCAACAGAGGGGAGGCGGTCACCTCGTAGATCAGCCAGCCCAGGATGATGGTGATCATCCAGCTGGCTCCGAAGAAGAACAGGTTCGACACCCACAGCCAGGCGAACTGGCGGGTCAGGCCCTGAGGCGTCGATGTCGAGGTCACGTCCCAGATATGCCTTGGAAATCGGTTCCTGTCGAGTCCTGACCCGCCGGTGGTCAACAGGTGGACCGGCCCCGCACGGCACTCGCACGGCAACTCGCACGGCAACCGGTGGCTCCTACGGGCGGTGAAATGGGTGTTGTCCGTGTCCGCGCATCGGTGGACTTCGGCGCCGTGGGCCGTCAGGCTGGACCGGTCAGTCGATCCAGAAGGGTGTCGCGATGAAGGTGATCCGCGCGCTGTCGGCCGCAGTGGTGCTGCTGGTTGCGGTCATCGGTGTGCCGCCGTTGCTGCTGCTGATCGGCCGGCTCCCCGATCCTGGACGCTGGGCCGGGAAGGGGCCGGTCGAGATCCTGTTGAGCCCCGACGACGGCAGCCTGCTGCTGGGCCTGGTGACGATCGCCGCCTGGGTGGTGTGGCTGCTGTTCACCCTGGCTGTGGTGGTCGAGCTGGTGAATCTGCGCCGCACCCATCCGATCCGGATCCCGGGGGTCGGTGGTCTGCAGGGTGTTGCGGCCATGTTGGTCATCGCAGCGGTCACCTCGCTCGGCGCCTCCCGGGCCAGCACCGAGGTGAGCCCTGCCGGCTATGGAGAGGCCGCGGGTCCCGCGGTGTCGGTGAGCGCGCCGGTGTCAGTGAGTGGGCTGGTGTCAGTGGGTGGGCTGGGGTCAGTGGGTGAGCTGGGGTCGGTGGGTGCGTTGGGGGTGGCGCCGGTCGCCGACGAGGCGCCGCGGGAGAAGGAGTCGACCATCCTGGCGGTCCACACCGTGGCGGCCGAGGAAAGTTTGTGGGACATTGCCGCGCAGTACTACGGCGACGGCGGCCAGTGGCGCCAGATCGCGCTGGCCAATCCGATCCTGCAACGTCACGGCCCTGATGCGCTCGAGATTGGTTGGCAGCTGGTCGTTCCTCGCGCCGGGGCCCCGCTGGGGCCACACCTGGTCGTACGGGAGGGCGACACCCTTTCCAGTCTGGCCGAGGAGCATCTCGGCGCTGCGCACCGTTGGCCCGAGTTGTACGAGGCCAACCGGGCGGTGCTGTCCGATCCGGACGAGCTGGCGGCAGGGACTGTCCTCCGGCTGCCGGACCAGACCGCACCCGAGCAGGACCGCAGCGCAGACGAGCAGACCCCGGACGAACAGCTCCCCGACGAGAACGCACCCGACGAGAACGCACCCGACGAGGACCTACCTG
This sequence comes from uncultured Propionibacteriaceae bacterium, assembly GCA_945911015.1. Lineage (GTDB taxonomy): Bacteria > Actinomycetota > Actinomycetes > Propionibacteriales > Propionibacteriaceae > Avipropionibacterium. The sequence continues at coordinate 17,726 of CAMDZW010000035.1, forward strand.
ATGAGGAGGTACCTGACGGGGAGGTGCCCGATGAGTCCGATCCGGTGCCGCCAGTGGCTGTGCCACCGGTCACGGAGGTGCCCGGCGGCCACGACGGTGAGCCCACCGAGGTCGAGGCGATGTCCAGCGATGTCGACCCGGCGCTGCTGGCGATCGGCTTCTCCGGGATGACTGCAGCGGCTGTGGTCGGCGCCCTGTCCGTGCGTCGGGCCCTGCAACTGCATCAGCGGCCGGTCGGTCGGCGGATCTCGCACCCGGGTCGCGACGGTGCGGCTCTGGAGCGGGCCCTGGGTCATCAGCAGACAGCAGGTTCGTTGGGTGCGGTCGACCGCGCCATGCGGCTGATCGCCGCCCACTGCCGCGCCGGTGGCCACCCGGTCCCACCGCTGGGCCACATCGAGGTCAACGAACAGTACTGCACCTTCCACTTCCGCGAGTCGGTCGCCATCGGACCGCCCGAGCCGTTCCGTGTCGACGGTCCGGCCTGGACCATCGACGACGTGCCCGGCTGGCTCGCCAGCGAGGACCCGGCCCCGGAAGCACCCCATCCCTGGCCGGCGACGGTGGGGCTCGGCATCCTCGAGCACGACCATCGCAGCCAGGTGCTGGTGAACCTCGAGTCCTGGGGTGCGCTGGGCATCGACGGGCCAGCCACCGACGATGTCACCGCCCTGATGGGCTCGGTGGCCTGCGAGTTGGCCTTCCGCCCGTGGACCAGCGGGGTGCGGCTCACCGTGCTGGGTCGAGCTGGCGCGCTGCCGTGGCTGGCCGGGTTGGACCTGCCGGAGCTGCGGGTCAGCAATGATCCCGACCAGACTCTCGCGAGGATCGAACGAGATGGTGTCCACCGCACCGCGCCCCCCCGGGGCGTGGCTGACCTCCGTCTTGATCCGACCCTGGCCGAGGCCTGGTGCCCGGAGATCGTCATGGTCACCACCGAGCTCACCGAGCAGCAACTGGCCCGGTTGCAGGCGGCGACCCGTGACGCCGCAGTGGTCGCTGTGCTCGGCCACTCGGCCGGTCCGACCCCACTGACCGTGACCGTCCTGGGCGCCGGACGAGCCACGGTCACTCCCGGTGACTGGACGATCCAGCACCACCGGGTCGGCGGCCGGGTCGCCAGCCAGCTCAGCGATCTGCTCACCGGCACGGCCGGCCCCACCGACCAGGCGTTCTGGTGGGCCGGTCCCTGGTCACCGCGGCGGATGCGTGCCCCCGACGAGGACACACCGACCGCGTCGATCCTGGGGATGACGCCGGCCCGTGGTGTGCTCGTCGCCGATCGTCCGCCGGGTGAGCGTGCACCGACTGCAGTCCCCGACGATCCGATCGAGTCCCCGAAGGAGGTGGCACCCATGGCCGACAGTCCCCTGGACGCAGCCGGTCCCTTGGTGCTGCTGCTCGGACCGATCGATCTGGTCGGTGTCCAGGGCGCGCCGCCACCTCGGGCCCGACTGCAGTGCATCGAGTACGCCGCGTGGCTGCTCGAACACCCGGGCAGCTCCGCACTGCGGATGGCCCAGTCGCTGTTGGTTGCCGAAGGCACCCGTCGCTCGAACATGTCTCGCCTGCGGTCCTGGCTCGGCGACGGTGATGACGGGCCCTTCCTGCCGGATGCCTATTCGGGTCGGATCAGCTTGTCGGACGCGGTCAGCTCCGACTGGGACCGGGTCCAGGCCCTGGTCGAGGGCGGCGTGAACCGGGTTGCGGACGCCTCTTTGCTCGAGGTCCTCGAGATCGTCCGCGGTGCCCCGCTGGCCGATGCCGCCCCCGGACAATGGCACTGGGCCGAGGAGATGCGGACCGACATGATCTCGTTGGTCCGTGATGTCGGGGTCGAGGCCGCCGACCGACTCCGGGGCACCGGCGACCTCGACCGAGCTCGGTGGGCAGTGGAACGGGCGCTGTGCGCCGCTCCCGAGGACGAGCTCCTGCTGGGAGCGCTGATCAGGATCGAGGATGCCGCCGGAAACCGTGACCAGGTGCAGCAGCTGGCCCGCCAGATCGTCCAACGGGCCCGCAGCCTCGGAGTGGACCTGCAGGCCCAGACGGTCGCGCTGCTGCAGGTCATGATCGAAGGCCAGGTCCGCAGTCGGAGCCCGCGCGCACCGTCGCACGAGATCCCCCCATTAGGCTGACGCTGTGTCCGGACCCGATCACTTCGCCACGATTGCCGCGCCGGTTGAGGCCGAGCTGGAGGTGAAGCGGTCCCGCTTTCTGTGCCGGCTGGTCCCGGTTTCCGATGAGACCACCGCTCGGGCCGAGGTCGACGCCGTACGGAAGAACCATTGGGACGCACGGCACCACTGCTCGGCCTTCGTGCTCGGGCCCGACGCGGCGACCGAGCGGTCCTCCGACGACGGCGAGCCGTCCGGGACGGCTGGTGCGCCGATGTTGGAGGTGCTGCGGGGATCCGGACTGACCGACGTGGTGGCGATCGTGACGCGCTGGTTCGGCGGGACCCTGCTCGGCACCGGCGGCCTGGTCCGGGCGTACGGGGATGCCGTACGCCTCGCGGTGGCCCGGGCCCGGGTGCGTCAGGTGAGGTTGCTGCAGGAGGTGGTCGTCACCCTCGACCCGGCCACGGCCGGACGGGTGGAGGCGGAGTTGCGCAGCCGGGGCCACGAGGTGCTCGACACGACCTGGTCCGACCGGGTCGAGGTGAGCCTCGCCGTACGACCCGGCGCCCGTGGCGGTCTTGAGGCCGAGCTGGCCGAGCTCACCGCCGGTGCCGCGCAGCTGCGCGACGGTCCCCGACGGTGGGTGTGAGATCCGTCCGGGCCGCGCCCCTCAGTAGGTCGCGCGACCGCCAGAGGCATCGAAGACCGCGCCGGTGGAGAAGGTCATCAGCGGGCTGGACAAGAAGGCGACCAGATGGGCGACCTCGGTGGTCTCGGCGAACCGGTCCATCGGGATCTTCGACTTCATGTACGCGACATGCTCGGCGGTCATGTCGTCCAGCATCGGGGTCGCAATGACTGCCGGCGCCACCGAGTTGACCAACACCCCAGAAGTGGCGAGCTCCTTGCCCAGACTCTTGGTCAGCCCGATCACACCGGCCTTCGAGGTGGAGTAGTGCGCGGCATTGGGGTTGCCTTCCTTGCCGGCGATGGAGGCGATGTTGACGATCCGGCCGTAGCCGGCCTCCTTCATGATCGGCGCCACGGCACGGCAGCACCGGAAGGTGCCGTCGAGGTTGACCCCGAGCACCAGGCCCCAGTTGTCGTCCTCGAGGGTCCAGGTCGGGCCGTTGGTGCCGACCACACCGGCATTGTTGACCAGGATGTCGACCCCGCCGGTGAAGGCGTCCTTCGCGACCTGGACGGCGGCCTCGATCTGGTCGGCCTCACGCACATCAGCGACGGCGGTGGCCGTACGGGAGGGGTCGAGTTCGGCGGCAGCTGCGGCCAGCGCCTCAGGATTGGAGTCAATGATGCACACCGACGCGCCGCGGGCCTGCAGCACGGTGGTGATCGCCAGTCCGAGGCCACGCGAGCCCCCGGTCACGATCGCGGTCTGACCCTCGAACCACTGTTCACTCAGATTGTCGAGCCCACTGTTGAACACGCTGCATCTCCTCTCGCGCGACACTCCGCTGGTCGCCCCGGCCACGGTATCGGGTTGGTCACGTTTGGTGGGTCTCGTCTTGCCATCCTGTCGGAAACCGGTGTCTCATAGGTAATTGCAAGGTTTCAATTCCTACTGTCGGAGGAGACAAGAACACCATGGTGCAGCGTCGAAGCATTCTTGGAGCAGGAGCGGCCCTGGGTGCCGCGTCGATGATGGCGGCCTGTGGCCAGAGCAGCCCGGGTGGGGGTGGCTCGGTGGATCCGGATGAGCCGATCACCCTGCGCGTGGCCTGGTGGGGCAATGACGTGCGCAATGAACTGACCCGCAAGGTCTTCGACCTGTTCGAGTCCAAGCACACCAACATCACCATTGAGGGCGAGACCGGAGAGTTCACCAACTACTTCGAGCGACTCTCGACCCAGGCCTCGGCCCGTGATCTGCCAGATGTGATCCAGATGGACGCCCAGATGATCCGGGAGTACGGCGAACGCGGTGCCCTGTTGCCCCTCACCGACCAGATCGATGTGTCCAACTTCCTTGAGTCGAGCAAGACCGTGGGCGTGGTCGGCGACAACTGGTATGCCGTCAACGGCGCTGTCACCGAACGCATCTACCTCGCCAACCCGGAAGTGTTCACGGCGGCCGGGGTCGACCTGCCCGAGGACACCTCGTGGACCTGGGACGACTATGCCGCGGTGTCGGCCGAGATCACCAAGGCCACCCCGGACGGCACCTGGGGGTCGATGCATCCGGCTCTGGAGCAGAACAATGTCTTGTTGTGGTTGCTGCAGCACGACCAGGATCTGTTCACCGAGGAGGGGCTCGGGTTCGAGCCCGAGGTGCTCGCCGAGTTCTTCGCCTTCAGCAAGCAGATGAGTGACGACGGTGGCGCGCCACCGGCCAGCGTCGCATCCGAGGAACTCTCCAAGTCCACCGCGGAAGCGCTGCTGTGGTCCGGCAAGGCCGGCCTGGGCAACGGCTCGTCGAACCAGGTGGTCGCCTCGAGCGCCGCGACCGGCGCCGACATCCAAATCCTGCGCTACCCCTCGCTCACCGGCAAGGCCGTCGACGCGCGGGCCTATGTCACCGGCCTGTCGTGGTCGATCGGCAGCACCAGCGACCATGTCGACGCTGCCGCCCTCTTCCTGAACTTCATCCTCAACGACCTGGAAGCCGGCACGATCCTCGGTGACGAGCGGGGTCTGCCGCCGAACAATGACATCCGTGCGGCAATCACCGCCGACTTCGAGGGGCCGCAGTTGAAGGCCGCTGAGTTCATCGAGGAGACGGCTGAGGAGACTGGTCCGCCGCCGGTGACACCCTTGGCCGGGGGGTCTGGCTGGGGTGAGGTCGTCATCCGGCATGCTCAGGACATGCTCTTCGACCGGGCGACCCCGGCCGAGGCAGCGCAGAATGTGTACGACGAGCTGGAGGCGGCGATCAACCGATGAGTGAGCAGACCGGCAGCACACGACCCCAGACCTCAGGGGGCACCCGACCCAATGTCGTGGTGATCCTGGCCGATGATCTCGGGTTCTCCGACATCGGCTGCTACGGGTCGGAGATCTCGACGCCGAATCTCGATCGGCTGGCCGACCGCGGCGTACGGATGACGCAGTTCTACAACACTGCGCGGTGCACCCCGGCCCGGGCCTCGTTGCTGACCGGTCTGCACCCGCACCAGACTGGAATCGGCGTCTTGGTTGGTGACGACCGACCTCTGGGCTATGCGGGTCGGCTCAGCGAGGCCAACGCCACCATGGCCGAGGTGCTGCGGGGAGCCGGCTACGCCACCTTGATGGCGGGCAAGTGGCATCTCACCCCGTCCACCGACGAGCCGGACGGGGCCTGGCCACTGGAGCGGGGCTTCGACCGGTTCCACGGCATCCTGTGTGGATCGGCGACCTACTACCACCCGTACTCGATGCACCACGAGGACGAGCCGGTCACCGACTTCGACGAGGACTTCTATCTCACGGCCGATCTCGGTGAGGCGGCGGCCCAACAGATTTCGGACCACGTCGCAGCGCAGCCGGACGTGCCCTTCTTCCAGTACCTCGCCTTCACGGCCCCGCACTGGCCTCTGCACGCGCCGGAGGACGAGATCGCTGCACAGCAAGGAAAGTACGACGTTGGCTGGGATGCGATCCGTGAGGCCCGCCATGCCAAGCAGAAGGCTCTGGGGATCGTCGCCGAGGACTCGGTGCTCTCTGAGCGTGACCCGCAGGTGCCGGCCTGGGTCGACACCGCAGACACCGCATGGCAGTCCAAACGGATGGAGGTCTATGCCGCGCAGGTCGCGACCATGGACAAGGCGATCGGTTCGGTGCTGTCGGTGTTGGAGTCGAGCGGTCAGTTGGACAACACGATCGTGATGTTCCTGTCCGACAACGGTGGCTGTGCCGAGGAGATGCCGTGGATGTGGGCTGATGAGAACCCACGCCTGCAGAAGTCGATCCCTGCCCGGACTCCAGAAGGGGCTCGGGTGCGAGTCGGCAACGACCCCCGTACGGTGCCCGGCCCGCGCGACACCTTCGCCTCATACGGGGTGGGGTGGGCCAATGCGTCGAACACACCGTTCCGCGAGTACAAGCATTGGGTGCATGAGGGCGGCATCGCCACCCCGATGGTCGTGCACTGGCCGGCGGGTCTGCCGGCCGGCACGCTCGACCACACCCCGCACCACCTGCCCGATGTCATGGCGACCGTCCTGGAAGCCACCGGGGCCGGTTATCCGACGGTCCGCGACGGGCACCCGGTGCCGCCGATCGAGGGCCAGTCGATGCTGACCGACCTGCGCGGCGAGCCGACACCCGGCGAGCAGACCCTGTGTTTCGAACACGAGGGCAATGCCGCGATCCGCCGGGGTCGGTGGAAGCTGGTCCAAAAATATGGCCAGGGCTGGGAACTCTACGATCTCAGCGTCGATCGGACCGAGGCCACCAGCGTCGCCCGGGAGCACCCCGAGGTCGTCCTCGACCTGATTGCCGCCTGGCGGGAGTGGGCCGACCGGGTCGGGGTGATCGACCGGGCCCAGGTTCTGGCGGCCCAGCCCCGCAGGGCATCGTCGTTCGTCACCACCGGTCTGCGCAGCGTCCGGAAGAAGTGAGCATCAGTACTTCTTGGGCTGGAATCCGCGCAAGCGGAGGCTGTTGAGCACGACCAGGACCGAGCTGAGTGCCATCGCGCCGCCGGCGATCATCGGATTGAGCAGGCCGGCCGCCGCGACCGGGATCGCAGCGACGTTGTAGCCGAAGGCCCAGACCAGGTTGGACACGATGGTGCGCCAGGTCGAGCGGGCCAGTCGGATGCCGTCGACCACGGCGGTCAGGTCGTCCCGCACCAGGGTCAGGTCGGAGGCCTGGATGGCGGCATCGGTCCCGGCGCCCATGGCGATGCCGAGATCGGCGGTCGCCAGGGCCGCCGCATCGTTGACGCCGTCGCCGACCATCGCGACTCGCTTTCCCCGTGCCTGCAGGGATTCCACGGCATCGACCTTGCCTTGCGGCAGGACTCCGGCGATGACGGTGTCGATGCCGACGTGGTCAGCGACGGCACGGGCTGCGGTCTCGTGATCGCCGGTCAGCAGCACCGGGTCGAGCCCGAGCCGCTTCAACTCACCCACGACGCGAGGTGCATCCTCCCGTACGGTGTCAGCGATCGTGATCAGCCCGGCCGGGGTGTCGTCGATCCACACCATGACCGGGGTCTGGCCGGACCGGCGGGCCCGATCGACGGTCTCGGTCCAAGTGGTCGGAACGGATTCGGGACGCCCCACCCGTACGGAGTGGTTGGTGTCGTGATCGGTGATGATGGCGGTGATGCCGATCCCGGCGGTGTTGGTGAACGACTCGAGCGTGGCGAGTTGTTCGGCGCTTGCCACGACCGCTCGGGCCAGAGGATGTTCCGAGCCGGATTCGGCGGTGGCTGCATAACGGACCAGGGTGGCGCGATCCGTGCCCTCGAACGGATGGACCGAGACCACTGACATCTCGCCGGTGGTCAGGGTGCCGGTCTTGTCGAGCAGGATGGCATCGACCCTCCGGGTCGCTTCGAGTGCTTCCGGGCCGCGCAGCAGGATGCCCAGCTGGGCACCGCGGCCGGTGCCGACCATCAGCGCGGTCGGAGTCGCCAGACCCAGTGCGCAGGGGCAGGCGATGATCAACACCGACACTGCGGAGGTGAGCGCAAAGGTGAGGCCCTGACCGGTCACCAACCAGAAGATGACCGTGGCCAGTGCAATCAGCATCACGACCGGGACGAAGACCGAGCTGATCCGGTCCGCGATCCGTTGCACCTCGGCCTTGCCGTTCTGGGCCTTGCGGACCAGGTCGGCGATCTGGGCGAGTTGGGTGTCGGCACCGACTCGGTCGCTGCGGACGATGAGCCGACCGCTCACGTTGACGGTGCCACCGATGACCGGATCACCGTCGGCGACGTCGACCGGCACGGACTCGCCGGTGACCATGGCGGTGTCCACCGCGCTGTGTCCGCTGAGCACCGTACCGTCGGTGGCAACCTTCTCCCCCGGACGGACGACGAAGTGGTCACCGACCTGCAACTGCTCGATCGGGATTCGTTCTTCCCGGGAAGACCCCGATCCTCCGCGCAGCACCGCGACATCCTTCGCGCCGAGATCGAGCAGGGCCCGCAGTGCAGCACCGGCTTCCCGCTTGGAGCGGGCCTCGACGAAACGCCCGATCAGCAGGAAGGTGACGATGCCAACCGCCGCCTCCAGATAGATGTTGGACAGCTGGTCGCTGCGTTCGAGGGAGAAGCTGAACCCGTGACGCATGCCGAGATGGCCGGCGTCACCGAACACGAGGGCAATCACCGACCAGCTGAACGCAGCGGTCACCCCCAGCGAGATCAAGGTGTCCATGGTGGTCGCACCGTGCCGCAGATTGGTCCAGGCGGCCTTGTGGAAGGGCAGCGCCGCCCAGGTGACGATCGGCCACGCCAGCGCCAGCGAAATCCACTGCCAGCCGTTGAACTGCAGCGGCGGGATCATCGCCATGGCAATGACCGGGACGGCCGAGACGATCGCCACGATCATGCGGGTGCGTAGTGCGGCGGCCTCGTCGTGGGGCTGGGGGGCCGGCTCGGCCCCGTCGACCGGCTCGACCGCCGGCGGGGCCGGGACCCGTGCGCCGTAGCCGGTGTTCTCCACCACGGTGATCGCATCCTCGGCAGACACGTCCAGCGGAGCTTCGATGGAGGCAGACTCGAGGGTGTAGTTGACCGTGGCCCTCACCCCATCGACCTTGTTGAGCTTCTTCTCGATCCGGCCAGCGCACGAGGCGCAGGTCATGCCAGTGATGTCCAGGTCGATGTGATGGGTCGCTTGCGGGATCGGATCAGCGATCGCTGCGGTGTCGCTCATGGTCTGTCCTCGGGATCGGCAGTGGCGTGGGGTTGGGGCCTGGCCCTCAGGAGGCCCGGATGTCGGCCCTCAGGAGACCCGGGTCGCGGCGTAGTTGCCGGCCTCGGCGACGGTCTCGCTGATGAGGGTGTCGGCCACCTCGGTGGTCGTGGTGACGGTCATGGTGCCGGCTGGTCGGTCGACGACCACGGTCTCGACGCCGTCGAGCTCGACGACGTCTTCGGTGATGGCGTTGGCGCAGTGGTCGCAGGTCATGCCGGTGACGGTCCACGTGGTGGTGGTCATGGTCTTCCTTCTTTCGTGGGTGGTGGTCGGGATCAGGAACGGACGAGTCGGGCGATGGCGGCAGAGGCTTCGTTGATCTTCTCGTCGGCCTCGTCGCCACCGTGGCTGATGGCGCGTGTCACACAGTGGTGCAGGTGCTCGTCGAGCAGGCCGAGGGCGACTGACTCCAGGGCGCGGGTCGAGGCGGAGATCTGGGTGAGGATGTCGATGCAGTACTTGTCCTCCTCGATCATCCGCTGCAGGCCTCGGATCTGGCCCTCGATACGACGCAGGCGTTTCAGGTGGGCGTCCTTCTGGGCGGTGTAGCCATGCCCGTCCGCGGGCATTTCGGTGGTCTCCATGAGGCAATACTATACCCCCCTATGGTATCAAGCAAGGCCCGGTGTGGTGACTGGTGTGACGAGGGTTGTGTGCTGTGGCCGCCTGGTTACGGATGGGTCACGGCGGGTCCCCACCTCAGATCGAGGTCCTGTGGGTAACGACACTCGTCGGCCGCATTGTCAAGCCCCTGTGCGCCCTGCGAGATGAGCGCGGCGCGCGCGTGAGAAATTTGTATCCACAGCCTGTCGATAGCATCGTCCCTAGTCAGAGCGATGTTACTCAAGAGTTTAGGAGATTGTCCCCAGCGTTGTCCCCAGCTACCCACAGGCGCGACGGCGTGTCTGCACAAGCCATCCACAGTTGTCCACAGCCCCTGTGGACAACCGGCTTTCCTGGCTCCGCCAGAACCGCTAGCGTCGCGCTGTCAGTGGCGACCCCTAACGTGTTGTGCGAGTGATCGCCCAAGCCAATGCGCCTGAGGGCCAAGTGAGCAATCGTACGAAGGAGCGGTGGACGGCATGAGTGTCGCCGAGATGGAGGACTACCAGCGGTCCGGCCCGGACCGTACGCCGCCGCAGGACCTGACCGCTGAGCAGTGCGTGTTGGGGTCGATGCTGCTGAGCAAGGACGCGATCGCTGATGTGGTCGAGCTGATCCGCGGCGTCGACTTCTATCGTCCGGCGCACGAGTTGATCTATGACGCTGTGCTCGATCTCTATGGTCGCGGCGAGCCTGCCGATGCGATCACCGTTGCCGATGAGTTGACCAAGCGGGGAGACATCGCCCGGGTCGGTGGCCACACCTATCTGCATGACCTGCTCGCGTCAGTGCCGATGGCGGCCAACGCCGGCTACTACGCAGAGATCGTGCGCGAGAAGGCGATCCTGCGGCGTCTGGTCGATGCGTCGGTCAAGATCGCCCAGCTCGGCTATGCCGCCGAGGGGGACGTCGACGAAATCGTCGACGCGGCCCAGGCTGAGGTCTATGCCGTCACCGACCGGCGCACCAGTGAGGACTACAAGCCGCTCTCGGAGCTGATGGAGGCCACCCTCGACGAGATCGAGGCCATCGAGGGCAATGGCGGTGCGATGGCCGGGGTGCCGACCGGTTTCATCGAGCTCGACGACCTGACCAACGGGCTCCACGGCGGTCAGATGATCATCGTGGCCGCTCGACCGGCGATGGGCAAATCAACTCTGGGGTTGGACTTCGCCCGGGCCTGCTCGATCAAGAATGGTCTCTGCTCGGCGATCTTCTCCCTGGAGATGGGGCAGACCGAGATCACCATGCGGTTGCTCTCGGCCGAGGCCGACATCCCGCTCAACCACATCCGCAAGGGCGAGATGACCGAGGAGGACTGGACCCGTATGTCGCGGAAGATGGGTGAGGTCTCCGAGGCGCCGCTGTTCATCGATGACTCGCCCAACCTGACGATGATGGAGATCCGGGCCAAGGCCCGCCGGCTCAAACAGCGTCACGACCTGCGGCTGATCGTGATCGACTACATGCAGTTGATGACGTCGGGCAAGAAGGTCGAGTCCCGCCAGCTCGAGGTGTCGGAGTTCTCCCGCCAGATCAAGCTGTTGGCCAAGGAGCTCGATGTGCCGGTGGTGGCGATCTCGCAGCTGAACCGTGGTCCCGAGCAGCGCACGGACAAGAAGCCGATGGTCGCCGACCTACGCGAGAGCGGATCTTTGGAGCAGGATGCGGACATGATCATCCTGCTGCACCGGGAGGACTACTACGACAAGGAGTCCCCGCGTCTCGGTGAGGCGGACCTGATCGTGGCCAAGCACCGCAACGGCCCGACCCGTGACATCCCCGTCGTCTTCCAGGGGCACTACTCCCGGTTCCGCGACATGCAGCACTGAGGTCGGCCGGGCGCCATGGCCGTGGCCGGGTGGTTCCGGTCACATTCCGGCCCGAAACATGGGGCCCGGGTTGCCAACGAAATTAGGGAAGCCTAGTCTTTGGTCGGTTAGGTGAGCCTGTCCAAGGCTCCCAACAGATCCTTGGCCACGATGCCACCACCGAAACCCTGTGGGAGAAACGTTCATCATGCTCGTGAACCGCCGGCGCGTCCTTGCGCTGTCCACCCTTGCCGCCACCGCCCTTGGCCTGGCCGCCTGTTCGAAGGACGCCGGACCCGGCGCCGAGCCGTCCGGATCGGGCGCACCGGATGCCACCACTCCCGAAGCGACCACCATCGAGGTCACCGACAACCACGGCACCCAGACCGTGCCGCAGCCGGCCGAGCGAGTCGTTGTCACCGACAACCGGCTCTTCGAGACCCTGGCTGCCTGGGAGATCCCGCTGGTCGCGGCCTCACGCTCGCTGATGCCGGCCGACAACCCGTACAAGAATGACGACTCGATCGCTGATCTCGGACTGCACACCGAGCCCGATCTCGAGGCCGTCGTGGCAGCCGATCCGGACCTGGTCCTCAACGGTCAGCGCTTCGCCCAGTACCGCGATGACTTCGTCACCCTGGTGCCGGATGCGGCGATCGTCGAGCTCGACCCGCGCGACGGCGAGGCCCTCGAGGACGAGCTGAAGCGCCAGATCGAGACCCTCGGAGCGATCTTCGACAAGGCTGACGAGGCCACCGGGATCATCGCTGACTTCGACGCCGCGGTGAAGGCGGTCAAGGATGCCTATGACCCGGCGCTGAAGGTGATGACCGTGATCACCTCCGGCGGTGAGATCAACTACTCCGCACCGGTCACCGGCCGCACCCTCGGCCCGGTCTTCGAGATGTTGGGCCTGACCCCCTCGCTCGAGGCCGACGGCTCGGGTGATCATGAGGGCGATGACATCTCGGTCGAGGCCATTGCTGCCTCCAACCCCGACATCATCCTGGTCATGGACCGTGACGCTGCGCTGGCGGCCAACTCCGGTGAGGACTACAAGCCGGCCAACGACCTGATCTCCAACTCTGAGGCGCTGCAGAATGTGAAGGCGGTCAAGGAGGACAAGATCGTCTACATGCCGCAGAACACCTACCTCAACGAGGGCATCCAGACCTACACCACCTTCTTCAACTCCATCGCGAAGGTGCTGTGAGCCTGATCTGAGGAGTGTCCGAGTCCACACCATGACCCAGACGAGCACTACGCCGACCGATCCGCCCCTTGCCGTGGGGCGGATCGGTTCGCCGCGTGCGCCCCGGGGACGCCTGTTCACCTGGCCGCTGCTGATCGGCACCGTCATCACTGCCGCGTTGGTGGCGACCTCGCTGTTCGTCGGTGTGTACGACATCTTCGGCACCGAGGATGGCGCCCAGATGTTCGCCATCACCAGGATCCCGAGGACCGCGGCGCTCGTACTCGCCGGTGCGGTGATGTCGATGGCGGGGCTGGTGATGCAACAGATCACTCAGAACCGCTTCGTCGAGCCGACCACCACCGGCACCACCGAATGGGCTGGCCTCGGCTTGTTGCTGGTGATGATCGTCGCCCCCGAGGCGTCGTTGCTGGTCAAGATGAGCGGCGCAGTGGTTGCTGCCTTTCTCGGCACGATGGTCTTCTTCGCCTTCTTGCGCCGTGTCACCTTGAAGTCGTCGATCATCGTCCCGATCGTGGGCATGATGTTGGGCGCGGTCGTCGGCGCGATCTCCAGTTTCATGGCGTTGTCGACCGGCATGTTGCAGAGCCTGGGGGTGTGGTTCCTCGGCTCGTTCACCTCGGTGCTGCGCGGCCAGTACGAACCGTTGTGGTTGGTGCTGGTCGTGGTTGTGGCAGTGTTCATCGCCGCCGACCGCTTCACCGTTGCCGGGCTCGGCCCCGACATCGCCACCAACGTCGGCCTCAACTACAACCGGATCGTGCTGCTGGGCACCGGCCTGATTGCACTCGCCACCGGTGTGGTCACCGTGGTTGTGGGCAACCTTCCCTTCCTGGGTCTGATCGTGCCAAATGTGGTGTCGCTGTTTCGTGGCGACGACCTGCGTTCGAACCTGCCCTGGGTGTGTCTGGCCGGTATCAGCCTGGTCACCGTGTGCGACCTGGTCGGCCGGATCATCATCTGGCCGTTCGAAATCCCGGTCGCCATCATCTTGTCGGTGCTTGGCGCGATCGTGTTCATCCTGCTCCTGATGAGGCAGCGTCGCCGTGGCTGAGACCTTGACCACCCTGCCCGCACGGGAGGAGCAGCGGCCCGCAGAGGCGCAGCTCACCGGACGACCGCCCGTGGGCGAGCGGTCCGCAGGTGCGTGGCCGACCCGCTTCCGCCGCAACCGCTACTGGATCATCCTGGCCGGTCTCGCCCTGCTGAGCGTGGCGATCACCTACGGCATCCTCGGCTGGGAGAACCCGATGCCGTTCGGCAGTGACGGCTTCTGGCGGATCGCGAAACTTCGCGCCACCAGCTTGGTGGTGATCATCGTGGTCGCGTTCTGCCAGTCGATCTCCACGGTCGCCTTCCACACGGTGACGAACAACCGGATCATCACCCCGTCAATCATGGGCTTCGAGTCGCTCTACCGAGTGGTGCAGACCGGTGCAGTCTTCGTCCTCGGCGTGGCCGGTGCGACCGTGGTCCAAGGGCTGTGGCAGTTCCTCGGTCAGGTGCTGGTCATGGTGGCCTTCTCCGCTCTGCTGTACGGGTGGTTGCTGACCGGCCGCTTCGGCAACCTGCACATCATGTTGCTCGTCGGCATCATCCTCGGCGGCGGGCTCGGCGCCTTTGCCACCTTGATGCAGAGGATGCTCAGCCCGGCCGAGTTCGATGTGCTGACCGCACGGCTGATCGGCAGCATCTCCAATGCCGATGCCACCTACCTGGGCTTCTCGCTGCCGATGGCCGGCGTTGCTGGTGGTCTGCTGTGGTTGGGGTCCCAACGCCTGAACGTGATGGCGCTCGGCCGTGAGGCTGCCGTCAACCTCGGCATCAACCATCGCCGCACCATGATCATCGTGCTGCTGTTGGTGTCAGTGATGATGGCGGTCTCGACCTCGCTGGTCGGGCCGATGACCTTCTTCGGCTTCCTGGTGGCGATGATCAGTTACCAGCTGGCCGACACCCACGACCACCGCTTCACCTTCCCGATGGCCTGGCTCACCGGGTTCGTCACCCTGGGCGGTGCCTACTTCGTGTTGAAGAACATCTTCTACGCCCAGGGCTCGGTCGGCATCATCATCGAAATCGTGGGTGGCACGTTCTTCCTGCTGTACGTACTGCGAAAGGGACGGCTGTGATCGACCTGACATCGGTGGCCAAGAGCTACAGCTCCGAGGTCACGATCGGCCCGGTGGATCTGCAGATCCCGGCCGGTGGCATCACCGCCATGGTCGGACCCAACGGTGCGGGCAAGTCGACCCTGCTGACCATGGTCGGCCGTCTGCTCGGTATGGACACCGGCACGATCGAGGTCGCTGGTTATGACGTCGTCTCCACCCGATCGAAGGACCTGGCCAAGATCGTGTCGATCCTGCGCCAGGAGAACCACTTCGTCACCCGGCTCACCGTGCGGCAGCTGGTCGGCTTCGGTCGCTTCCCGCACTCCGGCGGCCGACTCACCCCCATCGACGAGGAGAAGGTCAGCGAATCGATCGACTTCCTCGGGCTGCAGGACCTCGAGAAGCGTTATCTGGACGAACTGTCCGGTGGCCAGCGGCAACGGGCCTATGTCGCGATGGTGCTGGCCCAGGACACCGACTACCTGCTGCTGGACGAGCCGCTCAACAACCTCGACATGCGGCACTCGGTCCAGATGATGCAGCACCTGCGCCGAGCGGCGAGAGAACTGAACCGTACGGTCGTCATCGTCCTGCACGACATCAATTTCGCCGGTCACTATGCCGACCACATCTGTGCCATGAAGAACGGCCGAGTCGAACACTTCGGCACACCGGCCGAGATCATGACCCCGGAAGTGCTGTCATCGATCTTCGAGACACCGGTCGACGTGGTCGAGGGTCCACGTGGCCGACTCGCCGTCTACTACTGAGCCGGTGCTTGTCAGCGGTTCCTGATCCACGCTGTACCGGTCCCATGACCGATGACGTGAACCGCACCCTCGGGGACGGTCGGCACGAAACCGTGAACCAGCGGATGGACCGCAACTGGAGCGAGTTGCTGCAGGAGCTGCGGGTCACCCAGACCGGCACCCAGATTCTGACCGGTTTCCTGCTGGCGATCGCCTTCCAGTCGCGGTTGGTCGAGCTCGAGGGTTTCCAGACCACCGTGTATGCCGTGCTGGTCGGGATCGCGGTGCTCGCCACCTTGTTGGCTCTGGTCCCGGTCAGCCTCCACCGGTCGCTCTTCCGACGCCAACTCAAGCCCTCGCTGGTCACCGCCGGCCACCACATCATGCGACTGGTGCTGATCGGCGTGGTCGCCCTGATGGCCGGGACCTTGTTGTTGGTCTTCGACTGGGTGCTCGGACGAGCCGCCGGACTGGTGGCCGGTGGGGCCGTGGTGCTGATCGCGGTGGCCGTCGCGGTGATCCCTGGGCGAGTGTGGCCGGACCGCACGGTCAGCCCAGACCCAGAACCGCCTGCGCGATGAGGAAGTAGACGATCAACCCGGAGGCATCGACGAAGGTGGTGATGAACGGGTTGGAGAAGACGGCCGGATCAACTCGGATCGCCCGAGCCGCCAGCGGCATTGCCCCTCCCACTGCAGCGGCCATCGTGCACACCCCCGCCAAGGTCAGACCGATCACCAGACCGATGTGCCAGTCAAAGGCCAAGGCGGTGATCCCGAAACCGAGCAGGCCGAGCGCCGCCCCCAGACAGAGGCCGACCCGCACCTCACGGCCCAGCACGCGCAGGATGTCACGGGTGCGCACGTCGCCGAGCGCCAGAGCACGGGTGACGGTGGTGGCCGCCTGGTTGCCGGTGTTGCCTCCGGTCCCGATCAGCAACGGCACGAACAACGCCAATACGGTCACCTGGGACAAGGTCGCCTCAAAGGCCGAGAGCACCTGCACGGTGAGCGTCGCCCCGACCGCCAGCACCAGCAGCCACACGATCCGGGAGCGGACGATCGACCAGATCGGCGTGGTCAGGTAGGGCCGGCGCAGCGGCTCCACACCACCCTGACGGGCGGAGTCCTCACTCTCGGCGAACTCGAGGATCCGTACGGCATCGTCGATCGTGAGCATCCCGACCAGTCGGGACTCGTGGTCCACCACCGGCATGGCCAACAGGCCGAGCTCGGTGCAGCGGCGGGCCGCGGTCTCGGCATCCTCGACCGCTTCAGCGGTGCGTGCGGTCTGCATCAGATCGCCGATGGAGGCTTCCGGTTCGGCCCCCAGCAGATCCCGCAACTGGACCACTCCCACCACGCGGCGGCTGTGGTCCAACACCGGCAGCACATAGACCGTCTCGGCATCGTCCAGCCGGGTGCGGACCCTGGCCATCGTCTCCTCGACAGTCAGGAAGTGACGGGTGGAAACGAATTCCGGGGTCATCCGCCGTCCGACCGACCCCTGCGGGTAGCCCAGGACGGCCGCCGTGAGCTGACGTTCTCGCGGCGACAGGCCACGCAGGAGCTTGGAGGCCAGATTGGCCGGCAGTTCGTCGAGCAGCCAGACCCGGTCATCGGGATCGAGCTCGCTGAACAGTGAAGTCGCCTGCGCGTCCTGCAAGGCATGGACGAGGTCGCCCTGGAGCTGCGGGTCGAGGCTCTCGAACACGGCCAGGGCCTTGTCCTTGGGCAGGAGGCGATAGACAACCGCGCGCTGTCGCAACGACAACCGCTCCAAAGCGGTGACGACATGATCAGGGTCGGCCTGGGTCAACAGTTCGGAGATGCGGGGGAGATCGGTGTCGGCCAGGGGCGAGTCCAGGGCATCAGCCAGCTGGCCGCCGTGGTCGATCGGTGCAGTGGTCATGGGTCAAAGCTCCTCTTCGGTGGGTGGTCTGCCAACAGACGGCATCGCACCGGCCCGAACCCACGCCTCACCGGTCCGCAAACAAGAAAGCGGAAGGGATCAGTGGCGTCGGACTCGCGGAACGGGTGCGGTGCCGGAGGGACTCGGACTGTTTCCGTCATCAGGCATCGACACTCACCTCACTTCCGCACTCGACAACTCGCTCAGGATAGCCCATGGGCCGCCGAGACCAGAACGGCCGGCCGCCAGCCCCGCACCGAACTGATCGTCGCCACCGCGGTGGCGCGGAACAGGTCATCGACGGTGACGGAGCGTTCGACCAGGCGGCCCTCGGCCAGCGCAACCTCCCGACCGATCCCCGGGAGCAGACCGTCACTGAGCGGCGGGGTGCACCAAAGATTGTCGAGTCGTACGGCGAGATTGGCGATGGTCGTCTCGGTGACCAGTCCGTCCGCGGTGACGAGGATGACATCGTCTGCGGCCGGGTGCCGTGCCTTCGCCTCATCGCAGAACCGGCGCCGCGAGGTCTTGTGCCGGCGCCACAGGCTGTCGGGGGTTGCCACCGTGTCCACGGCGAGCCGGGCCGGCTCGGCGGCCGGTGGGAGCGGCCGCTCGGTGCGGGTCAGCCCGCCGTCGGTGGCCAGGGCGAACCGGACGATCCGGTCCTGACCACCGGCTGCCTCAGTGGTCTGGTCGTCCCACTCCTGTTGTGGGAAAGGAATGTCGAATGCTGCGGCCGAACGCATCAGGCGAGCCCGATGGAGATCGCGGTGGGTCAGTCTGCCGGCACGGACCGCAAGAGTTTCGATCAGGTCGAAGGACGTGTCGGCCACTACCTGCGCCTTGGTGTGGAGCTCGGCCCATTCATCCGGGGCGGTCGAGTCCCAGGTGATGCCGCCACCCACGCCGTAGACGGTGGCGCCGGTCGCGTTGTCGATCACGGCAGTGCGGATCGCAATCCCGAATCGGGCGCGGACCGGTTCGGTCGGTGGAGCGATCCAGCCGATGGCTCCGCAGTAGATGCCCCGGGGACTGTCCTCGAGCTCACAGATCAGTTCCATGGTGCGCTGCTTCGGCGCCCCGGTGATGGAGCCACAGGGGAACAGTGCATCAAAAACTGTCGGGATCGGCGTGTCAGCAGGGATCTGGGCCGACACGGTCGAGGTCAACTGCCAGAGGGTGTCATATCGCTCGGTGGCGAGGAGTTCATCGACCCGTACGGTGCCGGGTTGGGCAATCCGAGACAGGTCGTTGCGGACCAGGTCGACGATCATCACATTCTCGGCGCGTTCCTTGGCGCTGTCGAGCAGGTGGCGCCGATGCCGTTCGTCGAGCCTCGGATCCGGATCGCGTGGGGCGGTGCCCTTCATGGGCACGACGGACAGTCGATTTCCTTGCCAGCACAGGAAACACTCCGGACTCGCGCTGACGATCGTGTGGTCGCCGGTGTCGATCAGGGCATGGAAACCGCCCCGCTGACGCTGCCCCAGATCGTCATACCAGGTGCGG
>CAMDZW010000036.1 GCA_945911015.1 uncultured Propionibacteriaceae bacterium
CGTCGCCTGGCCACATCACCACCAGGGCGCCGAGGGTCCAGATGGCCAGCGGGACGACGATCAGCACCATCACCCGCAGGGCACGCCGCTGCATGGCACGGCTCTCAGGCGTGTCGGGCTCGGTGGTGTGCAGATGGGAATGGGCCACGGGTCGACCCTACAGAGAAGGGAGACACGATCCTTGCCGACATCGGTGCCGGTGTTCACTGCTGGGAGCTGACCAGGGCCATGATGTCGGCGCCGTACCGGTCCAGCTTGGCCGCGCCGACACCGGACACCGTGCCCAGGTCGGACAGCGAGGCCGGGGCCAGCTCGGCGATAGCGCGCAGGGTCGCGTCGTGGAAGATCACATAAGCCGGGACTCCGAGTTCCTTGGCGGTCGCTGCCCGCCAGACCCGTAGCTGCTCGAACAGAGCACCGGCGGCACCGGTGAGCTCGACCGGTTGGGCCTTGGTCCGGGCGCGGCCGGCGACCCTGGTCCGCTCCGGGTCGTGGCGCAAGGTCACCGTAAGGGGGCCGAAGAGCACGTCCTTGCTGGTGTCAGTCGGGCCGAGAGTGCCGTGATCGCCGGACACACTGATCAGACCTTGGGCCAGCATCTGACGGATCACGCCGCGCCACTGGCGCTCGGACAGCTCGGTGCCGATGCCCCAGGTCGACAATGTGTCATGGCCGAACCTGGTCGTGCGGGGCGTCGTGCGGCCGAGCAGGATGTCGACGATGTGACCGGTGCCGAAGCGCTGCCGCCGTTCGGTGTCGAGTCGGTAGATCGTGGACAGCACCTTCTGGGCCGCGACCGTGCCGTCCCAGCCCTCGACCGGGGTGAGGCAGGTGTCGCAGTTCCCGCAGGGGGAGGCCTGTTCCCCGAAGTAGGCCAGCAGCTGGACGCGACGGCAGGTGAGGGTCTCGCACAACGCCAACATGGCATCGAGATGGTGGGACAGCCTGCGCCGGTGTGCCGCATCACCGTCGGAAGAACTGATCATCTTGCGTTGTTGCACCACATCGGCCAGACCATAGGCCATCCACGCGGTTGACGGCAGCCCGTCGCGGCCGGCCCGACCGGTCTCCTGGTAGTAGCCCTCCACCGATTTGGGCAGGTCCAGGTGGGCCACGAACCGAACATCAGGTTTGTCGATGCCCATGCCGAAGGCGATGGTGGCCACCATCACGATCCCGTCCTCGCGGAGGAACCGGGCCTGATGGGCAGCACGGACAGCCGGGTCGAGGCCAGCGTGGTAGGCCAGCGCCGGGATCCCCTGACCCACAAGGAATTCTGCGGTCTGCTCGACCGAGGACCGGGACAGGCAGTAGACGATCCCGGCGTCGCCGGCATGTTCGGTGCGCAGCAGCGACAGCAGCTGGGAGCGAGGGGAGTCCTTCGCGACGATCCGATAGTTGATGTTGGGCCGGTCGAAGCTCGACACGAAGTGGCGGGCATCGGTGAGGTCGAGTCGTTGGGCGATCTCGGCCCGGGTCGCCTCGGTTGCGGTCGCGGTCAGCGCGATGCGCGGCACCTGGGGCCACCGTTGGTGAAGCTGGGACAACTGCAGATAGTCGGGTCGGAAGTCATGTCCCCACTGCGACACACAGTGCGCCTCGTCGATCGCGAACAGGGCGATGGTGCCGGAGTCGAGCAACTCCCCGGTGGACGGTGCGCCGAGTCGCTCCGGCGCCAGGTAGAGCAGGTCGAGCTCCCCGCCGCGGAAGTCATCGCCGACCTGACGTTGCTCGGCCGAGGTCAGGGTGGAGTTCAGGAAGGCAGCGCGCACCCCGACCGCCCGGAGCGCATCGACCTGGTCCTGCATCAGCGCGATCAGGGGCGACACCACCACCGCCGTCCCGGGCCGCAGCAGCGCCGGCACCTGGTAGCACAGTGACTTGCCCCCGCCGGTCGGCATGAGCACCAGGGCATCGCCGCCGCCGGCGACGGTTTCGACGATGGCGGCCTGATTGCCACGAAACTCCCGATATCCCCACACTCGCTGCAGGACGTCGACGGGAGCCGGGTTCGCCGGCAGTCCTTCGAGTACGGGTTTCACGCGCGCCAGCGTAGCCGCAGCGATTCCCGTACGAGAGTGGTGTGATCGGTAGCTCCCGAAACTGGCACAATAGGGGTGACCTCACCAACCACCCAAGGGGGTAGTCATGGGACCCGTCGAAATTGTCGTCGGCATTGTCGTCCTGTTGATCGTCATCGGGATCATCCGGTCAGCGATCTTCACCGTCCGCACCCAGGAGAACGTGATCGTTGAGCGGTTCGGAAAGTTCATCCGGGTGTGCAAGCCCGGTCTGAACTGGAAGACCCCGATCATCGACAAGACCACACGGCCGATCTCGCTGCGTGTCCAGCAGTTGGAGGTGAACATCGAGTCCAAGACCCGGGACAACGTGTTCGTCACCGTGCCGGTGGCCGTGCAGTACGTGATCCCTGAGGCGAATGTCGCCGACGCCTACTACCGGCTGTCCGACCCGACCGCTCAGATCCGTTCCTATGTCTTCGATGTCGTGCGTTCGGCACTGTCGGCGCTGAACCTGGACGAGGCCTTCGAGTCCAAGGACGACATTGCGGTGTCGGTGGAGCGGACGCTGTCGGACCGGATGCGTGAGTACGGCTTCTCGATCGTCAACACGCTGGTCACCGACATCTCTCCGGACCCGCGGGTCCGCGACTCGATGAACTCGATCAACGCTGCCCAGCGTGACCGGGTCGCTGCCCAGTCGCTGGCCGAGGCCGACAAGATCAAGCGCGTCACCCAGGCCGAGGCCGAGGCGGAGGCAAAGCGACTGCAGGGTGTCGGTGTCGCCGCCCAGCGCAAGGCGATCGCCGAAGGTATTGCCGAGCAGTTCGAGATGCTGCGCCGCGTCGGGATCTCCGGCACGGCCGAGCAGCTGCTGCTGATGACCCAGTACTTCGACACCATGCAGGATGTGGCCCGCAACAGCCGCACCAATGTGCTGTACCTCCCCTCCAACCCGGGTGCGGTCGGCAGCATGTTCGACGAGATCCGCAACAGCCTGCTGCAGGCCAACGGGTCCGAGCTGGTCTTCGAACAGGCCCGCAAGGAGTTCCATGGCGGAGGCATGTCCGCCGAGGAGGCCGAGGACGCCGAGAACGCGGCGCCGCGTCGTTCCTCGGGGGCGGCACCCCAGCAGCAGTCGCAGCAGCAGCCGCAGCTGCCGAGCCCGGGTCAGTACCTGAGCCCGGAACAGCAGCAGATGGTCGAGCGGGCACGTCAGGTCGCCGACCGGTTCCGTCGCGACTGATTCGCGCAGTCAGGTGTGCGACTGATTCGCGCAGTCAGGTGTGCGACTGATTCGCGCAGCAGTTTCTGGCAGGTCAGCCGGTCCTCTCCGAATGTTCGGGAGGGGGCCGGCTGTTTTTTGCCGGACCCTGGCAAAAACTGCCGTGGTGGGAGGAGATGGCCGCTCCACGGAGCCATCTCCGCTGGTGGCGGCAGAGTTGGCAGGAAAGTCCGTAGAGTGACGGCGTGGAGCAGGCAGTCCGGATCGAGCTGGTCGCAAACCCGACGTTGAACCATGCCCTGACCCACAACGGGCTTCCGGTGATCCACCGGATCACGCTGCACAACGACGCCCCGACGCCGCTGGAGGGCCTGACGGTTGCAGTCGAGATCCGCGACACCTTCGGCACCGTGATCAATCGGCCGTGGCAGACCCACCTCGACCTGGCGGCCGGGGCGGGCACCACGGTGGAGCGCCCGTCCCTGCATTTCGACCCCGGTGTGCTCGCCACTGTCGAGGAGGAGATGAAGGGCGAGGTCACCGTCCGGGTGACCGCTGCCGACGGCGCGGTGGTCGCGGTCCATCGGGTGATCACGATCCTGGCGGCGCGGCAGTGGCAGATCAGCAAGGATGCCCAGTTGCTCTCCCTGGAACTGTTGGCTGCCTTTGTCCAGCCGAATCATCCAGCGGTGGCCGCGACGGTCGCCGAGGCGGCGGCCCGCCTGTCCGACCCGCACCTGCACGGTGACCGCGCAGAGGGGGCACTGGCGACCCGCGATGCACCGCCGGAACGGATCGACGCGATCGTCGATGCTGTCGTCGAGGCGGTCCACGCTCGGCAGATCCACTATGCGCCGCCCCCGGCCAGTTGGGGACACGGCCAGAAGGTCCGTACTCCCGGGGATGTGCTGGAGGGCGCGGTCGGGACCTGCCTGGACACCACCGTGTTGTTGGCCGCGGCGCTGGAGCAGATCGGGATCAACCCAGTGCTGTGGGTGGTCCGCGGTCACGCCTTCCTCGGCTACTGGCGGCAGAGGGAACGGCACCTGCCCGATGCAGCGAGCTTCGAATGCACCTCGGCGGTCAACGCCGTCGATCTGGGCCTGATGGGTGTGGTCGAGTCGACCTATGTGACGGCCGAACACACTCCCGTACGCGATGTTGCCCGTCGCGCTCGGCAGGCGCCGGTCGACAGCTGGCTGCGCAACCGTGCTGCTGACCTGCTGGGGGTGGTCGATGTGGCCGAGGCCCGGCTGATGGGGGTGCTGCCGCTGCCGGCACGGCGGACCCGCCCCGACGGTGTGGTCGAGATCGTCGAGTACCGCGCGGCCGAGCGGGCCGGTTCGCCAGACACCCCTGAGCCTGCCTCCGCCGACGGCAGGGTCGCACCAGAGACTGCGGTGCCCGCGCGCGTGCGGCGCTGGAAGAACGCGCTGCTCGACCTGACCTTGCGCAACAAGCTGCTCAACCTGGGGTCGGCGTCGGCCCAGCTCCGCCTGGTCCTGCCACCCGAACATCTCGGCGTGTTGGCCGGGATCATCCAGGACGAGGAGAAGGTCACGGTCCGCGCCGCCGATGACATCGCCGGCCAAGTGGCCGCGGCCGAGGCGAAGGATGCCTGGTCGTTGCCCGGCGATCTGTTGCGGACCATGCTCTCCGACCGTGCCACGGTGTACTCGGGTGAGAACGGGCCGATGCACGGCCATGTCGTGGAGTCCCTTCGGTCGCGGGCACGCACCATCTTGCAGGAGACCGGCGCAAATCCGTTGATGTTGACCCTCGGCACCGTCGAGTGGCAGCTCGGCGGGCGCGAGCTGACCGCCCCGCTGGTGCTGTGTCCGGTGCAGGTGACCAACACGGTGATGCCGTTCCGGATCGGGCGCGATGAAGCGGGTGAGGTCACGGTCAACCTGTCCCTGTTGGAAAAGCTCCGGTTGGAGTTCGGGCTGCACATCCCACAGCTCGCCGTTCTGCCCCGCACCGCCGAGGGTGAGGTCGATGTTGATGCGATCCTGCGGATCACGCGGACGGCGATCGTCGAGCACGGTCTGGCATTCCGGGTGGTCAGTGACGCACGCTTGGTGGTCGCGCAGTTCACCGGTTACCTGCTGTGGCGCGATCTCGACCGACATTGGGCCGAATTCTGCGAGGCGCCGTTGGTGCAACATCTGGTCCACAGCCCGACTGAGCCCTTCGTCGGCTCCGAGGTCGATCTGGGCGACCTTGCTGAGCTGGATGATCTCGATGAGGTGGTGGCGGCCTGCCCGATCCCGGCCGACGGATCACAGGCACTGGCGGTGGCCAACGCCCGGGCCGGGCGGAGCTTCGTCCTCGAGGGGCCACCCGGCACCGGCAAGTCCCAGACCATCACCAACATCATTGCCGACCAGATGGCGCAGGGTCGCTCGGTGCTCTTCGTTGCCGCCAAGGGTGCTGCTCTGGACGTGGTGCGGACCCGACTCGACGAGGCTGGTCTGGGGGGTTTCGTCCTGGACCTCCACGATCGCAACTCCCGACCGACACAAGTCCGGGCGGCGCTGCGCGCGGCGTTGAAGCAGCAGCCGGTGGTGGACGAGGACGGATACCGGGTCGACGCGAGTCAGGTTGCGGCGACGGCCAAGGGTCTGGCGGCCTATGCCGAGATCCTGCACGAACCCAATGCGACCGGATTGTCGTTGTACACCGCGCGGAACCGCCTCCTGGCCCAGGGAGAAGGGCCAGTCGCAACGGTCACCCCGCCCGAGCTGCACGGTCTTGACCAGTCCGGCCTCACCGAGCTGCGCCGTGCCCTGTCCGATGCGGTGCCCCAACTGGCCCAGCAGGGGCTGGACCCGGGCCGTACCCATCCGTGGTCCTTTGCGCGACGATTCCCCGACAGTGATCCTTCGCCGGCGCTGGCCGCAGCCGATGCTGCCGTTGCACAGATGGTGGAGGCGATCACCGCGCCCGAACAGGCGCGCGCAGTCCGGGGATGTCGAAACCTGATGGAGATCGACGGAGTACGGCAGCTGCTGGCGGCGCCGTGGTCACCGGACCAGCTGGACCAGACCCGCGACCCTGCGTGGCGGGAGGCCACCGATGAGCTGGCCGGGATGGTCTCGACCATGCGGTCCCGTGCGGCCGGGCTGCTGGAGAGGTTCGAGCCACGTGCGATCGAGGTCGACCTGGATCCGGTCCGGCAGGCGATCCGGGTCGCCGAGACCTCTTTCTTCATCGGCCGCAAGGGCCGGATCGTGGCCGCAGCCGGGCCCGTGCTGTCCCATCTGCGCCCGCAGGTCGAGATCCCGGCCAAGGAGATCCCTGCGGTTGTTGACGAACTGGCCGCCCTGGCCAGGGACCATCACGCCTTGCGGGACCGCCTGCGTCGGCTGCCTGGTCTGTTCGAACTGCCCGAGCAGCTGAATCTGCTCGATCCGGCAGGTGAGACAGCCCGGCAAGGGGTGCTCGACGCGCTGGAAGGCGCTGCCGAGCTGATGGGGCAGTTGCCGTCCGACACGGTCGCGGCGGTGCGCCGGGCACGCCAGTTCGACGGGCGGCTCACTGCAGGTGTCGCCGCGCATCTCGACCGGGTACGGGATGCGTTCGCCTCGGTCTTCGGTGCGGTCGGATCGTCGACCGGGGATCTGGCCCGGTTCGGGGCGGGGGGCCTGGTGTCGACCTGGCAGGAGACGGCGCAGGGCCGCCGTGACGATGCACCACATTGGGTCGCGCTGCGCCGATGGACCGATCTGCAGGGCACGCTCGCGCCAGTGACCAAGGGCCTGCCGACTGCCGCGGACGAATTGCTCAACGGTCGGATCGGTGCTCTCGACGCGATGGCTGCCGTGGAGCGTGGCTTGGCGACCAGCTCCCAGGCAGAGCGGTGGTCTGGCACCGGCCTGACCGGGTTCGACGGTGAGTCCCATGACCGTACGGTGGCCAGGTTCAGTGATGCCTCGGGTCGATTGCGTGACGACCTGCGCGATGTGCTGCCGGCCGCGGTGGTCCGGCGTCGGCCGTTCCGCTCAGGTGGGTTGGTCGGCCGCGTCGGCGCCCTGGAGCGCGAGGTGGGTCGGACCCGTGGTGGTCTGTCGGTCCGCAAGCTCATGAAGACGTACGGGGAAGTGGTCGGTGAAATCACCCCCTGTGTGCTGGTCAGCCCGGACTCGTTGGCCCGATTCGTTCCCTACGAGGCGATGACCTTCGACCTGGTCGTCTTCGACGAGGCTTCCCAGATCCGTGTGCCTGAAGCGATCGGGGCGATCGCCCGAGCCAGGTCCGTGGTGGTGGCCGGTGACTCGAAACAGATGCCGCCGACGTCGGTGTTTGCGGTCACCGACCAGGACACCGATGATGCCGAGGACGACTTCGTCACCGTCACCGATGAGGAGAGTGTGCTCTCCGAGTGCGTCCTGGCCGGTGTGCCGCAGCTGTGGCTGTCGTGGCACTACCGCAGTCGGGACGAGTCGCTGATCACCTTCAGCAACCGTGCCTACTATGACGGCAGGCTCGCGTCCTTCCCGAGCCCACCCGGCCAGGAGCGGGACGAGGGGCTGGAGTTTCGGCGCGTGGACGGGCTGTTCGTCCGATCCCGTGGACGCAAACCCAGCCAGGCCGAACTCGACGCGTTGCCGATCCCGGCGCCGAGCCGGTCAGTCATCGCCGAACTTGCGTTGCTGCGCACCAATCCGGCCGAGGCTGCTGCCGTGGTTGACGAGGTGCTGCGGCGTTGGCAGCGCGGCGAACGGTCGATCGGTGTGGTGACCTTCAACGTGCAGCAGCGAAGCCTGATCGAACGGATGCTGTGGGAATCGCAGGTCCCGGGCGTGCCGGAATCACTCGACCATCACACCGATGGGCTGTTCGTGAAGAATCTGGAGACCGTCCAGGGGGATGAGCGGGACCTGATCATCTTCTCCACCGGCTTTGCCAAGAACGACGCCGGTGTGCTGCCGCTCAACTTCGGTCCGCTCAACCGGGCCGGTGGCGAACGTCGCCTCAATGTGGCGATCACCCGTGCCCGACGCAAGGTGATCGTCTTCTCCTCCTTCGATCCGGAGGACATGCGGGTCGAACAGACCTCTTCGGTCGGAGTGAAGCATCTGCGGACCTATCTCGAACTGGCCCGAGACGGTGTCATCCCCGAGTCGACCGAGCAGCATGGCCCGGCTCTGGCGTCGGCGGTGTCCTCGACCCGGGTCGACCGGCACCGCGACGAGGTGGCGCAGGCCCTGCGGAGTGCCGGGCTCGCGGTGGACGTCGGGGTCGGGCTGTCGGAGTTCCAGGTGGACCTGGCGGTGGGGCGGCGCGCGAACCGGTCGGTCGCGATCCTGCTGGATGGGGTGGCCTGGCGCGAACGGCGGACGGTCGGGGACCGCGACGGCATGGCCAACACCGTGCTGCGACACCTCATGGGTTGGCCTGCCGTGGCCCGGATCTGGCTGCCAGACTGGCTGCGGGACCGAGGTCAGGTGATCGATCGGATCTGTGCCCTCGTGGACCGGGCCCGCGAGCAGCCACCCGATGAAGGCCACTGGGTGGTCACCGCCGACTCCCAGGAGTCGGATCCGCCTCGGGCTCAGTCAGCGCCCCGGACGCCGAGCGCGGTCGAACCGGTCGGCTTCGTCCAGACCGCCCAGATCGCCGATGGCCCGATTGATCTGTCCCGGCCCGACGACGGTGTGGTCACCGATTTCCAGCCCTACCACGTTGCGGTGACCGGCACCCGTCAGCAGCTTGATCGTCAGCTGGCCCGCAGCGACCCGCGGGGCAAGGCCGCCCGGCTGGTCGGGGAGATCATCGAGGTCGAGGGCCCGATCCGGCCCGAGCGGATGGCGAGGCTGCTGATCAACTGTTTCGATCTCAACCGGCTCGCCGCCAGTCGACTCACCGACGTGTTGGGCCTGGTGCCGGACACGGTCTGTCGTGATCCGGAGGAGGACTTCCTCTGGCCGAGTTCGAAGGATCCCCAGCAGTGGCAGGGATATCGGCGGTGGCGCGGCTCCACCAAGGATCGCCCGCTCGATGACATCGCACTGCGCGAGATCGGCAACGCGATGGCCGATCTCGCCCGGACCGCGATGGGCATCACCCGCGATGAGCTGCACCGTGAAACCTGTCGACTCTTCGGCGGCTCCCGAGTCACCGACGGCATAGCGGCTCGACTCGACCAAGCGCTCGACGTTGCGGTCTCCCGCGGTCAGCTGGTCGACCACGGCGAGACGATCACCGCACCGTGACTGCGGCCTGTCTCGTACGACGGTGGGCGCCGGGTCGTCGGATCTACTGGGACCAGGTCCTTGGCCGGCACCAGCGTGGCCCCGGTGACCCGACCCACCGCAGGATCACCGACCAGCACTGGTGGCGTGCCACCCGGGTGGCCACCGGCCCTGCCCTGCTGCGGCTGGTCACCGAGGGCAACGAGGTGGTGGCCTCCGCCTGGGGGGCCGGTGCCGAAGAGGTGTTGGCCCACGTGCCGCAGTTGTTGGGGGAGGCTGACGATCCGAGCGGATTCAGTCCGGTGCACCCGATGCTGGTCGAAGCGGCCAGACGGCATCCGGACCTACGGATCGGCCGGACCGGCGCAGTTGGTGAGGCGCTCTTCCCGGCCTGTTTGGAGCAGGTCGTCACCGGTGTCGAGGCATTCGCCGCGTTTCGTGTGCTGGTGGGAAAGTTCGGCGAACCAGCACCCGGCCCGGCATCAGAGACGGGCACACCCGCGTACGGGATGATGGTGCCGCCGACCGCCGCCCAGTGGGCCGCAGTGCCGAGCTGGGAGTTCTTGAAGGCCGGTGTCGAACAACGTCGATCCGTCCCCTTGGTGACCGCAGCCCAGCGCGGCCCGGCGCTCGAGCGAACCCTGGCCATGGATTCGGCCGAGGCCGACCGGGCACTCCAGTCGTTGCCTCGGATCGGGCCGTGGACCTCGGCCGAGACCCGACAACGTGCCCATGGCGATCCTGATGCCTGGAGTATCGGCGACTACCACGTCGGAGACGGGATCACCCATGCCCTCGCGGGCACCAAAGCTGGCGACGAGGTCGCACTCGAGCTGTTGGAGCCCTATGTGGGACATCGGTTCCGGGTCCAGCTGCTGCTCGGGCTGGTCGCTGGGTTCGCGCCACGCCGAGGTCCACGCCGGACCCTGCCCACTCACACTCCGCGGGGCACTCGCGGGCGGTCCTGACGGTCACCGGGGTTGCTGATCTCCTTTCGGCAATGCCGCATCGCCGTGGTCACTGCTGTTGACGCCAGCCACTGTCAATCGCAATCTTCTGCAGGTAGCCGTACCTCAGCACAAAGGAAGTGCAACCATGGTTTTCCGCAGAACAGTCCTCGGCGCCAGCGCAGGAGCTGCCGCACTGTTGACTGCCAGCCCCTGCGTCAGCCGCGCCGATTCCGGGTCTGACGAGATCATGCTCGTCGCCGACGGTGTCGCTGCCAGCACGATCATCATCCCGGACAGCTCGACCCCGATCATCACGGCCGCGGCCGATGACCTGGTCCGCTACATCGAGCGATCCTCGGGGGCGAGCATTCCGATTGTGCCCGAATCCGAGGCAGGGACTGTGTCTGCCGCCATGGCTCGGATCTACCTCGGGTTGTGTGCTCCTGGGCACGAGACAGTGATGGACACTCTTGCCGACAAGGGCCCTTGGGCGTTCACCATCAAGGCCACCCCCGGTCTGATCACCCTCAACGGCAACTCGTTGATGGGCCAGAATGGTGTCACCAGCCGATTTGCTGCTTCCGAGCTCCTCGAACGTCATATCGGTGTGCGATGGCTGTTGCCGTCTCAGATTGGTTTCGTGTCGACCGCGAATGCCTGGGAGGACGTGCCGAGCCACCAAACCATCGGAGTTCCCGTCGGCGAGCAGATTCATGCCCCGGCATTCGAACTCGCCCAGTACAGCGGAGTGCGTGACGGGACCTGGATCTATCGTAACCGCAATGCCGGCACCAGACTCGACGGTTCGATGAGTGGTGCGTCTGTGCAGTTCTCGGACCTGTTCACGCACAAGCTCCACACGATCTTCGACTCGGCCATCTGGGGCGACACCCACCCTGAGATCTACCCGACCGTCGACGGACGACGGGAGATCCCCGCACCGGGCAAGACCAGCGGCTGGCAACCATCCTTCACGGAGCCGATCACGATCGACATCGCCGCAGACTGGGTCATCGACTACTTCAACCAGAGCCCGGACGTGATCGGCGTGTCGCTCGGTGTCAACGACGGTGTCTCTGGATTCTGCGAGCTGGACGAGATCAACCCGGGTTTCACTACGGCTCGGAACTCGTTCGGGTACATGGATCTGTCTGATGTCTACTACCGCTGGCTCAATGCTGTAGTGGAAAGGGTCGCCCTGGTCCATCCGGACAAGAAGATCGGCTGCTTGGCCTACTACTTCACGGTCGACCCGCCGTCTTTCGCGTTGCATCCCAATGTGGTTCCAGTTGTCGCGACGGAAAGCTGCGGCTGGCTGGACCCTGATCGTCGGGCCCTGGACCAAGCTCGCTTCATCGATTGGCTGGCCAAGGCCAGCGAAGTCGGATGGTGGGATTACCCGATGGGCAGTCCCTACGCGGTCCCTCGCATGTTCAACCATCAGCTGCAGCAGGCGTACGCTTGGGCGGCTGACGCCGGAGTGAAGTACATCTATGCCCAAGCCGCTACCTTCGTCGGTGAGGGGCCCAAGCAGTGGATCTACACAAAGCTCTTGTGGGATCCTCACGTCGATGTGGATGCTCTCCAGGCCGAGTGGTGTGACCGTGCTGCTGGACACCAAGGCGGACCGATCCTGTCACAGTACTTCGACTTGTGGGAGCGGCACGCCACCCATACCCTCGCGCGCAGTGATTGGTTTGCGACTGGCAAGGACTCGACGTACTTCGGCATGAATGATGCCAGCCATCTCACCGAGCTCTCGGCATCGGTGGTCACACGTGCGGCGGCGCTGCTGGACCTGGCGCGCTCCCGCGCCAGCACCTCAGCCCAGGAGGCCCGGATTGACATGATCGCTGAGGCTTTCCACGAGTACACCAAGCTGGCCTGGCAAAGCTATCCACCAGCCGCCGCCGTGCCCACCACAACTGCTGCAGCGATGGCACTGGTCGATCGGATTGAGGACTCCTGGCGGGCCCGAGAGACGGCCGCCGAGAAACGAGTCGCATGGATCAACGCCAATGCCACCGACGGCACCTTCAATCTCAACCGCAACCCCCTCAGCTACGGCATGTACTGGTCCGGGTGGAGTGCCGACGAACTGTTCGCTCTTGTCGACCACATCAGAGAGTACGAAAGCCTCGGCGGACCGGTCCGGGGACGGCTCGGTGAGCTGGCAGAAGACACCGATCGGTTGGGCCAGTTCTGCCGGCTCGCGATCGGCATCTCCACGGGCACGCTCGCCGGCCTGATGGTCAATCCGTCATTCGAGGACGGAGAGACTGGGCCTTGGGTGATGTCTCACGGGCAGCTGTCCGGCGGCCAATGGCACCTCGACACGACTCGAGCTCGAACCGGAGCCACCTCAGCCAGCACAGCGGGGATTCATCGAGGCTACTCGCGCCAGACCGTACCGATTTCCGGTCCCGGCATGGTGGTTTGTGAAGCGTGGATCTCCGTGGCAGGTAAAGGTTACTGGGATCGTGGCTTCGCCTACCCGCGGATTCAGTTCCGCAGCAATGGCACGACTGTCCGCGATCAGCGCGGAGCGCAGACCCAAGTAGACTCTCGCGAGTCGCCGTGGCAGCGGATAAGCATGCTGCAGGTAGTTCCTGCAGCAGTTGATGGCCAGCCGATCGACGCGGTCGACGTGATGTTCGAATTCTGGCGACTCGGCGACCAGGGTGGGTTTCACCTCGACGACTTGAACGTCTTCTACGTTCCACAGTCCTGAGTCACGTCGCACCAGTGGCGTCTCCTCACCGATGCCGGACGGCCGGCCCGATCAGGTCCCGTCGTGAGGTGACGTGGAGTTTGCGGAGCACGGCGCGCACATGGCTCTTGACCGTGGACAGCTCTATGGTCATCAGGCTGGCGATCTCGGCATTGCTCAAGCCACGCAGGAGAAGGTGCAGGACCTCACGCTCTCGGACGGTGAGCGGATCCGCCGTTGGTGAAACCGGAGTCGCACGGGTCGTGCCGCGGATTGTGGACAGCAGTTCGGCCGGGTCAGCTGTCTTGGCCACCAGTGTCGCACCCGCCACTGATTGGGCCGGCATGTCTACACCGGGGACGAACCCGGTGTAGATGATCAGGCGGGCGGGTGACAGGGATCCGAGCACTCTGACGAGTTCGTGGCCGGTTGCCCGTCCCTCCAAACGCCACGGCAGGATGATCACATCCGGTGACACAGTCATTGCTCGGTCGACCGCTTCCGCGATTCCTGCCGCGGTGGCGGCTACGACGAGGTCTGCTTCGTGGGCGAGGATCTGGACCAGTCCGCGCAGCAGGACCGGATGGTCATCGACCGCCACCACCCGAATCGTCCGGCTCACACTTGGCCCGTCCAGCTCCGACCTGCTCTGCATCCTTCTATCTTCAGCCATCAGGCGCATGGTCGGGAACAATCGTCCACGGCCTGATGAATCTCATCCCTCCGGGTGGATGTGGCCAGCAGTGGAGATACGTACGGTCGAGGATCGTGAACAGGTCTGTGTCGGCGTCCCCGGTGGACGTGCTGGTGGTCGGTGCCGGTGTGGTGGGTGCAACGGTGGCCATGGAGGCCGCCAGGAGCGGTCGGACCGTCACGGTGGTGGACGCGGCCGGGGACGTCGGTGGCGGATGTTCATATGCGAATGCGGCGCTGTTGGCCCCGGACCATGTGACACCTCTGGCGACTCCGGCCGCCCTGCGTGATGCCGGCCGTCAACTGGTCCGGAGACCGCCGGCACTGACCGTACGGCCCCAGCCCAGTCTGCTGCCCTGGCTGACCAAGCTGGCACTCTCGGCACGAGGCAAGCGAGCCCGTGCCGGAGCCGCCGCGCTGAGCGAATGGGCGCACCGCAGTGCCGATCGGCATGCCACATGGGCCGCGGACGGGCGCAGTTCCACCTTCAACCGGACCGGAGCCATCGACATTCGACTTCGTCGGCCCGGCGGTCTTACCCCGGCGGAGCTGATCGCTCTCGAACCGTCCTTGGGTGCGGTCGCCGGTGGTGTGCACCACCGCGATGAAGCCGTCACTGAGTCCCGCACCTACGTACGGGAGATGCTCGCCCAAGCACGTGCCCACGGTGCCCGGATCGAGTTCGGGCACCGGGTGGAGGGGCTGGAGCGTCGCGGTGATCG
The DNA here is from genome assembly GCA_945911015.1 of uncultured Propionibacteriaceae bacterium. Classification (GTDB taxonomy): domain Bacteria; phylum Actinomycetota; class Actinomycetes; order Propionibacteriales; family Propionibacteriaceae; genus Avipropionibacterium. Next base: position 14,519 of record CAMDZW010000036.1, read on the forward strand.
CGTCACCGGTGTCCGGGTCGCGACCGGTGTGGTCCCCGCCGACCAGGTCGTGTTGTGCACCGGGCTGGCCGCTGACCTTGCTGCCGAGGTCGGGCTACGGCTCCCGTTGCGGGGTGGTCGTGGCTATGTGATCGATCTCCAGTCGTCCGGCGACACCCCGCGCATGGCGGTCAGGCTGCCTGAGCATCGTGTGGTCGTGACGCCGTTGGCTGACCGGGTGCGGGTGGCCGGTGCGATGGACTTCGGCCGAGAGGGGCGTCCCGTAGACCTCACCCGTGCTCGGCAGCTTGTGGGGGCGGCAGCACGAGGGATCCCTGCACTGGCAGAACGCCCGGTGATCGACCTGTGGGCCGGTGAACGTCCCTGCACCAGTGACGGGCTGCCGATCATCGGACGGACCGAAGCCGCCCCGGGACTGTCCCTGGCCCTGGGCCACGGGATGTGGGGTCTGATCCTTGCCCCGGTCACCGCGGAGCAGATCATTGCCGGGTTCAGCGCAGCCCCAGAACCGGACCATCCCTTCTCTCCGGACCGGTTTTGAATGAAGAGGGAGGGACTCAGGCTGCCGCGATCGCCTCGGAGAGCTCATCGCGGATTGTGTCGCCGCCACTGGCCTTCCACTCATCGACCGCGGCGGGCCAGTCGGTCATGGTCCGTCGGCCCTGGACGATCTCACCCACCATGTCGCCGATGGTGGTGTTGACCCGGACCAGGTCCTTCTCCACCGCCGGGGTCCACACACCGTCGGCCGGGTTGGAGACCTGCCCCGGACCGACCTTGGTCTGGTAGTCGTGCATCGCTGCGGCGACCCCGTCCTCAGTGGCGAAGGTCACCGGAGCGGCATTGCCGAGGTACTGGACCGGCACCTGGATCTGATCGGTGCCGGCACTGGTGAAGACCGGCTCGCCGTCTTCGAGTTCGTGGTGGACTCCCTCCTGGCCGTACTTGATGTAGTGGTGTTCCTGGGTGCCGTACGGGGCTGCGAGGAAATCCATGATCCGCAGCAGCTCCCGCACTCGCTCCGGGTCGTCCTGCTTGCTGATCGCGGTGATGGTGTAGACGCCGCCGCCGGCGTGATGATTTGCGATGCCGCCGCCGTCCCACTGCGGCAACTCCATCCCGTACAGGGAGACGCCGGGGAACGACCCACCGTAACGGGTCGCGAAGACCGACCACAGGGTGTAGGCGTTGGTGGTGAAGGCGATCTGGCCAGCGCCGAGGGCGTTGATGAAGTTGGTGGAGCTGGTGGTGGCGAAATCGGGATGGATCAGCCCCTCCTCGACCACGCTGGCCGCCAACTCGAGCGCCTTGGCGTATTCATCGGTCTCCCACTGGGAGACCAGCTGGTCCCCGTCGAGCCGCCACTGGTTCGGCGCACCCACCATCTGGGCGAAGAAGGTGACCAGGTTGCCCACCCCGAGACCGAGCGCCCACCTGTTCGCCTTCGGTTCAGTCAGTGCCCGCAACGTCTCAAGGAACTCCTCGCCGTTGGCCGGCTTCTCCGCCAGCCCCTTCTCCGCCATCAGGTCTGGACGTCCGAACAGGGGTGAGCCGGTGGTCTGTTGAGCGTACGGGACCGCCATCACCTGGCCGTTGTGGATCGCCTTTTGCCAGGCGTACGACGGAAGGTTGGCCAGCGCCGGATAGTTGCTGATCTCCGATCCTGAGAGGTACGGCGACAGGTTCTCGAATCTGGCCTCGAGCACCTCCGACAACCGGGGTGTGGTGAGGAAGATCTGGACGAAGTCGGGCAGATCGTTGCCGGTGATCATCGTCGAGAAGCGTGCGCTGTAGTCGTCGCTGGGCACCGAGTCGATCTTCAGCTCAACCCCGAGCCGCTCATTGATCCCCTGCCAGTACGGGTTGCGGTCGGCCGGGATCACGGCGGGACCGAGGGTGCGGGTCGAGGCGGTCACGGTGCCACCCGAGCCTGGTGTGGTCGTCGAGTACGGCTGGGGATCGGCAGGATAGCTGGTGTAGGCGTCCATCACCGGTCCGCCGTCACCGGGCAGGTCTGGGGTCGGCCCGTCATACGGGATGTAGTCCGGTAGGGCCGAGGTGGCGGTTGAGCTGCCAGTCCGGGGCGGGGTGCTGGATCCGCCGGGCCCGGCGGGGGCGTCGGTGCTGCACGCAGTCAGCCCGCCGAGTCCGGCGGCGCCGATAACGCCGCCGGCCTGGATCAGACGGCGCCGGGACCAGCCCGTGGTGTTCGGGTTCGCAGATGTCAGTGCCATGGTGCACTCCTTTGTGAGTAGCCGGATGTCGCAGGTGCCAGGTCCGGGGAACCGCTCTCCGTGCGGTAGCGGAACATCGGCGACGATAGGTTCGGCCGTTTTGCCGGTCAAGGACGGTGACGAAGGCCTTTCGGCGATGCCGGAACACCGATCATGCTTTCGGCATTGTCGTACGCACTGTTGGATGGCTGAGTGATGCAGTCTACGGTCGGTCCCATGGTCGATGAGCCCAGGAGCGGCGATGTGCAATCGGTGCACCGGGCGCTGACGCTGCTCGAAGCGGTCGCGCAGTACGGCGAGGTCGGCGTCACCGAGCTCGCCGCCATCGCCGGGCTCAAGGTCTCCACCACCCACGGCCTGGTCAAGACCTTGGCCAACCGGCATTACCTCGCCGGCTCGGCCGGACGCTATCGAATCGGTCCCGCCTCCTCGATCCTGGTGTCGGCCTGGGATCCGTTGGCCACGCTGGGCACGATCATCCAGCCGGCCATCGAGGAGTTGGCCGAGGTGGTCGGGCACTCGGTGACGGCGACAGTCGTGGTCGGCCGCGAACTCCGCAAACTCGCCTACACCCCAGCTCCGGGCCCAATCACCATCACCGCAACCAAGGACGGCTGGCCGAACCCGATGATGCTGGCCACCGGCCGGGTCCTGCTCGCCCACAGCGATGAGGCGGGATGGCCCTCAGTGGTGGAGTCCTTCCTGGAAAGGGAATCCTCGGGATGGACCGCTGAGCGGATGTTCGACGAACTCCACCTGATCCGCCGCACCCGACTGGCCACCCGTTTCAGTCGTGGCTCCCGCGGCACCTGCGCGGTGGCAGTCGGAATCTGGTCGAGCGAAACCACCATGGTCGCTGCGATCGGCTGCTCCGCTCCGCTCTTCCTTGCCGATGAACTGCTCTCGCGGTCGACCATCGACCCGTTGTCGGCCGCAGCCGCCGCGTTGTCGGCTCAGCTTGGCTGCGCCAACCCCCCTGCACCCCAACCGGACGAAATCCTGGGTGTACTCCAGGACGGCCAATGAGAGAAGGAAAGACGATGACCGCCACGACCTATCAGGGCAACGATCTGATGACTGCTGAGCATGTTCGCCAGTTCTGGGAGGATGGCTACACGATCGTCAGGGGTGTGTTCACCGAGGATGAGATCGAGCAGATGAAGACGGCCTGCGACCGGTGGAAGTTCACCGGGCAGCTGCTCGGCCGGACCTGGCGCAAGCAGAACACCGTCATCTGGGTCGACGAGGACAGGAACAACGAGATCACCGTCCGCGGGATGCAGTGGCCGTCCTACCACGACGCGGTGATGGACAAGTTCCGGGTGGATCCACGGATGTTGATGATTGTCGAGCCGTTGATCGGATCGTCGGTGAAGCAGATCATCAACCAGGTCCACTGGAAGCGGCCCGGTTCGAAGACCACCTGGCCGCTGCACCGCGATGTGCGGTCGCGTCGCCCGTCGGAGGCGTTCACGGATCTGTTCCATTCGTGGGTGCAGACCGGCATTGCGATCGATCCGCACATGAACGAGAACGGCGCGATGTCGGTGGTGCCGGGCAGTCATCTGGATGTGGATCACGACCCTGAAGACAAGACGATCTGGATGGCGCCGGAGTATGCCAAGGATGATCGGATTCACCCGATGAATCTGGAGCCCGGCGATGTCGGGTTGTGGAGCGCGTACACGGTGCATGGTGGCGGGTTCAACACCACGAAGTACTTGGATCGCCGGTTGTACATCAATGGCTTTGTGAAGGCTGAAAACTGTTCTCGTGGTGAGTGGGCGTGGAACGAGGGTCGGACCTGCGGACTCTACGGCGAGCAGGCGCTGGTCACCTTCGACGAGGTGGACGAGATCCGAGGTGCCTTCTACGCCAGCGAACTCGGACGCAAGGAAGTCGTGCGCGACTGATCAGCTCAGTCGCACGAAGGCATGTCCGAGCGGTCGATCGATCTGCACCTGCAACACGCCGTCGACCAGGTCAGCCGAACCGTCCCCGTGCAGCCACTCGACCTCGACCAGGTTGGTCCGCGGCAGGGTGAAAGTGGCAGTCGGATGGTCCCCGAACGGGCGGAACACCACCGCATACTCCTGGCCGTCAGGGTTGGAGGTCACCAGGCCCGACCAGGTGAAACCGGTGGGATCCTCACCGATCGGCAGGATCACCGAGGACTGGATCCGGTCCCGGGTCGGCTTCCAGACCGCGATCAGTTCGGCGATGTCATCACGGAACTCCTGGGGTGCTTCTGACAACTCGAACCAGGCCAGCGGGCTGGCCATCATCACCATCGCGAACAGTGTTGCCGGCCGATATTTCTGTGGGGCAAGGGGATCGTCGGCATAGAGCTCGCTGTTGCGGGTCGAGTTGAGGAACTCGAGCCGCAGCCGTACCGGATGGATGTGGTGGGCCAGTCGCCACAGGGCGCGCCAGGTGTGGTGGGGCCACCAGTTGTGGAAGTCGGTGTAGCGATTCTCCAGGAAGATGGGCCCAGCCTGTAGGGCACCCCAGTAGCCGAGCCGGACCTGGGCAGTCACGTCCAGGTCAAAGATGACTCGTCCGTTGGTGGCGGCGACCACCTCGGCCAGCAACTGACCAAAGCGCTGCTCCGCGGTCGCATCGGTGAGCAGGACGCCGTCGGCCTTGATCTGTGTGACCTGGTGCTCAGCGACCAGCTCGAGCAACTTGTCCCGGTCGGCTTCCCAATGACCAAAGGAATCCGAGGAATCGGGGGAGTACCACAGCCCGACCTCGAGGCCAGCCTCATGCGCAGCCGCCACGACCGGACCGAGACCGTCAGGGAAACCGGTCGGACGGGCCGTCCAGAAATCGGGATCGATCTTCCAGTACTCTCCCCAGGAACCGTCCTGTGGCCGGTTCCAGGCATTGGCGGTGACACCCTTCTGCCAGCCGTCGTCGAGTTGTACGGTGTCGATCCCCAGCTGCGCGGCAGCATCGATCTCGGCGAGGAGGAAATCGGCGGTCATCCGCGAGTCCTGCGAGCGGTCCCCCCACGTGTTGGACACGGCCAGACCGTCCCGACCGGGCACCACCGGGCGGAGTTGCAGTTGCAGCTGTTGGATGGCTGTGGTGCGTCCGAGCGTGTCGGCCTCATGCAGGAAGGTCCACTGGGTGTAGCCGTCACGGTTGCCGCCGTGGCCTCGGCACATCAGCTGGTTCCCGGTGATCTTCAGGTCATCGGCATCCGGGCCGAAGCGGTGCTCGGGGTTGGGGGCGAGCTTCAACATGCCGAGACCGGCACCGGAGACCAAATGCTCGAGATACCAGAGGTTTCCCCGTACGGAAATGGACTTCTCCGAGGGGTGCAGCAGCCATTGCTGCTCGTGGAGGAGTTCATTGTGGTGGTCGGTCTGGTCCACGAAACGGGTGGCCACCAGTCGGCAGTGCAGTGGATCGATGGTGAAGGCGTCGACCACATCGGTCGCCTCCACCGGGTCCTCGCTGGTGTGCAGCTCGGCACCGGTGGCCATCTGTACGTCGACCCCAGCAGCTGCGGTGTCCGCCAGCGGTTCGGCCACGAGCTGTTGTCCGATGGCCGGAAAATCGTCCAGCACCACGAACCGGCGGACGATGTCTCCGTCAGCGGTCGGGGTGACCAGATCGGCATGGAGCGCTTCGACACCAACCGTGCCGATGGTGCGGCGCTCGGTCCGCAGGATTGATCCACCAGCGGGGGCGACCGCTTGTCGGGTGACGCTCGAGACCGGAGCCTGGCCGGCGATCCACTCACGTCCGGTGTGCAGATCGGTCAGATGGGTGGCGAAGAGTTCACCGTCGACGACCTGCCAACGACGCTCGATCGAAGTGTTGCCGATGGTCAGGACGGCCCCGTCGAGGCGCGCATGGCTTCCAGTCACGGGAGTCGATCGTAGCGGTAGTGGACTGGTCAGCCCTCGGCAGCCACGCCCAGCTCGGCGCTGATCAGCCGAGCCGTCTTGATCAACTCCTCGCCGACAGCCGGCAGGTCGTCGACGGTGAGGCGGTTGGACGGAGCCAGGAGTGTGATGGCCACGATGGAACGCCCGATCCGGTCCAGCACCGGCGCGGCCACCGCGGTGGTGTGCGGGTCGTCCTCGCCGATCTCACTGGCCCAGCCACGATCCGCAGTGCGGTCCAGTTCTTCGAGGAAGGCGTCGAAATCGGTGATGGTGGTGTTGGTGAACGGAGTCATGGCCAAGGGCGTGTGCATCCGCTTCCACTGCTCGGGGACGAACGCCAAGATCGCCTTGCCGCTGGCGGTCGAGTAGACCGGGAATCGGTGTCCGACCGGCAGGCCGACGCGCAGCCGGTGGCGGCTCTCCACCACATCCAGGCAGCGCGCCTCGAGACCGTTGAGCTCGACCAGGGCCGCGGTCTCCCCGTACGCGTGCCGTAGTCGTTCCAGATGGGGGCGCGCCAGGGTCTGGAAGGCTCGCCACACGTGGCGGCCGCGGTTGAGCCGCCACACGGCCGGACCGAGTTGGTAGGCGTCATCCTCGTTCTGCACCACGAACCCTGACTCCCGCAAGGTGTGGAGGTACTTGTAGGCGGTGCTCTTGGGGATGCTCAGATCTGCGCTGATGTCGGCCAAACCGAGCGGGACGTCCGACTCACCGATGTGGCTCAACACGCTCAGGGCGCGCTTGACCGGGCCAACCACATAGTCGCGCTGCCGCTCAGTACTCACGCCGAAAGACTATCGGGGTCGGGCCGCCCGCACCGATTGTTGAGTTCACCTGAGGAGATCCAGGATTCCCGGGAGTGCACGTTCGATGGTTTCTGCCGTACGGGTGAATCCATCCTGATCGCCGTACCAGGGATCAGGGACCGGTGAGCCAGGCGTCGCCCCCGGGACGAAGTCAGTGATCAGCCGTACCTTGTCCTCCGCGGCGGGGACCATCGACAGGATGCGCTGGCGGTGCTGCTCCTCGGCGCACACGATGAGGTCGGCGTCCTCGATCTCCTCGGCGGTGATGCGATGTGCCCGGTGGTCATCGACACGGCAACCGAGCGCGGTGAGCGTCTGCTGCGCGCGGTCATCGATCGGATGGCCGGTCTCCTCATCCGACACCCCGGCACTGGTGATCACCAGATCCAGAACGGCTTCGGCGGCAGCCTTCTCGGCCATGCGTTCGGCCATCGGCGACCGGCAGATGTTGCCCCAGCACACGAAGATCACTGAAGTCGTCACGGGGCCATCATGCCTCACCGGCCCCATGGCAGTATTCATGCCATGAGGTTTGTGATGAGGCTGGTGCTCAACGCCGTCGGGCTCGGTGTGGCCACCTGGCTGGTCCCCGGTATCAGTCTGGACAGCGAGGACCTGACCCGCTCGATCGTGACGCTGGTCTTCGTCGCGCTGGTCTTCGGCGCCGTCAACGCTGTGGTGAAGCCGATCTTCAGGTTCTTCACCAATCCGCTGGTCTGGATCACCCTCGGGCTGTTCCTGCTCGTCATCAACACCTTGATGTTGTGGCTCACCTCATGGATTGCCGAGAAGCTGTCCCTAGGGTGGTCGGTGGAGGGATTCTGGGCGGCCTTCCTGGGGGCATTGATCGTCTCGGTGGTCAGTGTCCTGCTCGGCTTCATCGTCCCGGAGGACAAGAAGAAGTGAACCGGGCAGCCCGCCGTCACTGATCCCTGATCAGCCGCCCAGGCGCCGTGGACCAAGGACCTTGTCGAGGTGGGACAGGTTCAGTCGTCGACCGTTCACCGTCACGACGGCGTGCACGGTGCCCTATATCGTCGGGAGAAGCAGCTGACCGAGTGGTCGGTGCCGAAGGGAACGAAGACGTGCGCGTGGGTGTGGTCGGTTGTGGCCAGTTCGCCGGGAGCTTTGCCCAACTGTGGCAGCTCCATCCCGATGTCGACGAGGTCTGGGTCACCGACCTGATTCCGGAGCGGGCCGAAGAGCTCGCCACCGAGCACGGCTTTGCCGGCACCATGGCCTCCTATGAGGCCATGCTCGACTCCGACCTCGATGCGGTCGCCCTGATGACCCAACGGTGGACCCACGGATCCCTTGCCGTACGCGGATTGCGGTCCGGCAAGCATGTCTACTCGGCAGTCCCGATGGCCACGGGTGTCGACGAGATCGCTGCCATCATCGACGCAGTCGCCGAAACCGGCAAGATCTACATGATGGGGGAGACGCACCATTACTATCCGCTGACGGTGTGGGCCCGGCGGGCACGGGCCGAGGGCCGGTTCGGTCGGCTGTTCTACGCCGAGGGCGACTACACCCATGACATGGACCACGGCTTCTACTCGGCCTACCAGTACTCCGGCGGCGAGGACTGGAAGGCGACCGCCTCCTACCCTCCGATGCTCTATCCGACCCATGCGATCGGTGGGGTGCTCGGTGTCTGGGACACCTGGATCACCAGTGTCTCCGCGCTCGGCTCGGTCGACGACCGTGGCGACGGTGTCTTCGACAAGGAGGTGTCGATGTTCGGCAACGACTTCTCCAACATGACTGCGCTGTTCGAGACGAGGGACAACGGCATGATCCGCACCAACGAGTTCCGGCGAGTGGGGCAGGGACGCAATGGCCTTGACTCCTCCTTCCGTTGGTTCGGCACCGACGGTGTGGTTGAACAGTCCGCCTTGGGGGCCCGATATGTGAATCGGACCGACACGATTGACCTGACCGAGGACATCCGATCGGTCCCCCAGGGATTCGACCTCGAGCGGCTGAAGATCGACCCGGCCCTGGCCGATGACTTCCGCTCCGAGTGCGCTGCGGTCCATGACCGCAGCCGGCTTCCGGTCGAGTACGACGGCGCCCGCAACGGCCACCGCGGTTCGCACCACTTCCTGGCCGACGACTTCGTACGTGCGGTCGTGGCCGGCCAACAACCACCGATCAATGCGTGGAAGGCAGCTCGGATCAACCTGCCCGGGATCATCGCCTGGGATTCGGCCCGCAACGGTGGTGCCCGGCTGACGGTCCCGGACTTCGGCGAATGCCCCTTCGACGTCGTCGACACCTCCACGCCCCGCCGTTGACCTTCCTCGACGGAGACGATTCGGTCGTTTCCGACCATGTCGTATGCGTTATTGCATGGACACGGTGGCTGTCCTACCGTCGATGTCATGACCGGAAAACCAGCTCGTACGGGGGACGTCCAGTCGGTGCAGCGCGCCCTGGACCTGCTCGAGATCGTCGCCCAGACCGGCGAGATCGGCGTCACTGAGCTGGCCAACGAGGCCGGCCTGGTGGTCTCGACCACCCACAGCCTGGTGCGGACCCTGGCCCGGCGCCACTACCTGCTCGGCGTCAACGGCCGCTACCGGCTCGGCCCGGCCGCGACCGTGCTCAGCGCCGGCTGGGACCCGATGGCCTCACTGTCGGCCATCGTCGCCCCGGTGCTCGACGACCTGTCCGCGGGCGCCGGACATGCGTCGACCGCCACCGTGGTGGTCGGCCGAGACGCCCGGATCATCGGCTTCGCCCAAGCTCCCGGCCCGGTCACCGCCACCGCAGGCGGGAAGACATGGTCAGACCCGCTCGCGCTGGCCACCGGGCGACTGCTGGTCGCCATGGCCCACGAACCCGAGTGGGAAGCGATCGTGGACCGTTCCCACCAACTGAATCCGAACCCCGGCGTGCAACCCGGCTGGTCGGTCCGGCGGTGGCTCAATGAGTTGCGTTCGATCCAGCGCACCGGCATCGCGGTGAAGACCTCCCGCGACCCCCGCGCTGCAGCAGGCATCGCCGTCCCGATCTGGGCTCGTGGTGGCGCCGTGATCGCCTCCATCGGCTGCTCGGCGCCCACCTTCTTGGTCGGCGACCTCGTCAACGACGCCACCCTCGACGCCTTGTGGGACGCCGCCAGTGCACTGTCGGCCGAGCTCGGTTGTGACGAGCCACCGATTCCTCGACCGAGGCTGGCGCCCAGTCAGGCCGCACCCAACGCAAGCTGAACCCGTACCCACGCCAATCTCAAGGAGAAGATCATGACCGCCACCACCTATCAGGGCAATGACCTGATGACTGCTGAGCACGTCCGCCAGTTCTGGGAGGATGGCTACACGATCGTCAGGGGTGTGTTCACCGAGGATGAGATCGAGCAGATGAAGACGGCCTGCGACCGGTGGAAGTTCACCGGGCAGCTGCTCGGCCGGACCTGGCGCAAGCAGAACACCGTCATCTGGGTCGACGAGGACAGGAACAACGAGATCACCGTCCGCGGGATGCAGTGGCCGTCCTACCACGACGCGGTGATGGACAAGTTCCGGGTGGATCCACGGATGTTGATGATTGTCGAGCCGTTGATCGGATCGTCGGTGAAGCAGATCATCAACCAGGTCCACTGGAAGCGGCCCGGTTCGAAGACCACCTGGCCGCTGCACCGCGATGTGCGGTCGCGTCGCCCGTCGGAGGCGTTCACGGATCTGTTCCATTCGTGGGTGCAGACCGGCATTGCGATCGATCCGCACATGAACGAGAACGGCGCGATGTCGGTGGTGCCGGGCAGTCATCTGGATGTGGATCACGACCCTGAAGACAAGACGATCTGGATGGCGCCGGAGTATGCCAAGGATGATCGGATTCACCCGATGAATCTGGAGCCCGGCGATGTCGGGTTGTGGAGCGCGTACACGGTGCATGGTGGCGGGTTCAACACCACGAAGTACTTGGATCGCCGGTTGTACATCAATGGCTTTGTGAAGGCTGAAAACTGTTCTCGTGGTGAGTGGGCGTGGAACGAGGGTCGGACCTGCGGACTCTACGGCGAGCAGGCGCTGGTCACCTTCGACGAGGTGGACGAGATCCGAGGTGCCTTCTACGCCAGCGAACTCGGACGCAAGGAAGTCGTGCGCGACTGACCCAGATCGCTGAGGGTCGGATCAGCGGATGAAGAACAGCCAGATCATGCATCCGGCGGTGCCGACGATCATCACCGCGAACATGACCAGGGTGAAGATCTCCCGTGCCGACAGCGGCGCGTTGTCCGGGTTCGGCTCGACCGCCTGATCGGCTCCCGGCTGGGGGTCGGTCATGTTGGTGGTCATTGCCTCACCGTCCGCTCGCGGTCAACCAGAGATCGACGATCAGCGACACCACCGAGAAGGTGATCACCGCGATCGCCGCAATCGTGTACACCCAGCGCATCCGGTGCTCGGAACGCCAGAACCGCCGGATGCTGATCGCCGCGCTGACGATCGCCACACCACAGGCCAAGAAACTGATCGAGGTCGTCGTCACCCGGCTCGCGCCGATGATCGGGAAGACGAACGGCAACACGATGTAGACGATCGTGCAGCGCAGCGCCGAGATGATCAACGAGGCCTGCAGTGGCTTGTGGCCCGATGGCGCCTTCTCGGCACTGGACGCTGCTGGGGTCTCGACCACCGTCGGCGGAACCTCGACTGCGCCGTCGGTCTCGACCGAAGTCACCCTGCGCCTCCCGCTGGACGTTTCTCCTGACCTGAGGTTACCCCCGATCCGTAAGTGGGCGCACGTCGGTCCACGGCTCGTCAGTCGCGGCCCCAGGCGTACCGTCGATCCGCGTGTTCGGTGTGGGACACCGGTTCCCGACTCCGGCAGGCCCCGGATTCGCGGATCGACGGTACGGTCAGGCCAGTTCTGCCAAGGCGGTCTCCAACTCGTCTAGGAGTTGGGTGGCATTGAGATAGGAGCCCGGGGTCATGTAGTCGAAGACGAAGACTCGGTTGTTCTTCACCGCATCCAGGTTGGTGAACACGGTCTGCTCCTGGATGAAGGCCGTCTGCTCGTTGGGGGTGCCCGACGTCGAGCCCGGCAGACAGATCACATCGGCATCGGCCAGCTGACCGATGTCCTCCCACGACAGCGGGGTGTCCTTGTCTCCGTCAGCCTGTTCCGTGGCCTCGATCCACTGCACGCCGGCGAGGTCAAGGACCTGCCCGCCGTTGCTCAGGCGGGAGCGGATTGAGAATCCCTCGGTCTTGCCCTGCCAGACCATGACCCATTTCAGCTCGGACAGGACCGCGGCACGGTCGGCCTTGATCTCGGCGGCACGAGTCTCGTACTTCTCCTCCAGTGCAGCGAGTTCGGAGGTCCTGGCAACTGCATCGGCGACCTCGCCGGCGGCCTGGCGCCAGGTCGAGGACGTGGTGGCGGTGATCAAGACGGTGGTGGCGATCTTGGCCAGCTCGGCCTCGAACTCGGCCTGGCCACTGCTGGCCAGGATCAGCTCCGGTTCCTCGGCGGCGATGGCCTCGAGGTTGAGCTCAAAATAGGCGCCACCCTTGGGGACTGCGGCATAGCGCGCGGCGTAGGTGGGGTTGATGACACCTTCCAATCCATCCTGTACGACGACTGGCTCCAGTCCGAGGTCGAACAAGTTGTAGGTGGAGAAGGGGTCGAGGGTGGCGATCCGGGTTGGCGCAGTGCCAGATGCTTCGGTGCTGGGCGGGGCACCGGCGTCGGACGGGTCAGTGCTGCAGCCGACCAGCGCACCGATTCCGGCAGTGGCGCCGAGCCCCAGAGCCGCACGACGACCAACGACAGGGCCAGGGAAGGGAAATCGTCCCACGGACGAATCGTTCACGTTCACAGCAAAAGGTTAGCCTTGCCTCATGGCTCTCACGAAAGCGGCTCGCGAACGGAACGAACGACGCACCGTCCGGCGCATCTTCACCATGACCCTGATCGCTCGTACGCCAGTCAGTCGCAACACGACGCGGTTCACGTTCACCGCGGCCGAGTTCGCCGATTTCGAGGCGCTCGGTCCGGACGAGTTCTTCGCCCTCATCATTCCGGTCCCCGGCCGCGACCTGCCGCCACTGCCGGCGGTCGACGAGGACATCCGCGAGATCATCAACACCATCCCCGAGGACGTACGGCCAGAGGTCCGGTGGTACACGGTGCGGGCCCACCGTCCCGCCCTGGCCGAGATCGACGTCGACATCGTGCTGCACGGCGACTCCGGACCGGCATCGCGCTGGGCCACCGATGCCGAGCCCGGTGACGTGATCGGATTCCGTGAGTCGTCCGCGCCCTACATCGCGCCTGAAGGTGGCCGGCAACTACTGGTTGCCGACGAGACCGCGCTGCCGGCCCTGGCCGCGATCTTGGAGCAGACACCGGCGGGGCTGGACACGGTCGTGATGGCCGAGGTGCCCGGCCCCGAGGACATCCCGGCCATTGCCACCGACGTGGAGATCGCGTGGTTCCACCGCGGCGACGCCGACCCGGGCAGTGCGCTGCTGCCCGCGCTGGAGGCGGTGGTCACCCCGCACCTGTCCGCACTCAGCTATGCCTGGCTGTGTGGTGAGCGTGCGCTCGCGACCGGGTCCCGGCGTTGGCTGGTTGAAGCCGGCTTCGACCCGGATCAGATCATGTTCTCCGGCTACTGGCGGCTCGGTCAGGCCCGCGGCTGAGGCACGCCGCCGCGGAGGCACCCCGAAGCGCAAACACCTCGGTACCGTCAAGGCACCACAGCGGCAGCTGTGGTGTGCTCGCGCAACTGAGGTGTGTGGCTCACACCGTGTGCAGCACACCGCTGCGGTCAGTCGAGGTTTTCCTTCTCGGCACCGATGGTGGTGTCGGGACCGTGTCCGGTCTTCACCACGGTCTCGTCCGGCAGGGCGAACAGCTTGGTCCGGATCGACTCGACGATGGTCGGGTGATCGGAGTAACTGCGCCCGGTCGCGCCGGGGCCACCGTTGAACAAGGTGTCGCCGGAGAAGACGACTCCCAGGTCGGGAGCGTGGAAACAGACCGCGCCGGGCGCATGGCCGGGCGTGTGGATCACGTGCAACACCGTGCCGGCCACGATGATCTGCTGCCCGTCAGCCAACTCGCCGTCCGGTCGTACGGAATGGGTCATGTCCCACAGCACATGGTCGTCGGGATGCAGCAGGACGGGGGCCTCGACCATTTCGGCGAGCCGCAGCGCCTCCCGTACGTGGTCGTCGTGGGCGTGGGTGCACAGGATGGCGAGCACCCGGCGCCCGGCCACAGCCTCCACGATCGCTGCCGCATCATGTGGCGCGTCGATGACGACACATTCGGTGTCGTCGCCGACGATCCAGACATTGTTGTCGACGTCGAAGGTCTGTCCGTCGAGGCTGAAGGTCCCCGACAGTTCCAGGTGGTCGATCCGGGCGGTCATGCGTCCATCACCACAACCGAACGGAGCACATCGCCGGTGTGCATCTTCGCGAACGCGGCATCGACATCGCCGATCCTGATCTCCTCGGTCACGAAGGCGTCCAGCGGCAGCCGGTCCTGCAGGTACAGGTCGATCAGCATCGGGAAGTCGCGCTCGGGCAGGCAGTCGCCGTACCAACTGGACTTCAGGGCGCCGCCGTGTCCGAAGACATCGGCCAACGGGAGCTCGAGCTGCATCTCCGGCGTCGGCACGCCGACCAGGACGACCACGCCGGCCAGGTCTCGGGCGTAGAAGGCCTGTTTGTAGGTCTCGGGTCGGCCGACCGCTTCGATCACCACGTCGGCGCCGAATCCGCCGGTGAGTGACTTGATGGCCTCGACCGGGTCGGACTGGGTGGAGTTGACGGTGTGCGTCGCGCCGAGCTGTTGGGCTCCAGCGAGTTTGTTGTCGTCAATGTCGACCGCAATGATCGTGCTGGCTCCGGCCAGACGGGCACCGGCGATGGCCGCGGCGCCCACGCCGCCACAGCCGATCACTGCCACCGAGTCACCACGGGAGACACCGCCGGTGTTGATGGCTGCGCCGATGCCGGCCATCACGCCACAGCCGAGCAGGCCGGCAGCAGCCGGACGGGCCGCCGGGTCGACCTTGGTGCACTGACCGGCAGCGACCAGGGTCTTCTCGATGAACGCGCCGATCCCCAGCGCGGGGCTGAGCTCGGTGCCGTCCTCGAGGGTCATCTTCTGGGTGGCGTTGGCCGTGTCGAAGCAGTACCAGGGGCGGCCACGCTTGCACGCGCGACACTGACCACACACAGCCCGCCAGTTCAGCACGACATAGTCGCCGGGGGCCACATCGGTGACGCCCTCGCCGACGGCTTCGACGATGCCAGCGGCCTCGTGGCCCAGCAGGTACGGGTAGTCGTCACCGATACCGCCCGACACGTAGTGCAGGTCGGTGTGGCACACCCCGCAGGCCTGGACCTTGACCACGGCCTCACCCGGACCCGGGTCAGGGACATGGATGTTGACCATCTCGACCGGGGCGTCCTTGGCGCGAGAGATCACACCCTTGACGAGCTGTCCGGACTGACTCATGAGTTCTCCTTCATTGGGTCGACGAGTTCGCGGAGTCGACAGATTCACGGGCCAACAGGTTCACGAGGTCAACGGGTGCGCAAGGGCTCCTGAGGCGACCACGGACCACGATGAGCTCACCATAGCGTCCCGGCTCATCATGCAGATCGCCGATCACCGCAATTGGGAGCGTCAAACCAGTTTGATCTCAGGCCAACTTGAGGTTGAATGATGGACTGCAGATGCTTAGCGAACCCAAGAAACCCGAGGTGTCCGTCATCACTGACCAGCCAGCCCGGACCGAACCGCCCGAAGAGCCCAACGCCTGGCTCCACACTGTCGGCACCGATGACGCGGCCACCACCTTGGGGCGGCCGCCCCGGATCGCGCCCCCGCCGAAGTGGAACAACCGAGGCGCCAACCTGTGGCGTCTCCACCCCTATCTTCGGCCCTTTCTCCATCGGTTCATCTTCAGCTTTGTGCTGGCTTTCGTCGGGATCGGGCTCGGCCTGGCGATCCCGCTGATCACCCAGGCGGTCATCGACGGTCCGATCGCTGACTCCGACCATCGCGGCCTGTGGATCCTCGGCACCGTCGCTCTGGCCATCGGCATCCTCGACGCCGTCACGCAGTGGGGACGACGCTGGGTGGTCAATGTCGGCACCGTCGGCGTGGAAACCCTTGTGCGCAAGGATTTGTACGCGAAATTGCAACGCCTCCCGATGGCCTTCCACGGACACTGGGAGTCCGGGCAGCTGCTCTCGCGGATCATGAATGACCTCAACCGGATCCGCCGTTTCGTCGGCTTCGGGATGACCTTCCTGATCGTGTCGACCATCCAGATCCTGGTCGTCACGATCCTGCTGCTCAACATGTTCTGGCCACTCGGGCTGGTGGTGCTGGTCTCCTCGGTCCCGATCATTGTGATGGTGCTGATCAACCAGAAGCACTACACCCGCATGTCGCGCCAGATCCAGGACCAGACCGGCGACGTCGCCACCACGGTCGAGGAGAGCGTCCAGGGTCTGCGGGTGATCAAGGCCTTCGGTCGCGCCAACCACCTGTTCGCCAAGTTCGACCGGCGCAGCGTCAAGCTCTATGACGTCACCATGGAGCGGGTCTGGCTGAGCGCGAAGTTCTGGACCTTCCTCGAAGTCATCCCGACCCTGACCATGATCATCGTGCTCGGACTCGGTGCCTGGGCTGTCGGCTCGGGAGCGATCACCATCGGCACCCTGGTCGCGTTCATGACGCTGATGCTCAGCCTGATCTGGCCGATCTCTTCGCTCGGCTTCCAGCTCGCCATGGCTCAGGAGTCCATGACGGCCGCAGACCGGGTCGCCGAAGTGCTCGACATCGACAACTCGATCACTGACGGGGACACCGTGCTCGATCCCGAGGCCGTCCAGGGACGACTCACCTTCACCGATGTGAGGTTCCGCTTCGACGATGCCGACGCCGACCTGCTGCACGGGCTGAACCTCGACATCGCACCCGGGGAGACCATCGCCGTGGTCGGTGGCACCGGATCGGGAAAGACTCTCCTGACCGCGCTCGTGCCTCGCCTGCAGGACGTCACCGGCGGCTCGATCACCATCGATGGCACCGACATCCGCGATCTCAGGCTCGCCCAGCTGCGCAGCATCGTCGCGACCGCCTTCGAGGAGCCGACGCTGTTCTCCATGTCGGCTCGGGAGAACCTCACCCTCGGCCGGCCCGACGCCAGCGAGGAGGACATCGCCGAAGCCATCGAGGTCGCCCAGGCCGGCTTTGTCCATGATCTGCCGTGGGGACTGGACACCCGCATCGGCGAACAGGGCATGAGCCTGTCCGGCGGCCAGCGGCAACGTCTTGCGCTGGCCCGCGCCGTCCTCACTCGGCCGAAGATCCTCGTCCTCGACGACACGCTGTCCGCGCTCGACATCCACACCGAGGAACTCGTCGAACGGGCCCTCAAACGCGTGCTGGTCGGGGTCACCGGCATCGTGGTGGCCCACCGCGCCTCGACCGTGCTGCTGGCCGACCGGGTCGCGGTCCTGATCGACGGCCGGATCGCTCATGTCGGCACCCACTCCGAACTGCTCGCCACCGTCCCCGAGTACCGCGAACTCCTGTCGGCCGAGTTCAACGCTGAAGCTGAGATGGCGACCCAGTCGCCGGGGGCCGAAGCTGAGATGGCGACCCAGGATCCGCCGGACCCGGAGGGCGCTGAAGATGATCTGACCCCGACAGGAGGCGCACGGTGAGCCAGACCCGTACGAGCTCCAAGAGCCACGACCAGAGCCCCCGTGACGACGGTGCCGAGCTGGCCCGCAAACTGATCGGCAAGGCTCCGGTCGCCGGTGACGAGGACGTGGCGCAGTGGCGTGGCGTCGCCGCTGAGGACCGCGCCGATGGTGAGATGCGCGCCAAGACCTCGGCCTTCCTGAAGAAGCGCAGCCGTGCCCTGCTGTGGAGCCTGCTCAAACCGTACCGCTGGGTCGTGCTGGCCATGGTCCTGCTGGTGCTGGTGGAGAACGCCTCCCGGCTGGCGATCCCGTCCCTGGTCACCCATGGCATCGACGAGGGCATCCCGCCGCTGAAGGCCAACGGTGACTCCTCGACCCTGCTGACCACCATCGCGATCATGCTCGGTGCGGTCGTCATCCACACGATCACCCGGATCGCCTTCATCCAGATCTCGGGCCGGATGGGTCAGAACGTCCTACTCGAGCTGCGCCGCCGACTGTTCAAGCACTTCCAGCGGCTCGACGTCGCCTTCCATGAGCGATACACCTCAGGTCGAGTCATCTCCCGCCTCACCAATGACATCGAGGCGATCATGGAACTGCTGCAGACTGGCTTCGACGGTCTGATCACGGCAGCGCTCACCCTGATCGGCATCGGCACGATCCTGCTGTTCATGGACTTCCACCTCGGTGCGGTCGTCCTGATCTGCTTCCCGATCGTGATGTTGGTCGTGCGGTGGTTCTCCAAGGCGAGCACCCGGACCTATCGTCGCGTACGGGAGTACGCGGCGATGGTCATCGTGCACTTCGTCGAAACCATGGGCGGCATCCGCGCCGTGCAGTCCTACCGTCGGGAACAGCGCAACCAGGAGATCTTCTCCGACCTGTCCGACCGTTACGGCCACGCCAATGTCACCGCGATGCGGCTCAATGCGATCTTCTCGCCCAGCATCAAGCTGATCGGCAACGTCACCACGGTCGCGGTTCTGGTCTACGGCGGTTGGCGGGTCATGCACGGCGACATGACCGTCGGTGTGCTCGCCGGCTTCCTGCTCTACCTGCGCCAGTTCTTCGAGCCCATGCAGGAGATCAGCCAGTTCTACAACACCTTCCAGTCGGCCAACTCGGCGCTGGAGAAGCTGTCCGGTGTGCTGGAGGAAGAGCCGACCGTCGTCCAGCCGACAAGCCCGGTCCCGCTGGAGCACCCGCGCGGTGAGGTCCACTTCGACCAGGTTGAGTTCTCCTATGTCGACGGCTCACCTGTGCTGCCGAGTCTGGAGCTGACGATCCCGGCCGGTCAGACCTTGGCCCTGGTCGGCACCACGGGCGCCGGCAAGACGACCATCGCCAAGCTGATGTCCCGCTTCTATGACCCGGTCGGTGGCCGACTGACCCTCGACGGGATCGACCTGCGCGAGCTGTCTGACGACGACCTGCGCAAGGCCGTGGTGATGGTGACCCAGGAGAACTTCATGTTCGACGGGACCGTCGGCGAAAACATTGCCTTCGGACGGCCCGGGTCCAGTGACGAGGAGATCGCGGCCGCCGCCCGCGCGGTCGGCGCCGACACCTTCATCAACGAACTGCCCGATGGGTACGGGACAGACGTCGGCAAACGCGGTGGTCGGCTCTCGGCCGGACAACGGCAGCTGATCGCCTTCGCCCGTGCCTTCCTGGCCGACCCGGCCGTGCTGATCCTCGACGAGGCCACCTCCTCGCTGGACATTCCCTCAGAACGGTTGGTCCAGCAGGCATTGCGCACCATCCTGGCCGACCGGACTGCGGTGATCATCGCCCACCGGCTGAGCACCGTGGAGGTCGCTGACCGGGTGCTGGTCCTCGAGCACGGTCAGATCATTGAGGACGGTGCACCAGCCGCCCTCACGAACCAGGAGGACGGCCGGTACGCCAGGCTCCACCAAGCCTGGATCAACTCCCTGGCGTGAGCCTCACTCGACGGTGAACTCGTGGTCGTCGAGATGGAGGCGCGAACCGTCCTTGGCCGAGGGCTCCCAGACTCGTACGACATAAGTGCCCGGCTCGAGGTCGACGGTGAAGGAGAAGCTGCCGTAGGTGCCGTTGGCGCCGGCGGTGGTGTATCCGTCAGCGATCACCTCGCCATCGGCATCGACGACCTCCCAGTTGAGATTGCCCTCGAACGCAGTCGCGCTGCCGGAGACCGTCACCTCACCGGGAGCCTTGGTCTCGCCGTGCTGGGGGTTGTCGATCCACACCTGGGCCCGGGCGTCGACGTCGCGGGTCATCGGCTCACCGACATCGACCACACCCCAGGCGCGGCCCGGTTTGCCGTCGATCAGGATGGTCACCGGCCCCGGTACCTGGATCGCTGCCGTTGCCGTGTGCACCAGCTGTTGGAGTGCTGCCTGCGCAGTCGCCGGCGTCACGGCCGTGTCGGCGAAGGCACCGCTCGGCAGGTCGACCACCAGGGCATCGCCGGTACGGGTGACCTCGACCTGGTCACTGGGTCGCCAGGGCCCCTTCACATAGTCCGGATCGTAGGGGTCGGCGCTGATCATCAACTGGATCGCGGCCTTCACTCGGTCACCGCCGGAGTTGCCGCGCAGGTGGTACTCGCGGTGCAGCTTGTTGTCGGCATCCAGCCAGAACACCGGCAGCGCAGCCTGGTCCGATCCGGGATCGTCCGACGGGTTCCCCGGGGTGGACCGCGGCGGCATCGGGTCGGTCTGCTCGACCGTCGCCGACGGCTGCCCGGCCGGCGTACCTGCGTCGGAGCTGGTCGCCATCGGCACCGCCTCATTGACCGGGGCCGGTCGATTGACCACGACCCCGATGGTCACGGCCGCTCCGACCACCGCGACGGTGGTGGCGGCGACCAGCCCGCGAAACAAGGTCCGCGGGCGGCCCCCCTGACGGCCGGCACGGGTCCGGATGGCCTGCAGGTCAGCGGAGGGGCTGACCGATTCGGCCTCCTCGGCGAAGGTGCTGCGCAGCAGCTGCTCCAGCTCCGGATCGTTGGGGCTGTTGATCGGTGTCACGTTGTTCATGACTGTCCTCCTTCAGGATCGGACAGATTCACCCGGTCGCCGAGTCGTGCCCGTAGGGCCGCGACGGCGCGGTGGGTGTGGGACTTGACAGAGCCGCGGCTGATGCCCAGCGCATCGGCGATTTCGGCTTCGCTCAACTCCGACCAATAGCGCAGGACCAGCACCTCACGCTGTCGCTGCGGTAGGGCGGTGACGGCAGCTGACACCGTACGGTTGGTCTCGGCGCGCACCACCAGTTCCTCCGGTGTGTCCGGTGCCGGCTCAGGTGGTGGCGGCCGCCTCCGTACGACGTCGCGGTGGCGTTGAGCTGATCGGACACCGTTGACCACGCAGGTCCGCAGATAACCGATGGCGTCGTCCGGGGTCGGAAACCGGTTGGCACGACGGTAGATCTGCACAAAGGCGTCCTGGGCGATCTCTTCGGCCTGGTCGTTGGACCGCAGCAGGAGCGCAGCCAGCCGCACCATCGCGGCCCACTGGCCGGCGTGGAGGGCTTCGAGGAGTTCGTCGGCGTGCGACACTCCGACAGTGTCGCACCCGAGCCGTACCTCATGGGTGATCGCGCTCATGTCAGGTTCACGCCCATGGTGGGCCGTTGGTTGTCCGGGTCGACAGATTTCCTTCGGGCGTCCTAACAGAGCAGGGTCAGCCCGGTGGCTTGCGATAGCGTGAGAAAACCTCAGATGGGCGCGATCAATGTCACAGCTCGGGCACACGCCCGGGGTGCCTTGCGCCACGGACCGAGAGGATGAGGCTTTTGTCTGCACTCACGCAGGACCCGGTTGACCTGGTCCAGCTGCTGACGCCGGAGGGTGTGCGGGTCGATCACGCCGACTTCGCCTTCTCCGGCGATGACGAGCAGATCCGCGAGCTGTTGCGGGACATGGTGATGACCCGCCGCATCGACGCCGAGGCCACCGCACTGCA
>CAMDZW010000037.1 GCA_945911015.1 uncultured Propionibacteriaceae bacterium
TGACGCTGCCCCAGATCGTCATACCAGGTGCGGGCGTCGCCGTGGAAGGTGCTCCGCAGTCGGGTGGTGAGATTGGTCTGGTAGATGTCGCCAGCAGCAATCGCGGCATGGACCCGGGCCACCCGGTCGGCGTGATCGGCCTCGGTCCAGTCCCACTGCCACGGCTCGATCCGGTAGGGCCGCAGGTCCTGGAGCGGAGTCGGTGCGGTGTGCGGTGCGTCGGTGATCGCGAACCACACCAGCGGATGGTCCGACCGTCCCCCGGCGCCGGCGCCGGCGCCGTAGGAGACGAACCCGTGGGCCCAGTGGCCGGCACGGGTGGCCTGATCGACTTCGGCAAGTGCTGCGTGGACCTCGCGGTGGTCATGGGTCGAGACGATCCGTTGGGGCGCACCGAACTGCCAGCTGGCCCCGGTCCGCAGATCGTCGAATCGGCCGTTCATCACGCGACAACCTTACGGTGGGGTGCTGCGCTCCGGTGTCGTTGATCCGTCCGCGGTCGGATCACCGAGTCAGCATCGTGGCCCGGGACAACCCGGGGAACCGTTCGGTGACCACGGTGTCGCCGAGCCAGTCCCGTACCTCATCGAGTCTCTGCTCGACCTGCCGCCGACGAGCGGCGGGAACCTCTTCGAACCACAGGTGGTGCAGTTCGCCGGCCTTGTCCTGGGTCCAGGCACCGACCACGCGGCCGTCGACCCAGAGCGTCGCGCCCGCATTGCCGAAGCGGTCGAAGGCCTCGCCGGCTCCGGACGGCAGATACCAGTCGCGCTGTTTCCAGCCCATGGTCGTCGCGTCGAGCGACGGAAGGACGGCCACCCACGGTGGCGTCTCGTCCACCCCCGGATCATCGGCGGCCAGCCACCCCGGTTCCGGGCTGTCCTCGAGGTCAACCGGTACTGCCTCGGCTGCGGCCAGTGCCGCGCGGGTCTGGGTCCTGGTCCAGCCGAACCACCACTGCAGGTCGGTCGTCGTGCCCGGTCCGAACTGGTGCAGCCACCGGTCGACCAGCGATGCGGCACTGTCGTCGACGTCGAGCTCGGGCAGGTCATGGCCGAGCCAGGTGGCAGTCGCACTCCACAGGTAGGCCGAGTTGTTCCAGGCCCCGCCGGGATGGGTGCGGATGAGCCGTCCGGCGAAGCCGAGATCGACAACAAGCCGGGAGTGAGCGCTGACCACGGCAGTCTTGGGGTTGCCTGGCGTGGTTTCGACGGGGAAGCTCAGCTCGGGCAGCGCCTTGCCGATCTCTCGGGTGCTCAGCTGCTCAGCCGGGCCGAACAGTCCCAGAATCTGTTCGGTCGCCTGGTCGTACCAGGTGTCGACATCGGACATTCCTGTGTGGGCAAGCATCTTGAGGGTCTTGCGGTGCTCGGCAGCGGCCACCCGCCGCCCCGAGGTGGCGTTCATCAGCTCCATCACCGGCCTGGACGCCACCCAGAGGGTGCGGCGCATCACGTGGTGTCGGATCAGGCTGCGGTCCTGGTACAGGACGTGGTCGGTTGCCGTGAGCGAGGGATGGGCCATCCGGGCCCACGTCGACAGGTGCACCGTCGCCGGGTCGGAGGAGTGCAGTGCCAGCAACGCATCGCTGATCGCCACCACGTCGTCGGTCCGGGTTTCGGGCAACAGCAGATGTCGATGGGCGAGTCGGCTGCGTCGCTCGGCCGTGGTGACGGTTCTCGGCCAGCTGGTGGTGTGGGTCATGGCCTCGCGTGGATCAGGTGGTGGTGCAGTAGGGGATCGCCGGCAAGCTCGGGATGGAACGCGATCGCGGTGATCGACCCGTGCCGCACGCCGACGATCCGCTCGCGGTGTCGAGCGATCACCTCGACATCGTCACCGATGCGGGTGACGACCGGGGCCCGGATGAAGGCCGCGCGTACTGGGCCGTCGACCGTCTCGACGGTTGCGTCCTCGGACTCGACCTGCGCACCGAAGGCGTTGCGTTGCACGGTGATGTCGAGCAGCCCGAGGGTCTGCTGGCCCGGTGCCGGGTCGACGATCTCGGTGGCGAGAACGATCAT
Source organism: uncultured Propionibacteriaceae bacterium (assembly GCA_945911015.1). GTDB lineage: Bacteria > Actinomycetota > Actinomycetes > Propionibacteriales > Propionibacteriaceae > Avipropionibacterium. The sequence continues at coordinate 2,025 of CAMDZW010000037.1, forward strand.
CCCGGCACAGGTGCCCAAGGTCGGCAGACCGTCCGCGATCGCCACCCGCAGCGGCTCGGCGAGGTCGAACATGCGCAACAAGCGGTCGATGGTCGACGACTCGCCCCCGGGCAGGACGATGCCGTCCAGTCCGTCCAGGTCGGCGGGTCTGCGCACCCGGATCGCTTGCGAACCGGCCGACTCGATCAGGGCCAGGTGTTCGGCGACCCCGCCCTGGAGGGCAAGCACGCCGATCCGCTGGGTCACTGGTCGCCCTCATCGGTGACCGTGATGATCCCCCGTGGTGCATCGAGCAGTTCCACGGTGCGAGCGGCAGCGGTGTCGATGTGCACGCGGGGTCCGTCCGGTGCCGAGTCCTGGTGGTAGGTGTCTGGACCCCAGAACTGTCCGTACCGCAGGACGACCCCTCCGAAGCCGAGGACGGCCTGCTCGAGAGTCTGCACTGCATCGGCACCGACGCCGGGCGGTTGTTCCCACGCGATGCTCTGGGCGATCAGGCGAGGACAGTGGGCCGCGGCGGCAGCGATCAGATTGGCGGTCCCGTCGACGCGGATCCGGGCGTTCGCCTCCCGACCTGCGGGCAGGTCCTCGGCTCGATCGGGGAGGTCAGTGAGCTGGTGCAGGACCAGGTCCGGCCCGAACCCGACCACGGCCTCCCGCAGGGCCCGCGCGTCGTGGACATCACACAGCACCGGCTGGCCCCCGAGCTGGCGGACCAGCTCAAGTTTCGCCGGGGTCCGTGACATGCCGGCGACAGTGTGCCCTGCGGTGGCGAGCAAGGGGACCAGTCGGGTGCCGATGACACCGGTGGCGCCGGCCAGGAAGATGCGCAGGGCGGTCACGATGGCGTTGTTGTAGTTGTGGTGAGGAGTTCGGGGAGCAGATCCCGGTTGGCCACCCTCAGCTCGGTGACCGTGGCCAGCGAGTTTCCGGTGTGGTCGACGAACACCAGGCAGTCGCCGTGGTCATTGCGTCCTTTGCCGACGGCCCCGATCTGGGCGCTGTCGAGGACGGCCTTCTCCACGGTCACGGTGTCCCCGGTGATCGTGACGGCACCGAAGTCGAGGGTTTCGCCGGCGGCTCGTCGAGCTGGCAGCACCTCACGCAGGGTCTGGTTGATCCGATCACGCATCAGCGCAAAGAACTCGCCGTCGTCGATGGTGAGTTTGGGGGCCTTGCCGGTCCAGGAGAGCTGCATCAACGGCGGCTCGGCGAAACCGACCAGATACTGCATCTGCTGCCAGGCCACGTCCTGAACCCGGCTACGGGTGACCACCCGCACCGATTCCTCCAGGGGCCACACCAGCGTGCTGCCCCGCGGGAAGGCCAACACCAGCAGCACCAGGGCGCACAGCAGGACCGCTGCACCGACCACCGTGCCGCCGATCTGGTTGCGCACCGTGAAGTTCAGTGCTTGGACCAGGACCGAGGCGCCGAAGAAGGCCAGGACACAGGCGAGCAGGGACACGAACCCGGTGCCGAGTCCGGCGCGGTTGGCGTACGAGGTCAAGGGCGCCTGCTGTCCGGCGAGGGTGTCCGCGACCGCACGATCACGCAGCCACCGGATGAGAAGGGAGGCGATCACGATCGCCGCGCACACTGCCACCGCAACCCCGCCCGCGGTCAAGCCGTGGTGCTGGGCCGTGGCGAACTCGAGCCGATCATCGTAGGTCCACTCCGTGGTGGTCATCGAACGGCGGCTGCGGGTCGAGCACGATTCGCCTGGCGACATCCGTGCTCCACCGCACATGGCCACGATCTCGCGACCGGAGCGCAGCACGGCCCAAACTGCACCCGCCAGGCCGATGACCAAGAAGAAGATCAGCCCGGCCACCGGCGGGTTCCGGAAGGCATCGAGGTGATTCTTCGCGGGAGCTTCATGCGACATGAGGAAAAGGTAACGGGTCGCCCGGCAGGGCGCACACCACATCCCGGGGCACGGACCCCGCGCCGGAGGTCACCAACCGCGCTCGGCGAGCCGGTGTGGGGCAGCCAGGTCGGCGACATTGATGCCGACCATGGCTTCGCCGAGGCCACGGGATGCCTCGGTGATGACGGCCGGGTCGTCGTAAGCAGCGGTCGCCTTCACGATGGCGGCAGCCCGCTTGGCCGGGTCACCGGACTTGAAGATGCCCGAGCCGACGAACACGCCGTCTGCGCCGAGTTGCATCATCATCGCCGCATCGGCCGGGGTGGCGACACCGCCGGCGGTGAACAGCACCACCGGCAGCTTCCCCGTACGGGCGATCTCGACGACCAATGGGTACGGGGCCTGCAGTTCCTTGGCCGCGACGTAGAGCTCGTCGTCCGACTTTGCTTGCAGGGCTCGGATTTCGCCGAGGATCTGGCGGATGTGCTTGGCTGCCTCGGAGACGTCGCCGGTGCCGGCCTCACCCTTGGACCGGATCATCGCCGCACCTTCGGTGATGCGGCGCAGTGCCTCACCGAGGTTGGTGGCGCCACAGACGAACGGGACGGTGAAGCCCTGCTTGTCGATGTGGTTGACATAGTCAGCCGGGCTCAGCACCTCGGACTCGTCGATGTAGTCGACCTCGAGATGCTGCAGGATCTGGGCCTCGACAAAATGGCCGATTCGGGCCTTGGCCATCACCGGGATCGAGACGGTGTCGATGATCTCGCTGATCAGGTCTGGGTCACTCATCCGGGCCACGCCACCCTGGGCGCGGATGTCGGCCGGGACCCGTTCCAGGGCCATCACCGCGACCGCGCCGGCATCCTCGGCGATCCGGGCCTGCTCGGCGGTGACCACATCCATGATCACACCCCCCTTGAGCATGTCGGCCAAGCCGCGCTTGACCAGCGGAGTGCCGGTCTGGGTCGTCGATACGGGAACAGATGCGGCATCACGTGCCACGAGATCAGTCATGACTCCCAGCCTCGCCTGCAGAGTGGATCAGGACAAGGGCCACTCTCAGTGAGTTGCAGTGGACCACTTGGTCAGACCGGGATCACGGGGTTGTCCTCGGACAGGTCGCTGATCTGGACGAAGGTCCGCAGCCCCACCGCTCCTTGGGCAATGTCCTGGATCCGGTGCTTCTCCGCCGCGTCCACATCCACCTTCGACGAGTAGATCGTCACCAGCAGAGCATGGTCCTCCTCGACGTACCGGACCCCGCAGCAACGCGGTGCCTTGCCCGGGCCGCTCCGGTCATCGGCCTCGTAGGCCGCCTGGAGCTCGAAGAGGGCTGCCCTGACACAGTCATTGCGCCTCTCCGCCGGGAGGGGGTCGGGTTCTCGGCAGTCCAACGCGGTGGGTGCTGTCGTGGGCATCGGCTGGTTAGCTATCGGTGCGGCTGGGGTGCCCTGACTACATGCGCCCACTAGCACGAGAAGTCCAGCGATGGTAGCCGCTACCGATGCGCACTTACGAGCCATGACTATGACGTCTTCACGCTGGCGACACCCGGGATGTACAGCACACTCACTAAGGAGGTCAGCACGGAGCCGTGGTTTCCGTTGCGGTTCCAGACACCTGTGGTAATCCCGTACCCGTGGGTGCCCGCGAACCACGGTCCACCAGAATCGCCATGCTGGGTCACCTGGTCAGTTGTCCTGTACAGGTTGCAGATGGTGAAATCGTCGTAGAACTCGCAGCCGAGGTCCTCGGCGATCGTGGTGCCTTGATCATGCGAAACAACACCGTACGTGTAGAGCCAGCCGCCAACTGCGGGGATTCCAATTCCGTCGATGGTCGTCAGAAGGCCCGGGAACGATACAAACTTGTTCCTTGGAGTGCCTCCATTGAGCGGCACGAACTGGATGTCGTAGCCATTCGACGAGTATGCGTTGGCCGGTGCGCCGCTACGACTGGCGCCGTCGTACGTGCTGGCATTGCCGCAATGGCCAGCCGTGATGATGCCCCACGCGGAGCCAAGATAGCCCATGAACCCACCCGTGCAGGCTCCGTACTGTTTGCCTCCGACTACATCGGCCTGAAGCTCCAACCCACTGTCCAGCGGGTCGTACTCGATGTCGATCGCGGGAAGTGACGCAGCTGAACGATTCGACGCCAGTCTCTGCTCAGCCGCCCTTACAGTGGATGCAGGGTCTGCTCCGCGCACGATCAGCTTGATTCGCCCGCTTGCGACGTCGTACCGGGCGTTGCCTGAGGTGACGGTGTTCTTCACGATGTCGATCGCTGCCCGTTCGACGCTGGTTTGCTCAACCCAAGCGATGGCGTCGTCCCGTGCCGTGTTGACCGTAAGGTCTGCGCTGTGTCTGTCGGCGATGTCGCTGGCTTGAGACTCGAAGCCTGACTTGACCGTTAGGACGCCAGTTGTGCCGTGCCACACGAAGTCGACCAGCCCGTCTGGCATCTCTTTGAGGGAGTCCTTCACCACGTCCTCGAAGATGAACTGGCGATCCAAGTCGTGCCCGACGGGCGGTTGAACCGGCGCTGATGTCGGCGGTGCCGCACTTGCTGCTGGTGTGGCCATCACGAAGGCTGCGGTGCACGCGGCCGCGATCGCGACGACACGGGTTAGCAGACGCCTGCTGGGGGTAGGCATCGATGCTTCCTCTCTGCGTCACTGCGGGTGCCCAGTACTTTAGGGTCGCTACCGAACCATGTCAAGGGCTCGACGAGACTCACGAAAGATGCCTGCGAAAACGTCCCTCGGTGCGTCAGTTGACAATGCCCACGAAACGGTGACCGTGGTGGCATGGGAAGTGTACTGTCGATGACGACGCGGGTGGAGATCACGACGAAGAATGCAAAGGCGTCGAAGAAGCAGCGTGGCCAGGGATCGGAAGCCGAGGGCCGGATGCTCTCGTATGCCGCGGTGAAGGTGCTGCAGGGCGTGTGGGCTGTAGATGAGTCCGGCGCCGATCGACCGTTACTTGGCCCCGGCCCGGGCGAACGTCCTGTTGATCCACTGCCACGATCTGGGGCGTTTCCTCCGCTGCTACGGCAACCTGACCGGTCGTACGCTCAACCTCAACCGGCTCGCCGACGAAGGGGTCCGGTTCACGAATGCGCTCTGCACCGCACCCCAGTGCAGCCCTTCGCGGGCGTCGCTGTTCACCGGCGGCTTTCCGCACGCCAATGGCGTCATGGGCCTCACCCATGCCAGCTTCGGCTGGGACCTGCACCCGACCGAACGGCATCTGGACTCGCTCCTCGGAGAGGCGGGCTACTGCAGCGATATGATCGGCGTCCATCACGAGTCGAAACGGTTGCCGGACCACGACATTGCGGCTCTGCTCGGCTTTGACACACCCGGGCCGAGATGGCCGAACTGCAGGGTGCTGTCCATCACATGGATGCTGCGGTCGGCCGGGTTCTCAACGCTGTCGACGACCTGGGGCTACGGGACTCCACGATCGTCCTGTTCACCACCGACCACGGGTTGGCCCTGCCCCGTGCTCAAGTGCACCCTCTACGATCCCGGTCTCGAAACTGCACTGATCGTCCGCGCACCCGGTCGCGGCTGGTCCGATGGTCGAGTCGTCGACGGCCTGGTGAGCAATGTCGACCTGGTCCCGACATTGCTCGAAGCGGCGAGCGCCGAAGTTCCGTCGCACCTCCATGGAGACAGTCTCATTGCCTCCTTGAAGGGGGAATCACCGGCCGGGCGACAGGAGATCTTCGGCGAGATCACCTTCCACACCTACGACGATCCACGCCGATGCATCCGCAAATCGATCGTGGTCGGTCTGGTTGGCCTTGGCGAGCTTCGGCGTCGCTCACGGCCGCCACGACTGGGATGCACCGTTCATGTAGGGCGGGGTGACGGCAAAGTTGACCAATGTTGCCGAAGATCCTGCTTACGCAGAGATCCTCGCCGACACGCGGAGCAGACTCGGTACGTGGATGCGGGGACCGGGGTGCGGATCCCGTACATCGAGACCGACGACCCGCTGCTGGCTGGGCCGGTGGTTGCCCCGACCCACCTCGAGGCGACAGAATTCCTTGCGTGACAACGATTCAGGCCACGCTGGTCAATGACGAGGCGCCGCGGACCACGCTCGGCGAGAGTCCTCGATGGGACGGGCACGCGTGGTGGTGGGTCGATGCTGCCGTCGGCCGGGTCTGGCGACGGGTTCCGGGAGAGTCGGCCGAGCTGGTCGCCGACCGCGGTGGTCGGGTCTCGCTCGTCCATCCCGTACGAGGAACCGACGCCCAGATCCTGGACAACACCACTCTCGCTCCCCTCTCCGGTGACCGAGGACGGCTTGTCGTCGATCCGCCGACCCTGCTGAACGACGGCACTGCCGATGCCGCGGGTCGGCTCTGGGTCGGCACGGTCGACGCCGAACGACGCTCCGGAGCCGGCGCACTGTTGGTCGTGGAGGCCGGTCAGCCGACCCGGACCGTACGAGAGGGGTTCACCCTCAGCAACGGGATGGCCTGGGACACCTCCGGCACGGTGCTCTGGCATGCCGACAGCGCCGACCGGATCGTGTGGGCGCATCAGGTTGATCTGGCAACCGGCACTGTCATCGGCAGCCGGGCTGCGATCGAACTGACCGAGGGCATGCCGGACGGCCTGGCCAGTGATGCCGAGGGCGGACTGTGGGTGGCGGTCTACGGTCTCGGCCAGGTCCACCGCTATGTCGACGGACGTCTTGATCTGGTGGTCGAGGTCCCGACGCCGCAGACCACCGCAGTCGAGCTCGGCGGGTTGGACTGCCGCGAGCTGCTGATCACCACTGCTCGCGAAGGCTACGACGAGGCTCGGTCAGCCGCGGAGCCGCTCGCCGGGCGACTGTTCCGAGCAGTCAGTCCGGTGTCAGGACTGCTGCGACCGCGTCTCTCGCCGCTCTGAAGCATTCTGATCAGCCGGTGACCGTACCGTCGATCCATGAATCGGCTGGTTGACCGGATGGGTAACCACTCTCCCGCCCAAAAACGTGGATCGACGGTACGGGCGGGCGTCTAGTCAAGGTCTCCAGCGTCGTCCACAACGGTGAGCTCGACGTTGGCGCCCACCGCGTCCGCGCACTGCTGGGCGAGCAGTTCCAGGACCGAACTCTGCTCCTGCGGCGACAGGCCTCGCACGAACTCGACATGGATGACGATGACGCCGTCGATCATTCCTCCGGAAGCATTGGCCACTTGATGGTGTGAAACGACCATGAAGTACGCCGTCGACATCGGATCGTCCACATCCGGGGTTGATGCGGTTGATGGCGTGGCGGTGACTGAGGGTGGTCCTGCACCGAGCCCTCCTGCACAAGCAGAAACAACACCGATCACGATGGCACCAGCAAATGCCGCCAGTCCTGATTGCCACCTGCCCGACATGACACCCCAATCATCGTTGACCAATGCCCGACCTTGGGTCACACGGTCACCGATCTGACGCCACGTGTCAAGCCTGCTCAGTGAGCGGTCCAACCCCCGTCCACCGGGATCGTGGTGCCGGTGATGTAGGCCGAGGCGGATGAGGCGAGGAAGACGACGGCGCCGCTGACATCGTGGTCGAGTGCCATCCGGCGCAGGGCTGTCCGTCGGCCGTACTTGACGCTGAACTCGCTCGACTCACCGGACTGGTTGTAACCGCCGGGGGCGAGGTAGTTGACCCGGATCCCGTGCGGCCCGAGCTCACCGGCGAGATAGCGGGTGAACCCGGCCATGCCCGCCTTGTCGTAGCTGTAGAAGGCATACGGGTGGACCGGTGTCCCCTCGTACAGGGTGGCATCGGGAGCGACCACACCGTAGATCGAGCCAATGTTGATGATCGACCCACTGCCCTGTTCGACCATCATCGCCACGACCGCCTGGGTGACGAGGAACAGGCCCCGCGAGTTGACGACACTGGTGGACTCCCAGTCCTCGGCGGTCGTCTCGAACAGACCGGCCCCGGCCCGCTGGACGGCGTTGTTGACCAGGACATCGACCTGGCCGAACCGTTCCCGCAGTTCGGTGCCGAAGGTGGCGATCGAGTCACGATCACCCTGGTCGAGCACCATCCCGGCCACAGTGCCTCCGCTCTGCTCGGCGATCGAGGCGGCAGCCTCCTCGGCGGTCGACAAGGTCCGTGAGGTCACCACGACAGTTGCGCCCGCTGCGGCGAGTGCCAGGCAGAAGCCGGTGCCGTAGATCCCGGCACCGCCGGTGACGACCGCCACCTGCCCGTCGAGGCGGAAGCTGTCCATGGAGAACGGTTCCATCGTCATGATCCTTCTGTCAGATTCACCCAATTGCGGGTGGGGGCGGAGGAGCGGAGTGCATCGGCGACCTGGATGGCGGCCAGCCCGTCGGCCAAGGAGACCGCAGGAGTTGCCTCACCATGAGCCACCGCCAACAGGTGGGAGGCCTGCCGGGCCAGGGCAACCGCTGCCGGTGCCCGGTCGTCGTAGGCTTCGAGGGCAGCAGACCCAACCCTTCGTACGGTGGTGGTCCCGGCGCCGATGTCGGCCACCAGCGACCCATGGGTGCCGATCACCGACACCTGGCGGATGCCGCGCTGGTCGACATAGTCGATGTGGACCGACCCGACGATGCCCGTCGTGGTCTCCAGCAGGGCATCGACTAGATTCGGTGACTCGACATGCGGCACTGCATCGGTGGTCCGAGCGACCGCGAGCACCGACGAGATCTCCCCGAACCACCAGGCCAGGTAGTCCCACTCGTGCGAGTAGTCCCGATAGAGCCGACCCTCCTCCGGCACGGCAAACCGGTTCGCCGCCACGGTGATCGTGCCGTACGCGCCGAGCAGCACCTGGAAACTTGTCGGTGTCCCTATGACATTGTCGGCCAAGAGTGTGGCTACCCGGTTGGCTGCCAGGTTGTGCCGGAGCACGTAGCCCACGACACAGCGGTCGGCGGCTGTCCCGAGACGGGAGATTGCGGCGGCAGCGTCTTCGGCCCGTGGCGCAAGCGGCTTCTCCACCAGTACGGCGATTCCGCGATGTGCTGCTTGCTCCACCTGGCCCAGGTGGGCATGGTCCGGCACAGCCACCACCACCGCGGTGGGCCCCAGGTCGAGCAGGGCCTCGAATGAGTCGACCGTCGCCAGGCCGGCCATCTCGGTCTCGGACCTCGACCGTGACTCGGCGGAGGCATCGAAGCCGACGAGCCGTTCCACCCCAATCGAGCGGAATGCCTTCAGATGTTGACGCCCGATCGATCCGAGCCCGCTGACCGCCACCAGGTCGCTCATGCTTCCGGCCGAAGCTCTGCCGCCTTGGTCAGGAAGTCGGCGACATGGCTGACCAGGCCGGGATCGGCCTGGACGAAGGGGGCTGCGGAGGTGTTGTGGGCGATGACTCCCTGCTGCACCAGGGCTTCCTTGACGATCGCAAAGAACTGCGCGGAGAAACTTCCGCCCGGGATCGGTCGGAAGTAGACGTCCAACAGGGCGACGATCTGGTCCTGGATGTGTGCGGCGGCGGCCCAGTCTCCGGCTGCCGCATGCGCGGCAAGGGCGAGATGGAACCTTGGGAAGAGGTTGGCCAGCCCGGGGATCGCCCCGGATCCACCACTGAGTAGGAATCCATCGATCGACTCCTCGGCCCCGGTGAAGTGTGGCAGCTCGGCCAAGCCGGCCTCGCGGAGTGCGCCCACCCGTAGCCGGGCTTCACCGGCACTGCCGCTGGAATCCTTCACGCCGGCGATGGTCCCGTCGGTGGCGAGCCGCACCAGCAGGTCAGCACTGAGGGACACCGCGACACGGCTCGGCACCTCGTAGGCGACGACCGGGATCTGCGCCCGATCGGCGACCGCACCGAAGTGGCCGGCCAGTTCGTCAGGGGACAGCTGGAACCCGTACGGGGCGGGCAGCAGCAGCGCATCGGCGCCCAACCCGGCGAAAGCGGCACCGTCGATGACGGCGTCCGCGGTGCCCAGACTCGCCACCCCCGCCCAGACCGGCACATCACCTGCGGCCGCGTCGACCACACAGCCGGTGACCGTGCGGCGGTCCTCGGCAGACAGGGCGCCATTTTCGCCGGAGGAGCCCAGGACCAGCAGTCCGTCGACACCGGTCGAAATCAGGTGCCGGGTGAACCGGGTGGTCGACTCGAGGTCAATTCCCCCGGAGGGCACCAGGGGCGTCACCATGGGGACGATGACCCCACTGGTGGGGACCACCGGGGTCCGATTGTCGGAAGTCACTGATGGGTCACTTTCTGTACGGGAGTTGAGAGGCGGGTGGGCAGACCGACACCAAGGGGGTGCCGGCCGTGACCGGGGCAAGGGTGCGAAGGAAGACAATGTGGCCGTCGGCGGCCGCGCGGACCTCGCTGATCGGGTGTCCTGAGTGGTCGAGGACGACACCGACCCGGTCTCCGGCATGCACTGGGTCGAGCATGGTCGCTTCTGCGGCGAACCAGCCGTCGACCTCGGCGGCAGTGAAGGTGTCGGTGTTCCCGTTGCCGGTCAGGTGGAGCCGAGGCTGTCGGGCGGTCGGGACCGTGTCGGATGGCAGCAGCCCCCATGACTGGGCGACTCGGAGCACTCCGTTGGCGTACTGCTCGACGACCACCGGATCAACGACACCACCGCGGGGCGACTCGACATACATCGCGGGGATGCCGAGCTCCTCGGCGACGGTCAGCGTCCGACCGGGGCCGACTTCGGGGTGGCTCCAGATCGTGTCCAGGCCGAAGGCGTTGATCATCGCCAAGTTGGCCTCGCCCTGGGGGCCGGTTGACAATGTGCCGGCGAACAGGGGCAGGTCAGCATCCTGAGACGAGGTGTGGAGGTCGATGAGACCGTCGTGCTCGGCAATCAGACCGGCCACGACAGCGGCCACCTGCTCGGTGGGGCTGCCGAGCGGATCGCCGGGGAAGGTCCGGGCCAGGTCCAGTCCGTCCGCCGGTCCGGTCCGTACGAATGCCGAGTGAGCTGCTTCGTGGGTCACCGGGATCACCGTGATCGAGCCAGCCATCAGAGGCAGTGGGGTCGCCGCGACCCGACCGGCGCCGAGGATGCCGCCGATCTCGTTGCCGTGGACGCCGCCGAGCACCAGCAGTCGCGGTCCGGGTGCTGTGGAGACGCACCGGTGGACGGTGACTCCTACCGATCCGTCGGGGCTGGTCACCCGCTCGGTCTGCCACTCGACCAGCGACCGGCCGCCACATCGACCGGTGGGCGAAGACCGGTCGATTCCCGAAGCGGGTGTCGCTGTGACCAGGGAGCGCAGCTCGGCCTCGACCTGGTCCGGGTCGATCGTGGGGACAACGGCGTCACCGACGAGCCGGTCAAGCGCCGCCAGGTCCTTGTGCCCGGCGCCGGTCGCAATGACAACCACAGGTTCGTTCCGGCAGAGTCGACCGGCGGCGAGATCGGCGATCACCCCGGCCAATGCGGTGGCGCCAGCCGGCTCGACCAGGAGTCCGGCTTCGGCCATGATCCGTTGGGCCGCTGCGATGTCCTCGTCGGTCGGAGCGACCGCGTGGCCACCACTGTCCGCGATGGCGGCAACAGCACCGTCGGCGTCGTAGAGGACCGCCATCTGCAGCCCCGACACCCTGCTGGTCACGGCGCCGGTGATCCCCTCCAGATGTCCGTCCAGCGCCGCAGGGAGTGAGCCCACCCCGTACGGCTGGACGCCGACCAGGACCGGCACCGAGCCCAACTCGGTGTATCCGCGGAACAGCCCGGTGAGCAGTCCGCCACCGCCGACCGGGGCGTAGACGCGAGTCGCGTCCGGGACCTGCTCGGCCAGTTCGTACGCAATCGTCTGGACCCCGGTCATCGCCTCCGGCGCGTAGTGGAAGCCGGTCAGCATCGGATAGTGACCGCTGGCTGCGGCTGCGGCGGCCACCAGGTCGGCCACCTCCCGGGTCGAGGCGGCATCATGCCCGACCCCCGAAACCCGTCGACAGACCGCGCCGGTCGCGGCGATCTCACGCAGCTTGGCCGGCACGATGTCAGCCAGCGTGAACAACACGGCCTGGGATCCGGCTGCCGCTGCATAGGCCGCGGCAGCAGCACCACCGTTGCCCGACGACGTGCCCACAACACCCGCCAACCCGCGCTCACGGACCAGGCTGAAGGCCACCGAGGCGATCCGGGCCTTGAAGGAACCGGTCGGATTGCGATCCTCGGCCTTCACCCACAGCCGGTCGAGTCCGATCCGCGCGCCGATGGTCGCCGACACGTCGACCGTCGGGGTGTCGCCTTCGCCCAGGCTCACCACGTGAGCCAGATCCCGGACCGGGAGCCGGGCGTGATGGCGCCACAGTCCCGTACGGACAGAGGATCCTGAACTCATCGGGCCACCTCCGGTTGGGTCGCGTGGATGCAGGCAGCCGCGGTCGCTGCGGGGACCTCGGGAACGGAGGTCAGCAGGGGGAGTTCGACGGCGCACTCGTCGGTGGCGATCGGACAACGAGTCCGGAACGAGCAGCCCGAGGGCAACGACACCGGATCAGGCAGGTCACCGATGAGCCGGATCCGCTCACCCTGCCCCCGCAGGGTCGGATCCGACACCGGAACAGCTGACAGCAGGGCCTGGGTGTAGGGATGGCGCGGGTTGGCGAAGAGCTCCTCGGTGGTGCCGATCTCGACGATCCGGCCGAGATACATGACGGCGACCCGGTGGGCGATGTGCTTGACCACGGCCAGGTCATGGGCGATGAACAGATACGACAACCCGAGTTCGCGTTGCAGCCGACTCAGCAGATTGACCACCTGGGCCTGCACCGACACATCCAGGGCTGACACGGGTTCGTCGAGGATCAGCATGTTCGGTTCGAGGGCCAGCGCTCGGGCGATGCCGACCCTTTGGCGTTGACCGCCGGAGAACTCGTGCGGATAACGGTTGATCAGTTCGGGGCGCAGCCCGACCAGATCAAGCAACTCCTCGGCTCGGGCCCGACGTGACTCGGCGGTCCCGACTCTGTGGATCTCCAACGGCTCGGTGATGATGGCGCCGACGGTGTTGCGCGGCGGCAACGAGGCGTACGGATCCTGGAACACGAATTGCAGGTCGCGCCGCATTTTCCGCAGCTCCGAGCGGGACAGCGCCGCCAGGTCCTGACCGTCGAACGAGATCTGACCGGAGGTGGGCTCGTGGAACCGCATCAGGGTCTTGCCGACCGTGGACTTGCCGCAGCCGGACTCGCCCACCAGCGCGAGGGTTTCGCCCCGGCCGACCTCGAAGGAGACGCCGTTGACAGCGTGTACCCAGCGCTTCTTCTCCCACGGGGTGGATCGCTTCACCGGATAGTGCTTGACCAGATCGCTCACCTGCAGCAGTGGTTCGTTCATGCCGGCCTCTCGCTCAGGGCTAGCTCGGTGTGGAAGTGGCAGGCGGCGGCCCGGCCCTCGCCCAGGACGGCCAGCTCAGGGGCCTCAGCGCACTCGGTACGGCCCTGGGCCAGGTCACAACGTGGTCGGAAGGAGCATCCCGACGGCAGCCGGGCCGGATTCGGTGGCTGTCCGGGGATTGCGTCCAGGTCGCCACCGTCGGTGTCGTCCAGCGTGGGGCGCGATGCCAACAGTCCGCGGGTGTAGGGATGTCGTGGTTCGGCGAACAGCTCTGCTGCGGTGCCGGTCTCGACGACCCGCCCGGCATACATCACCAGAGCGCGGTCGGCGACCTCGGCGATCACTCCCAGATCGTGGGTGATCATCACCAGAGCGGTCCCGGTCTCGACCTGTACATCGTGCAGCAGGTCGAGGATCTGGGCCTGTACGGTCACGTCGAGTGCCGTGGTCGGTTCGTCGGCGAGCAGGATCCGCGGGCGGTTGGCCATCGCCATGGCGATCATGGCCCGCTGGCGCATGCCGCCGGAGAACTCGTGCGGATACTGCCGGGCTCGGCGGACCGCATTCGGGATCCGGACCTGATCCAGGAGCTCGATGATCCGGGACTGGCGACCACGTCGGTCCAGCCCACGGGAATGACGCTTCAGGCTCTCGTCGATCTGGGCCGCAATGGTCATCACCGGGTTGAGCGCCGTCATCGGGTCCTGGAAGATCATCGAGATCTCCCTCCCCCGTACCGACTGCAGGCGCTTCTCGCTGGCACCGACCAGTTCGACTCCGTCGAGTGTCACCGAACCGCCGGTGATGCGACCGTTGGCCGCCAGCAGCCCGAGGATCGCCAGCATGGTGATCGACTTGCCCGATCCGGACTCGCCAACCACACCGAGGGTCTCGCCCGGGGCGAGGTCGAAGCTCACTCCGTTGACGGCCCGTACGGTGCCCCCCGCGGTCGAGAACTCACAGGTCAGATCCCGTACTGACAGCACGGGAGTCGTCTCAGAGGTGCTGGTCATCGTTGTCCCTGCCTCGGGTCGACGGCGTTGCGGAGCCCCTCACCGATGAAGTTGACCGACAGGACGGTGATGGCGATGGCGATGCCGGGCGGCAGCCACATCCACGGCATCGATTCGAGGATCCGCAAGGACTGGGCCTGGTTGAGCATGGTGCCCCAGCTGGATGATGGTGGTGGCACACCGAGACCGAGGAAGGACAGTGTCGCCTCGGTCATGATCACACCACTGATCATGCCGGTCGCGATCACGGTCGCCGGACCGAGCACGGCCGGCACGATGTGCCGGAACAGCACTCGGCTGTTCCGGGCGCCGAGACCCACCACCGCCACGACGGAGTCCTGCTCCCGCAATGACATGGTCAGGCCGCGGGTCACCCGGAAGCCGCCGGTCCATTCCATCAAGCCGATGATGATGATCATGGTGACCAAGGACGGTCCGAAGAAGGCGGCGAAGGTGATGATCACGATGATCGTCGGGAACGACTGCATCACTTCGCACACCCGGCTCAGGAAGGAATCGACCCATCCGCGCGCGTAGCCGGCCAGCGCCCCGAGCAGGATCCCTACGAAGGTGGCAGTGACTGCGGCTGCCAGGCCGACTGCCAGGGACACGCGGCCGCCGACGATGAGTCGGGCGAGCACGTCACGACCGGCCGAGTCGGTGCCCAGCGGGTGATCGGGCGATGGGGGGTTACGGTACTGCGCCGGATCGACGGCGTTGGGATCGACCTGCCACAGCAGCGGGCCGAGTACGGCACCGAGGACGACCAGTGTCAGGACGATCAGCCCGGGCAGAGCGAGCCGATATTTCAGGAATCGTCGCCATGCGGCCCGTCTCGGGCTCACCGGGGGAGAGGCAAGCAGGTCGCTGTCCAGCCCGGGCGTCGTCGAGTCAGGGTCGGCAACGGGGATCGCGCCGGTGATGGGGCTGGTGCCGGCGATGGGGTCCGGGCCGGATGCCGGACCAGGACCGGCCTTCGGATCGAGCCCTGCTTTCGTGCCCGGTCCGGCGACGGTGCGATCGGGGGCAGTCACAGGCGGATCCTCGGGTCGACGAGTGCGTAGGTGATGTCGGCGAGCAGATTGCACACCAGCACCAGGATGGTCGTGATCATGACGAATCCCATGACGACGGGGTAGTCGCGGTTGCTGATGGCATCGATCGCCATCCGGCCGGTGCCTGGCCAGGCGAAGAGCTGCTCGATCACCACCGAGCCACCGAACAAGCTGGGGATGCTCATCGACAAGATGGTCACCAAGGGGATCAGAGCATTGCGTAGGCCGTGCTGCAGGACGACCCGTGGTCGGGACAGTCCTTTGGACCGGGCGGTGACCATGTAGTCCTGATCGAGAACATCGAGCATGCTGGAGCGGGCCCATCTGATGTAGCCGACCGATCCGGAGATGCCCATGATCCCGGCTGGCAGGATGAGGTGGCGGATGGCGTCCCCCCAACCGCCGTTGGGCACGTTGATGCCGGCTGTCGGCAGCCAGCCGAGCTTGAGGCCGAAGATGTAGATCGCCAACAGGGCAATGAAGAACGAGGGCACCGACACCAGTCCCAGGGCACCCAACAAGGTGGCGTAGTCGACGATGGTGTTCTTGCGGAGTGCGGCGATGATGCCGCCGGTGATCCCGAGGACGATCGCAATGACTGTACTGACGCCCATCAGGTAGATGGTGGCGGGCAGCCGATCAGCGATCAGCTCGGTGACCGGTCGTCCGGTGATCATGGAGAAGCCCATGTTGCCGTTGAAGATCTCCCGCACCCAGGCGATGTACTGCACGGGGATCGGATCGTTGAGGCCGAGCCTTGCCCGTACGGCTTCGACGGCGGCCTCGCGGTCACCTTCGAAGGTGAGTGGGTTGAAGTACATGCTCACAGGGTCGCCGGGGATGAATCGGGTCAGCGCAAACAGCGCCATGCTGATGCCGATCAGCGTGACGACGCTGATGGCCAGCCGTCTCAGGACGAAACTCACCATGCTCGGTTGGTTCCTCGTGGTTGCAGGGGCAGGACGTTCGACTGGCGGTGACCTGGTGGGAGGTCACCGCCAGCCGGGTCTGTCAGCTGACCGTCCAGTTCTGGGCCGAGGTCAGCGCACCGATCGTCGGGTCGAAGCCCTGCACCCGGTCGGTGGATCCCCACATCTGGTTGGAAACGTACAGCGGGATGGCTGGGACATCACGGTTGATGATCCGCTGTGCGTCGTGGTAAAGCGGCTCACGGACTGCCTGGTCCGCGGATTCGCTGGCTTCCTTGAGGAGTTGGTCCAGTTCCTCGTTGCAGTAGGCAGCAAGGTTCAGGCTCTGACCGCACATGAAGCGGCCATTGGCCAGAGCAGGTTCGACCGGAGACATCGAGAGGATGGTGATCAGCAGGTCGAACTTGCGGTCCTCGACGAGCGTGGTCAGTTCGGCCGGCTGGACCTGATGGAGTTTGGCGTTGATGCCGACTGCCTGCAGCTGCCCGGCGATGATCTCCATGACCGCATCACGGTCGGCCTGGCCGGGGACGATGTCGAGGTTGACTTCGACCGACTCGTCCCAGTTGGCCTCCGCCAGCAGCGCCTTGGCCTTGTCTGGGTCGTAGTTGTACTCGGTGAGGTCATTGGGGATGGTCCACGAGGGCTGATAGAGCAGGGTCTCGGCAATCTTGGCGTTGCCACCAAGGACATTGTCGACGATCGACTGGCGGTCGATGGCGTACATGATCGCCTGGCGAACCTTGACGTCGGCGAGCTTGCCGGAGTCGAGGGCGCTGAACAGTGACATCACGCCGATGCCTTCCTTGGCCTGGACGTTGATTCCGGCGGCCTTGGCTGCATCGACATCAGCGGCGGCGATCTGGGCGATGTCGATCTCACCGGTTTCGAGCTGGGCGCGGGCCACGTCGCCAGCGAGGTACTGGGCGTAGATGTGATCCAGGGGATGGTCCTCGAAGCTCTCCTCGTTGGGGACGAACTCGATCTGGTCGTCGGTCACCCAACGGGAGAAGATGTACGGGCCGATGCCGACCGTGGGCTCACGGAACTCCGGTGTGGTCTGGAGTTGGTCGATGGCGATGTCGCCGTAGATGTGCTTCGGCACGATGATCAGGGTGCCCAAGCCGGTCATGAAGCCGACATTGGGGGCGTCGAGCTCGATGACGACGGTGTGGTCGTCGGGAGCGGTCAGGCCAGTGATGGTGTCGGCCTTGCCTTCTTGAAAGTCCGTCAGGCCCTTCACTCCACCGAGACGACCGGAAAAACCGGAGGCGGTGGCCGGGGCAGCGAAGGTCTCGAAGGTGTAGAGGACATCGGCCGAGGTGAACGGAGTGCCGTCGCTCCAGTTGGTCTCCTGCAGGGTAAAGGTGAAGGTGGTCAGGTCGTCCGACACCTCCCATTCCTTGGCCAGGATGCCGTGGTAGTCCTCGCCCTGGGTGACCATCAGGGGGCGGAAGTGCAGTCCGGCGATCTCGCCGTCGGCACCATTGGTGGCGTGGAAGGGCGAGAAGGTGGTCGGTGCTTGGTAGAGGTGGTAGCGCAGATCGCCGCCGGCCTGGGTCGAGGACGACGCGTCGGTGGGCGAGGCGCCGGGTTCGGGTGACGACCCCGGCGGGGTGCAGGCCGCGAAGGTCAACGCGGCAATGAGGGCAACACCGGCAATCTTCGCCAGTGAACGTGCTCTGGACATCGGCATCTCCTGGGACCGTCGGCTGCGACGGTCGTCGATTGGTCGAACGTTGTTGGGGGCAGTTGCCCCGTTCCTCCAGATTGTAGGATGTCACACATACTAAGAACGCTTTTCGGGCAGCGTCAACACCTGGTGGTCATGCTTGGGATAACGGTTCGGTGACGGGCCGGTGGGAAAGCTCAGTCCTCGTACTTGCCACGCATCATCGGGCCGAAGTGTTCCCGCATCGCACCGGCGGCAGCCTGGGCGTCGCCGACCTCCAGGGCGTCGACGATCGCCCGGTGGTGTTCGGGGGCCTTGTCCAGATCGCTCGGGACGCTGGCCTGGGCCTCCAACATGGAGCGGGTGCTGTCCCACAAGGTGCGCAGGAAGCCCGAGGTGACCCAGTTGTCGAGCGGGCGGTAGAGGACCTCGTGGAAGCGGCGGTCGGCGTCGAAGTCACGCTCACCCTTGCTGGACGACCGCTCCAGGGCGGCGATGCACTCACGCAACTCGGCGAAGTCAGCCTCGCTCAGGCGACCGCAGACTTCGGCGACCAGGCTGGCCTCGATCATGCTGCGGGCCTCGGCGATCCGGCGCAGTACGTGGTCGTCGCCGTCGCGGCGCAACAGACGTCCCCAGAAGGTCAGTGCGTCCTCGATGCGGGGCAGTGAGACCTCGGACAGATAGGCGCCGTAGCCATGACGGATTTCGAGAATCCCCAAGGACTGGAGGGATCGCATGGCCTCGCGGACGGCGTTGCGGGAGACTCCGAGCTCGTCGCAGAAGGTAGCCTCGGTGGGGAGGCGATCTCCGGGCTGGAAGCCGTGGTCGATGATGTAGGCCTGAAGGAGGTCCTCCACCCGCGGTGGTGTCGGGCGACGGTAGGAGCGCTCCGTGGCTGGGTTTGCGGGCACGATCTCAACCTACACCCACCCGCGTCGGATGTAGCACGTCCCACAATCTTGGACGATTTGCCCCCAACCGTTGACAACCTGTCTGCTCTGACCCAAGGATGAATATTGTCCCACAACCTACAAGTGGGCCTGTTGCTGCGAGCCGCAGCGATCTAGTCCCTTCCAGTGAGGTACGACAATGACGCACGCGCCCTCCACTTCGACCCGTGTCGGCCCGACCTTCGGGCGCCGCACCTTCCTCGGTGGCGTTTCCGCTGTGGGTGCCGGTGTCGCCATGGCCTCGATGCCCGTGCTCTATGGGGGTATCGAAGCTGTCATCAACGGCATGGACAGCAGTCGCGCCAGCGAAAATCTCGCCGCCGCTGGAGTCAGTAGCAATGTCGCCTCCGCCAGGATGACTCGACCGCAGTATCTCCAACGAGCACAGGAGTTCTACGCCGCCGGATATGACGGCATCTACATCTTCAACAATCCGTCCGGTGCTCACTCCCTGGGCCGCCTCGGAGACAAGGTCGCGGTCGCTCAGTGGGCCGCCTTCGCCCGACCCACCGAGACCGTACGGGAAACCATCACCCTCCTCTGATCCACACCACCCAACCGCCCACAGGCACATCATCCAGGAGCATCCACGTGTCCACCTCGCCCTTCACTGTTGGTGACCGGTCGTTCTTCGACTTCCAACAGGGCACCCTCGGCAATGCCGGCCAGAACCTCTATGTCTCCAAGGCCGGCGTGCTGCAGCGCATCGCTTACAGCAGCCTCACCGGCAGCGGCTATGTCGACATCCCCTTTGCCAACTCACATGATGACGGCGTCTCGCTCCCGGTCCACGTCATGCTCGATCCTCTGCACAGTGATGAGCGGATCGAGCTGCCGAGTCGAGGTGCCTTCGCCGGAGCGGTCGCCGATCTCAACGGTGACGGCTTCGACGACATCGTCGTGGCCAACCAGTACGACGGTGCCACCAATGAGCTGTGGGCCCAGGTCTGGTTCGGTGATGCCGACGGGTGGAGCCGCAAGCGGATGCTGCAACTGTGGGCGCCCTCCAGCAAGGACGTCGTCACCGGTCGGTTTGCCGAGGGCGCTGACCCGGCGATCATCTTCGTCTCCCGGGAACGGCTGCGGATCTTCGAACAAGGGGCCGACGGATTCACCTCGAGCGGGTTCCGTGACCTCGAACTCGACTGCACCATCGAGTCGATCGTGGTGGCCGACCTCGACGGCGACGGCGTCGACGACCTGGTGGTGCGCTCGGCGGACAGCTCGGTGCGCATCCTGTGGGGTGGCGATGGTGGCATCGACCCGGGGCGGGCGACGGTTCTCGATGTCGGGCTGACCGGCGATGCCGAGATCAATGCACGCATCGACACTGCGGCCATGGGGGCCGGTGGTGGCACGGTCGACAGTCTGGGGGCGACCGGCCTGTTCGTCTACAAGCCGCCGACCTGGAGTCGGCTCAAGACCGTTGTCCACAAGGGAACACCAGTGATCTTCCTCAATGTCGACGGCGTGACCCGGCTGGTCGCAGTGACCGACCGGCGGCCCACGGTTGCTTGGGAGCGGACCACGGGCGAGGTCATGAGCGTTGCGATCGGTGACATCACCGGCAATGGCGTCGACGACCTGGTTCTGGCCACCCGGCAGGGCAGTGAAGTCGAGCAGACCTCGTACGTGCATCTGGGGCAGGGCGACGGGAGCTTCGCCGATGAGGCGATTGAGCTGTCAACGATGTCGGCCAATGACGTGGCGATCGTGGATCTTGACGGCAATGGCCGCGGCGATGTCGTCGTGTGCCAGGATCAGATCCCGACCTCGTACACCACCGAGTCACTGATCTTCCCCGGATCACCAACCGGTCCGATTCCAGAGCCACGCCGGATCGAGACCCATTGTGCGCTGGAGTTGGCCTTCGTCCGCCACCCACAGGACGGCCTGCCGAAACCGGTCTTCTTCAACCACCTCAGCAACACCGTCCGCGGAGACGTCGACACCTACGTCTACCTCGGCGGCCCGGACGGTTACTCCGCGGATCGACGGATCGATTTCCGCGGCTGGGCGGCGACCGAGCTGAAATTTGTCGACCTGCAGGATCGGGGTGTGCCGGATGTCTACGTCGCCAACTCGAACGAGAACTGGACCACAGAACGCAACGGCTCCTTCCTCTATCTCCGCAAGGATGCCGGCGCCGCCGGTGAGGAGTTCCCGATCGAGGACCGGATCGAACTGCCGACCGACCACAACATGTCCGGTGTCTTCGCCGACTTCAACCGCAACGGCTACCTGGATCTGGTGGGCTGTGGCTGGGCCAACGAGGAACTGGTCATCTTCCACGGCGGCCCCGACGGATATGGCGAACCGCAGGTCATCCCTCTGGTGATCGACGGTGTCACCTACCGCCAACCGCGGTACATGAGCACCGCTGACCTCAACAAGGACGGCTGGCTGGACCTGGTCATCCCCGAGCTCGGTGGTGACGGTGGCGGCACGATCATCCTGTGGGGAGGCCCGGACGGTTTCTCCACCGAGCGTGCCACCGTCATCCCCAGCGGCACTGCGGTGTCGACCCGGATCGCCGACCTGGACGGTGATGGCTGGCTCGATCTGGTCGTCGGCGGGTTCAAGGGTGACGATCCGCAGGACGACTACCGGACCTTCGTCTACATCTACTGGGGCGGCCCCGACGGCTACTCCAATGACCGCCGTACCCAGCTTCCGGCGAACTTCCCGGTCGATGTTGGCGTTGCCGACCTCAACAACGACGGCCATCTCGACATCGTCGCCACCAACTACCACGGGCATCAGAACAGGGACCTCGACACCTACATCTACTGGGGCGCCGAGGACGGCGACTTCGATCCCCAACGCCTCACCCGGCTGTTCCACCACTCCGCCTGCGGCGTCCTGCTCGCCGACTTTGACGAGGACGGCTGGATCGACATGGCCATTGCCAACCACAAGACCTACGGCAACCATCCCGGTGACTCCTACATCTGGTTCAACGGGCCCGAGGGATTCACCCAGGAGAAGCGGGTGGACCTGCCGACCGGTGGCCCGCACGGGCTGATGCACCAGGACCTGGGCAATGTCTACGACCGCAGCCCGGAGGAGGACTTCACCTCGCGGGTCTTCACCCTCGACGCCCCCGGGGTGCTGACCGGCATCACCTGGACAGGGGAGGTCCCGGCCAAGACCTGGGTCCGTGCCGAGATCCGCAGTGCCGCCTCGGTCGGAACGCTTGGCCACGCCCCCTGGCGGGAGGTCGACGGTGAGGTTGCTGTCGAGCGCCACCTGCAGTACCGGCTGCACCTGGGGGCGACCAACTCAGTCGCGACTCCCCGCATCACTGCTGTGGAGCTGACCGTACGGGCCTGAGATCGGGCCACCGATCGCACGAACAGAGAACAGGAAGACACGACATGGACCGACGAAGCTTCGTGACACTGGCTGGTGGGGTGTCAGCAGTGTCAGCACTCACGCTGACCGGAACGACGACCGCCCACGCATCACCGGCGCTCGCACCGACTGTCCATCCCCGGGGTGGTCGGCCTCCGGCAGGATGGGCTCAATGCTCGGGTCGGTGGCGTTACTGACTTCCGGATGCAGGATCTCACGCTCGGTCTGCCGACGATCACGAGAGTCGGGAGGGGTGGTGTGCCGCGGTGAGGTCCCTCTTCGGGCCGGTACCGTATTGACGTGCCCATGCAGCGGACCGAAGTCGACCTGTCGATTCATGTCGACCGGGCCAATCCTCGGCCGTTGCCGGTGCAGATTGCTGATGCGATACGCGACCTGATCGACCGTGGCATCCTGCTGCCCGGCGAGCGGATCCCGGCGACCAGGCCGCTGGCTGCGCGTTGGGGAGTGTCCCGGGGCAGTGTGGTGGCAGCGGTTGACCAGCTGGTGGCCGAGGGCTATCTGATCGGGGTGGTCGGTTCCGGCACGATCGTCAACCCGCAACTCCACACCGCGCATCCGACGAGGACACCGAAGCGGCGACGCCGGCGTCCACCGACGACCAGGAATCGCCCACTGATCGATCTCTCCCCGACCACTGTCAGCGGTGGCACCGACACCCGTTGGCGGGCAGCCTGGCGTGAGGCGGCCGCCGAACTCGGTCCGACCGCACCGCCTCCGGCAGGGGTGATCGCCCTTCGGGTCGAGTTGGCCTCCCATCTGCGCCGGATGCGTGGGGTGGCGGCAGAAGCTGAGGATGTGGTCGTCACCACGGGCGCTCGCGACGGGCTCGGGCTGCTGCTGGGAGTGCTCGGGTCCCGGCAAGGGAGATCCTTGCGGGTTGCGGTCGAGGATCCCGGATATCCCAGCCTCAGAAGGGTTCCCGCGCGAATGGGAGCCGAGCTGGTCACCGTCCCCGTGGATGAGGAGGGCATCTCGGTCCACGCCCTCCAGCGGCTTCGAAGGGCCCCCGATGTCGTCGTGGTCACCCCGAGTCACCAGTACCCGCTGGGCCACTCGATGTCAGCGGCTCGGCGTCACCAGCTTCTTGCCTGGGCGCGGGACAGCGGCACCCATCTTGTCGAGGACGACTTCGACTCCGAGCTCCGCCACGTCGGCGCACCGCTGCCGGCACTGGCAGCCCTTGACCGCCAGACGGTGCCCGAGGGGTCGGTGGTCACCACGCTCGGCTCCTTCTCCCGTACGGTGAGCGGCGATCTGGGTGCCGGATCGGTCTTCCTGCCCCAGGATCTCGTCGCCGATGTGGTACGGCTGAGGGCCGACCTGGGCGGTCTGCCGTCGGGAGTCATGCAACGAGCGCTGGCCCACTACCTGGCCAGTGGAGGACTGCGGCGACGGATCGAGGCCATGCGGCGTGACCATCGGCGCCGGCGGGCCCGGCTGTCGCTGATCCTGACCGACCTGGCCGATGCGCGGGCGATCTTCATGGATGGCGGAGTCCACGCGGTCATCGAGGTCGGCGGCGGTGTGGAGCGGGAGACCGGCATCGTCGACAGTGCTGCGGCACACGGCATCCGGGTCGTGCCGCTCAGCCGCTACTGGGCCCACGACCGGGCCTCGCGGCGGTACGGCATCGTCCTGGGCCACCCAGCCCCGGACTCACCCGGCGAGCACGCGCTGACCGAGCTGGCGACGATCGTGAACCGGACCGCCCTGCAGTGCAACGGATGAACTGAGCGCCGTCGAAATCCCACGGAGTGAGACACGCCGGTGTGTCCTTACCCCTTGACCAAACCCTTCTTCGGGTGCAGTCTGGAGATGTCTCAAGCCACCGGGACGTCGCACTGCACACGTCCTTGGCGGGGCTGTGACAAACCCTCCCCACGTGCTGTGCAGCAGCGTCCCACGGCTTGCTCGTCCGGCAATTGCACGGTGCAGCTGCCGCCACGGAAGGAGCACGTCATGACCATCCTGTTCTATCTCGTTCTCGGGTTGATCGCCGGTGCGTTGGCCAAGCTCATCCTGCCCGGGAAGCAAGGTGGCGGCATCATCGCCACCCTCGTCCTGGGCGTCCTCGGGGCACTGGTCGGCGGCCTACTGGGCAACCTCATCTTCCAGGGGGAGTTCAGCCTCGAACTCAGCGGTAGCTGGTTCTGGTCATTGATCACGGCCGTGGTCGGCTCGCTGATCCTCCTGCTCATCTACGGCGCTGTCACCGGCCGTCGCAAGGCGTGAGGGGACGTCCCCTCCCGCAACGTCCAACACGCGCACAATCCCCCATCACAAGGAGACTGACATGTCTGGTGCATTCGACAAGATCAAGGGAACCGTCGAAGAGAAGGTCGGCGAGGCCAAGCAGAAGGTTGGCGACGCCACCGACGACCTCGGCCTGCAAGCCGAAGGCGTGGCCGACCAGGTCAAGGGCAAGTTCCACAAGGCCGAAGGCGAGGTCAAGGACCGGGTCGACGAGGCGGACGACAAGACCTGAGTCGTCCGGCTCCACCGAGGTTTCACGCCCTCGGTGCTGCTGATGCC
Organism: uncultured Propionibacteriaceae bacterium; assembly: GCA_945911015.1. GTDB lineage: Bacteria > Actinomycetota > Actinomycetes > Propionibacteriales > Propionibacteriaceae > Avipropionibacterium. The sequence goes on from CAMDZW010000037.1 coordinate 26,740, forward strand.
GTTGACCGCTGGCCCCACCTGCCATGGGTAGGTGGGGCCAGCGCCGTCCCACACCTGGTGGGTCCGGGTAGGTTCAGGTCATGATCGTTCGCCGGGTCCGGCAGTGGGCCGCCGTCGTGTTGGTCCTCCTCCTCACGGCCTGCGCCCCCGCTCCCGGCGTGGACCAGCCCACCCCACTCGACGACCTGATCGCTCGTCTCATCACCGGTCTGGCCCAGGGCACGCTCACCGATGTCCCGACCAATGACCCCGGCGCCGATGCCGAACTGGCCGAAATCCTTGCCGGCATGGGCGAGTTCCACCCTGCTGTGACTGCTGGCCCACCGCGGGAGACCGGCACCGACCGGCAGGTCACCCTCAGCTGGGACTGGAACCTCGCCGGCAACAGCTGGAGTTATCAGACGGTCGCGACCCTCACCCCCGGTGAGACCGAGGCCTGGCAGCTCCGTTGGGGCGCCTCAATCGTCCATCCACAGCTCACCGGTCTCACCCGCCTCGTCCACGGTCGCACCCCGGCGCCTCGCGGCATGATCCGTGCCGCCAACCATGACCCGTTGACCGCGCTGCTGCCGGTCACCCGGATCGGCATCGACAAGTCCCGGATGGACGACGACCAGACCAGAGACTCCGCAACCCGACTCGCGCAGGCCCTCGACCTCGATGTCGACGCCTATGTGGAACGGGTCATGGCCGCGGGTGACCAGGCCTGGGTCGAAGCGATCACCCTGCGTGGCCGTGGCCAGAACATCCCAGATGCCGCCTACGACATCCCTGGAGTGCTGCTGCAGAGGGACGACATGGTCCTCGAGACGGTCAAGGGGCGAGCCGGTGGCCTCATCGGCACCGTCGGTGAGGCCACCGCCGAACTCATCGAAGGCTCCCAGGGCAGGATCAGGGCCGGTGACCAGGTCGGTCTGAGTGGGCTGCAGCGCCGCCATGACGACACCCTGCGCGGGGTCGCCGGTAGCACCGTACGGCTCGTCGCCCGGGAATCCACCGAGGCCGATGTCGAGCCGGTCGAACTGTTCACCGCAGCGCCGGTGGCTGGCCGTGACCTCACCGTCTCGCTGGACCTTCCCCTGCAGGACAAGGCCGACGAAATCCTCGCCGGCGTGACAACCGATGCGGCGGTGGCGGTCGTACGTCCCTCGACTGGTGCCGTACTGGCGTTGTCCTCCCATTCCTCCGATGGTCAGCCGCTGGCCAACTTTGGACGATTTCCACCCGGCTCGACCTTCAAAATCGCCAGCGCGCTGGCGCTGGTACGGCAGGGCCTGGGGCCCGACTCCCCGCTCGACTGTCCCGCCACGATCACGGTCGAGGGCCGGACCTTCACCAACTACAGCGACTTCCCGACCTCGCGGGTGGGGGCGATGACCCTCGCGGATGCGATCGCGACCTCCTGCAACACTGCCCTGATCGGTCAACATGCCTCGCTGAGCGGGATCCGGCTGCGTGAGGCGGCGATCAGTCTGGGTGTCGGCGCCGACCATGACGTCGGCTTCCCTGCCTTCTACGGCGAGGTCCCCGATCCGGTCGACACCGTGGGGCTGGCCGCTGCGATCATCGGCCAGGGCACGGTCGAAGCCTCCCCGATGGCGATGGCCGGTCTGGCCGCCTCCGTTGCAGCCGGACACACTGTGCTGCCCTGGCTGCTCAGCTCCAACCAGCCCACACCGACCGGCACGCCACTCACCGAGGACGAAGCCGACGCCCTGCAGCAGATGATGGCCGAAACCGTACGCTCGGGCACTGCACAGTCCTTGCAAGGAATCGTCGTCGGTGCCAAGTCCGGCACCGCCGAGTACGGCACGGCGAACCCGCCCGACACCCATGCCTGGATGATTGCCTGGACCGACGATGATCTCGCGATCGCGGTCCTGGTCACCGATGCCACCTCAGGCGCGCGCGATGCAGCACCGATCATCCGGGACCTGCTGTCATGAATCGGCGAGTACGGGCTGGCGTCACCCTGGCGATCGTCATCGCCCTCGGCCTGGCGCTGCAACTGATCCGCAACCAGCCATGGACCGACCTGGCCGGAACGATTCTCTACGTTGCTGCGATCGCCTGTCTGGGGGCGGTGATCATCCCCGGTCGGCCGGTGCTGGTGACCGGGATCAGCGTTGGATGGGCACTGGTCGTCGAAGGGTGGCAAGCGACCGGCATGCCGGCCGCTCTGGTCAGCACGATGCCGCCGTTGCGCGTGGTCACGGGCACCACCTTTGCGTGGTGGGATCTGGTCTGGACAGGCGTGGCGGCACCCCTGGCGTGGGCGGTGCTGCAGCTGGTCTCACCTGCCGAGCCAGACAAGGATGCTGCTTTGCAGCAATGATTTGCAGAGTTTGCAGACGAAGCTGGGGGTCTGCCCTTGCCATGTGTTGTGATCAACAGACCTGAACATGGCGCGAAGTCGCGCGGACTGGGGAGAGAATCATGATCAATCGACGACAGCTTCTGGCTGCAGGAGGCCTCGCCACGGCGGGGCTTGCTGCCGCAGCCTGCACGCCGGGCGGATCCGGTCAACCCGGCGCGTCCACCAATCCGACGACCGGCGGGGGTGGCGGCGGGGCGGAGGTTGCTGCCCACCCGAGCTTCATCCCGTACGAGGGAATCACGCCCGACCTGCCCGCCTTGGACAACGGCACCTCGCCCTACTTCAAGTCCGCTCCGGTCGACTGGCCCGACTTCACCGATGTCGTGCCCGGCAACGGTGGGGAGGTGCGGTGCCACACCTTCATGAACTCGATCCCGACCGGCAAGCCGAACCAGTGGTGGGAGGCGATCGAGAAGGAGGTTGGGGCCACCATCAAGGTGGAGGGCGCTGCGATCGGCGACTACCCGAGCAAGTTCCAGACGATGGTCGCTGGCGGCGACATTGCCGACATGGTGGCCGTCCTGCCGGACCAGGTGCCGCACCTGGGACAGGTGCTTGAGGCCACCTTTGCCGACCTGAGCGACCACCTCTCCGGGGATGCGATCAAGGACTTCCCGGGTCTGGCCAACATCCCTTCCTACACGTGGGATGCCTGCATCTACGGCGGTCGGATCCGGATGATCCCGATCCATCGCTTCATGCTGGACAGCGTCTCGTCGATGATCCGCAAGGACGTCGCCGAACGACTCGGAGCCCCGACCGAGCCGAAGAACGGCGACGAGTACTACGAGATGCTCAAGACGCTCCATGTGCCGAGTGAACAGATCTTCGCCACCAACTCCGTGATCGGTGTGTTCAACACCGTCGCCCAGATGATGGGTGTGCCCAACGAGTGGGCCGAGGAGGGAGGTGCGTTCACCAAGGACATCGAGACTGATGCCTATGTCGAGGCCTTGGAGTTCATGCGCAAGGTGTGGGCCGAGGACCTCATCCATCCCAATGCCTTCGATGCCAACTTCAGCCTGCAGACCCAGGCCATGTTCAACACCGGCAAGAGTGTCCTCGGCTTCGGCTCGACCTGGATGGGCAACGCCACCCAGGCCGCCACAGCTGATCCCGAGGCCGAGAGTTCGTGGTTCCCGATCATGAAGTGGGATGGCAGTGGCCCGGCTGGACGGTGGTCCGGCACGGGCGCCCCATACCTGTGCGCCATCAAGCAGGGTGACGATGAGCGGGTCAGGGAACTCATCGGGATCTCCAACTGGTTTGCCTCGCCGTGGGGCACCAAGCAGTACTACCTCTTCCGCGCGGGGGTCGAGGGCCACAACTACGAGTTCGACGCTGACGGCAAGCGCGTCACCATCGAGGAGAACAAGGCCGAGAACATGGGCCCGCTGATCTACATGGGTTCGTCGGCGCTGGTGCACAATAGCGACGCCTATCCCGAGATCGCCCAGATGGAATACGAATCCGAGGCCGAAGGCATGGACCACGTCATGCCGCTGCCCATCAATGGTCTCGAGTCCGAAACGGGGCAGACCAAGAATGCCCAGCTGACCAAGATCATCTCCGACGGTCGCGCCGACATCATCACCGGCCGCAAGGAGGTCAGCGCCTGGGAAGGCATCGTGGCTGACTGGAAGTCCAAGGGTGGCGACCAGGTGCGCACCGAGTACGAGGCGTCGCTGCAGGCCCGCGGCTGACCGCTGATTCACCTGACGATCCCCTCGACCCTGCCCACCGGGGTCGTGGGGATCGTCATCTGTGGGCCGACGTGGACAGCAATGGGACTGGTCGGATCACCTCGTGGCGTTCCGGCTGACACTCACCGGCCAATTCCTGCCAACTCTGCCGCTCTGGAGCTAGATGGCCGCCATGCGAGGTCATCGAAGCTGTGGGCGGCTGATTTCGTAGGCATGCGGGCCGGACATCGACTTCCGGGATGCACCGCAAACGGCAACAGAGGTGGCCCGGCAGATGCCGGGCCACCCCTGGGGGGAACTCAGGATCAGACGGAGACGAGCTCCTTCTCCGTCTCCTGGTCCTGCTCGTCCTCGTACTCCGACTCCTCCAAGCGCGCAGCAGCTGCGCCCCAGCGGTTGGTGTTGTAGCGGTTCAGATCCAGCAGGCCGTTGCGCTTGGCCACGATGGTCGGGACCAGGGCCTGTCCGGCGACATTGGTCGCGGTGCGGATCATGTCGAGGATCGGGTCGATGGCCAGCAACAGACCAACACCCTCGAGCGGCAGGCCGAGTGTGGCCAGCGTCAGGGTCAGCATGACCGTCGCACTGGTCATGCCGGCGGTCGCGGACGATCCGACGATCGAGACGAAGGCAATCAGCAGGTAGTCGGTGACCTGCAGATCAACGCCGAACAGCTGGGCCACGGTGATCGCAGCCAGTGCCGGGTAGATCGCGGCGCAGCCGTCCATCTTCGTGGTGGCACCGAACGGCACCGCGAAGCTGGCGTACTCCTTGGCCACACCGAGATTGCGCGTGGTGACGCGCTGGGTCAGCGGCAGGGTGCCGATCGAGCTACGCGAGACGAACCCGAACTGGATCGCTGGCCAGGCACCGGCGTAGAACTTCAGTGGGTTCAGGCCATTGAGGCGAGTGACGATGGGGTAGATGACCACCAGGACAATGGCGCAACCGACATAGACGTCAACGGTGAAGATCGCCAGCGGAGCAATCAGATCCCAGTTGTAGGTGGCCACGGCGCGGCCGATCAGGGCGCCGGTGCCGATCGGCGACAGCAGGATGACCCACCACACCAGCTTGGAGAAGATCTCAAGGCCACCGCGGGCGAAGTTGACGAACGGCTCGGCCTTCTTGCCGACGGCCAGGGCAGCAGCACCGATGGCGATGCCGATCACGATCAGCTGCAGCACGTTGAACGACAGGCTCGAGGAGACGCTGATGGCCGAATCGGACTGGCTGACGCGGCTGGACACCTCGAGACCGAAGATGTTGCCCGGGATGATCGAGTTCAGGAAGTCGAGCCAAGAGCCGGTGCGGCCGGGTGCCGTGCCGCTGGCCGGGTCGAGGTCGGCATGGGCGCCGGGCTGGGTGATGATGCCCAGCGCAATGCCGACGATCACCGACAGGCCGGCCGTGATGGCAAACCAGATCAGGGTCTGGGTGGCGAGCTTGGCGGCATTGGTGACCTGGCGCAGGTTGGCGATGGAGACGATGATCGCGGTCAGCACCAGCGGCACGACCAGGATCTGGAGCAGCTTCACAAAGGTCGAGCCCACGGTCGACAGGGTCGTGGTCAGCCAGGTGATCTCGAAGTTGCGGGCAACGAGACCGAGGATGATGCCGACGCCGAGGCCGATGAAGATCTGGGCCCAGAACGGGATCTTGAAACGCTTCTTCGGCGCCGCTTCGACGGCATCCTCAGTGGCGGAGGTGGACATGAATGTTCCTTTACGGGTGTCGCGACCCCGTTCTCGGGGCGCTCTGATCAGGGAGACGGCAGGAGCCGTCGGACTCACCAGGAGTCAGGATTTGCGGCGGGCGAGCAGCACTGACCGGATCGGATGGTGCTCCGCGAAGTGGCTCAGGGGTGAGGGGTCAGCGACACAGGCAGGTGCTGACACGGACCAAGTCGACGTGCAGCCGCTGCCAGAACAGGATCGTTCGTGCGGTGCTCACGATGAGAGTGAACCATGACCCCTGTGGGCCTATTCCCGATGTTCAGCCAATGAGAATGTGATCTGCCTCACGCCAACTCGTTGGTGAGCCAACCGTCAGGGATGGCGAATGCCTCCACCAGGTCGGCGACATGGGGGCGCAGCTGCGCACAGAGATCGGCGCGACGCCGTACGACATCTTTGGACTGTCCCGACGAGATCCGGCCATGCTCCAGGTACCAGGCGCGCTGCCGGAAGAGCAGATCATGGACGAACAGGTCACAGACCAGGTCGAGCACAGCGCGGGTGTCAGGATCATCGATGGGGTCGATCGCCTCGACCAAGGATTCGAGTGCGACCCGCTCCACATGGGCCTCGGCGGCGGCGAGCATGTGGTCCTGGCAGTTGTTGACCACGCGGGCCGCAACAATCGGATCATCCTTGGGAGCCGAGCGCATCCGCTGGGCGAGGGTGTCGACCAGATGGCGTTCACGGTCCTCAATGAGCAGCAGCTGGCCCCCTCGGTCGGCCAGTGGCGAATCCTCATGGGTACGGCTGCGGGCAATGAGTCGCTGCACCAGACCGGACCCTCCGACCCGTTCGATCACCGCGCCGGTCACCTGACGGGCGGCAAACATGGCCAGCCCCACCGGTTCCAGATCGGCAACCTCGGTCTGGTAGCGGGTCAGCAGTGCTTTCGCGGTCAGCTGCAGCAAGACGGTGTTGTCGCCTTCGAAGGTGGTGAACACGTCGGTGTCGTTCTTCAGGGCAGCAAGGCGGTTCACCGACATGTACCCGGCCCCGCCGCAGGCTTCACGACACACTTGGAGGGTGTCGGTGGTGTGTCGGGTCTGTACGGCCTTGAGTCCGGCCGCACGTGCCTCGAGCTCGCGACGGTCATGGTCGGCGTCGGTCTCAGGGTCAGTGAGTCGGCGGCGTTCGATCCGGTCGAGATCGGCCACCAGATCGTTCTGGGCCGTGGCCAGGGCGATGCTGCGCACCAGCAGCGGGATGAGTTTCAGCTGGTGTGACTGGTAGTCCAGCAGCAGGAGTTCGTCATCGCCGGCCATCGGATTGGGGAACTGTCGCCGGTGCAGTGCATGGCCGATGGCCAGGCTCAGTCCGGAGCGGGCAGCCGCGCCACCGGCGCCACCCACCGAAATGCGGCCGCGGACCAAGGTGCCCAGCATGGTGAAGAAGCGTCGGTTCCTTGACTCGATCGGCGATTCGTAGGCGCCGGCCTCGGTGATCGTGCCGTAGCGGTCGAGCAGGTTGGTGCGCGGCACCCGTACCTGATCAAAACTCAGCTGTCCGTTGTCGACCCCGGGCAGCCCCATCTTTGCGCCCGAGTCGCCGATCGTGATCCCGGGAAGGGCAGCCCCAGCCTCGTCACGGATCGGCACGAGCACGCAGTGGACGCCATGGTTGGTGCCATCGACCACGAGTTGGGCGAACACTGCGGCCAGTCGCCCGTCGCGGGCCGCGTTGCCGATGTATTCCTTGTGGGCATGAGGATGTGGGGTGTGGACGACGATCTCATCGCTCTCGGGATCGTAGGTTGCGGTGGTCTCCAACGACTGCACATCGGAACCATGGTCAGCCTCGGTCATCGCAAAACATCCCAACAGCGAGCAGTCCAAAGCCTGGGGGAGGAACTCGCTGTGATGTCGGTCGGTGCCGAGATTGGCGATCACCCCGGCAAACAGGCCGAACTGGACCCCTGCCTTGACGAACAAGGACAGGTTCGCATGGCCGAGCATCTCGGAGGCGATCACCAACTTGGCCGGTTCGGCCGGATCGAGCACACCGTGGGCCCCAATGGTCTCGGTCACCCGCAGCAGCTGGGCGGTGGTGATGCGGCGCTGCTCCTCCAGCGTGTTCTCCGGATCGAGGGGGGCCAACAGGTCCGGGTCGAGGTCGCGCCGCAGGTTTTGGCGCAGGCCGCCCCAAGGACCGTCGAGGAGCTCTCGGATGACATCGACATCAACCATGCCCCCACTGTAGCCAGCGGATCAGCTCAGCAGGATCGGTTCAGCAGGGCGGTGATCGTGGCGTCGTCGTAGGCAAAAAAACACTAGATAAAATATAACTAATGTGATATGATTTTATTTATGAA
>CAMDZW010000038.1 GCA_945911015.1 uncultured Propionibacteriaceae bacterium
GGACAGAGCAACCGGTGGACCCCCGCCCGCGAAAAGGTGCGGGCCGCGGTCAACGAGTGGATCCGCAGCAGTGGTGAGTTCGATGCGACGATCGACTTCGACGCCGCCGTCCGCGATCCCGATGACCCCACCGTCTTTCGTTCCGGCTACGCCGCACCGGACCAGCTCCACCCCACTGACACCGGCTACGCCGCGATGGCGAAGTCCGTCGACCCGAGCCTGTTGCGCTGCTCGCGGTGACGTCGGGGCACAATGGCTGCCACCATGACACTCACCCAGCGGATCCCCGACCAGCCTGACGCCGACACCCTGTACGAAGCGTTCACCGACTGGGCGACGGATGCGGGGATCGACCTCTACCCCCACCAGGACGAGTCACTGATGGAGATCGTGGCCGGCTCGAACCTGATCCTGGCCACCCCGACCGGTTCGGGGAAGTCGATGGTCGCACTGGCGGCCCATTTCGCGGCACTGGCCGAAGACCGGGTGAGCTTCTACACCGCACCGATCAAGGCGCTGGTCAGCGAGAAGTTCTTCGCCCTGTGCGAAGCCTTCGGCGCCGACAATGTCGGCATGGTGACCGGGGACGCCTCGGTCAACGCCGATGCGCCGATCATCTGCTGCACCGCTGAGATCCTGGCCAACATTGCCTTGCGTGAGGGTGCAGGTGCCGATGTCGGCATGGTGATCATGGACGAGTTCCACTACTACTCCGAGCCGGACCGCGGCTGGGCATGGCAGGTACCGCTGCTCGAACTGCCGCAGGCCCAGTTCGTGCTGATGTCGGCCACCTTGGGCGATGTCTCCTTCTTTGCCGACGACCTCACCCGCCGCACCGGCCGCGAGACTGCCGTGATCGCCGGCACCGAACGCCCGGTCCCCCTCGAATTCTCCTGGGCGATCACCCCACTGCACGACACTGTCACCGAGCTGGTCAACGCCGAGCGGGCCCCGATCTACGTCGTCCACTTCACCCAAGCAGCAGCCCTGGAGACCGCTCAGGGCATGGTCGGGCTGAAACTCACCACCCGTGCCGAGCGGGATGCCGTCGCCGACAAGATCGGCGCCTTCCGCTTCACCGCAGGTTTTGGCAAGGTCCTGTCCCGGCTGGTCCGCCAGGGCATCGGCGTCCACCACGCTGGCATGCTGCCGAAGTACCGCCGATTGGTCGAACAGCTCGCTCAGGACGGTCTGCTCAAAGTCATCTGTGGCACCGACACCCTCGGGGTGGGGATCAATGTCCCGATCCGTACGGTCGTGCTCACCTCGCTCACCAAGTTCGACGGTACGAAGAACCGGATGCTGCGCAACCGGGAGTTCCACCAGATCGTCGGTCGGGCTGGACGCGCCGGGTTCGACACCCGCGGCTGGGTGGTCATCCAGGCCCCCGAGCACGTCATCGAGAACGCCCGCGCCCAGGCCAAGGCCGAGAGCTCGGGCAAGAAGAAGAGCAAGACCGTGCGCAAGAAGGCTCCCGACGGCACCATCAGCTGGACCGAGGAAACCTTGGCCCGGTTGGAGACCGCCGAGCCCGAGCCGATGCAGGCGAGACTGCGTGTCACCCACTCGATGTTGATCAACGTCCTTGCCCGACAAGGAAATCCAGTTGCCACGATGGAGCGACTGCTGCGTGACAACCACCAGGACGAGGCCACCCGACGACGGTTGCGGCGACGGGCGGTGACCTTGGCCCGCGAGCTGATGAACTCCGGCACCATCCGTCGGCTCGACGTCCCTCGCGAGGACGGGCGCCGTCACGAGTTGACCGTCGACCTGCAACGCGACTTCGCCCTCAACCAACCACTGGCTCCCTTTGCCCTTGCCGTGTTGGAAACGCTGGACCCGGAGTCACTCGAACACACCCTTGACGTGGTCTCGGTGTTCGAGGCGATCCTCGACGATCCTCGACCGATTCTGATCGCCCAGCAGAAACGCGCCCGCGGTGAGGCCATCGGTGCGCTCAAGGCCGACGGTGTCCCGTACGAGGAGCGGATGGAACTCATCGAGGACGTCACCTGGTCCAAGCCACTCGACGACCTGCTCGAACACACCCTCGATGCCTACCGCCAGGCGCACCCGTGGATCGACCCCGAGGCTCTCTCGCCCAAGTCAGTCGTACGGGAGATGTTCAGCCAGGGCATGGGGTTCGCCGAATACGTCTCCCTGTACGGGATTGCGCGCAGCGAGGGCCTGTTGTTGCGCTACCTGTCCGACGCGTACCGGACCCTGCGTCACACCGTCCCCGACTCGGTCATGACTTCGGAGCTGGCCGATCTGGTCGACTGGCTCGGTGAGGTGATCCGCCAGACCGACTCCAGCCTCCTGGAGGAGTGGGATGCCCTGGTCAACCCGAGCGACGAGATCGGACCGATCGACGTGATCAACGCCGCCGGTCCGCCCCCGATCACGGCGAACCGGCGCGCGTTCACCGCGATGATCCGCAATGCCCTGTTCCGACGGGTCGAGCTGATTGCTCGCGACGAGGTCGATGCCCTTGCCGAACTGGAGGTCCGCAGTGCTGCGCTGGTCGAGCCCTCCTTGTCAGTGGTGATGGACGCCGACGCCTGGGATGCAGCGTTGGAGGACTACTACGACGAACACGAGTCCGTCGGCATCGATGCGGATGCGCGATCACCCCAACATCTGTCGATCGAGGAGGGCGCCGACAGCTGGACCGTGCGACAGACGATCCTGGACCCAGCTGGTCACCATGACTGGCACATCACCGCGGAGGTGGACATCCCGGGTTCCGAGGCCGCCGGGGCGGCAGTGGTCCGGGCGACATCCTTGGCCCGCATGGATTCCTGAGCGCCGCGACGAGCGATCCTGCACGGTCAGTTCAAGCGGTCGGCCGGGCAGTGCCGGCCGAACGATCCGGGCGCCGGGACAGCATGACCAAGGACACCGCAAACCCGGCGAGGACGACGACCAGGATGCCGCCGGCCAGGATCAGTCGTGGGTCGAGCGGCCCGACCGGGCCCTCCTCCGGCGGGGCCGGCGGGACGAGCGCACGCAGCTCGGCAGTGATCCGTTGCAGCACCTGGGCGAACTGGTCCGGCCCGTACGAGTGGTGGGTGTCCCAGGACCCATCGATCAGCTTGTCGAGGCTGACCTCCTCCAGGACCACCTTGCGCAACAGGCCACCCGCATCGCAGACCACGTCCCCGGCATTGCACAGCGACAACACCTGCCCGGCCAGTGGTTCCGGGATGGCCAGATGCGCGCCCTGTGCCGCCGAGAGGACGGCTTCGGGTTTGGCCTTGCCCTGACTCAGCTCGAGGATCGCCCGCACGCCGTCGGCGGTCGCCTGATCCTGTCCGCCGGCCCGTCGTCCCGCAGCTGATTCGTGCCGGATGTAGTGCAGCGCGGCCGTCAGTCCGCCAGCATTGCGGTCCGCATCCCCGAACCCGGTGATGAACTGTCCGGGGTAGTGGGCCGGGTTGCCGAGCAGCAGCGCCACCAGCAGTTGCCCGTTGGCCTGCTCACCGCGTTCGGAGAGCAACTGGGTGATGACCTGAGCTCCTTGCGAGTATCCGGCCAGCACCCACCGTTCGTCGGGGCAGCGAGCTGCGGAGTCCTCCAAGGCATGGCGGGTGGCATCCATGCCGGTGACGACACTGTCGCTGTACGGCATCGCAGGCAGTTCCTCGGAGAAGAACAGGTTGTCCAGTCCGGCGTCGAGCATGGTGTCGGGGCCGATGGCCGGATAGTCGACGAAGACTTCCCGGACCGTGGTGGTGCCGCGATCGGGCATCGCCTGGGTGGATTCGGCCAAGGCATCGCGCCAGGAGGTGAGCATCCCGCCGTACGGGGGGTCCTCCAATGATCCTCGCGCGGCGAGGAACATGACGTCGGCGCAACCTTGGGTGTCGGCATGGGAGGCCGCCACCGGCGAGCCGAGCCATCGGACACCGCCGTCGACGGCATGGGCGGTGGACGGGACCAGCATCAGCAGCGCCGTTGCCAGCACCGTCCAGATCAGTCGTCTCGTCACGGACACAGTCAAACAAATCGAGCCAACTCGTGTGTGGTCGGGTCAAACAACGTAGGGTTGGGTCACGTTGTCGGACCGATCCGAGGAGGGATCATGATCGTCGCAGGTTACACAGGATCGTCGCCCTCGACCCCAGCAGTGGAAGTCGCAGCACGGCTGTCCAAATCCATTCCCAGTCCACTACGGATCGTGCATGCCTTCGATTTGCCGACCATGGACGTGCCGATGGGTCCCGGCATCGACCCGCCCAGCCAGAGCGAGGTCGAGCAGTGGTGCTCGGAGGTGACCGACGAAGCAGAGGAACTGGCCCGCGGTTTCGGTGCCACCGACGTCTCGACCCAGGTCTTCGTCGGCACTGCCCCGGCCGCGTTGCTGGAGAATGCCGGCGAGGATGATCTCATCGTCGTCGGTCACCGCGGCCGTGGCGAGCTCGCCTCTGCCGTGCTCGGTTCAGTCGCCATCCAGGTCTCGGCCCACGCGCCGTGCCCGGTGCTGGTGATCACCAAGGGCGCCCGCACCGATGTCGTTGGCCCGATCGTGGTCGGTGTCGACGGCTCCGAACCGAGCCGCAAGGCCGCCCGCTTTGCCGCCTCCTGGGCTGACCATCTTGGGCGTGACCTGACGATGGTGGCGGCATGGCAACCGCAGACCATGATCGGCATGGCCGGCGGCTGGGCACTGCCGATGATGAACGATGCCGGCGACCAGATCGAGGCCGCCACCTTGACCATGCTCGAGGAAGTGGCCAAGACGGTCGCCGACGAGTTCCCCGATCTGGCCATCACCTGCCAGGCCGTCAGCGGCGACCCGGCCGACGCGCTGCTGCGGTCTGCCGAGGACGCCACCGCGCTGATCGTCGGCAGCCGTGGCCGTGGTGGCTTCACCGGGCTGCTGCTCGGATCGGTCAGCCACCGGGTGATCCATTCGGCTCCTGTCCCTGTCGGAATCGTGCGGTGAACCAGATCAGGCCCATGCGGTGAAACGCTTTCTGGCCGGCGCTCGCGACAGTGCCTGGCTCCTGCTGCGGATCTGTCTCGGTGTCATCCTGATCGTGCGGGGATGGACCCGGTGGCGGATCACCGGGTTCGAGTACCAGGTGGCCTACCTGGAACGGACCAACACCCCGTTGGCCGAGATCTTCGCGATCGGTGGGACGCTGCTGGAGATGGTGGGTGGATTCCTGCTGATCTTCGGCGGCGCCACACCAGTGGTGGCCGGGTTGTTGCTCATCGAGCAGGCGATGATCATCGCCTGGACCAAGTGGTACCGTGGCCTCTCGCTGAACGGCGTCTGGGGCGACGGCTGGGAGTACACGGTCGTCACGATCTGTGTCTGCCTGCTGCTGATCGTCAACGGAGCGGGTCGGGTCTCGATCGACCACCTGGTCCGACGCAGACGCAACTCTCACTCGTACGACCCTGAGGACGACTGAACCGATTGCGCACCGCACCAGCTGTCGGCTCCCGACCCACGATCGGCGTCCTGCTGGTCCTCGCCTTCTTGGCGATGTTCGGGCCGTTCACCATTGACACCGTCTTTCCCGCCTTCGAACACATTGGCGCCGACTTCGGCGTCGGCGCCACCGAACTGCAGCAGATCACCAGCATCTACCTAGTGAGCTTTGCCGTGATGAGCCTGTTGCACGGCCCGATCTCTGATGCTGTCGGTCGCAAACCGGTGATCATCGTCGGCACCTTGGCCTATGCGGCTGCCTCGGTCGGATGTGCGCTGGCACCGAACCTGGGGATGCTTCTGGTCTTCCGCGCCATGCAGGGTTTGGCTGCCGGTTCCGGCCAGATCATCAGCCGCGCGATGATCCGCGACATGTACGAGGGCCCAGCGGCACAGAAGCTGATGGCTCAGGTCATGATGATTTTCTCGGTGGCGCCGGCGGTTGCCCCGGTGGTCGGTGGCTGGCTGCTGCGGCTGGGGAACTGGCAGGTCATCTTCTGGTTCCTGGTGCTGTTCGGAGTTGCCATGTGCCTGGCGACAGCAGCCGTGCTGCCCGAGACCCACCCCACCTCCGAACGTCGCCCGCTGCGGATCAGACCGCTGATCGGTGGTCTGGTCGAGGTGGCGCGCAACGGCGCCTTCCTCCGGCTGGCGTTCGCGAGTTCGTTGACCTTCGCCGGGCAATTCCTCTACATCGCTGCGGCTCCGATCTTCGTCGTGGCCCTGCTGGGCAAGGGGGACCAGGACTTCTGGATCTTCTTCGTGCCGATGATTGCCGGCATGATGATCGGGGCCTTCGCCAATTCCCGGCTGTCGGGGATCGTTTCCTCGACCCGGCTGGCCGGAGCAGGGATGGTGATCGCGTTGGTGGCCGGTGTGCTGAACGTCTCGCTCGCACTGGTGCCGGGAGTGCCACCCCTGCCATGGGCCGTCGTCGGCCCGAGCGTCCTGGCGATGGGCACCGCGCTGTGCTTCCCGATCCTGCAGCTGTCCATGCTCGACCTGTTCCCGCACCAGCGTGGGTCGGCGGCCTCGATGCAGTCCTTCATCCAACTGCTGTTGAATGCTGCCCTGGCTGGAGTCGTGGCCCCGCTGGTGACCGGATCCATTGCGATGCTGGCCGTGACCAGCCTCGGCTTCATCGTCGCGGGCTCACTGCTGTGGGTGTGGCACCGCCGCAGTCACTTGGCCGCATCGTAGGAGTCGACCTCAGCGACCGTGAGTGCGAACTCGACCCCGCTGTCGCCGAAGAGGAGCTGACCGGCCCGGGTGGCTGCCGACCGGACTGCCTCGGCCACCTGCGCGGTGCAACCGTCGGGGCTGTGCACCATCACCTCGTCGTGCAGGAAGTAGACCAGCTCAGGCCGGGCGCCCTGCTCGTCGGCGATGTCCCACAGTCGTCGTCGCAGGTCACCGAGCCAGCACAGCGCCCATTCGGCGGCGGTCCCCTGCACCACGAAGTTGCGCGTGAACCGTCCCCAGTCACGAGCCGCTCGCCGTCCCTGCTCGCTGTCATCAAATCCCTGAGGGGGTACGGGAGAGGTGCGGCCCAACCAGGTGGTCACCCGGCCACCGCCCTGTCCGGTGCGGGCCGCGGTCTCCACAGTGCCCATCGCGCGGGGATAGGCACGCGACAATCGCGGCAGGAGGGCACCGGCTTCGCCGCTGGTCGAGCCGTACATCGCCGCGAGCACAGCAATCTTGGCGTGCTCACGAGTGTCGATGACCCCCTGGTCGACAAGGCCTTGGTACAGGTCAGTACCGCGGCAGGCGGTTGCCATCGCCTGGTCGGCCGACATCGCTGCGAGGACACGCGGCTCGAGCTGCGCCGCGTCGGCGACCACCAGCTTCCATCCAGGCTCGGCACGCACCGCTGACCGGATCTGCCGGGGCAGCTGCAGGGCCCCGCCGCCGCGACTTGCCCATCGTCCGGTGACGACGCCGCCAGCCATCCAGTCGGAACGGAACCGTCCGTCACGGACCCAGGTGCCCATCCAGGCCCACCCGTTGGCACTGTGAAGCCGAGCCAGCTTCTTGTAGGCCAGGAGCGGTTCGATGACCGGATGGTCGATCTTGTCCAGCTCCCACTGCCGAGTGGACTCCACCTCCAGCCCGGCGCGACGCAGCGCCTGGACCAGAGCGGGAGCCGAGTCCGGGTTGAGATCCGGGGCGGCAAGGATCTCCCGGATCTCCACGACCCGCGCTTCCATCTGCGTGGGCCGCCCTCCCCACCGGTCCGGATCACCGAGCAGGCGTCGCAGTTGCTGGTCATGGATGTCGATGTCGAACGGCACACCGGTGTGGTTGAGTTCCTGGGCCACCAGGCCCCCGATCGACTCGGCGTGGCACAGCAGCCGGAGCTTGCCGTTGTCGCCGACCTTCGCCAGAGTTTCCTGCTGCCGTTGGTGTTCGGCGATCACCTCGTCGAGGCCGATGCCGGGCCGCACGGTCTCGAAGAGGGTCGGACCGACATCGCTGACCGGCTCGGCGACCGGTTCGTCCCAGACCGACCCCGGCGCCAGGGCGACCGGCAGTCCGTCGGCGGCGCGGGCCTGCCTCAGGATGCGATGGACCAGCCGCAGATCAACCGCCAGCGGCACCCGGACACCAGCATGGAGCAGCAAGGGGACAATGTCGGCGGAGTCGGCCCAGATCCACCGGGTGGTCGTGGGCTGTGCCCGTACCCATCCGGCGAGCGCCTCACGCGCGATCAGTGCCGAGCCCCCGGCCCCGTCCTGGACGGCAACCCGGATGCCGTCCGCTTCGGCCGCCAGCACGATGTCCACGGGTCCACACTAGTCAGTGGACCGACGACCACCGCGCGCCACGGCGGGACCTTCACTCCAGCGGGTCGTGGGACGGGCCGACTACTGTGCCTGCAGCGAGTCGGAGTACTCCTCGGCGATGGTGTCCCCGCCGTGGGACTTCCAGTTCTCGACCGCATCGGGCCAGTCGGCCATCGTCTTGCGGTCGGCAATGACGGCGAAGATGTCGTCGAAGATGAGGTTGCGCAGGCTGCCACCCTCGTTGAGATCGGTGGGTGAGAACAGGCCACGGGTGGGCAGCGGGACGCTGTTCGGTTTGGCCGCCTGGTGGTAGTCGAACTGGGTCCGGGCAAAATCAGGATCACCCACCGAGTAGATGTACGGCGAGGTGCGGCCGAGGTAGCTGGTCGGCACCTTGGTCTCGTCGACACTGCTGGTCGGGATCGGATCTCCGGCATCGTTGAAGTCGAAGTGGACACCCTCCTCGCCGTACGAGGCGTAGAGGTGTTCCTCCGAGCCGATCGGAGCAGCCAGCCAGTTGACCACCCCGAGTCGCTGCTGGATCTGCGCCGCATCGCCCTGAGCGAGACCGACGAAGGTGTAGATACCGCTCAGCTGGCTCATCTGCGCCTCACCCGTGCCGTCCCAGGTCGGCAACAACACCATCTCCAGATCGTAGTCGGGGTCGCCGGAACGCGCCTTGGCCCCGCCCCAGGCCGTGAGGCCGTTCTGGTCGAGAACCACCTTGCCGGCACCGAACAGATCGGGCGGCAGCGTGCCCAGCGAGTCGGGATGGAACAGACCTTCGGACCACATCTGCCGTGCCGTTTCGACCGCCTGCGCGAATTCGTCGGTCTCGTACCAGGACACGAAGGTGTCGCCGTCGAGACGCCAGGTGTTGGGGGCCTCGAACATCGGCGCCAACACGTACTGCACGATCCGGTCCGGCTTGGTCAACGCCCACCGTCCCGCCTTCTCGTCGGTCATGGCGCGACACCAGTCGAGGAACTGCGGACCGTCGGAGACCTGGGTCGGCAGGTCGAGACTCCGTGCAACATCAGCGCGTACGGCCAGCCCGTTCGACAACAGCGGCTGCGCATACGGCACTCCGTACAGCTTGCCGTTGAACACACATCCCTCCCAGGCATAGCTCGGGATCGTTGCCAGGTTGGGGAAGTCGAGCACACCGTCGCCACCGAGGTGGTCGGTCAGATCGGCAAACTTGGCTTCCAGCAGCGACGGAAGGTTCGGCGTGGCAGGCTTCAACTGGACGAGGTCGGGCAAGTCACCGCCGGCGACCAAGGACTGCACCTTGGCAATGTGCTCGGCCCCCGGGGTGATGATCATCTCCAGCTCGCCACCGAGACGCTGGTTCAGACCCTGCCAGTACCTGTTGCTGGCTGCACCGGAAGGCACCGCTCCAACGGCCTCGGCCGCCGAGCTGACCGTCTCCCCTGCCAACGGCGCGCCAGAGGTGGAGCCGAAGCGGGCTGCCGGATAGGCGAAGAAGGCCTGGGGGATTTCAGGATCCCCGGCATCGAGGTCGGCCTTGACGTCCGGGTTGGCCCGGTAGGCCGGGATCACGGCACCGTCGGAGTTCTGGCCCTGGGTCGAACCGGAGCTCGGAGTGCCGGGCCCGGGCGAGTCCGGGGTGCACCCAGCCAGCAGCGCCGTCCCGGCCACGCCAGCTGACCCCATCAGCAGGCCGCGGCGGGTCACATGGTCATTCATGTCGTCTCCTTGAAGCTCGCGGCCGCTGCCATCGCGGCCGCTCATGCCTCATCTGATCCGCTGGGCCGATGCCGGGTCAACGGCTGCCCGGCAACCGTTACCGCCGACCGCCCAACCGATGTTTCTGCACCGGGTGAAGGAGATCAGTTGTTCCATCGGTTGCTCAGCGGATGGGTTGGTTCATTGGGTCATTGTCGCAGCCAGCTCCCTGACACCACAGCGGCGGTGTGTAGTGGGCGTGACAGACCGAGGGTCGCGAATCGGCGGCAGTGAGTTGGACCATCAGATTGGCAGCCATCACTCCGAGCTCATAGCGCGGTAACGTCATCCCGCAGTACGGCACACCGGCTGACTCCAGCATCTGCGCCCACGAACCCATCAAGGTGACATCCCGTGGCACCTGCAACCCCTGCGACCGCAGCGCCGCGAGGATCGGGAAGACAGCGCCGGGCCGTAGCACGAAGATCGCGTCGAGGTCCTGACCCGAGATCCGACCGGCCGCAGCAAGCAGTTGTTGCTCCCCACCGGCCGTCTCCAGCGCACCGCTCACCAGCTCGAGGTCGGCATGGTGCAGGGCATCGGTGAACCCCTCGAGAACCGGCATTTCGTGCGGTTGGAGATCCGGCGCCAGGAAGCCGATCCGCCGCCGCCCCTGAGCGATGACGTGTTCGACCAAGAACCTCGTCCCGGCCCGCATGTCGCTGCTGACATGGCTGATCAGCCGTTGCCCCGAGCGTGGTGGCACTCGCTCGACGAAGACCGTGGGCACGGTGATCTCGGCCAACAGGTCACGCCACATCGGCGTGTCCTCGTCGAGCTCACCGGTGGGCGCCATGATCAGACCGGTCGCTCCGTCGCGCACCATCCGCCGCACCTGGGTGAGCTCCCGCGACCTGTCGTACTGGGAACAGGACAAGGAGATCTGGGCACCGCTCTGGTGCCCGACCGACTCGATCCCGTCGATGGTCCGGGCGAAATATCCGGTGCTCGGGATCAACACACCCCAGCGCTGCTGCCCTTGGCTTGCGGCGCTACGTGGAAGGGCCGAGACATAGACCCCTGAACCTGCCCGGGTGATCACCAGCCCCTCACGGGTGAGGACCTCCAGCGCCTCTCGTACGGTATTGAGACTGACCCCGTACCGGGCCGCAATCGCTCGGGTCGACGACATCCGCTCCCCCACGGACCAGTGCCGCCGAGCAATCTCGGCCCGTAGTGCCATCGCCAGCTGGTGACCCCGTCTGCGACCGGGAACCGAACCGGGCGACAGGCCAATCCGGCCCTCAGTCATGGTGTCCTCCTCGACCCTCAGCCAAGCCCACGGTGCCGGCCCGAGTGGGCCGCACGGATTGATTGTTGTACGACGAGCCCCAAGTGATCCTCTGGGCCGCCCCCACTGGTATCAGTGTGAGGGGGCGGTATCAGTGTGAGGGGCCGGTATCAGTGTGAGATCAACATCAGGGCGAGATCGTGGAGCCCCGCACGACGAGCCGGTGCGGCACCGTGTGCAGGGCGACAGGATCGGTTGCCCCCTCGATCCGACGGATCAGCAGGTCAACCGCCCTCGTCGCCAATGCTTCGAGGTCGTGGGCGATGGTGGTGAGTGCGGGATCGGTGTAGCGGCCCTCCTCGGTGTCATCCCAGCCGAGCACCGCGATGTCGCGGCCGACCGTACGGCCACAGGCACGGATCGCTGCCATGGCACCGATGGCGAGCAGGTCGTTGCCGCAGACCACGGCATCGATCTCGGTCCCGGCATCGAGCACATGCTCCATGGTCGTACGACCAGTGGCTCGGTCCCAGCCCGGCGCCGGTGGAACTACCACCGGATCCAGACCGTGACGAGCCAGGGCAGCCAGGAATCCGCTCCGCCGCAGATGTCCGGTGCCGTGGGTGCCGTTGGGTGCGCCGAGGAACCCGAGCCGGTGGCGACCGGACACGATGAGGTGCTCGGTGGCTTCACGGGCGGACGCGATGTTGTCGATGGCGACATGGTCGAAGTGCAGATCGGTCTGGTTGGTGGCAAGATCGAGCTCGCCCAGGACCACGACCGGATTGTGGGCCCGGAGCTCGGCGATGGCGTGACTGCCCAAGGCCATCGGCGACAAGATGGTGCCGTCGGCGAACTGCACCCGGTAGCCGCTGGCTGCCTCGCGTTCACGGGTCCGGTCGCCACCGGTGTCATCGATCAGCACCGAATGTCCCCGCAGTTCAGCCGCTCGGATGACATGGCGGCTGAGCTGGGCGAAATAGGGACTGGCGATGTCGGGGACGGCCAGGGCGATCACCCGGGACCGCCCCTGTCGCAACTGCTGACCAGCAACGCTGATCCGGTAGCCGAGCTCGGCGATCGCCGCCTCGACCCGGGCCCGGTTGATCGGCCGGACCCGGTCGGGGTCATGGATCACATTGGACACGGTCTTCCACGAGACCCCAGCACGTTCAGCGACATCCTTGATGCTGGGGCGCTTGCCATTCACTGCGCGCAGAACTCGACCAGGGCGTCGTTGAATTCGCGCGGATGGGAGGTGTTGATGCCGTGGGGGCCGCCGGGGATGACCACGAGCTGGCTTCCGGCAACCGCCTCGTGGGTCCGCTGACCCGATCCCTCGAGCGGCACGATCCCGTCAGCATCACCGTGGATGACCAGCGTGGGCACCGTGATCTGGGCCAGGTCGGCACGGAAGTCGGTGAAAGAGAACGAGGCGATGCAGGCCAGCGCGGCCTGCTGGTCAGACTGCAGGCACAGTCCGATCGCCTCCTGCCGTTGGGCATCGGTGACCCGCAATTCACCGTCGGCGGAGAAGAATCCGGTGGTGAAGCCGTCGAAGAAGGTCTCCCGATCGGCTTCGAGTCCGGCCATCATGCCTTCGGCATCGGCCTTGTCGAGCGGCCCGTCCGGGTTGTCATCGGTGTGCAGCAGGAAAGGCGGCACCGCAGCCGCGAAGACGACCGAGCGCAACCGCTCTTCACCGTGGCGGGACACGTAGCGGGCAACCTCACCGCCACCCATCGAGAAACCGACGAGCGTCACATCAGTCAGGTCAAGGGCGGTGAGCACCGAATCGAGATCGTCGGCGAGCGCGTCATAGCCGTAGTCGCCGTCCTCGGCGGGCTCGCTGCGACCGAATCCTCGTCGGTCATGGGCAACGACGCGATGACCGGCCGCGACCAGTGCCCGTACCTGCTCGGACCAGGCCTGACCCGACATCGGCCAGCCGTGGATCAGGACCACCGGACGGCCCGAGCCCCCGGTGTCATCGATGTACAGATCTGGTGCAGTAGCCATGGTCCGAGACTACTCACCGAAGCGAGTTTTGCGAGTGGTTCAGCCGGTGTCGGGAGAGATCTCGGCCAACATCCTCGACTGTTCGGCCTCGATCCGGCGTGCACGCTCAGCGGCGGCGGCCTTCTCGCGACGATCGAGCCGCTCGGCCCGGGCCCCGATCTCGTCATGGATGGACACCACCGAGCTGCGGCGGGCCGCGACCGTCTGATGGATGATCTGCCCGATCGGCACGACGCCGAGGTAGCGCCCGGTCTCCCGGTCCGCGGCCACGGCCTGACCGGTCGGCGAGGCGAGCGCCGCGTCCAGTGCGGTCTGCAGTGAGTCACGAGCCGGGTCGAAGGTGGTCCCGACCGAAAACACCACCCCACGACGTTCCGGCAGCACCCAGCCACGGGGGGCCGCTTGGCCGTCGAGCACAATGCCGGTCTGGTCGGCAGGCACTGCGGCCGGTGACCGCACGGCCAGGATCCGTTGCGGAGACAGCACACTGGCCGACAACAGGGACAGCACCCGCCAGCCACGGCTGTCCCCGACCAGGTCAGCGACCTGCCCGGTCGTGGGTGCATCGACGATCTCGCGGGGCCGGCCGTACTGGACGATCCTCCCCGGTCGCTCCACCACCGCCACCCGGTCACCGAATCGGAATGCCTCGTCGCCATCATCGGTGGCCAGCACGATCGTGCGGCGGCGATCGGACTGGAGCCGCTCGAGCATGCGGTGCAGTCCAGCCCGCCGAGAGCGGTCGGAGATGGCGAACGGTTCGTCGAGCAACAGCACATCCGGGTCCGGCGCGGTCACCGCAGCCAACCCGACGGCTCGACGCAACCACGGGGCAAGCTCATTGACCTGCCGTTCGGCGACGGTGCCCGGGATCTCCAGCAGGGCGAACATCTCGATGATCCGGGCGTCGGCGTCGGCAGACTTCCAGCCGTGACGGCGCAGGATCGCGGTCAGGGTCTCGCCGACCGTACGGGTGGGTGGCAGCCCCCCTCCTGCCGGCAGGTGCCCGATGCGACGGTTGACTGCCTTGCGGCGAAGCTTGCGCAGCGATTCGCCGTCGAACAGGACCTCGCCGGCCTCCGGCTCGATGTCGCGGTGCATCAGGTGCAGGATCGTGCTGCGTCCCGAGCGGGGCCGCCCTAGCAGGACGGTGGTCTCGCCCCGTAGGACCGTCAGGTGGAGATTGTCGACCGTCGGGCTGGCCTTGCGCCGGGAGCAGGTCACGCCGGTGAGCCGGAGGATGACATCCTGCGCGGCGAGGTCTTCACCTTGCAGCGTGAGATCAGTGATCACATGGTGGGCCTGGGTCACCCTTCGACTCTATAGGGAGACCCGCGAGCGGTCCGGGACGCTGCGCGCCGGATCGCGGTCATCGCCCCTTCATCTGCGCTGGTGGGTCATCTGCGGGTGCCGCCCGCGCTGTTGGCCCTGGCTCGACGGCTGGCCACCCAGGCACCGACACCGACGCCGAGCACGACCGACAGGGCAAGACCGACGATCAGGACCATATTGCTCGGCCGCAGCGTCTGGCTGTCGGTGTAGGCACCTGATCCCGCGCTGTGCACCGTGAACTCGGAGGTCCAGATGGCCACGGTCACCAGAGCCGGCACGGCAGAGGCGAGGAGACCGAGCACCCAGAACGGGATGCGCCGGCGCTGGGAGGACGTCATGTCGAGAGACTCTACCGAGGTGAGCCGACGGACCCAGCTCAGCGGTCCAACTCGGCCTGTTCCTCGGGGCGGAAGACTCGCGACCGGATCAGGAAGCGAACCCCTTCTGGTGCTTCCACGCTGAATCCTGCGCCGCGGCCGGGAACGACATCGATGGTCAGGTGGGTGTGGGCCCAGACGGCGTACTGAGTGCGGGAGATCCACACCGGCACCGTGAAGTCATCGGTGATCTGCAGGTCCCCCAGGTGGACGTCGGCCTCGGAGGTGATGAAGTCACCGATCGGGTAGCACATCGGCGATGATCCGTCGCAGCAGCCGCCGGACTGGTGGAACATCAGATCGCCATGCATTCCGCGCAGCTTGACCAACAACTCGGCAGCAGCAGGAGTGACGGCGACACGTTCGGGAGCCATGTTCGTCTCCTCACGACACATCAGTGGGGATTGGCCGAGCAGAGGTGGGGCGGGGACGACGCCTCATCGCCCCACCTCTGCCCTCGGGGGTTCCCGGGTTCAGAAGAACCCGAGCTTGGTGGGCGCGTACGAGACCAGAAGGTTCTTGGTCTGCTGGTAGTGGTCGAGCATCATCTTGTGATTCTCCCGACCCACGCCCGAGCCCTTGTAGCCGCCGAAGGCGGCAGCGGCTGGGTACTGGTGGTAGGTGTTGGTCCAGACCCGGCCGGCTTGGATGGTGCGTCCGGCCCGGTAGGCCACTCCCCCGTCGCGGGACCAGACTCCGGCGCCGAGACCGTACAGCGTGTCGTTGGCGATCTTCATCGCATCGTCGAAGTCGTCGAAGGTGGTGACCGAC
Source organism: uncultured Propionibacteriaceae bacterium (assembly GCA_945911015.1). Lineage (GTDB taxonomy): Bacteria > Actinomycetota > Actinomycetes > Propionibacteriales > Propionibacteriaceae > Avipropionibacterium. The sequence continues at coordinate 15,712 of CAMDZW010000038.1, forward strand.
AACACCGGCCCGAAGATCTCCTCCTGGAAGATCCGCATGCCGTTGTTGCCCTCGAAGACCGTCGGTGTCACGTAGTAGCCCCCGGACAGGTCGCCACCGAGGTCGGCGCGGGTGCCTCCGGTGAGGACCTTGGCTCCCTCGTCCTTGCCGATCTCGATGTAGGAAAGGATCTTCTCGAGCTGATCGTTCGACGCCTGCGCGCCGATCATGGTCTCGGTGTCGAGCGGGTTGCCCTGCTTGACGGCCTCGGTGCGGGCCAGTGCATCACCGATGAACTGGTCGTAGATCGAGGCCTGGATCAGTGCTCGCGACGGGCAGGTGCAGACCTCGCCCTGGTTGAGGGCAAACATCGTGAAGCCCTCGAGGGTTTTGTCGTAGAAGTCATCGTTGGTCTGGGCGATGTCCTCGAAGAAGATGTTGGGGCTCTTCCCGCCGAGCTCGAGAGTGACCGGGATGATGTTCTGGCTGGCGTACTGCATGATCAGCCGACCGGTCGTGGTCTCGCCGGTGAAGGCAATCTTGCGGATGCGCGGTGACGAGGCGAGTGGCTTTCCTGCCTCCACACCGAATCCGTTGACGATGTTGAGCACACCGGGCGGCAGCAGATCGCCGATGATGTCCATCAGGAAGAGGATCGAGGCCGGCGTCTGCTCGGCCGGCTTGAGCACGATCGCATTGCCCGCAGCCAGGGCCGGAGCGATCTTCCACACCGCCATCAGGATCGGAAAGTTCCACGGGATGATCTGCCCGACCACACCGAGCGGCTCATGGAAGTGGTAGGCGACGGTGTCATTGTCGATCTCGGAGATTGACCCTTCCTGCGCACGGATGCAGCCGGCAAAGTAGCGGAAGTGATCGATCGCCAGAGGGATGTCGGCGGCAAGGGTTTCCCTGACCGGTTTGCCGTTCTCCCAGGTCTCTGCGACGGCGATCTTCTCCAGATTCGCTTCCATGCGGTCAGCGATTCGGTTGAGGATCAACGCCCGCTCGGTGACACTCGTCCTCCCCCACGCCGGCGCTGCTTGGTGGGCCGCGTCCAGCGCGCGTTCGATGTCCTCGGCATTGCCGCGAGCGACCTCGGTGAAGGTCGCTCCGGTGACCGGGCTCGGGTTCTCGAAGTACTGTCCGCTGGCGGGCGCCACATACTCGCCACCGATCCAGTGGTCGTACCGCGACCTGTATTCAGCAATGGCCCCAGTTGTTCCGGGTGCTGCATAAACCGTCATCTCGTGCCTCCTCGCAGGTGATGGCCCAGGATCGTTCGATCCGAACTGATCTCGTCGGCCGTGTCAGTTGCCACGGTACGCACGACCACGTTGCAGCAGCGTTGCACCTCAGCGCAGGAGGCGGTCGAGATGGTCCAGGTGGACCCGTGCCCGCACTTGGGCCGGGCTGGTCGGAGGGGCCCACTGGGCCAACATCTGCCAAGCCTCGTAGTCACCCGAACCCTCATCAGTACCGGTCCAGGCCTCGACGACGGCCGGATCACCGCTGGCCAGCACCGCGGCACGCAGCTCGGTCCGATACTCGGCGCGCAACTCCTCGATTCCGGGGGCAACCGACCGTGGAAGCAGCGGCCCGAGATCAGCCGCGATGGCCCCGGCAATGTCGCCGGCGGCCAGCAGCTGCCGCACCACAGCGGCTGCGGTCACCAACGGGCGCGCCAACCGGTACGGACGGGTGTCGGCGAGCAGATGGCCCGCGACCCGGCGCAGTCGCGACACCTCTGCCCGTACGGCAACTTCGGACAGGTCCCCCGCGTGGAGCTCGGCGGCGAGCTCGCCGGCCGTCATGCCGTCGGGCCGAGAGTTCAACAGGGCAAGGATTTCGGCATGCCGCAACGACAGCGGCACCGGCCCGTCATCGGTGGCCAGCCGGGGCCGCGCCTCCAAGAAGAGCTCGACCTCGCTGGGACCGGCGGCCGAGGCGAGCTCACGTTCGACCATCAACGCCGTGGTCCGCACCAGCGACAACGCCATCGTCGACCCGGCCGGCCCACCGCCGGTGATGTCGATGACCCCCAAGGTTCTCCCCGAGCGTGGGTCCCGGATCGGGGCTGCGGCACAGTTGAGCGCCTGCACCGGCCGTGCGAAGTGTTCGGCGCCCAGCACCTGGACGGCGCTGCCAGTGGCCAGTGCGGTGCCGGGGGCGTTGGTGCCGACGGTCTGCTCGGTCCACACCGCGCCCTCGACGAACCCGATCGGGTCGATCCGGGACCTCGTACGGTGACTGCCCTCGATCCACAGCAGTCGCCCGCCGTCGTCGGTCACCGCGATCACCAGGTCATCGTCAGTCGCACCGTCGACCAGCAGGCCACGGATCAGTGGCATCACCGACGCGAGCCGATGGTGTCGTCGCCGGTCGAGGAAGTCGGCTTCGGAGCCGTCGAAGAGGATCCCGGGCCGGTCGGGGTCGACGCCGGTCCGCAGACTTCGCTGCCAGGAGGCAAGCACCACCGGGTCGAGACCGGGAGGTGGGTCACCGCCGAGGAAGCGCTCGTAGGCATGTCGGACGAAGCGAGGGTCCCTCCGGGCCCGTACGGCCCGCATCCCAGCGTCTGACATGGCCACCTTCCGACGCCAACGTCACCACCACCGTGCCCGCCGACCGTGCGGGCGGGCGTTCACTCGGTCGAGCTTCGAGTCTAGCCATGAAGCGTCGATTCCGGCAGGGGCCGCGGGGTGTAGGGTCGCCGGCGTGCCATACGACCTGACCGGCCTCTCCCTGGTCCTGGTGGTCTTCGCCGCCCTGATCGTGGGCTTCTCCAAGACCGCCATCGGTGGTCTGGGGACCATCGCCGCCGCGATCTTCGCCATCCAGATGCCGGCCAAGGAGTCGACCGGCGCAGTACTGCTGCTGCTGATCATGGCCGATGTGATGGCGGTCCTGTCGTACCGCAAAGACGCCAACTGGAAACTGCTGCGCCACCTGTTGCCGGCCATGGTGCCCGGGCTGATCCTGGGCACCGTCATCCTGCAGGTGATCAATGACGAGACCCTGCGGCTGTGGATCGGCCTGCTGATCCTGGTGCTGGTCGCGTTGCAGTTGATCGTGGCGTGGCGCAACCGAGGCAAGGAACCGACACTGAAGATCCATCATCCGGTCGTCACCTGGGCCACCGGCGGAGCGGCCGGTGTGGCGACCATGACGGCCAATGCGGCCGGCCCGATCACCACCCTCTATCTGCTCAGTGCCGGGGTGGACAAGAAGATGTTCCTCGGTACGGCCGCCTGGTACTACTGCATCGGCAATCTGATCAAGGTCCCCTTCAGCGCCGGGATTGGCCTGATGCCGGTCGAGACCCTGTTGCTGACCCTGATGCTCGCACCAGCGGTCATCATCGGCGGCCTGATCGGCCGAGTCGTGGTGAAGCGGATCAACCAGGTGTGGTTCAACCGGGTGATCATCGTCGGCACCGTGATTGCTGCCGTCGCCGTCCTGGTGCGCTGATCGTCAGGATGCCACCCCGAGCAGCAGCGAGACGATCATCGCGATGATGACCGAGTTGAAGACGAAGGCGAGCGCTCCCTGACCGGCGACCGCCCGTCGCAGGACGCGGGTGCGCACCTCGACATCGGTGGTGCCGAACGTCGATTGAACCGCAAGCGCAAAGTAGAGGTAGTCGGAAAGGTCCTGTGCCGACTCGCCGGGAAAGGCCAGACCGGGCTCATGGGCATCCAGCCGGGCGTAGTGCACCGCGAACATCACGACCACATTCATCCAGCACGCGGCCACCATCGCCAAGGCGGCAAACAGGACCGTCTGGGACGACCGCAGGTCCGGGGTCACCAGGATGACAGCGACCACGAGCAACGCCAGCGCCGACACCTGAACCGACCACGACGGGGCCTGGTTCTGCCGATCCGACCACCGACGCCACCGACGCCGTCCTTCCTGGATCCGCTCGCCCACCACCTCGACCACGCGCCCTGACCCCGAACGCTGCCGATCGGACGGTCGCGCCACCGACTCCCGCAGGCCCGACCCCAGCTCGGCCAAGGACAGTCGTCGACACAGCGCCAGGGTCAACAGTGCGTGCAGTCCAGCGAAGACGGTCCACCCCATCAGACATCCCACGGCCAAGGCATACGGCCGCAGGGATGCCTCTCGGGTCAGCCACACCGTGACCACGGGCGTGGCCACCAGAACCGACACCACGGCCGCCACGGTCGACCTGGACGACTCCGAACGCAGGAGACGCAGGAGCCGCAGCGGGCGCTGACGCCGGGGCGAGGGAGGCTGGTCCACACCGGCATCGTAGCGGCGGGATCTATCCAAGACGGTTACCGATGAGTAATATGTGGCCCACCCAGCCCGTCGTCGGGCAGCTGCCGTACGAGCGTGAGGAGTCACCGGTGAACGTCATCGCCGTCGTGCTGACCGTGATCGCCCTGGCGACCACCGTTGCCGGGATTGTGCTGTTCGTCCGCGCGATCCGCTCGATCGTCGCGGTGTCGCGGATGGGCCAACCCGCACCGGACCGGTACGACCATCCGGGACGACGCTGGAAGAACTTGCTCGTCGAGAGCATCGGCCACACCCGGATGCTCCAGTGGAGCAAGGTCGGGGTGGCGCACTGGTTCGTGATGGTCGGGTTCGGCTTCCTCTTCCTCACCCTGGTCAATGCCTTCGGTCAACTGATCGATCCACGTTTCACGCTGCCCCTGATCGGACACCTTCTGCCGTACGAGTGGGCCACCGAACTGCTCGCCTGGGTCGGCGGCCTGTCCATCGCCGGCTTGATGGTCCTGAGGTCAGTGGTCGGCACCACTCCGGGATCGCGGTTCTTCGGCTCCCGCACTTGGCAGGCGCGCTATGTGGAGTGGACGATCCTGCTGGTGATGGTCTGCATCCTCGGGCTGCGCGCACTGGAGTTCCAGCTGTTCGGCGATCGACTGCACTTCCCGCTCACCTCGTGGTTGCTGCCGACCGTCTCGGCCGAGACCGCCGAGGTCTGGATCCGCTGCCTGGCCGCGACCAAGATCATCATCTCCTTTGCCTGGATGTGCGTGATCAGCCTCAACCCGACGATGGGGGTGGCCTGGCACCGGTTCACAGCCTGGGTGAACATCTGGTTCAAGCGGGAGTCCTCCGGCGCCCAGGCCTTGGGAGCGGTCCCACCGATCCTGGTGGACGGTGCACCGCTGGACTTCAATGAGCTCGAGGATCTCGACGAGGACACCGCGCTCGGTGTCGCCACGATCGAGGACTTCACCTGGAAGGGACTGCTCGACTTCACCAGTTGCACCGAGTGCGGCCGTTGCCAGTCGCAGTGCCCGGCGTGGAACACCGAGAAGCCACTCAGCCCGAAACTTCTCGTGATGGGTCTACGGGAACATGCCCATGCCGCCTCGCCGTGGCTGCAGGCCGCCGAAGCGGTGGAGGCCGAGCGAGCGCGCCCGTTGATCGGCGACACCGGCGAGGACAAGCGAGCGGCCGCCGTCGCCCAGGCCCACGGATCCCCAATCCAGTGGGGTAGCGACGGTGCTGTGGCTGTCATCGACCCCGACGTGTTGTGGTCGTGCACCTCCTGCGGTGCCTGCGTCCAGCAATGCCCGGTCGACATCGAGCACGTGGACCACATCATCAACCTCCGTCGCCACCAGGTGCTGATGGAGTCGGACTTCCCCAGCGAGCTGAACGGTCTGTTCAAGGGCTTGGAGTCCAAGGGCAACCCGTGGAACATGAATGCTCGCAAGCGGATGGAATGGGCCAAACCGCTCGACTTCGAGGTGCCGATCGTCGGCGATGACGTCGAGGACCTCACCGAGGTGGAGTACCTGTTCTGGGTGGGTTGTGCCGGCGCGTACGAGGATCGGGCGATCAAGACCACCCAGGCCGTGGCCACTCTGCTCCACACGGCCGGGGTTTCCTTTGCGGTGTTGGGAAATGGCGAGACCTGCACCGGAGATCCGGCACGTCGAGCCGGCAATGAGTTCGTCTTCCAACAGCTGGCGATGGAGAATGTCGAGGCCCTCACCGAGGCGAAGGCCAACAAGGTCGTCACGACCTGTGCGCACTGTCTCAACACCTTGAAGAACGAGTACCCCCAGCTGGGCACCTCGCTGGAGGTCGTGCACCACACCCAGTTGCTGAACCGTCTCGTCCGGGAAGGCAAGCTGACCCCCGTCGCACCGGTGGAGTCATCGGTCGCCGGACGGACGATCACCTATCACGATCCCTGTTTCCTCGGTCGCCACAACCAGGTGTACGAGGCACCACGCGAACTGCTTGGCGCGATCCCGGGCGCGACCGTGGCCGAGATGCCGCGCCATGGCAAGCAGTCCTTCTGCTGTGGCGCTGGCGGGGCCAGGATGTGGATGGAGGAGACCATCGGCACCCGGATCAACGCCAGCCGCACCGATGAGGCCCTAACCGTGATCGAGAGCAATGGCGGCAGCGGAGCGATCGCGACCGCCTGCCCGTTCTGCCGGGTGATGCTCTCCGACGGGCTCACCGCAGCCCAGGGTGAGGGCCGCGGCGAACAGGCCGAGGTGCTCGACGTGGCGCAACTGCTGCTGGCCGGCGTCGAACGCGGGGTCAGTCAGCAGCCGTGATTCCGCGGGCCATGGCGAGATTGCCGGCGAGCAGGCCTCCCTCGACCGGCAGGGTGACACCGGTGATCCAACTGGCCTGGTCCCCGGCCAGGAAGAGTAGCGCGTCGGCAATGTCATCGGGTTCCCCGACCCGACCGGTCGGATAGAACGATGCCGCGGTGTCGAGGGCATGCGGATCGGCCTTGAGTCGGTGGTCCCAGACCTCGGTGCGGACCGTGCCGGGTGCGACCGCATTGCAGCGGATCCCCTGGTGTCCGTGGTCGAGGGCGATCGCCCGGGTCAGGGCGAGCACCCCGGCCTTGGCCGCCGAGTAGGCCTCATTGCCGAGATGGGTGAGCCCGTTGACCGAGCTGACGTTGAGGATGACGCCTCGTCCAGCCGCAATCATCACCGGCAACACCTGCTGGCAGGTCAGGAACGGGCCCAACAGGTTGACCTCGAAATCGGTGCGGAGCTCCTCGACCGGAGCATCCAGGAGCCGCGATCGGCCACAGACCATCGCATTGTTGACCAGCACGTCGATCCGACCAAAGGCATCGGTGGTGGCCGCGACCATGGCCTTGACCGAGTCGAGGTCACCGATGTCGACACCGACGGCGATGGCACCGGGGAGATCATCGGCGACGGCCTGGGCCCCTGTCAGGTTGATGTCGGCCAGGACCACAGAGGCCCCTGCGGCGTGGAAGCGTTGGGCGGCGCGGCGACCAATCCCGGAGGCGGCGCCGGTGACGATCACAGAACGGTCGGTGAGCTGGCCATCAGTCATGCACGGATTGTCCCACCGGTCCGAGCTGACCCTCCGAAGCGTCCGTGCCGCGAGTGGTGACGTCATCCCGTACGAGATTGGCGTCAGTTTGGCCTTGACATGACGTCATCGTGACGTCATGCTTGATGTCATGCAATTGGACAAGCACCTCGAGTCGGTACGCAATGGCGTCCAGCAGGCCGCCGCCCTCGCCGACGAACACAGCCAAGACGTCGCCCGCAGGTTGAGCGACGCCCTCGAGTCCTCGGTGCGATTGGCGCTGATCGATGCGCTGAGCGATGCCAGTGACGAGATCAGCGCGGACCTCGCTCCCGGATCGGTCGAGTTCCGCCTCCGCAACGGCGAACCACAGTTCGTGGTGACTCCGCCCGCAGCACCGGCCGCCGCCGACCCCGAACCGGACATCACCTTCACCGAGGACGACTCGGAGCAGGTACGGGTGACGCTGCGGATCCCGGCCACGCTGAAGGAACAGGTCGACGAGGCCGCCGACGCCGAGGGGGTGTCGACCAACACCTGGCTGGTGCAGCAGGTCCGGCGCTCCATCGCCCGCAAGCGCACCCGACGGGCCGACGGCTTCGAGAACTACATCGAGTCCACCGTCGAGAACGCCATGGAGTCCGCCTTCAGTGCACTCGACTCGCTCGGTAATTTCGACACCGGGCGGAATCGCCGGGGCAACACCAAGAGCTACAAGGGGTGGGCGCAGTGACCATTCGACCGATCGAAGCAGCCGACGTCCAACAGTTGGTGATCCGCATGGGCGGCGGCACGATCACCCTGGTGCCCAATGATCTGCCCGGCGTGATCGGACAGGTGAAGGGCAAGCGGGCCGACGACTTCACCGTCGAGCACATCGGCACCACCTTGGAGGTCATCGCACCCCGTAGCCGTGGCGGTGAGGCTGACCTGCGGCTGGCCATCCCCGAGGGGATTGACCTGAGCTGCACCGTCGGTTCGGCCGATCTGCGCTCGACGGTGCTGTTGGGCACCGCGCGGACCAAGTCCGGCGGCGGTGATGTCCTGATCGGCCAGGTCGGCAATGTTGATGCCACCACCGGCAGCGGCGACCTGGTGGTCGACGAGGTGCTTGGCGCCTCCGCCCGGCTCAGCACGGGTTCGGGTGACATCGCCATCGGCGCCTGCGATGCCGCCCTCCGGGTCCGCACCGGCTCGGGTGACATCGCCGTGGGACACCTCCGCGCCGTGATGCAGGGCAACACCGGATCCGGCGGGGTCAACGTCTCGGCGACCACGGCGGGCATCAACGTCCGCACCGGATCCGGCGACGTCAGCGTCGGGGTGGCCGACGGACTGGCCACCTGGCTCGATCTCTCTTCTGCCAGCGGCACCGTGCAGGTCGGCCTGGACCAGTCGGTCGAGCCCGATCCCGAGACTCCACACATCGCCGTCCAGGTCCGTACCGGATCCGGCGACATCGTCATCTTTCGATCCTGAGAGGGTCATCAATGTTTGCCCACGACAGCTACGACCTGGCCTGGAACCCGTACCAGACACAGCGTGACCAGTCCGCCCGTGCCCACCAGCGCTGGCTTCGCAGCCAGGCTGCCCGGGCCCGGAAGCGTCGCCCGATGCGACCGACCCAGCCCGAACGGTGACCCACGACCCCTCCGCGCCCCGCCCCGCTTCGACCGCCCCGCTTCGCCCGCCCCAGGTGCCTGTTCGCACCAGTTGGTGACGTCTGCACGCGTTCGAACAGGTGCCAACGGCACCAACGTGGCCAAAACCGTAGCCGGGAGCGGCCAACCCGAGCCGGGATGGGGTGAACCCCGGCAGGGGCTCAGTCGACCGGCGTGATGTGAAAGTTGAGGTGGGCCCGGCTCGCGGTCGGGCCCCGCTGGCCCTGGTAGCGGGAGCCGTACACCGCCGAGCCGTACGGGTTCTCCGCCGGTGAGCTCAGCCCGAAGAAACACAGCTGGCCGATCTTCATCCCCGGCCAGAGCTTGATCGGCAGCGTTGCCACATTCGACAGCTCGAGCGTCACGTGCCCGGAGAACCCCGGGTCGATGAAGCCAGCTGTCGAGTGGGTCAACAGACCCAGCCGACCCAACGAGGACTTGCCCTCCAGCCGGGCCGCGACATCGTCGGCCAAGGTGATGACCTCGTAGGTCGAGCCCAGCACGAATTCGCCCGGATGCAGGATGAAGGACTCCTCGGCCGGCACCGAGATCTCGCGGGTCAACTCCGGCTGTTCCGCGGCCGGGTCGATGTGGGGGTAGCGGTGATTCTCGAAGGTCCGGAAGAACCGGTCCAACCGGACATCGACACTCGACGGTTGCACCATCTCCGGTGACCAGGGCTCAAGGCCGATCCGTCCCTCATCGATCCCGGCACGGATGTCTCGGTCGGACAGCAGCATGGCCAGAACAGTACAACAATCCAGCACATCGAAGCGGCTCGGTCCGACGATGCCAGGACCGCTCAATTCATCACACCCGATCCGAAGAAACCGAGCTCAGAGATCGGTTTCGTCTGATCCGGAGTGGGAAAGTGAGCGTCGGTCACTCGTTGGTGTCAGCCGCCCCCGGCTCGCCTGCCGGCGTCGGGTTCGGATCCTGGGCCCCGGCCGGCGAGGATCCTGAGGACGCTGACCCTGCGGAGTCGGCTGGGGAGGCACCCGAGGACGCTGATCGAGCTGAGTCGGCCGGAGAGGAACCCGACCCGGGCACCACCTTGCGGCGTCGGATGATCCGGGGCGGTGGCGCCATGACCGGCTCGGGGCTGCTGGCGATGAAGGCATTGACCCACTGGGCGCGAGGATCGCCGTCGACCAGCATCGTCTTGACGAAGAGTGTCATCGGCAGCGCCAGCAGGGCGCCCAGCGGACCGAGGATGAACGCCCAGATGACCAAGCTGAGGAACGACACCGCCGGAGTCACGCCGACCGCGTCACCGGTGAACTTCGGTTGGATGATGACCTGGATCACCACATTGAGCACCGAGTAGAGGACGATGACCGCGACCATCTTGCCCGGCCCGCCGTCGAGCAGGGCCAACAGGGCCGGCGGTACGAGCCCGAGGACGAAGCCGATGTTGGGGATGAAGTTGGTGATGAACGAGACCAGACCCCACACCAGGGCGAGCGGGACCTGCAGGAACCACAGGCCAACCACATCGAAGATCGCCACGATCAGACCGAAGACCGCCGACACCAGCCAGTAGCGGCGCACCCCAGCGGCGAAGAGTTCCATCGCCCGCACCAGGGCGGGCTGGATCCGGTTGGAGATCTCCATCCGGCGGGGCAGGTCCATCGCATCGAGGACCAGGAAGAACAGCAGGGTCAGCAGCAGGACCAGCAGGCTGGTGGCACCGGCGATCCGGTCCACCAGGGTCCGGGCCGCACCGATCAGGCTGGCCGGATCGAAGCTCGCAGCCAGCCCCCGCAGCCATGCCTCATCGGCACCGAACTGCTCCAACAAGGTCAACGTGTCGTCCCACAGCGTCTCGAACTTCTCCTGGTACCGCGGGATCTGGATCGCCAACTGCGCAATCGCCCAGGACAGCGAGCCCATCAGACCGAGCACGACGACGTACAGGATGACTAGGCTGGCTCCGGCAGCAACGAACCTCGGGACCCGGTGCGCGGTGAGCCACCGCTGCAACGGATGGACCGTGATGACCAGGGTCAGGGCCAAGAAGGTGGGGGCGAGGATGCCGGCTGCCGCCTTCAGGCCGGCGATCGCGACCACGGCCGCGGCCAGTCCGACAAGAATCCACAGGGCTCTGGGTGGCCCAGGGCGTGCAGGGGTGGGCCGCGCAGTTTCTGACATGGCGCGATCCTACGGCGCGGTTCAGTGCGTGCGGCGGATCTCCATCCGCTGGTCGCCGAACGACACGACCTGTCCTTCCCGGACCCGGACCTGCTCACCGGCCGCACATGGGTCGAAGGTTCCGTTGCTGGCCGCAATCGCGGAACCATTGGTCGATCCGCGATCCATCACCCACAGGCCCTTGGCGTCGACCCCGACCGCGATGTGTGTCTTCGACACCGTACGGGACTGGTCCACGATCGAGACCAGCTCAGCCTGTTCCTCCCCGGCACGCGGCTGCGGATTGCGACCGACCAGGACCAATGAGGCGACCGCCACCTGACGTCCGTCACTGAGCACGATCGACCAGCCCTGGTCGGGGCGACGCTGCGGCACACCGCCGCGCGGCACCAGCCGGGTCGATTCGGCCGGCTCGTCATCCTCGGCCGGCGCACCACCGGCGAAGAACGGATTCGGCGAGGCCGACGACGCACCCCACTGCGGCACCTGGTCCAACGGCTGGGAACCCACCACGGCCCCGTACGGGGGATCCTGCGTCGCAGTGGCGGGACCATTCGGGGTCCCCTGAGAGGGATACGCCTGAGAGGGATACGCCTGAGAGGGATACGACTGGGAGGAATCTTGGGAGGCCTGCGGCTGGGCCGGTGGCTGCGCGCCGCCGAGTCCCGGGGGAAGTCCGACCGTGCCGGCGCCCGGGGAGCGTTGCTGCCCGGCACCGGGCAGTGCGGTGGTCGGGACCTGTTCGCGGGCGTTGATCACCACGGCGCGGGCGGCGAGGTCATGCCACCCCTGCCGGCGAGGATGGGTGATCAGCATCAACAGCATCACCACCAGCCCGATGCCAGTGCCACCGATCACCCCGTACACCAAGTACCGCACGATGGCACGGCCCCAGCCGATCGGTTTGCCGTTCTCGACCGCGACGACCTCGAGCTTCATCAGTTTCATGCCGGGGCTGGCGCCGCTGGTGCCCTGGGTCCACCAGAGCACGACGACCCAGGCGATCGCGACCAGACCGGACAGGATGGCAATGACGAGGGTGAGGTCCGCCCGCGGCACCAGGGCGATCGCGGCGGCGGCGCCACCACCGGCCAGGGCCGGGATCACACCGTCCACGACAGCAGCGAGGAAGCGTCGCCCGAGGTCCCCAGCGGTGATCCCGGGCGGGAATCCAGCGTCCTGACTCATCCTGACCTCCTCCTCACAGTGTCCCCGGCTCACATCTTCCAGGGCGACACCAACGACCGCGGCGTGATCGTAGCCCACCACCGGCGCCACCAGGGTTTGCTCTGGGCAGCGTCGGCGGCAGTTCGGGCCATGTCGTCCCAGTACTGCTCGACCGCTCCCCCCGGAAGCAGGTTACCGCTGAACGCCGCCCAGTCGGCTCGCTGCGCCAGCTGGTGGAGGGCCGTGGGCTGCCCCACTGCCGTCCCGACGAGCCCGGCATTCTCGATCCTGGTCGCCTGCGGATCGGCGACCACCCCGAGATCTCGGCTGCGATCGAGCAGTTCGGCCCAGGCGCCGGCCACCCGATCTGCCCCACTGCCCTGCTCGGCCCGGCGACGGCGACGGCGACGCTTCAACCCGAGCACCAGCAGGATCGGCGCACCGAGCACACCGACCGGGATCGCCACCAGCCACACCACCCGCAGGAATTCCTCCAGCGGGCTGTCCTGGTCGTCGGGATCCTCATCGTCCTCGCCGGGCAGCGGGTCGATGTTGTCCGGCGGCAAAGGCTCGGGGCGGATCGGCGGGGGCGGCGGGTTCTCCACCTGGGGGCGGGGCTTCGACTCGGTGCGGGTGGTGTCCTCAGGCAGGGCCCGTGACTTGTCCGGGGTCGGGGTGAATTCAACCCAACCGAGCCGGTCGAAAGCGATCTCCACCCAAGCGTTGACATCGTCCCCGGTGACCGGTGTCGGCTGGTTCGGATCAGGTGTCCCGGCGACCCGATAGCCGTAGACGACCCGGGCCGGCAGGCCGAGCGATCGCGCCATCAACGCCATCGCCACCGCATACTGCTCCTCGTCACCGACCAGTCGGCCGTCGTGGTCCATCAGCAGCCGGGTCATCCGATAGGCCCCATGACCGGCCAGCGACGGCACGTCATTGGCCAGGCCATGGCTGTAGTAGCCGCGCCGAAGCTGTTCCTCCAGCAGGATCGCGGCCTCCCCGTCGGTGCCGGCCTGGGCGGTCCAGTCGCGGGCCAGCGCGGACAGTTCATCGGGGATGCCCACCATCGGGGGCAGATCGAGGGAGCTGGTGGAGGCGGTCCGCAGCTGCGAGCGCGACGGCTGACGTCCCAGGACGGCCGAGACCCGGTAGCTGTCCCCGGTGGTCAACGGTGCGAGCATGACTGCGGTGCCGGTGGACCGGTTGTAGAAGAACTGTTGGGTCAGGTCACGACTACGTGGGCCGGTGAGCTCGACCGTACGGGCCATCCCGATGGTGGGCACCCAACGGTCGGCGTAGTGGTCGATGGTGATCGTGTAGTCGAGTGGCGTCCCGTCACCCGCATCGGGGATTTCGGTGCCGATCCGGGTGAACCGGCCGCCGTCACGGGCCCCCGAGACCGAGCTCGACGGATTCGCGGTGATCCCGTCGTAGGCGTCAAGGGTCGCCAACCGGATTCCGGCTCCCTCGGGCAGACCATCGACAGTGAACAGCACATCGTCGCTGTGATCGGCGACATTGGCGCGGAACCCTTGGAGTGGGCTCGGCCACTGCCGCACATCCAGGGGCGGCTCGACGATGTCGCGCAACACCCGCCGCTGGTCGGGGGCGACGATCCCGGCGAGCAGACTGGCCACCAGCCCGGCCACCACCAGCACAGCCGCTCCGCCGGCGAGGGTCCGCAGCACGGTCGAGCCGAGCACCGCACCGCCGGTCACGGCCACCAGGCGACGTTGTTCGGCTCGGCGGTAGGCGGTCCAGACCAGCACGGTCAGGGCAAAGCCGAGACCGACGGGTACGGCAAAGGGTGCAGTCTGCACGCCGAAAGCGAACGAGACCACCAGGGCACCACCGACCGGGATCCAGCCCAGGGCCGGGCGCGACGAGCGGGTCGAGACCGTGATCGCGACCAGTGCACCGATCAGGGTCGTCAACAGCGGCAGCACCAGCAGGTTGTCGGTGGCGCCAATCGGCGCGTCGATGGTCAGCACTCGCCGCCACACCTGGACCGCGCCCAGCACCAGACCCTGCAGGGTCTGGCCGGTCGGGACGATCCCCCACCGGGCCCACTGCGGCATCGCCAGCGCCGATCCGGCCACCAGATAGGATCCGGCCGCGGCGGCCGCGAGCAACCACACAGGCCACTTGCGCCAGGCACCGATGAGTCCGATGCCGACGCCGAGTACAGCCCCACCCATCCCGGCGACCCAGACCCACCCCCAGCCGTACAGACCGGTGAAACTGAGACAGACCAGCGCCGTCAGCCCCACCACGGCGGCGGCGTCGCTGGCCCAACGCACGGCCTTCACGATGCACCTGCCGCACGTCGGACTGCTCGGGGCAGGTCATCGAGTCCCGGCAGGGTGATCACACTGGCCGAGCCGATGCTCTGCACCGACAGTTCAGTCCCCTCGACCCCGCAGACCCGCACCACCAGAACCCGCACCTGGGGGCCGAAGGTCGCGGCGGTGCGTCGGGCCACATCCACCGGTTCGGCTGCCCCGGTGACCAGACAGACCATCGAGGCATTCGGCACCGCATGGTCGACGTGGCGGGCCAGGCTCACCAGTCCTCGGCCCGGGGTGGACGGCCGCGGGTCGAGCTCGACCAGACAGAGCTCGTCGAGTGCACGCCGCGGATTGGTCGCGCGCAACGCAGTGGTCCCGGAGAAGACCGAGACGGCATTCTCGTCCCGCAGGGCCTGGACGGCCAGTGACCCGGCGACCGAGACGGCCAGCTCGAAGTCGGCATCGGGGCCGTCGCCGAGATCGTAGTGTCCACGGTCCAGATCCAGCGCGATCGCCAGGTCACTGCGGCGGGTCTCGGTGTACTGGCGGACCATCAGCTCACCCTGGCGGGCCGAGGAACGCCAGTGGATGTGGCGCCGATCATCGCCGGGCACATATTCGCGCAAGGTGTGGAAGGACAGGTCGGAGTTGGTGACGACCTCGGTGTTGAACCCTTCGAGGTCGCGGATGAACCCACCGGTCTGGCCCGGTAGCGGGACGGTACGTGGATGGACGTAGAGCTCCAGCACCTCGGTCCAGCGGACCTGGCGGCCCATCAGTCCGAAGGGATCACCCCGTACGGTGCGGGCCGGTCCGATTCGGATCACCGAACGGCGGGAGGTCGGCACGGCAAAGACCTCGTCGTGGGCTGCCTGGGCGCCCAGCGAAGGGAGGGCGAAGCTCGCGACGCGGCGTCCGACGGGCAATTCGATCCGGGCCGGCGCGAGCCGCCGCGACGAGGTGTTGGTGACCACCAGGTCGCCGAGCGCCCGCTCACCGACGACCACCTGGCGACGCTGCATCCGCAACGTCACCTCGTACGTCTGGCGTCCGATGGTGAAACCGGCCGCGCCGAGCAGAATGACGCCGAGCGCGATCGCGGCCACAGTCAGCTCGAGCCAGCCGAGCACAGGCCCGACGATCCCGGCGGCCATGGCGACACCGAGCACCACCCAGCCGGGTGGCTGAACCGCAGACAGCACCACCCGGAACCGGGACGGGGTGGGGTTCACGCGGCTCCGAGCTGCGGTGGCGTGACCGCCTGCAGCACCCGGGTCATGACCTCATCGGCGGTGACCCCGTCGAACTCCGACTCCGGGTCGAGGATCAGTCGGTGGGTGAGACAGGGACGGGCCAAGGCCTTGATGTCATCGGGGACGACGAAGGTGCGTCCTTGGGCTGCGGCCCACACCCGAGCCGTACGGGCCAGGGCGAGACATCCTCGCATCGAGGCGCCAAGCCGGACGTCGGCAGCGCGACGCGTCTCCTCGGCGATCGTGGTGATGTAGTCCAGCACGGCTGGGGCGACTGTGACCGTGGTGGCGAGCTGGATCATCTGCACCGCCGACTCGGTGGTCAGCACCGGAGAGAGAATGCTGGTCCGGGGGCGCCCATTGGCCAAAATCTGGAGTGCCGCTTCGTGGTCGGGATGTCCCAGGGAGGTCTTCATCAGGAAGCGGTCGAGCTGGGCCTCGGGAAGCCGGTAGGTGCCGGCCTGTTCAATGGGGTTCTGGGTGGCGATCACCATGAACGGGCTGCCGACCGGATGGCTGGTGCCATCGACGGTGACCGAGGCCTCCTCCATCACCTCCAGCAGCGCGGACTGGGTTTTCGGGGAGGCCCGGTTGATCTCGTCGGCGAGCACGATCGAGGCAAAGATGGGGCCCCGGTGGAACTCGAACCGCTGGGTCTGCTGGTCGAAGATCGACACACCGGTGACGTCGCTGGGCAGCAGGTCAGGGGTGAACTGGATCCGCGAATGGGTGCCGGCCACGCTCTGCGCCAGCGCCCGGGCCAGCGTGGTCTTGCCGGTGCCCGGGTAGTCCTCCAGCAGCAGGTGGCCATCGGCGAACAGGCAGGTGATCGCCAGCCGCAGCACATGTTCCTTGCCCAGGATCGCCTGGCCGACGTTGCCGACCAGAGCGGCGAACGCCTCGGCGAACCAGCCAGCTTGTTCCTGGCTGATGGTGGGGACGGTGCTGGTGGTCACACGTTACCTTTCTCGATGATGGGCCGGTTCACGATGATGAGGCCGCTGTTCAGAATGGAACTTCGGCTGCCTTGACACCATCACAGACCGCCCAGGCTGAACCTCCCCTGCCGGTGAAGGCCGGCCCCTCCTGGTGGCCGTCACCGTTGCCGTCGGTGCGGATGGTGATGGTGTAGTGCTTGTACGGGTCATACCCGGGCTGGCGCGACCAAGGCGTACAGCTGATGTTGGTGTTCGGCGGGAAGTTGCTGAGCGTGATGTCGATCTTGGGGCAGACACCGCCGCAGGAGCCGACCGTGATCTCCTCCGGTTTCACCGGGTCGCCGGGCTTGACGACGACCTTGGGTGAGGGCTTGGGATCGTTCTGCACGGTCGCGCTGCCGACCGCCGACCAGACCCCTTCGCTGTTGCGCGCCCGCACCTGCAGGGTCAACGTGGTGCCGTAGCCCGAGATCTTCTTGGTGCCGGTACGGTCGGCTGTGGACCAGCTGCTGCCGCCGTTGGTGCTGATCTGCACCAACTCGATCGCACGTCCGTTGGAGGAGCTGGGGACGCTCCACGAGATCGACTTGCTCGTCCCGCTGCCGCCGGCGGTGACGGTCGGCTTGGCCGGTTTCGTCCACACCGTCACCTGGTTGGAACTGGTCCAGTCCGAGCACTTGTCCCCGGCCCCGTCGTCACGGCAGGACCGGACGCGGATGGTGTATTTGCCGCCAGCGGTGCCGGACACGGAGGTGCCACCGCTGGGGAAGGTCCTGATGGTGCCGGCACCATTGACCTGGTACTCGTGACGGGGGGCCGACTGGCCACCCGTACCGGGGAAGGTTGCGGTCGCAACCGCCTTGGCATCAGGATTCGGCGTGGTCAGCTTCACCCCGGTCGGCTTGCCGGGCGCAGAGTAGACGATCACCCCACGGGACTGACTGGGGTCGGAGACACCGGCCTTGTTGCGGGCAGTGATGGTGACTTGGTAGGTCGTATTGGACGGCACGGTGAAGACCCGGCTCAGCTGGCCGTCGCCCTTCGGTGTGACAGTGACCGTGGTGTTGTTGGCGTGGATCACATATTCGCTGACCTTGTCGCCGTTCATGTTGGCCGGCGGGTTCCACACCACCCGGAGCTGACGCCCGGTCGGCGCCTGGTTG
>CAMDZW010000039.1 GCA_945911015.1 uncultured Propionibacteriaceae bacterium
CCAGCCCAGCCCGAGCCAGCCCAGCCCGAGCCAGCCCAGCCCGAGCCAGCCCAGCAGTGGCGACGAGCCTGGGGCCGGGGAGAAGACCATGGTGATGTCGGGCGAGGCCGGACGGGTGACCCGCGAGGAGCTCTACGCCCGACAGGACCGGCAGGGGGAGAGGGAACGTCTCGCTGCGGTCCGGGCCGAACACGAGGCGACGGTCAACCCGCCGGTGCCGGCCGAGCCGGCCGCCCCGGCGCCGTTGACCCGCAAACAGCGTCGCAAGCTCATCCCGGCCACGGATCGGTTCTTCGGCTCGCTCGGGCTGCTCGTGCTGCGTCTCACCCTGGCCGTGCCGTTCGGGGCCCACGGGGTGCAGAAGCTGCTCGGCATGGATGATGCGGCTGCTCTGTTCGAGGGGCTGAACTTCTTCGGATACCTGCTGCCCGCCCCCGGTGCGCTGGCCATTGCCACCGGTGTCGGCGAGGTGATGATCGCGGTGTCGCTGATCTTCGGCTTCCTGACCCGGTTTGCCGGGATCGGCATGATGATCATCAGCATCGGTGCCCTGATCATGGTCCGATGGACCTCAATGCCCGACCTGCTCGGCCCGGATGCGGTCGGCGTCGTCGGTGAGCTCGAACTCGTCCTGGCCGGTGCCGGTCTGATGTTCCTGTGTGTGGGTGCGGGAGGCTGGTCACTGGACCGGTTGTTCCGCCGTGAGCGTCCCAGCGGGCTGGAAGACGAGGCCTGAACCGTACGGTGAAGTCTCACTTTCAACTCGAGGTCAGCTGACCCATCCCTCACCGGTCGTTTCCCGCGGCGTTCTGCGGAGAACGGCCGGTGATCGCTGTGCCGGCCCCGGGACAGGGCCTTGCGCGGCGTCACGACGGCTGCCTAGCGTTCCCCTCGGTACCGGAGGCGCCGTCATCGGTTGCGCTGTGTACCACCCCGGCCGGGAAGCCGGGGATGCCACGCGGCCATCGACGCTGACCCCGAGACGTGCCGTCGCGAGCCGGGAAAGTCCTGGGTGGATCGGGGTGTGCGGTTGCCCGCACTGTGGCGTCGCCTGGGGAAGGTGCGCAGATGAAGCTCGTACGTCAGGTCTTCACCGTGCTCGGTGGCGCCGCACTCGTTGCGTCAGGTGGGTTGGCCATGGCGCCGCAGGTGGCCGATGCCGCCGATGACGTCTGGGACCGGGTCGCTGCCTGCGAATCCAGCAACCGCTGGGACATCAACACCGGCAACGGGTACTACGGTGGCCTGCAATTCTCTCCGACCACGTGGAAGGAGTTCGGCGGCGGCGACTACGCCAAACGCGCCGACCTGGCCACGAAGGCGGAGCAGATTGCCATTGCTCGTCGCGTCCTTGCGGTCCAAGGCCCCAACGCCTGGCCGGTCTGCTCGATCCGCGCCGGACTCACCATGACCAATGGCGGCGCTGACCGCAATGCGGTGCCCGAGGGTGAGAAGAAGCCGACCCCGGACAAGCCCAAGGGCGGGATCACCGTGACCGTCGCAGCCGGCGACACGCTGTCCGGTCTGGCGAGCCGGCACAAGGTCCCGGGAGGGTGGCAGGCGATCGCGGCGGCCAACGGCATCAAGAACCCGAACCTGCTGCAGATCGGACAGAAGCTCTTCCTGCCGGGCGTGTCCGGAGGCAGCTCGTCCAAGCCGACCCCGCCAAAGTCCGATCCCACCCCGCCGAGCAAGCCCGACACCGGGGGCAAACCCGGTCAGTCGAAGACCGTGGCGGTCGCTGCCGGCGACACACTGTCCGGCTTGGCGGCCCGCCACAAGGTGCCCGGTGGCTGGAAGGCGATCGCCGATGCGAACAAGCTGTCCAACCCAAACCTGATCCACATCGGACAGAAGCTGGTCCTGCCGCAGTGAGGCCGGCGTTCTGACTACGCTGGGGCTCCGGCCCCGGTGTGGAAGGAACCCCATGAACCCTCGTACCGCGCGCTCGGGCTCGGTCGTGCTGGTCGCGACGCTGGTGGCCCTGATCCTGTCCGGGTGCAGTCTTCCTCCGAACGATCCGCCGACTCCGCCGCGGACCAGCACCCCGGTGACCAACTTGCCCTCGCCACCTGCGACGCTCAGCCCCCGACCGATCGTGCCGCGCGAGCCCTCGCCCATGCCCGAGATCACCCCGGACGGGTTCCGGGAGGCACCCCCCGGTTCCGGGCTGCAGCGCTACATCGACCAGGACGTCGACTGGGTGGAGTGTGGGACCAACATCGATTGCGCCGAGATCGCGGTGCCACTGGACTACGACGAGCCCGACGGCGAAGCCATCACGCTGGCTCTGAGACGCCATGACGGCGGCGAGGGCGTGCAGGGATCGCTCTTCCTGAATCCGGGCGGGCCGGGTGGATCCGGTCTGCGGATGGCCGACGGGTATGGGCCGGCCTTCGTCGGCTCCTATGACGTGATCGGCTGGGACCCGCGTGGTGTCGGCCGGTCGACCCCGGTCGACTGCATGAACGGTGCCGCGCTGGACGACTACTATGCGTTGGACACCTCACCGGATTCACCGGAGGAGGAGCAGGCACTGCTCGACGGCACGCGGGAGTTCGTCGATTCGTGCTTGGCGAAGTCGGGTCGGTTGCTGGCTCACATCTCCACTGTCGAGACCGTCAAGGACCTCGACCTGATGCGCCAGATCGTGGGTGACCCCGCGCTGAACTATCTGGGGTACTCGTACGGGACCGAGATCGGCGCGGTCTACGCACAGCTGTTCGGACCGAACGTCGGACGGATGGTGCTCGACTCGGCCGTGAACATCACCGACAACGTCTCGGTCATCCAGGCCCAAGGCTTTGATCGGGCGTTGGAGCACTTCGCCCAGTGGTGTGCGGCTGGGGAGTGCGACTTCGGCCGTACGGGGGCCGACGTCGTCGCCCGGGTGGTTGAACTGTGGGACTCGTTGGATGCGACCCCGTTGAAGGTCGGCGACCGCGAACTGACGCAGAGCCTGGCCGTCACCGGGACCCTGCAACCGCTCTACCAGGACGAGAGCGAATGGCCGCAGTTGCGGCAGGCACTCAGCGATGCCTTCGCCGGCGACGGCACGCGCCTGCTGGCCTATGCCGATGCCTACAACGGGCGCTCCAGTGCGGGGGAGTACGGCCAGCTGTTGTTCGCCTTCAACGCCATCCGGTGTCTCGATGATGGTGACCCGGGCCTGGACGGAGCGCTCGCCGATGCCGAGAACGCCGCTGAACAGGCGCCGATCTTCGGTCCCTACATGGGTGCCGATCTGGTGTGTCCGTTGTGGCCGGTGCCGGCACGGGAGCCGCTGCCGACGATCACCGGCCCGGGTGCTGCTCCGATCCTGGTGGTCGGCACCACCGGCGACTCCGCAACGCCGTACGAGTTCGCCCAGTGGATGGCCGGCCAGCTGGAGTCGGGAGTCCTGCTCACCCTGGATGGTGAGGGGCACGGTGCCTTCGGTGGAGCCAACCAGTGCATCAACTCCCATGTCTTCGGTTATCTCCTGCAAGGACGGGTGCCGGACTTCGGCACGGTCTGCTGACGATTGAGCGGTCTGCAGAGGATCGGGGGGGGGGGCACAATGGATGCCATGATGCGTCTGCGCTGTGACTTCCACTCCTCCGTACTCGGTCTGTCGACGTCGATGACGGTCCTGTTGCCGCAGCGGACTGCCGAGGGTCAGATCGGGATGGGCGGAGGTGTTCGCGAGCAGGGCACGCCGGTGCTGTACCTGCTCCATGGGCTCAGCGACGACGACACCTGTTGGGAGCGCCGCACCAGCATCGAACGGTATGTCTCCGATCTCGGCCTGGCCGTGGTGATGCCGCAGGTCCATCGCAGCTTCTATGCCGATGTCGTCGGCGGGGACGGCAACTACTGGGAGTTCATTGCCGAGGAGTTGCCCCAGCTCGTGGCGGACTCGTTCCAGGTCTCGACCCGACGCGAGGACACCTTCGTCGCCGGGCTGTCCATGGGCGGCTACGGGGCGATGAAGTTGGCGCTGAACCGGCCGGACCGGTTCGCGGCGGCCGGGTCACTGTCGGGAGCGCTCGACATCCTCGAACTCGTGGCGTCGGGCCGGCGCAAGTCAGTGATGGACACCGTCTTCGGGGAGTCCGGACCGGGCCCGGAGTCGAATCTGATCCAGCTCCTCGAATCGATCGGAGAGCAGCAGCTGCCGCAGTTGTGGAGCACCTGCGGCACCGATGACGTCCTCACCGCCCATCAACGTCGGTTCGTCTCCACCGCCCAGGATCGCGGGATCGAGGTCACCGCCGATGAGCATCCTGGAGGCCATGACTGGGCCTTCTGGGACACCCACATCCAGCGGTTCCTGGCTTGGCTGCCGCTGGGGTGAGTGTCCCGACGCTCATTCGATTGGCACCTGCCGGTCGGTGCTGGCTATAGTTTGTCCTCGGCTGTCCTGCGGGCAGCCAAGCCGCCTTAGCTCAGTCGGTAGAGCGACGCTCTCGTAAAGCGTAGGTCGCCGGTTCGATTCCGGCAGGCGGCTCCGATCATCACTGGTTGTCCCACCCTTCCCGTTCGGCCCAGGCAAGGTAGCCGATCCCGGCCAGATGGGAACCTGATCCCGGCTCGGTCTCCATCGCTTCATAGACCGAGCGGACATGAGGGGCCAACTGGTCGTTCCACTGTTGCAGGGACAACCACCGGCCGACCTGTGCGGCGATGCTTTCGCTCGCCGTCGTTGACCCGTCCACCCGTGTGAACACCCAGTCGTCGCCATCCCGTACGAGATCCAGATAGGTCGCGGCGAGGGTCTCGAGATCGTTCTGGGTGCTGCCCAGGCCGGCGTGGTGGGCGGCGCTCATGAACTCGATGCTGATGGCGGCGTGACTGACGTCCTCGTACTGGGTGGCTGGAGTGAACCACGGGGTGTACTCCGACAACTCCTCGTCGGCGCTGTAGCTGCGGTACAGCTCGCTGTAGGTCGGCCAGTAGTGCCACTGGGCCGCCCGACCCACCTGCTCGAGATCGGACCGGAAGGCCCGCACCATGGCCTCGACCTTGTCCGCCCATTGGGCCCGCGGCCGCACGCGATGCAGCTCGGCCATGGTCAGCCCCAGACCTTGGGTCTGGTTGAACGGCTGGATCAGCCCATCGAACGGGATCGGCGCTCCCTTGGGCCAGACGTAGTCACCGCCGGTCGTGCCGTCATCCAGCGTGCGCCAGTGCCACTCGTGGTCGTGGAAGATGACCGCACGCTGCACCTTGGCCAGATAACGGTGGGCGAGGGCATGATACTTCCGGATCCCCTGCTCCAGCACGATCCTGGCGAACACGGCGATCGGGTAGGTGACCATGCCGGTGTGCACCGGGAACACATAGAAGCGCCGAGCCAGCTCCGTGGTTCCCTCCACGGGACGGGCGGTGTCGGGGCCGTCGAGTCGTTTGGCGGTCCAGCGCCGCCCGGTGGTGTAGGCATCGTTGTTGACCCGGGTGACGACAAAGTCGGGGCTGCTCGGGTCCAACGAGACACCGGGAACCTCCACGGTACCTGTGGAGGGGTGGGTCAGAGTCAGGTCCGCGGTGCCGTCCCCAGCCGCCGACACGGCCACCGTTGCTCCAGCAGAAGCTGCCCCGTACCGGATGTCGAACAGTTCGTTGTCCTCGGCATCGGTGATCACCGCCCCACCGACGGTGTAGGCGCCGCTGGTGCGCCAGACCTCACCGGAGCGACCTTGCCAATCAGTGACACCACGTGCCCGGTCGGTCTGTTCCCAGACGGCGTCGGCCCGGTCGACGAAGCGGTCGAGATAGCTGATGTCCCCGCTGGCCTCATACATCCGCACCAGCGACAGCAAGATGTAGGACATGCCCCAGGCCAACCCACCACCCTCGTTGTCAGTGACGCTGGTGTCCACGGTGTCCCAGGCGATCTCGTAGGCGCGGATCGGGTCCGGGTCGAGCACCAGGGCGGCATCGGCGCCGGCCGGTCGGCCAACGAGGGTCGCGGTCGCGGTGAGGGCGGCAGTGCCGAGCAGGAGACGGCGACGGCTCACAGGAGTGGTATGGATCATGGTGGCCTCCGAAGACTGGGCTGATCATGATGGGGCGTCATGTACGCAGGGGACTCGTTGTCTCGGTGTCCCGTGCGGTCAGTGAAACACCCGCTGTACCCGTTGGCAATAGCATCCTTGATGGAAATCATGTTTCGGACGCCCGAAGTATTCAGGCGCGAGGTCCGGGCTGTGGGTCGCGAGTACGGTGATCCCATGGCACTGAAACCCGCAGAGACCGTCACCACCGCGCCCGTCGTCGCAGCGGGGCTGATCGGCGGCTACCTGACCGCCCGACAGACCGGTATCCGTCCGCTCGGCGGAGTCGTCCTCGCCCTGGCCGGAGTCCTCGCCGCCCGCACCTGGGCCACCCGTGACGGGGCCGCGACAGCCGCCGGGCTGAGCGTGGTGTACCTGGGCTCGTTCGGTCTGTCGCACCCTCTGGCCAAGAAGATCGGGGCCTGGCCGGCCGTGCTCACCGTCACCGGCATCGCCGCTGGGACCGCTTGGGCGGTCTCCGACCGCGATGCCGCCGACTGACCTGCCTGGTGACGATAGGGTTGCCGACCATGGACACTGCCGACCTCTCCCAGCTGCTCGGCCTCCCCGGAACGGCCGCCCATGTCGAGGTGCGCCGAAGCGGCTCAGGCCGCGAGGTGGTCATCCACGCCGACGACCTGGTGCTGACCTGCCCGTGGGTGCATCCCGATGACTGGAACGGTGTCACGGTCGTGCTGCCCTGGTATGACACCGACTCCCTCTTCGCCGACACCAACCCTGACCCTCGCCGTCAGTTCGAACGCAAGAAGCTGCCGGTGGCCACAGACCTGCTCGGTCGTGGCTTTGCCGTGGTGGCGATCGGGTGGTGGGCCGAAGAGATCGCCGCCAGCTCCCCGGCCCGTTCCCTGGCTGACCGTTACGGTCCGCCGGCCGCGGTGACCCAACAACAGGGGTGGGCCACCGGTCTGGGACGCAGCATGCGTGATGTCCTTGCCGTGGTGGAGACAATCGCCGCGGAAGCAGGGAAGTTGGCGATCTTCGGCCATTCCCTGGGGGGCAAACTCGCCCTCTTCGCGGCAGCCCTGGAGCCTCGTATCGAGGCTTGCATCACCCACGAGCTCGGCCTCGGCTGGGACCACTCCAACTGGTGGGACCCGTGGTACTTCGGTGACGTCCGTCCCGACTTCGACTGCGACCAGATCCTGTCCCTGGTCGCTGAACGACCCATCCTGTACGGGGCAGGGCACGGCTTCGACGCCGAGTCGGGGATCGCCATGGCCCAGTCGGTCGCGACCGACACCTGGCAGGTCGACATCCTTGAACACCACAACGGACATCGGCCCTCGGTTGAGGTGCTCGAACAAGCCTGGACCTGGCTCGAGGAACACACGGTCTGAGAGGTCAGCGGGTGTGCTGTTCGACCAGCTCGAGGACGTGGACGTAGTCCTTGCCGGTCGCCCGGCTCATGCCGATCTCACAGGTCCGGTTGGCCGAGGCATGTGCAGTGCCGTTGAGCGTGGCCACCTCAGCTGCCTCCTCGGCTGTTGCCGACGCCGTCAGCTCCGGATGCAGCATCCCGCGGTCACCGGCGAAGGCACAACATCCCCAGGCCTTCGGCACGGTCACGTCCTCGGCGACCAGCTCCGCCAGGGCGACCAGGTCGCCGTCCACCCCCAGGCGCGTGGTGGCGCAGGTCGGGTGCAGCACGATCGAGTCGATGCGTGAGGTGACCGACAGCCCGGGCGCGACCTTTTCCCGTACGAAATGGACCGCGTCGATGAAGGTGACCTGCTGACCGACCGGATGATCGTGGTGGACCTCACGCAGCCCCTCGGTGCAACTGGCCGCGTCGACGACCACCGGCAGGCGGCCGTGATCGGTCGCCTCCCAGAGCGCGTCGGCGACCCGATCGGCCATCACCGACAGACCCTTGGTCATCCCCTTCGACTTCCAGGGGGTGCCACAACACAGCGAACCGATCTGGTCCGGGACCCGCACCTCGACTCCGGCCCGTTCACACAGGGCCAGGAAGGCACCACTCGAGCCGAGCGCCTGAGCGCCGAACATCGTTGCTGTGCAGGAAGGGAAGAACACCGCCGCGGGATCATCGGCCCGGAGGGGGAGACGTCGGTCCCCTCCCTTGGGCAGGTCGCCGGTGATCAGCGGGACATTGTCCTTGCCGGCCACGGCGCGGGCCACCGCAGTCGCCGCCTTCGGCAGGACCGACGGCACGGCATCGGCCACCGAGAGCCCGGTGGAGGCGATCCGGGTGAATCCGTCCCAGTGTTGTGCGGCAGCCTTCCATCCGGCCTGCGGCGCTGCCCCAGTTCCCTCGGCGCGCAGCCGACGGACCAGGTCACCGGTGTTGATCAGGACCGGGCAGGCAGTCGCGCACATCCCGTCCACGGCACAGGTCTGGAGCCCGTCATAGGAGTAGTCCTTGGCGATCTGCCGGGCCAGCTCCGTTTCGCCGGCCGCCTCGGCGCGGGCCTGTTCGCGACGGAGCACGATCCGCTGCCGGGGAGTCAGGGTCAGGTCCCGGCTGGGACAGACCGGCTCACAGTAGCCGCACTCCACACATCGGTCGACCTCTTCCTCGACCGTCGGAGTTTCCTTGAGGTGCTTGACATGTGCCTGTTTGTCGTCGGTGATCAGCACACCCGGGTTGAGCACTCCGGTCGGGTCGCACAGCTGCTTGACCTGGCGCATCACCGCATAGAGGTCGGAGCCGTACTGGCGCTCCACAAAGGGCGCCATGATGCGCCCAGTTCCGTGCTCGGCCTTCAGCGTGCCACCGCGGGACAGCACCGCCTCCACCATGTCCTCGGTGAAGGCGTCATAGCGGTCGAGTCGTCCCGGCTGGTCGAAACGTTCGTTGATCAGGAAGTGGATGTTGCCGTCGCGGGCATGGCCGAAGATGACACTGCCGTCGTAGTCATACCGGTCGAAGAGCTGCTCCAGCTCCCCACAGGTGTCGGCCAGGTTCTCCACCGGCACAGCGATGTCCTCCAGCAGCGCGGTCGTGCCGGAAGGACGAGCACCGGCGACTGCGGCATAGAGATTCTTGCGGACATGCCAGAAACCCTTGCGGGTCTTGGCGTCCGGGGTCATCTCTCCGGCTTCGGCCAACCGCAACCGGCCGACCACCGACTGGGTCCGGTCGACGGCATCGGCCAGCTCGGCCCCGTCGGCGCGCTGGTGTTCGACCAGGAGTGCCGCATGCTGGTCGACGTCCAGTTGGGTGATGAGGCCGGGTGCCTGCGGATCGGTCGAGGCCACCCGCAGCGAGGCCGCATCGAGCAGCTCGATCGCGGCCAACCCCGAGTCGACCAGCGCGGGAAGGGCATCGGTGGCGGCGTGGAGGTTGTCGAAGACCAACAGCCCGGTGGCGATCTCGGTGTGCAGCGGCAGCGTGCGGAAGGTCGCTTCGGCCACCCACGCCAGGGTTCCCTCGCTGCCGACGACCAGATGGGCAAGGATGTCGACGGCCCGATCATGGTCGAGGAACGAGTTGATTCCGTACCCCATGGTGTTCTTGATGGCGAACAGAGCGGTGATCCGCTCGACCCAGTCCGGGTTTGCCCGGACCTGGTCTCGCAGTTGCGAGAGTCCCTGCCACAGTTCGGGGGCCTGATGGCGCAGCCACTCATCGGCGTCGGTACGCCCGGTGTCGACGGTGATCCCGGTCGGCAGCACCAGGATCGCCGAGTCCAGCGTCCGGTAACTGTTGGCCCAGGTGCCGCACAACATGCCCGACGAGTTGTTCGCCACCACACCGCCGATGGTGCAGGCGACCTCACTGGCCGGGTCAGGGCCGAACTTCCTGCCGTACGGGGCAAGGTGCGCATTGAGTTGGCGCACGGTCACACCGGGTTGGACCCGGACCCGTTCACCGTTGTCCAGGACCTCCACCTCACGAAAGTGGCGGCGGGTGTCGATCATCAACTGGTCGGTCACGCCCTGACCGGACAGGCTCGTCCCGCCGGAACGGAAGGTGACCCCGACATCATGGGCCAGAGCGACCCGGATGGCAGCAGCGACCTCATCGGCTGAGGTCGGGGCAACCACAGCCCGGGGAGTCAGCAGGTAGTGGGAGGCATCGTGGGCCATCGCCAACCGATCACTGATCCGGTTGCGCAGCCG
This sequence comes from uncultured Propionibacteriaceae bacterium, assembly GCA_945911015.1. Taxonomy (GTDB): domain Bacteria; phylum Actinomycetota; class Actinomycetes; order Propionibacteriales; family Propionibacteriaceae; genus Avipropionibacterium. The sequence goes on from CAMDZW010000039.1 coordinate 10,140, forward strand.
GGGCTCGAGTTCGGCGGTGAGCGCCGCCAGGAACGGGTCCTCGATCGACCGCATGCGACCGGTCGGGTTGGGCCCAATGGGGTGACTCATCGCAGTTCCTCCTGACAGCGAACGATCACGGTGATGGGGCGTTCCCTGCGCCCGTCACCTTAACGTGTCGAAAATCGCCGGATGTGTCGGCCTCATCCCAAACAGGCCCCGATGCGCTCGGCAATCACTGCGCATCCGGCATCGCTGGGATGGACGGTGTCGACCAGCAGATCGAGCTCGTCAGGCCGCAGGATGGTGCGGCCGTCGACCAACCGCAGGTTCGGCGCAGGTCGGTGCTCGATGACCCGGGTGACCGCTTCGGTGACGATGTCACGGATCGCCGACACGCTGAGATCACTCTTGCCGGGCACGTCCCGCTCGGGCCGGACCGCCAGCGGGCTGATCGCCACCACCGGCACCTCCGGGTGCCCGTCGAGAACGGTTTCGACAAAGCCCATCACGGCCGGCAGCAGGGACCGGGCGGTGTGGGACCCCTGGGCCTGGACATTGATCCCCAGGCAGAGGCTGACCAGATCAGCCGGGGTGTCGCGGATCAGACGGGCAATCGGCGGGTCCATCAGGGCCTGACCGGCATAGCCGAGGTTCAACAGGTCGTAGCCGCTGTGCAGCGCCACCCGTGAGGGCCAGGCCGTGGCGGGGCCGTCGGCATGACGGCACATCGTGATCGAGGAACCGTAGGTGATCCAGCGTGGCCCGGTCGGCTCCACCGGCACGGCCTCGGCATCGAAGGACACGGCCAGGACGGCGCTGCAACCGTACTGGGGGAGCCAGAGCTCGACCCGCTTGGCGCCGGCCGGAAGCCCAGTCCGTACGGTGGCGGTCCCGTCACTGCCAGCGACGAGGCCGAGCCGGGCGTGCACCGTACGGTTGATCACCACATCGATCGGGCAAGGATCGGACTGGTCGATTGCCACCGTGATCGCCACCGAGGTCGCCGTCGTGGACGCCACCAGACGCACCCCGGCGGGGGCGCCGTGGTGCACCAGCCCGATGTCGAACCGCGGGTCGCGATGGGGCACCCGCCAGGGCCGGACGCCACCTGCGGGCAGGTCCTCCACCGTCACAGCGCCGTGCCACCAACGGTGTTCGATCAGAGTGAGGGGTTCGGTCAGAGTGAGGGGTTCGGTCAGCGGAAGGGGATTCGACATCGGTCCACCGAGCCGAGCTCAGATGACTCCCTGGGCGATCATCGCGTCAGCCACCTGGAGGAAGGACGAGACATTGGCCCCCAGCACGTAGTTGCCGGGCTGGCCGTACTCCTCGGCCGTGCTCGCGCACCGTTCGTGGATGTTGACCATGATGTCGGTCAGTCGCTCCTCGGTGTGCTCGAAGGACCAAGAGTCGCGGGAGGCGTTCTGCTGCATCTCCAACGCGCTGGTCGCCACGCCACCGGCATTGGCTGCCTTGCCCGGGGCGAAGAGGCTCTCCGAACTCTGGAAGACACGCACCGCCTCGGGGGTCGATGGCATGTTCGCGCCCTCGGCGACCACCAGACAGCCGTTGCGGACCAGCGTCTCGGCATCGCCCTGGTCGAGCTCGTTCTGGGTGGCACAGGGCAGCGCCACCTGGCACTCGACATCCCAGATCGATCCGTCGGTGCGCAGCTCGGCCGACGGGCGACGATTGGCGTACTCGCAGATGCGTGCCCGCTCAACTTCCTTGATCTGCTTGAGAAGTTCGAAATCGATGCCCTCGGAGTCGTACACGTACCCGGACGAGTCCGAGACCGCCATGACCCGGCCGCCGAGCTCGTTGACCTTTTCCACCGCGTAGATCGCGACATTGCCCGATCCCGAGACGACGACATCCAGACCGTCGAAGGAGCGGCCCTTGGTGCGCAACATCTCCTGGGCGAAGGTCACGGTGCCGTAGCCCGTGGCCTCGGTCCGCACCTGGGCGCCGCCCCAGCCGACGCCCTTGCCGGTGAGTACGCCGGACTCGTACCGATTGGTGATCCGCTTGTACTGGCCGAACAGGTAGCCGATCTCGCGGCCGCCCACACCCATATCGCCAGCGGGGACATCGGTGTACTCGCCGAGGTGACGGTAGAGCTCCGTCATGAACGACTGGCAGAACCGCATGACCTCGCCGTGGCTGCGTCCTTTCGGATCGAAGTCGGACCCACCTTTGCCCCCACCGATCGGCATCCCGGTGAGCGCGTTCTTGAACACCTGCTCGAACCCGAGGAACTTGACGATGCCCAGGTAGACGCTGGGATGGAAGCGCAGACCGCCCTTGTACGGACCGAGGACCGAGCTGAACTCGACCCGAAATCCACGGTTGACCTGAATCTCACCGGTGTCGTCGACCCACGGGACACGGAAGATGATCTGGCGCTCCGGTTCGCACAGTCGCTGGATGACCCCTGCGTCCAGGTACTCCGGCTTTCGTTCCACAACGACGGAGAGGCTGTCGAAAACCTCCTGGACGGCCTGGTGGAACTCGACCTCCCCAGGGTTGCGTTGCAGGACGGCGGAGTAGATGTCAGACAGTCGGTCTTCCATGCTCACGGACGACACCTTTCTCGTGCCCAAGGCACAATCGGCGGGAGCGCCAGTCAACCCCCGATCGGGATGTCCCATTTACTTGTCCAGTTCGTGGACGTGCGGCTTTGGGCGCGACTGGACTCGTGATTCAGCTCGTGTGGAACAACTCAGTGTGGACCAGTCGGCGCCCCAGCCCCAATTCGGTGAGGGTGGCCTGGGCCCTCACCACCAGGGGTTGTGGACCGCACAGAAACCATTCCAAAATCCCGCCCGAAGTCTCACGACGCAGAATCTCGATGAGTTCGTCGTCACTAATTCGGCCTCCAAATCGAGTGGTGGCGCCGATCCGCGTCCAGTGATGGACCAATTCAAATCGGTCAGGATGTTCCCGCTGCCAGCCCTCGAGCTGCGTGGCGAACATCACCTGCTCCGGGCCCCGATTGATCAGATGGATCACGAAACGTGATGTCGGGTCGGTGTGAAGCACGTCACCGACGATCGCCATGACCGGAGTGATCCCGCTGCCGGCCGCCACTGCCCCGTACGACGGGCCCTCGGAGCCACGGACGGTGAATCGACCGGTCGGGGTGAGTACGGTCAGCTGGTCGCCGGGGCGGAGGTGGTCGCGAGCCCAGGTGGAGAAACGGCCGCCGGGCAAGACCTTCACCCCGACGGTGATCTGCCCGGTGCCGTCGGGACGCCAGGCCTGATGGGGTGGGATGCAGATCGAGTAGGAGCGCCGTTCCGGTTGGCCCGGGACCGGTTCGGTCTCGATCGTGACGTACTGGCCGGCCCGGTAGTCGAAGGCGTCGCGCAACTCGGCCGGGATCGCAAAGCTCAGCAGGAACGAGTCCGCGGTCAGTGGCTCGATCCCGGCAACCTCGAGGGAGTGTGCGGTGACCACCTCAGGCCCCGCAGACTGCGGTGAGGGCCGCGTGGGTGAACTCGGCCCAGGGCTGCTCGGTCTCGAGCACCGCGAGCGTGCCGGGAGGCCAACCCTTGCGTCGGTCCCAGCCCGGGGGTGGCTCGCCGGGGTGGAGTTCGCCGACCAGGGTGGGAATCCCGGGGTTGTGAGCCACCACCAGGAGGATCTGCGGGGCGTGGCCGAGGAGGGAGAGCTCACGGATCTGTTGGAGCAGCACGTCGGCGTCGGCCAGGTGGAGGGGCTGGTCGATGACTGCGGTGGCAGTCGGGGCGACCAGCTCGGCAGTGCGTCGGCAGCGCAGGGCAGGCGAGACCAGAGTGACCTCGGGGAGGATGTCCCGCTCGGCCAGCCATCGATTGACCGCCGCGGCATGTTCCTCACCGGCTGCGCTCAGCGGCACATCAAGATCTGGTCCCCGGAACTGCGCATCGGCCTCGGCATGTCGCATCAACAACAAGGTCGGCATGGGCACGACCATACGCCCGCCCACTCACCATGTGAGCGCGTCCCCGCAGGTCGGTGCCGGGCGACAGACTGTGGCCCATGGCACAGTTTGACTTTCCGGTGGACAAGCTTCGCAGCTACCGTCCCGACCTTCCCGTACCCAGCGATCTGGAGGACTTCTGGCGCAACACGGTCGCCGAGGCGCGCACCCACGACATCGCTGCCCACACGGAAAAGATCGACAATCGACTGACGCTGGTCGACACCTATGACCTCACCTATGCCGGTTTTGACGGGCAGCCGATCAAGGGATGGCTGAGCGTCCCGGCCGGGACGACCGAACCCTTGCCGACCGTGATCCAGTATGTCGGCTACTCCGGCGGCCGCGGCTTCCCGTTCAATGCGACGCTGTGGGCACAGGCCGGTCATGCCCAACTGGTCATGGACACCCGAGGCCAGAGCTACAGTGGCGGTGGGTGGGAGAGCACCCCCGACACCTGGCTCGGCGGAGACAACCATGCCCCGGGCCAGATGACTCGCGGGATCAGTGACCCGGCGACCTACTACTACCGGCGTGCCTATGTCGACGCCTTCCGGGCCCTGGATGCCGCGGCCGCGCTGGAGTTGTGTGATGCCTCGCAGATGATCACCCTCGGTGGCAGTCAGGGTGGCGGTCTGACGATCGCGGCGGCCGGTCTGGCCGGTCTGCACGGGATCGAACTGGTCGGGGCCGCAGTCAATGTGCCCTTCCTGTGCGACTTCCCTCGCGCCACGACCTTGGTGAACTCGATGCCGTACGGGGAGATCGTGCGCTACCTGGCCGGTTTCCGCGACCAGGTCGACCAGGTCTTCAACACCCTCTCCTACTTCGACGGTGCGATCCTTGGACGGTGGGCGAGCGCGCCGACGCTGTTCTCGGTCGGTCTGATGGACCAGACCTGCCCGCCGTCGACCTGCTTTGCCGCCTACAACTGGTGGGGCAACGACAAGGTCGGCGACAAGTCGATCGAGATCTACCCGTTCAACGAACACATCGGTGGCGGGGACCACCACCGCCAGAAGGTCCTCGACTGGGTACGGGACAAGCTCGGCTGACACATCTCAGCTGACATGTGGGTCGGTGGGCCGTCCGCGACGCTCAGATCCGGACGGCCACCACCACGTCGCGATGGATCGAGGAATCGACCCGGTGGGCGAGTTCGGTCCAGGCACCGTCATTGTGTGGAGCCAAGCCCTCCGCCTCGAGCAGGGTGAGCAGTTGTTGACGGGGCAGGTTGGTGGTGTTCCAGGCCAACGCCAAAACACCCCCGCGGCGCAGCTGCTGCGCCCAGACGCCGATCGCATCGCCGAGAAGATCCTTGGCGCTGCGTGTCCGACGGCCCTCGGCCTGGCTGCCGTGGACGACCCCGTAGGGGGCGTCGGTGACGACCGCATCAAAACGCCGCTTCCCCCACAGGGACAAGGAATCCCGCGTGTCGCCTGGCAGGATCCCGAGCTCAAGGACGGTGCCGGTGACCGGATCGGTGACGGTCGCGTCAAGCCGCTTGCCGAGCAGTTTTCCGTCGCGACGCAACGGATCGTGGCTGACCTTGTGCTTGAGCCGTTTGCGGCGCAACCAGGTCGTCAGGAAAGCCGCATGGGCGTCGATCGCCTTCTGGTCGGACTCGACCCCGAAACCGTGATGGCCGGCGAGCCAGGCCGCCGATGTCGTGGTACCCCTGCCACACAAGGGATCCAGGATCCGATACGGCTCATCGCGCGGCTCGAGCTGCGCGGTGGCCAAGCTGACCAGGAGCTGGGTGAACTGTTCGTTCGTCTTGCCCGGATATTTCGGGATCGTGACCAGATCATCGTCAAGACCCGTGGCCGGATCGAGATCCAGCGGGACCAGCCCATCGCCTTCGCGTCGAGACACGAGCAACCGTGACGACAGTCGGGACAGTGCCGCGCGGTCGACCTCGGTGACGGAGAACTCGACATGGTCGACACCGCCGAGCGCAGCGATCCGCACCGAGTCCGCGACCACGCCGGCGACGGTGAGCTGGACCTCGGCTGCCGCCATCTGGGCTGCCGCGCCGGCATAGACGCGGTTGCCCGACGGGCTGGGCAGGACGACGAGGTCAGTTGAGCTGTTCAGGGTGATCCTTCAACCGCTGGAACGAGGCGCGAACCTCTTCCTCGGCCTCGTCGGCGCCGACCCAGGTCGCACCCTCGACGGACTTGCCCGGCTCGAGGTCCTTGTAGACGGTGAAGAAGTGCTCGATCTCCAGACGGAGGTAGTCGTGGACGTCTTCGATGTCACGCAGGTGGTCACGGCGGTGGTCCGAGACCGGCACGCACAGCACCTTGTCATCGCCGCCGGCCTCGTCACGCATCCGGAACATGCCGATCGCGCGGCACTCGATGAGGCAGCCAGGGAAAGTGGGCTCGGACACCAGCACCAAGGCATCGAGCGGGTCGCCGTCCTGGCCGAGAGTGTTCTCCAGGAAGCCGTAGTCGGCCGGGTACTGGGTCGAGGTGAACAAGGTACGGTCCAGCCGGATCCGACCGGTGTGGTGGTCGACCTCGTACTTGTTCTTCTGACCCTTGGGGATCTCGACGGTCACGTCGAAGCTCAACCCGCTGAGTGGCCGGTCGCTGGGAGCGTTGGGTGCGGTCACTGAGGGACCCTCCTTAGACTGTGTTCTGCCCGAGCCTAACGGTGTCGGGCGCGTCTGGACGAACCGCGGTCACCGGTTGGCCGTCGACGTGGTCGGCAAACCGACCGGTGAGGAGACTGTGATGGCACGGCCGCGACACCTGCGTGGCGTCCTCGCCGGCGTCATCACCGGTGCCGTCGCGATCCTGGTGGCCGTCGCGATCCTGTCCGGGGCCGCCGCGAGTGCGGCACGAGCCCTGCTCCACGGGGCCGGGTTGTGGATCGACGGTGGTGCCTCGACGGTCTCCTCGGACCAGTTCTCCGTGACCCCGACCCCCACTCCCACCCCGGTCGCTCCCGAAGCCTCGCCGGTGCTGCCCCCGTACAGGCCCTCACCCGGTGCCGAGATCGATCCCCAAGCACTCACCGGTCGCATTGCCAAGGTCCCCACCGATGAGGTCGGCAAGCTCGGGGCCGTGGTGATCGACCCGGCCACCGGGGAGCTGCTGTGGTCGGCCGGGGCCGACAAGCCGATGATCCCGGCGTCGACGATGAAACTGCTCACCTCCGTGGCGGTCCTCGACGCCTTCGGACCTGGGCACCGGTTCGAGACCAGCACCGTCCTGTCCGCGTCGGGCGAGCTGGTGCTGGTCGGCGGAGGTGACCCGTATCTGCGCGACGAACCCGACCCGGCGCGCCCGGAGCGGGCCTCGTTGGCCGAGTTGGCCCGGTTGACCGCCGAGGCGCTGGCCAAGAAGGGGATCACCGAAGTGGCCCTGCGCCACGATGCCGGCCTGTTCGCCGGGCCGACCTGGAACCCGACCTGGCCGGACCGGTACGGCGACGAGGTCGCCCCGACTGCGGCGCTGTGGGTCAACGGTGCCCGCACCGAGGACCGCAATCCCGGGCCGCGGGACCCGGATCCGGCACAGGCTGCGGCGGAGAACTTCGCGGCGGCATTGGAGGACGAGGGCATCACGATCAAGGGCAAGGTCAAGGCAGGCAAGGCCGGTCAGTCCGCTGAGCCCGTGGCCGAGGTCGACTCCGAGACCCTGGATGTCATCGTCGAATCGGTGCTGCGCTTCAGCGACAACGACGCCGCCGAGGTGCTGTTCCGTCACGTCGGGACCGTCGAGGGCAACGGCTCGATCAAGGCGTCGGTGGCCGCAATGCAGAGCCGACTCAAGGCGCTGGATGTGTGGGTCAAGGGGACCAAGGTGATCGACGGCTCCGGCATGTCCCGTGACAACCGGGTGTCGGCCCAGCTGATCGCCTCGGTGATCGAGCTGGGCCTGTCCGATGAACGGCCCGAGCTGCGGAGTCTGCTCACCGGCCTGCCCGTCGCCGCCTCGACCGGCAGTCTGCGTAGCCGTTTCTTCGCCCCCGGCACCGAGCTCGGTCGCGGCGCGGTGCGGGCCAAGACCGGCACGCTCACCGGGGTCCACTCGCTCGGCGGCTACACCCGGACCGAATCGGGACAGCTGGTGATCTTCGCCTTCCTGGTCAACGGCGGAGACAACGCCTACGCTGACCGGGTCTACCTGGACCGCGTCACCTCTGCGGTCACCGGGTGCGGGTGCTGACCGGTCGGTCCCGGCACGGCGGCCCCGCCACCCGAGACATCGGGTGATCTGGGAGCGACCGCATAGAGTCAGGTCCCATGAGCGCTGTCGACTGGACCCTGGCCGCCCGCACGGCGCGTCGCCTCACCAAGCAGGGCCCGAAGGTCAGTCATGCCGAAGCGCACCAGATCGTCGGCGAGCTTCGTGACGCCGCTCACCGCGCACATGGCCTGGTCTGCGAGGTGACCGGTCTCGCCACGGCCACGCTGCCGGAGGTGTCGGTCATCGACCGCCCGACCTGGGCGGAGGCGACCACCGAGAGCTTCGCCTCGCTGCTGGCCCCTCTTGATCTCCGTACGGGGTCGACCGGGCTGTCGGCGCGGATCACCGGCCTCGAGGTCGGAGCCCTGTTGCCCTATCTGGCCACCCGGGTGCTCGGACAGTACGACCCCTATGTCGGCGAGTCCGGTCGGCTGCTGCTGATCGCGCCGAGCATCGTCGCGGTCGAGCGTGCCATGGCGGTCGACCCGGATGACTTCCGGCTGTGGGTGTCACTGCACGAACAGACCCACGTGGTGCAGTTCCTCCACGGCGACCACCCTTGGCTGCGTGACCATCTCCACAGTCGCATCACCGCGCTGCTCACCGAGATGGATCTCTCGGTCGGTGCGCTCACCGGCATCGTCCCGGCGATCCGGGCCCGGCTGCGCGGCGACGGTGAACTGTCGCTGTCCGATCTGGTCCCCGACCAACGGGCGGCTGAACTGGTCGACGAGATCACCGCGGTGATGTCGCTGCTCGAAGGGCACGCCGACGTCATCATGGATGAGGTCGGCCCCGAGGTCATCGGCACCATCGGCACCATTCGTGCCCGCTTCAACGGCCGCCGTGCAGCCGGGGGAGTGGACGGGCTGGTGCGCAACCTGCTCGGGCTCGACGCCAAGATGCGGCAGTACCGTGACGGTGCCGCCTTCTGCCGAGCCGTGCTCGACCAGGCCGGTATGCAAGGACTCAACACGGTCTTCGCGGGTCCTGACACCCTGCCGACAGCGGCTGAGATCGCCGACCCGGCGCTGTGGCTGGCTCGCGTCGCACCCTGAAGGGCAACCGATGGCCAAACGTGCGCTCGGCCCGGCCACCCTGGATCTCGTACAGGCGGTCCGGGCCACCGCTGACCCCCAACGCCCCTGGTTGGTCGCCGTCTCCGGCGGTCGTGATTCCCTCAGCCTGGCCGCGGCAGCACGTCTGGCGCGAGCCGATGCCGTACGGGCAGTGGTGGTCGACCACGGGCTGCAGCCCGACTCGGCCCAGGTTGGTGATCGGGTCGTGACCCAACTGGAGGGGTTGGGCCTGGCGGCCGATCTCGTACGGGTGGACGTCACCTCTGCCGGTGGGCCCGAGGCCGCTGCTCGCGCTGCACGCTATGCGGCACTGTCCGCTGCGGCCGCCGGGGACGGGGCGCAGGTGCTGCTGGGGCACACCATGGACGACCAGGCCGAGACCGTCCTGCTGGCCCTGGCGCGCGGCTCCGGCATCCGGTCCGTGGCCGGGATGGCTCCGATCACCCGGTTCGCCGATCCTGCGGTGGAGCTGGTCCGCCCACTGCTGACCGTGCGGCGCAGTCGCTGTGCCCAGGCCTGCGGCGAGCTCGGCCTGATCTGGTGGGATGATCCGCACAACAGCGACCCCACCTATCTGAGGTCCAGGCTTCGAGAGCACGTCATGCCGGTGATCACCGACCAGCTCGGCGACCAGGCGATCACCAACCTCGCCCGGACCGCTGCTCTGGCCGCCGCCGATGCAGACTTCCTCGACGAACTCGCCGCGGTCATCGACATCGACACACCGACCCTCGACTGTCGGCACCTGGCCCAGCTCGCACCGCCGATCCGTGGTCGGGTCCTGCTCGGCTGGCTTCGCCATCACGGCGCCCACGACCTGTCCCACACCCATGTCGGGCAGGTCGACCGGCTCGTCACGGCTTGGCACGGCCAGGGCCCGATCGATGTCCCCGGAGCCCAGGTGGCCCGACAGGACGGAACCCTGCAGATTGTGCGGTGACCCGTCACCGGTGTGAAATTCGGCCACCGGGGCCGGCTGTCCAGGGGCTCGGGTCGAGACGATCCTCGGCCTCGTCTACGCTGACAGGGTGGAGCTAGCCGATGTGAACGATGATTTCACCCGTGTTCTGTACACCCAGGACGCCATCGATGAACGGTTGGCGCAGATCGCCGCCGAGATCGACCGCGACTACCGGGACAAGGATCTGCTCCTGGTCGGAGTGCTGACCGGGGCGGTGATGGTGATGGCCGACCTGTCGCGGGCGCTGACCTCGCATTGCCAGATGGACTGGATGGCGATCTCCTCCTACGGTGCCGGCACCAAGTCCTCCGGTGTGGTCCGCATCCTCAAGGACCTCAACACCGACATCGCCGGCCGTGACGTCCTGGTCGTCGAGGACATCATCGACACCGGACTCACTCTGAGCTATCTGCTGTCGAACCTGGAGTCCCGCAACCCGGCCAGCCTCAACATCATGACGATGTTCCGCAAGCCCGAAGCCGTGGAGAACCGGGTCGACGTGCGCTACGTCGGCTACGACATCCCCAATGAATTCGTCGTCGGCTACGGCCTCGACTACGGCGAGCGGTACCGCAACCTCAAGGGTCTGGCAACCTTGGCCCCACACATCTACTCCTGACCGCGCCGGTGACCAATCCCCGAGGAGCGGCCCCTGCTCCGCGACGGAACCCGCTGCGGCACTTCGCCGGGCCAAGTACCATTCCCCCCAGCGCGGGCCCACCACGAGCCCGGCCACAGCACGAGCCAGCACGATCCCCGTACGAGCCACATCCCGGCTGTCACCACAGGTAGGTCATGAATCTCAAACGTATCTTCCGAGGCCCATTCCTGTGGATCCTCGTCGCTCTGATCGTGATCTGGCTGCTGTTCGAGTTCACCAGCGGTCAGGACGGGTTCCGGGAGGTGCCGACCTCTGAGGCAGTCACCATCATCAATGGCGACGCCAAGCTCACCGAGGTGCGCCTGGTCGATGGGGAACAGGCCATCCGGATCGAGGTCGCCGACGAGGACAAGACCAAGGTCAAGGCGGTCTGGGTCGGTGGCCAGTCGCAGGAACTGATCCAGCGACTCGACCAGCGCGTCGCTGACGGCACCCTCGAGAAGTGGTACGGCGAAAACCCCCAGCCCAGCATGCTCGGCAGCTTCCTGGTGACCCTGCTGCCGTTGTTGATCTTCGGGCTGCTGTTCTTCTTCCTGCTGACCTCGATGCAGGGCGGCGGCTCGCGGGTGATGCAGTTCGGCAAGTCGAAGGCCAAAATCGCCAACAAGGACACCCCGAAGGCCACCTTCTCCGATGTCGCCGGATGTGACGAGGCGCTCGAGGAACTCGAAGAGATCAAGGAATTCCTCGCCGAACCGGCCAAGTTCCAAGCTGTCGGGGCCAAGATCCCCAAGGGCGTCCTGCTCTACGGCCCGCCCGGCACCGGCAAGACCCTGCTCGCCCGCGCGGTGGCCGGCGAGGCCGGGGTGCCGTTCTACTCGATCTCCGGTTCCGACTTCGTCGAGATGTTCGTCGGCGTCGGCGCCTCCCGTGTCCGTGACCTGTTCGACCAGGCCAAGGAGAACGCTCCGGCCATCGTCTTCATCGACGAGATCGATGCGGTCGGCCGCCACCGTGGCGCCGGCATGGGCGGCGGTCACGACGAGCGTGAGCAGACACTCAACCAGCTGCTCGTCGAGATGGACGGCTTCGACGTCCGCGGCGGGGTGATCCTGATCGCGGCGACCAACCGTCCCGATGTGCTGGATCCGGCGCTGCTGCGCCCGGGCCGGTTCGACCGCCAGATCTCGGTCGAGGCCCCCGACCTGCTCGGCCGCCACGAGATCCTCAAGATCCATGCCCAGGGCAAGCCGGTCACCGGCGACGTCGATCTGCTCGCCGTGGCCCGCCGCACCCCCGGGTTCACCGGTGCGGACCTGGCCAATGTCCTCAACGAGGCTGCCCTGCTCACCGCTCGGGAGAATGCCCGACAGATCACCAACCACTATCTCGACGAGGCGATCGATCGCGTCATCGCCGGACCGCAGAAGCGCACCCGGCTGCTCAACGACCGCGAGAAGTTGATCACCGCCTACCACGAGGGCGGACACGCCTTGGTCGCGGCAGCCCTGCCGACCACCGACCCGGTGACCAAGGTGACCATCCTGCCGCGCGGCAAGGCGCTGGGCTACACGATGGTGATGCCGGAGCAGGACCGTTACTCCAACTCACGCAACGAACTGCTCGACCAGCTCGCCTACATGTTGGGCGGCCGAGCCGCCGAGGAACTCATCTTCCATGACCCGACCACGGGTGCCGGAAATGACATCGAGAAGGCCAGCAAGTTGGCCCGGGCGATGGTCACCGAGTACGGCATGACCGAGACCATCGGCGCCATCAAGCTCGGTAGCGGTGACTCCGAGCCGTTCATGGGCCGCGACTTCGGGGGGCAACGTGACTACTCCGAGGCGTTGGCCGCCACGGTCGACGAAGAGGTGTCCAAGCTGATCCATGGCGCCCACCAGGAAGCCTTCGACATCCTCAGCGAGAACCGGGACGTGCTCGACGACCTGGTCCGTGCCCTCTTCGAGCACGAGACCCTCGACCGAGCTGCCGTGGCCAAGGTCTTCGAGCCGCTGCGTCGCCGGGATCGTCGCCCCGCCTGGACCGGTTCACCGGCCCGGATCCCGTCGCAGGTCCCGCCGGTCCAGCCACCGCCCCGCCCCAATCCGGACGACGAACCGACCCAGGCCATCCCTCTCAATCCACCCGGTACGAATCCACCCGGCACGAACCCACCCGGTACGAACCCACCCGGTACGAACCCACCGGGCACGGGCCCCGGCGGGGACGATGTCGCTGGCCCCTGGGTGCCCGGATCGACCGATGCCCCCGCGACCGGTGCGCAGCCCGAGCCATGGCAGCAGGATCCTGACCTGCCGTGGCGTCGCAACGATGGCAACAACCCCCCATCATGACCAGCGAGGGCATCGGCGAGAGCACGATCGACCACGCCCGGATCGAGGCGGCGGTGCGCGAGATTCTGGTCGCTGTCGGGGAGGATCCCGATCGCGAAGGTCTGCTCGAGACTCCGGCCCGGGTCGCCCGCGCCTGGGAGGAGTCCCTGGCCGGGATGCGTCAGGATCCGGCCGAGATCTTGCAGACCGTCTTCGACATCGGCCATGACGAACTCGTCCTGGTCTGCGACATCGAGGTCTGGTCCTACTGTGAGCACCACATGGTGCCGTTCTCCGGGGTGGCCCATGTCGGCTACATCCCCGGCCCTGCCGGCAAGGTCACTGGGCTGTCCAAACTGGCCCGCCTGGTCGACGCCTATGCCCGTCGCCTCCAAGTCCAGGAACGCCTCACCACCCAGATCGCCGACTCCCTGGTCGACCATCTCGAACCGAGTGGGGTGATCGTCGTCCTCGAGTGCGAGCACCTCTGCATGGCGATGCGCGGAGTACGCAAGCCCGGGGCACGCACCGTGACCTCTGCCGTACGGGGTCAGCTGCGCGACTCTGCCACGCGGGCGGAGGCCATGAGTCTGATCACCCAGCGACAGGGCGCCCGCCGCTGATGACCAACCCCTGCCCTGGCCTGCCCAACCCGGGCCGCACCGTGGTGATCGGGGTGGTCAACGTCACCCCGGACAGCTTTTCCGACGGTGGCCAGTGGTACGAACCGGCCGCCGCAATCGCGCACGGTCGCGAGCTCGTCGCCGAAGGGGCCGACCTGATCGACGTCGGTGGCGAATCGACCCGTCCCGGCGCCGCCCGGCCCAGCCAGTCCGAAGAGCTGCGCCGCGTCATCCCTGTCGTCGAGGCGCTCGCCCCGCTCGGTGTCGGCATCAGCGTCGACACGATGCGCCCCGAGGTGGCCCGTCGTGCCGTCGAGGCCGGCGCGACCTTGATCAACGACGTCTCCGGCGGGATGGCCGATCCGGCGATGTTGCCGACCGTCGCCGAGCTCGGTGTGCCCTACTTGTTGATGCACTGGCGGGGGCATTCGCTCGACATGCAGTCCCGGGCGGTCTATGCCGATGTCCGCTCCGAGGTCCGCGACGAACTTGCTCGCCAGATCGACCGGTCCATCGATGCCGGTGTCGATCCGAACTGCCTCGTGCTGGATCCCGGTCTGGGGTTCGCCAAAACCGCCGATCACAACTGGGAACTGCTACGCAGCCCGACCTTCCTCGATCCGCTGGGCCTGCCGGTGCTATGGGGGGTCTCCCGCAAGGCATTCCTGGGCCGTCTGCTCGCCGAGGGGGACAGGCTTCGTCCGGCCACCGGCCGTGACGACGCGACCCTCGCGTTGACCACGACCCTTGCCCGGGCCGGGGCCTGGGGAGTGCGCACCCACACCGTACGAGCGCATCGTGACGCCATTGCGGTGGTCGAATCACTGCGCTCCACGACGTGAGTGGTGACCCGATCCCGGGCACGCTGCGCACCGGTGAGCGAGGTCACCCCTGCCGAGCGCCCGGCCCCATAGGCTGTGAGGTAACCTCACCTCAGGCCGAACGGAAGGGGCACCTCCACCCATGGAGAACCAGCCAGATCGCGTGACCCTGACGGGACTGCGTGCCCACGGGTATCACGGTGTCCTGGCAGCGGAACGTCGTGACGGCCAGGAGTTCGTGGTCGATGTGGTGTGTGAACTCGACATGTCGACCGCTGGACGGACCGATGATCTTGCCGACACCGTTGACTATGCGGCGTTGGCCAGTGCTGTCATCTCCGATATCGTGGGTGACCCCGTGCAATTGATCGAGACCCTCGCTGAGAGGATCGCCCGGACCTGTTTGGCAGCACAGCCGGTGCTGGCCGTGGAGGTCACCGTTCACAAACCAGCGGCACCGATCCCCGTACCCTTTGACGACGTCGCGGTCACCGTGAGAAGGAGTGCTTCCCGATGAGCAGCCCGAATCCCAATGCCTTCGACACTGACACGCTCAGTGGCATGAAACCGTTGCGCAAGGTGGTCTATGCGCTCGGCTCCAATCTGGGGGATCGCTTGTCGAACCTGCAGGGAGCTCTGGACGGCATCCGTGACACCCCCGATGTCATCGTTGTCGACGTTTCCTCGGTCTATGAATCCAAGGCGGTCGGCGGTCCCGATGACAGCCCCGACTTCCTCAACATGGTGATCGTGGCTGAGACCACCCTCGAACCCCGCACCCTGCTCGAACGCGCCATGGCGATCGAGGATGCCTACGGGCGGGTCCGCGAGGAGCGGTGGGCCCCCCGTACTCTCGACGTCGACCTGATCATCGTCGGTGACGCAGTGATCGACGAACCCGACCTGAAACTGCCTCACCCCTTCGCCCACGACCGGGGATTCGTGCTCGTCCCGTGGGCCGAGGTTGATGCTCGAGGCGAGATCCCCGGCTGGGGCAACGTCCTCGACCGTGCACGCGAGGTCGATCTGGCCGGAGTCATCCGGCGCAATGACCTGACCGTGGAGTGAGCGAACCCGATCCCGAGCGCCGCCCGCGGATCACCATCACCCCGTGGCACCGCCTGGGGTTGGCGACCCTGGTTGGCGGACTGATCTCCCGTACGGGAGTTCTCGCGCTCACCCGATGGGTCGGGTCCCCACCGACGCTGCCGTGGAGCATCGCCGTCATCGTCTGGCTGCTCACCCTGACCGTGGCCGAGCTCGCCCGCAGCACCCGCCGCCGGATCCACCGGGACAGCCGTTGGATCGCAGCATCCCGCGGGATGCGACTCCTGGCGATCGGCAAGGCCGCCGGTTGGACCGGGGCGGTCGGTCTGGGCGTGATGGTGGTCTACGCCCTCGGTTTCGTCGGCCATCTCGACGTGCCGCTGTCAGCCCGACGCGCACTGATCGGCGCTGTCGCGGCTGTGGGATGTGGCCTGCTGGCCGTCGCCGGGCGCGCCCTGCAACAGGCCTGCCGCATCCCCGGCGACCCGGACGCCGATGACGCCGGCGAAACCGAGAATGCGGCCTGAGCCGCACAACACGCGCCGGCAATTGCTCGGCGCGCCCGGCGAGGTCACGGGTTTGGTCGCCTGCGCTCCTTATGATGGCGTCCGTGAGTACTCGTAACCTGGCACAACCTGCAGCCCCTGCACGCTTCCCCTGGCGCCGGATGACGATGATTGTCCTGATCGCACTGGGGGCCATTGCCCTTGCCTCTGTCGCGGGACCCGAATGGGGCGTTCGTGTCGGAGCAGTCGTCGGTGTGGCAGCCGGCGTCGTGGCCGCCGCGCTCGCCGTCCGGGGATTCCGCGCCCTCGACAAGAACCATCGTCAGCAGCAGGGTCAGATGATGGTCGACCTCGAGCGAGAGCACGGGGAACGTCTGCGTCAGCACCGGGTCGACGATGCCGAAGTGGCCACCGCAATCCGTGGACAGATCAAGATCCAGGATGACGCCAACACTGATCTTCGCGCACGTCTGGACAAGGCGGGCGAGACAATTGTCGAGCAGAACGCCGCATTGGATGAACTCACCGCCGAACGTGCCGTTCTGCGTCGTGAATTGACGATCAAGGACGAGACGATTGCCGATCTTCGCGGCACTCTGCGCACCCGTGACGAGGAACTGACTGCCCTGCTCGGCGATGTTGACGCCGCCGAGATCTACACCCTGCCGCGACGTCGCCGCTCGGCCGAACGTGCCGCTGCGCCCGAGTCGAGCGACTTGGTTGAGCTGTCGCCGGTCACCTCGCCCCAGCCGGAGGCCGAGGAATTGCGCCGCCAGGCATGATTTTCTGTACGGTCATTGTTATGCTCGCCCTGTTCGATCACATTCGTTGATCAGGTAGGAGACGGAACAGTGGCCCAAAAGATTCAAATCATTCTTGAGGACGACCTCGACGGTTCGGTCGGCGACGAAACTGTGCGTTTCGGGCTGGACGGCGTTGACTACGAGATTGATCTGTCGACGGCAAATGCAGCCGCCATTCGCGAAGCACTCGCCAAGTATGTTGATGCCGGACGTCGGGTCCGCGCGGCCGCAGGCAAGACCGCCCGCCGCAGCGGCGGAGCGGTGAGCGCCAGCCGCGAGGAGTCGCGCCGGATCCGTGAGTGGGCACTGGCCAATGGGTACGACGTCAGCACCCGCGGCCGCGTGTCGGCCAAGATTCGCGAGGCCTACGCCGCAGCTCACTGAGCTTGGCGCCGTACGACATCTGATCGGACCGGCCACCGCACTGAGCGGTGGTCGGTCGTGTCGTTTCATCCCAACCGTCCGCCGAGGGCGAACACCGGAATCGTCGCTCGACGCTGAGCGCTACTAGACTTGAGCCGGTCTGGGCGAGGAGGGCGACTTCCTCGTACGGACCAGGGGTCACCAGACCGGTGGCTCCGGATGACCAGGAGTTGGCGAAGATGTTCGAGAGATTCACTGACCGGGCCCGCCGGGTGGTGGTGCTGGCGCAGGAGGAAGCCCGCCTGCTCAACCACAACTACATCGGCACCGAGCACATCCTGCTGGGCCTGATTCACGAGGGCGAAGGCGTGGCTGCCAAGGCCCTCGAGCAGATGGGGATCTCACTGGAGGCTGTCCGGGAGAAGGTCGAGGAGATCATCGGCCAGGGACAGCAGTCGCCCCAGGGGCACATCCCCTTTACCCCGCGCGCCAAGCGCGTCCTCGAGCTCAGCCTGCGTGAGGCGCTGCAGCTCAACCATTCCTACATCGGCACCGAGCACATCCTGCTGGGCCTGATCCGCGAGGGCGAAGGCGTCGCCGCGCAGGTGCTGGTCAAGCTCGGAGCCGACCTCAACCGAGTGCGCAACCAGGTGCTGCAGCTGCTCAGCGGTTTCCAGGGCGGCAAGGAAGCGGCGACCGCCGGTGCGCCGGAGCCGAGCAACACCCCGAGCTCGTCGATGATCTTGGACCAGTTCGGCCGCAACCTGACTCAGGCTGCCAAGGAGAACCGGCTGGACCCGGTGATCGGCCGTGAGACCGAGATCGAACGGGTCATGACGGTGCTGAGTCGCCGGACCAAGAACAACCCGGTCCTGATCGGTGAGCCCGGCGTCGGCAAGACCGCTGTCGTCGAGGGACTGAGCCAGGCCATTGTCCGTGGCGACGTCCCCGAGACCTTGCGCGACAAGCAGATCTACACCCTCGACTTGGGTGCCTTGGTGGCGGGCAGCCGCTACCGCGGTGACTTCGAGGAGCGGCTGAAGAAGGTGCTCAAGGAGATCCGCACCCGCGGCGATGTCGTGCTGTTCATCGACGAGATCCACACCCTCGTCGGAGCCGGTGCCGCCGAGGGAGCGATCGATGCCGCCAGCATCCTCAAGCCGATGTTGGCCCGTGGCGAGTTGCAGACCATCGGTGCCACCACCCTCGACGAGTACCGCAAGCATGTTGAGAAGGATGCCGCGCTGGAACGTCGTTTCCAGCCGATCCAGGTCGCTGAGCCGTCGATCGCTCACACCATCGACATCCTGCGTGGCCTGCGCGATCGGTACGAGGCGCACCACCGCGTCACGATCACCGACGACGCGTTGACCGCTGCGGCCCAGATGGCTGACCGCTACGTCTCCGACCGGTTCCTGCCGGACAAGGCCATCGACCTGATCGACGAGGCTGGCGCGCGGTTGCGGATCCGTCGCATGACCGCTCCGCCGGACCTGCGTGAGTTCGACGAGAAGATCGCCGCCGTCAGGCTCGAGAAGGAGGCCGCGATCGACGCGCAGGACTTCGAGCGTGCCGCCGGTCTGCGCGACGACGAGAAGAAGCTGCTGTCGGAGCGTCAGGAGAAGGAGGTCGCCTGGAAGTCGGGTGACCTCGACTCGGTCGCCGAGGTGGACGAGGAGATCATCGCCGAGGTGCTCTCCACCGCCACCGGCATCCCGGTGTTCAAGCTCACCGAGGAGGAGTCGGCCCGTCTGCTCCGCATGGAGGACGAGATCGCCAAGCGCTATGTTGGCCAGGACGACGCGGTCAAGGCGTTGTCGCGGTCGATCCGCCGCACCCGTGCCGGGCTGAAGGATCCGAAGCGGCCCAGCGGTTCGTTCATCTTTGCCGGCCCCTCGGGCGTCGGCAAGACCGAGCTGACCAAGGCACTGACCGAGTTCCTGTTCGATGACGAGGATGCGCTGATCACCCTCGACATGAGCGAGTTCTCCGAGAAGCACACCGCTTCGCGGATGTTCGGTTCCCCGCCCGGATATGTCGGGTACGAGGAGGGCGGCCAGCTCACCGAGAAGGTGCGGCGCAAGCCGTTCAGTGTGATCCTCTTCGACGAGATCGAGAAGGCTCACCCAGACATCTTCAACTCGCTGCTGCAGATCCTCGACGAAGGTCGCCTGACTGACGCCCAGGGCCGAGTGGTCGACTTCAAGAACACCGTGATCGTCATGACGACCAACCTGGGTACGCGTGACATCAACAAGTCAGTGTCCTTGGGCTTCTCCTCCAGCGGCGACACCGAAT
This sequence comes from uncultured Propionibacteriaceae bacterium, assembly GCA_945911015.1. Lineage (GTDB taxonomy): Bacteria > Actinomycetota > Actinomycetes > Propionibacteriales > Propionibacteriaceae > Avipropionibacterium. The sequence goes on from CAMDZW010000039.1 coordinate 29,726, forward strand.
CCAGCTATGAGCGGATGAAGGCGAAGGTGGCCGACGAGCTGAAGCAGCACTTCCGTCCGGAGTTCCTCAACCGGATCGACGAGATCGTGGTGTTCCGTCAGCTCACCCAGGACGACATCGAGAAGATCGTTGACCTGGTGGTTGCCGAGCTCGAGGAGCGTCTGGCTGACAAGAACATGGGCATCGAGCTCACCACGGCTGCCAAGAAGTTGGCTGCCAAGCGTGGCTTCGACCCGGTCCTTGGCGCCCGACCGTTGCGTCGCGCCCTGCAGCGTGACGTCGAGGACGTGTTGGCCGAGAAGATCCTGTTCGGTGAGCTCACCTCGGGCCAGATCGTCCTGGTGGACGTGGCGCCCGAAGGCTCGGAGGATCCGTTCACCTTCACCGGCACGCAGAAGGCCGCACTCCCGGACTCACCGGAAGAGGCGCTCGAGAGTGCCGGCGGAGAAAGCTCTGCAGAGACCGCCTGATCGCTGATCCGAACACCCGGTCATCCCCAGTGTGGGGGTGGCCGGGTGTTCGCGTCGGCACACTGACACCGGCCGGATCGCGAAGTCCGGTGTGGCTAGGGTTGGCCGGGTGCCCGAAGAATCGCCCGCTCGTCGCATCGTGTCCCCGGTGTGGTTCGTGTTCGGTGGCATTGCCTCGGTGCAGGTGGGGGCCGCGCTGGCCAAGAACATCTTTGGGCTGGTCGATCCGACCACCATGGTGTGGATCCGGCTGGTCACCTCGGCAGTGCTCTTGGCTGCGGTGGTGCGACCGCGGCTGCGAGGCCGAAGCCGTACCGACTGGGCCGTGGTCGGTGTCTATGCGCTGAGTTTGGTCACGATGAACTGGGCGATCTACCAGGCGATGGCCAGGATTCCACTGGGGGTTGCGGTGACGATCGAGTTCCTCGGGCCGTTGACGGTCGCGGTGCTCGGATCGCGGAAGCTGCGTGACCTGGTGTGGGTCGGGTTGGCTGCGGCCGGGATCGTGCTGCTGGGGTTCAGCGGCGGAGCGGGCGCCTGGGGTGGCCTGGACCCGGTCGGCGTGATCTTCGCTGGGGTCGCGGCGCTGGGCTGGGCTGGCTACATCCTGATCGGCGGTCCGACCGGACGCCGCTGGGAAGGGGTGTCCTCCCTGGCCGTGGCGAGTGTGATGGGTGCGTTGGTGATGGCCGGTCCGGCCTTGGCGGTCAGCGGTGAGGCGCTGCTCAATCCGGTCGTGCTCGGCATCGGCCTGCTGGTCGGTGTGCTGTCGTCGGTGATCCCGTACAGCCTGGAGATGGTGGCGCTGCGCCGGCTCCGTCCCAGCACGTTCGGGATCTTGATGAGTGTCGAACCGGCCGCGGCCGCCGCAGCTGCCGCACTGATCCTGGCCGAGTGGCTCACCCCGCTCCAGATCGCCGCGATGATGCTGGTTGTCGCAGCCAGCGCCGGTGCCGCCCGGTCCTCCCGTCCACCGACCCTGCCCACTACGGTGGAGCCGTGACCGCTGACCTCACCGACCAGCCCAATCGGACTGTTGTCGTTCGTACGGTGATCGACTGGTTCCACCGGACCCAGCGGGACCTGCCGTGGCGCGCCCCCGACATCGGCGCCTGGCCGATCATGGTCAGCGAATTCATGTTGCAGCAGACCCCGGTCGCGCGGGTCCTCCAACCCTGGCAACAGTGGCTAGAACGGTGGCCGACCCCGGCCGCGCTCGCCGCAGCGCCATCCGGAGACGCGGTGCGGGCATGGGGGAGGCTCGGCTATCCCCGGCGAGCACTGCGTCTCCACGCCGCTGCCGTCGCCATCACCGAACAACACGGCGGCCAGGTGCCCTCCGACCTGGCCGAACTCAAGTCCCTGCCCGGCGTCGGTGACTACACCGCTGCGGCCATCGCAAGTTTCGCGTACGGGAAACGTCACGTCGTGCTCGACACCAATGTCCGCCGGGTGCTGGCCCGGATCGAGTCCGGGATCGCTCACCCGCCCGCGGCACCCAGCAAGGCCGAGGTGGCGATGGCCGAGCTGTGGCTGCCGCGCCGTCAGGCCAGGGCAGCAGTCTGGGCTGCGGCGTCGATGGAGCTTGGCGCGGTGATCTGTTCGGCGAGGGCGCCACTGTGCCAGGAGTGCCCGGTGCGCCGACATTGCCGATGGCATGCACTCGGCAAACCCGATCACGAGGGCCCGCCCCGGGTGGGCCAGACGTACGAGGGAACCGATCGCCAGTGCCGGGGCCGGATCCTGGCCGTCCTGCGTTCCAGTGACGTCGCGGTCGACCGGGATGAGCTGATGGCCACCTGGCCCGACCTCCAGCAGGCCACGCGTGCCCTGGCCAGTCTGGTCGCCGACGGTCTGGCCGTCGAGACCGGACCGGACCTGTTCACCCTGCCCAGCTGACCCGACACCTTGGCCGAACCGCGGCCGGATGGCAGGCTGGACCCATACCAAACCCGAGGAGGGCCCCATGGCCGATCAGGAGAAGACCGAGTACGAGGAGTTCTCCGTCAACGGCAACGATCTGTTGTCGAAGGTGAAGGAGATCATCCACGAGGGCAATGTGCGTCGCGTCTACATCAAGAACAGCGACGGCAAGACGCTGCTGGAGATCCCGCTGACCGCCGGCATCGGTGTCACTGCGGTTGCAGCGCTGGTCGCGCCGGCACTGGTCGCGGTCGGTGCGATCGCCGCTGTGGTCACCCGTGCCCGGGTCGGGGTGGACCGAGCCACAGACTGACGCCAACACCCTGTCATCGCGACACTTCAGGATGCCTGATGGTGAAGAGAAACGGGTCCTGGTCCCGCAGCCCCAAGCTGCGCAGTCGGATGGGTGTCCTCGGGCACGTCCTGTTGACGCTGGTGGTCACCGGTTGTGGTGTGGTGCCGGTGATCGCCGCGTTCGTCTTCGACTGGCCGGTGATCGCGACGGTCGTGATCATCGCACTCGCTCCGACCACTCAGCTGCCGTTGGCCTGGATGATCTTCTCCGCTGGGGTCCGACGCTATCCGTCGGTGCACCCCGCACCGCGCACTGCGACGGTCATCGGGACCCAGCTGGTCGAGGTCGGCGCCGAGGTCAGCTCGAGTGTGCGGTTGTACAAGGTTGCCATTCATGACGGTCCGGAAACCTTCACCTCATTGATCGCCGATGTGTTTGAGGGCGAGGAACGGGACACGTTCGACCGGGACTCCAAGTGGCAGGTGTACGAGTTCTGCCACAGCCG
>CAMDZW010000040.1 GCA_945911015.1 uncultured Propionibacteriaceae bacterium
GCGGGTCGGTCCCGCCGCCTTCGCCTTCCCCGGCGATGACGAGCAGATCCGCGAGCGGTTGCGGGACATGGTGATGACCCGCCGCATCGACGCCGAGGCCACCGCACTGCAACGGCAGGGCGAGCTGGGTCTGTGGGCCTCCTGTCTGGGGCAGGAAGCGGCACAGATCGGGTCCGGTCGTGCGCTGCGCAGCCAGGATGTCGCCTTCCCGAGCTATCGCGAACACGGGGTGGCTTGGACCCGGGGCGTGCCGCCGCTGCAACTGCTGGCGATGTTCCGTGGCACCGACCTGGGCGGCTGGGACCCGTACGACCGCAATTTCTTCCTCTACTCGATCATCATCGGCTCACAGAGCCTCCACGCCACCGGCTATGCGATGGGGCTGGAGGCCGACGGTGAGGTCGGCAACGACGATCCCGAACGCGACGCCGCCACCATCTGCTACTTCGGTGACGGCGCAACCTCGCAGGGGGATGTGAACGAGTCCTTCGTCTTTGCAGCCTCGTACCAGGCGCCGGTGGTGTTCTTCTGCCAGAACAACCAGTGGGCGATCTCGGAGCCGAGCGAACGTCAGTCGCGGATCCCGCTGTACCGACGTGCAGCCGGATTCGGCTTCCCCGGTCTGCGGGTCGACGGCAATGACGTCCTGGCTGTCCGGGCCGTCACCGAATGGGCGATGCACCGGGCCCGCTCCGGGCAGGGGCCGACCCTGATCGAGGCCTACACCTACCGGATGGGGGCCCACACCACCTCGGACGACCCGTCCAAGTATCGTCTCGAGACCGAGCTGGAGCACTGGCGGCTCAAGGACCCGATCGAACGGGTCAAGGCACTGCTGCAGCGCAATGGTTCCTTCGACGACACCTGGTGGCGCGAGCTCAATGCCGAGGCGGACGAACTCGCCTCCGGACTGCGCACCGCATGTCTGGCGCTGCCTGATCCCGACCCGATCGAGGCCTTCGACTTCGTGTACGAGGAGCAGACCCCTTATCTGCGGGAACAGCAGGAGCGCTACCGGCAATACCTGGCATCGTTCGAAGGAGCGCACTGATGACCACGACAGCCGCCCCGGCCGACGCGACGACCATGACGTTGGGCAAAGCGTTGAATGCCGGCCTGCGTCGCGCTCTGGAGGCCGATCCGAAGGTTGTGCTCTGCGGTGAGGACATCGGCAAGCTCGGTGGTGTCTTCCGGATCACCGAAGGCCTGCAGAAGGACTTCGGCGAGGCCCGGGTGATCGACTCGCCACTGGCGGAGTCCGGCATCGTCGGTACCGCTGTCGGCATGGCGATGCGTGGCTACCGTCCGGTCGTGGAGATCCAGTTCGACGGCTTCGTCTTCCCGGCCTTCGACCAGATCGTCTGTCAGGTCGCCAAATTCCACAACCGGTCCCGCGGCAGGATCAAGATGCCGATGGTGATCCGGTTGCCCTTCGGCGGGGGGATCGGCGCGGTCGAGCACCACTCGGAGTCGCCGGAGGCCTATTTTGCCCACACTGCCGGGCTGAAGGTGGTTGCCTGCTCCAACCCCAACGATGCCTACTGGATGATGCAACAGGCGGTCGCCTCCGACGACCCGGTCATCTTCTGCGAGCCCAAACGGCGCTACCACGAGAAGGACGAGGTGCAGCTCGACGGGACCCCCCAGCCGCTGCACAGCGCCCGGGTGGTACGGGCCGGAACCGATGCGACCCTGTTGGCCTACGGGCCGATGGTGAAGACCTGTCTCGACGCGGCCGCAGCCGCCGAGGACGAGGGCCGCAGCCTTGAGGTGATCGACCTGCGCACCCTCTCGCCACTCGACATGGCCACGGTCGCCGAGTCGGTCCAGCGGACCGGGCATGCGATCACCGTCCATGAGGCTGCCACCAACCTCGGCGTCGGTGCCGAACTCGCCGCCCGGATCAGCGAACAGTGCTTCTATGCTCTGGAGGCTCCGGTGCTGCGGGTCGGCGGTTTCGACACCCCCTATCCGGCATCGCGGATGGAAGACGACTACCTGCCCGACCTGGATCGGGTCCTCGATGCCGTCGACCGATCACTTGCCCACTGAAATCCCTTGCAGGACAGGAGAATCTGACCAATGAAGCAGTTCCGACTTCCTGATCCCGGAGAGGGTCTGGTCGAAGCCGAGATCGCGACCTGGTTGGTCGCCGAAGGTGACGAGGTGAAGGTCAACGACATCGTCGTGGAGATCGAGACCTCCAAGTCGCTGGTCGAGTTGCCGATCCCGTACGAAGGCACGGTCGTCTCGCTGTTGGTCGCCGAAGGGCAGACCGTCGAGGTCGGCGCGCCGATCATCACCATCGACGACGGCACCGGCGACGAGATCGTCGAGCCCGGTGCCGACGGCGGCCGAGTGGCGAACCTGGTGGGGTACGGCCCCAAGGAGGGCGGGTCCAAGCGGCGCCCGCGCAAGGGCAGCGGCGACAGCGTCGAGAAGTCGGCGGTCCATGAGCAGCTGGCCTCCTCGTTCACCCCTGAGGTCCCGGTGTCGCGGCGGATCGACTCCTCGGAGTCCCTGGCGACCGCAGCTGATGCCGCGCCGGTGGGTGCTCCGCTGCCGGGGCCGGGTGAGGCCAACACCGAGCCCGGGATCGCAACCGGTGCTGTGCTGGCCAAGCCTCCGGTGCGCAAGCTGGCCCGTGATCTGGGTGTTGACCTGGCTGATGTCACCGGTTCCGGTGACGGTGGCGTGATCACCCGTGAAGATGTCCATGCCGCTGCGGCCGATGCGGCTGCGGCTGTCGAACAGGACAGTGCGCTGCGGGCCGAGGGGCGGGTGGCGACCCTGGAGTCGCATCGCGAGCCAATCAAGGGCATTCGCAAGGTGATGGCCCAGGCGATGGTGGAATCGGCCTTCACCGCACCGCACACCACCGAGTGGCTGACCTTCGACGCGACCGGGATGGTCGAGTTGCTGGATCTGCTCAAGTCCCGCAAGGAATATCGCGATGTACGGGTTTCGCCCACGCTGATTGCGGCCCGGGTGGTGTGTCTGGCCTTGCGGCAGTTCCCGGATCTCAACGCATCCTGGGATGAGGCGGCACAGGAAATCGTCTATCACGGTCGGGTGAATCTGGGGATTGCCGCAGCCACCGGTCGCGGCTTGGTGGTGCCGAACATCCCCGATGCAGACCGACTTTCGTTCAGCGAACTGTCGGCAGCCCTGGATGACCTCGTGGCGACGGCTCGCGCCGGTCGGACCCCACCAGCGGCGATGACCGGTGGCACCTTCACCATCACCAATGTGGGCGTCTTCGGTGTCGATGCTGGCACCCCGATCCTGAATCCCGGTGAGGCCGGAATCCTGGCACTGGGGGCCATCGCCCGCCGTCCCTGGGTGGTCGGCACCGGCGAGGACGAGCGGATTGAGCCTCGGTCGGTGATGACGCTGGCGCTGTCGTTCGACCATCGGATGATCGACGGGGCGACCGGATCACGCTTCCTGGCGATGATCGCGGACCTGCTGGCCAATCCGGGTCTGGCCCTGCTGCACTGACGGCCACTTGGCCCTGACCTGCCGCTTTGTCCTGAGGTGCAGCGAGGATCGGATCGGCGCCGTCGCGCCGATCCGGTCCACCAATTCTCAATGGGAGGTTGAGGTCTGGTGGTGCTGCAAGTTACTTGGGAGTTTCGCGTGGGAATGCGAGTTTGAACGTTTTCATGGCTTGCATGGCATGACTCATGTTGCTGAACGTTCATTCACCGTTGGGAAGGTTGATGGACAGAGGGTTGCGCACCGGTCAATGACGTGAATATGGTCGCGCTGTACCCAGATCTCAATGATCGTGATCCATACCGAAAGGTCCACCGATGAAGTTGACAGTCAAGGCGCGGGTCGGGGTTCTGGCCGGAGCACTGGCCGCCGCGTCCCTGATTGCCGGTCCTGCTGCTGTGTCGCAGGCGGCGCTCACCACCAGTTGTGTGGGTGAAGCAGGTGCGGTCACTGTGCCCGGCGACCTCGTTGTCCCGAAGGACAAGTCATGTGTGCTTGACGGCACCACCGTGCAGGGCAAGGTGACCGTCCGGGCGGGCGCTGACCTGGTCGTCACCAACGGCACCTTCGAGGGTGCAGTCGTGCTGCAGGCCGACGCCTACCTCGATGCCACCGAGACCACCGTTGAGGGACGGATCACGAGCCAGGGTGGCTACGGCACCTACATTGTCGACTCCTCGGTCGGCAGCTATGTCGAGAATGGTCAGGGCGATGGTGTGCCCTTCCTCTACGCCGACAACCTCAATGCTGACGGGATCGTGAAGGTCACCAACGGCGAGCTCTACCTCGAGAGCAGTGCGGTCAAGCGCGTCCAGGCGATCGATCCGCTGTACGCCGATGTCATCGACTCGGTGATCTCGGGTGCGCTGGATGTCACCGGCGCCCAGAACGGCAGCCAGATCTGTGACTCCGAGGTTGGCGGCATCGCCACCTTCATCGGCAACGCCGGTGTCCAGCTCGGTAGCGGCAGCTTGTTCGGCGAGTGTGACGGGATCGGCAACTACTTCGCCAAGGACGTCGTCATCAACGACTCCACCGAGGGTGTCCAGGTCAACGGCAACATCATCAGCGGTTCGCTGAGCGGCGAGGGCAACGACCCAGCGCCGACGGCTGATGACAACCGTGTCCGTGGCGGCGAAGAGGGCCAGTTCGGCGACTCGCAGCCGCAGCTGCGGTCCTTCTCGCGTCAGGCTGCCCCGCAGCCTCACGAGCAGGATCTGGACAAGGCTGCTGACCGCAAGGCAGCTGCTCTGAAGCAGGCTGCTGACTCCGGAAGCGCCTTCTGATTCACCACTGAAGCGACCAACGCTCCCCGGCCCACCTCCTCGGGTCGGGGAGCGTTGTCATGTTTGGGGTCGGTCCCCATGGCCCCTCCACACCAACATTCCGACCCATCGGACGCCGTGAATCATTTCAATATGGTCTCTTGGGTCGGAATCCTTGCCGGCAGGGTGGGGTTGGCCCGGGATGGGGGCGGCCCTGATGTGCTCAGGCGTTGCCGTGGTCGTAGGTCTGGGACAGGATCCCGGTGTCGAGGGTGAGGTCGCCGACCTGGTAGGCGATGTCCAGCTCAGGGGAGGGTGCCTCGACCACGCCGTAGTGGTTACGGATTGCGTGGTCGAGGATGCCGCCGGCCAACAAGGTGCGTTCGACCGGCTGGGTGGCCTTCCCGGTGAGCACTGTGGTCTCGAAGCCTCGGGCGAGAAACCAGAAGTGCCCGTGTGGAGGGCCAGGATGAAGCCGGAGTTCGGCCTCGATCCGATCCTGAGGTCCCTCGGCGACGACGGCGAAGCTGGACACAGCCGAGGTCATGGCCATCTCGGAGCGCAGACCGTCAGTGTGGGTGATCACCGCGACGTGGTTGATCTGAGCGATGGCCTGGTCGATCTGCTCGCCGACCAGGCCGTGCACGGCCATCGAGTCGCGCAGCAGGGTCTGGTCGAGCAGGGCCACCCCTTCGGCCACCCGGTCACCGGTGAACCCGCGGACCTCGCTGACGCCGGACTCGCCGCCCGCACGTCGCTCGGTGAAGGCCAGCAAACCTTCCAGTCCGTGGAATCCGTAAACCTCGAACCCGCTGAAGGTCGTCATCACCGCACGGGTCATCGGTGCCTCGAGTGGCCATTGCGCACCGACCGGAAGGCGCCACGCCACCGGTACGGTCGATCCGGCTCCCAGAGCGACACCGAACCGTTGTGCCGTGTCATACATGGCCCTCGCATCGACGAGATTCCATGCCAGATGCTTGTCGTTGAAGACCGGGACGACGGTGTCGGTGGCGATCATGGCCGAGAGCACCGCGTCGAAGAGTCGCCGTCTCGGGTAGAGCTTCTGGCCGTACTCGTTGTTCTCGTAGTCGCCGTGTTCGCCGATGATCATGACCCCGTCGACGTTCACCCCGGGTTTTCCGGCGCCGAGCGCTTCGGCTGGTGTGTCGTACACCGGGACCCCGTGCTGGGCAAGGAACTCGGTCCCGATGTCGGCCTTGTTGCGGCCCTTCTGTGAGATGCCTTGCTGCTCCAGATACACGCCGGCGACCTCGACGCGTGGCTCGGTCCAGACACCGGCCCACTCATAGCCGGCCACCAGCGCCCGGCCCAAGATGTCGGCATGGGATGCCTCGTACCAGGTGGTCACGATCAGGGCGACCCGAGGTTTCGACATGACAGTTCTCCTTCAATGGTCCCAGTCGTCAGTGGTCTGCGCGGTCGTACGGGAGCAACGGCACTCCGGTGGCGGGGATGTCGGGATCAACCCGATAGGTCATGTCGAGGTGTGGCGTCGTCGGTGCCACTGCGCCTCGGGCGGATCGCATCGCATGGTCGAGGATGCCGCCGGTCAACAGCGACCGGATCGCTCCCGGATAGGGAGCCTGTCGGTCGATGATCAGTGACTCGGCAGCGCGGGCGAGGAACTGGAAGTGCCCATGGGGCGGCCCTGGCTGGAGATGGATCTCACAGTCGATCTCGTGTTGGGGCCCGGTCGCGGCAACCGAAAAGCTCTTCAGCTGGGTCGACAGCACCATGGCCGTACGGAGTCCGTCGCGGTGGGTGCAGCTCACCACGGTGTGGATGCCGTCGATCACCGCACCGACACGATCCGGAGGCACGGCATGGGCCAGGATTGCTCGTTCCAGCAGTGCCGAGTCAATCGTGTCCACTGCTGCCTGAGCATCGTCGCCGGTCCAGCCGCTGACTTCGGCCACCCCGGTCTCACCGCCGGCTCGACGTTCGGCGAAAGACTGGATCCCTTCGAGAGCGTGGAATCCGTAACGTTCGAAGGGCCCGTAACTGGCGGCAACTGCTGAGGTGAGGTCAGCTCCGTACGGCCACTCGGTGCCGCGCGGCTGACGCCAGGCGAGGGGGATGGTCGAGCCGGCGAGCAGGGGGATGCCAAGACGTGCGGCAGTGTCGTACATGGCCTGTGCGTCGGTGAAGTTCCACGCCAGATGCTTGTCGTTGAAGACCGGGACAAAGGTGTTCGTGGCAATCATCGCCGAGACACAGGCGTCGAAGAAGCGGCGGCGTGGGTAGAGCTGTTGGCCGAACTCGTTCTCCTCGTACCGGCCGTGCTCACCGATGATCACGACACCGTCGACATTGACCCCGGGTTGCCCGACCCCGAGGGCCTCTGCCGGGGTGTCAAACAGCGGGATCCCCGCTTGGGCAAGGATGGGCAGGCCGACATCGGGTGACTGGCCCTCAGGGCCGACGACACCGGGTTGTTCGATGTGTGCGGCGACGACCTCGATGCGTGAAGGCTGGTGCTCCCCATTCCACGGATATCCCTGCACCAGCGGGGCGGCGAGCACATCGGCATGCGAACCGCGGAACCACGTGGTGACGATGAGGGCGACTCGAGGCCGTGTCATGTGACCTGATCCGATCAGTGGCGGCAATGAACTGTCCGGACCAAACCTACCGATCTCGGGCCGGCACCGGGGAGATGTCCGCCGGCTGGCCTGCCACGATTCGACACCCTTTGAGGCGGCATCTGGCGTGGAACTTCACTGACGCTCTCGCCGTACGGGACAATGCCCGACGGCTCGGGGTCGGCTCGCGGCGGGCTCGTCGACCCCGCTGTGTTGGCGCAGGCCTCGCGGCACCGAATGGCCGTACGGGGCGGTGATGACCCGCGCTGTGGCTGCCGGAGGAGGGGGCTTCGAGTCGTACGGATTCCACACCCCCGAAACTGTGGCACTGGTCGGTGGCTGCGACCGGCCCGGATGGACCGGTCGTGTGTGAGTTCCATCGACAGGGCCTGGCCGGTCGAACGCACCCTGCTCACCGGAGGCATCCTCGACCACGGCATCGGCAATGCTCGCGGTGTGGTCGGGCCGGAGTCACCTCAGCTTGCCGACATCAGCTACTCGGTGTCGGTCGACATCCCTGACACCGGGGTACTGCTCGATCCGTACCAGCTGCGTTCGCACTGAGAGTTCGCCCGGGCGACACCTTCAGGTCACCTGGGCCCTCTAGAGTCGCACCCGCCCCGACCAAAGGAACCGAGGATGCTGCGACTCGAACAGTTGCTCGAGCCACTCGCCGCCCGGACGGCATTCGTCCACCGGGGGGACCGCGATGTCCCTTTCCGCGGCCTCACCCTGCGCGGTGCAGCGAAGATGCGGCCTGGTCAGTTTGTCGTCCTCGTCGACCGCAACTGGGGCAAACGGGCGCACCGCAAGTTCGGCTACAACGGCGCCGCCCGGGTCCAGCTGGTCGAACAGGCCCACTCTGCTGGGGCGACCGGGTTCATCGCCGATGAGACGCTGAAGGACGAGCCGTGTCTGGCGGACAAGAACTGTTTCTTCGTCGCCGACACCGAGGACTTTGTCCTCCGGCTCGTCGAGACCATCGGTGAACTCAGCGACCGCTCCGTCGTTGCGGTGACCGGCTCGGCCGGAAAGTCCACCACGGTGGCGATGATTGACCATGCACTCCGGTCCCGGCCTGACGCACCGAGGGTCTACAACCCGCCGCCGGCGGACAACGTCTTCACCAGTGTCGTGGTCCAACTCAGCCGGATCGACAACTTCGACCACTCACTGCTCGAGGTGGCCGGATCGGCATTTCTGCGGTTCAACCGCCGCAACTTCGCGGTGTCACCCGATGTCGCAGTGCTGACCTCGGTCTCTGAAGCCCATCTGGACTATCTCAACGATCTCGAAGGTGTCGCCCGGCAGAAGGCGCACCTGTTCGACCGGTTGCCCCAGGGCGGCACAGCCGTCATCAACCTCGACACCCCGCACTCGGATCTGGTGATCACCCACGCCGTCGGCCAGGGCTGCACCGTGGTGACCTTCGGCGAATCGGAGGCGGCCGACATCCGCCTGGTCGCCCATGACCCACGGAGCCGGCGGGCCGTTGTCGAGGTCGACGGTGAACGACTGGAGCTGACCATCGGCGCCGAGGGGCGCCACATGGCCCTCAACGGGCTTGCGGTGATCGCCACCGTGAGAGCGCTCGGGATCGACGACTGGCGTGCTGCCGTTGGCTCCCTCGCCACCTTTCAAGCCCTCGCCGGCCGAGGTGAAACCACCACCGTGCCGCTGGCCGGAGGTGACCTGACCGTCGTGGACGAGGCCTACAATGCCAACCCGGCATCGATGCGGGCCGCAGTCGAGGCCGTCGCCCATCGTCCGAGCCCGGGCCGCCGGATCGTGGTGCTGGGCGACATGCTGGAGCTCGGATCGGACCCGGCAGCCATTCATCGTCGCCTCGCCCCGGACCTCGCCGGGTTGGGGGACATCGAGTTCCACCTATACGGCGAACACATGGCTGCTCTGGCCACGGACCTGATCGGCCAGGTCCGCCACTGGGACGATGTGGACGCGTTGACCACCCAGATCTGCGCTGCGGTCAGACCCGGCGACACCGTGCTGGTCAAGGCCTCCAACGGCACCGGTCTGGGGGTGGTCGTCGACGCACTCAAAGCGTTGGCCGTGCCGCCACTGACCCCGGCCGGAGAGGGCGCTGACCCGGCCTGATCGTCAGCTCAGACGATCTGGTCCATCGGCAGAGCGATCGCGGTGTCCTCGGTGCGGCCGTTCGGCGAGTACTGGATGTCAGCCAGGACGGAGGGATCCGTGAACGCGCCAGCCGCACTGCGCAGGGCGTGGTCGAGGATGCCGCCGGCCAACAAGGTGCGTTCGACCGGGTGCATCGGTTCGCCGGTGAGCATCAGATGTTCGGCGGCGCGGGCCAGATGGATGAAGTGGCTGTACGGGTCGCCCTGCAGTTTCAGCTCGGCCGAGACCGAGGTCTGCGGGCCGAGGGCTGCAGCGGAGAAGGATTTCAGCGACGACGACATCACCAGCGTGCCCACCAGGCCGTCGGCCCAAGTGATCCGTGCCAGCAGCCACACCTTCTGCTTCGCCTCCGCGACACCTGCCTCGTCGAGCCCATGGGCCGCAATCGCAGCGTCGACCACAGCACTGGGCGCCTCGGCGAGTGCCTGCACGGCGGCCTCGTCGCGGAAGGCCTCGACCGCAACGACACCGGTCTCGCCGCCGGCGCGGTTCTCGGCGAAGGACAACATGCCCTCGATGGCGTGGTAGCTGTAGGCCTCGTACGAGCCGTAGCCGGCAGCAGCGACCTCGGTCATCGGCTCGCCCATCGGCCAGGTCGTGCCCTGCGGGACCCGCCAGGTGATGGGCACCGTCGATCCGGCGCCGAGCCCGATCCCGAGCCGCTGGGCATTGTCATACATGGTGCGGGCATCGGTGTGGCTCCACGCCAGGTGCTTGTCGTTGAAGACCGGGATGAAGGTGTCGGTGGCGATCATCGCCGACACGACAGCGTCGAAGAGGCGCCGGCGCGGATAGAGCTTCTGCTCGTACTCGTTGAGTTCGAAGTCACCGTGCTCACCGATGATGACGACACCGTCGACGTTGATGCCGGGCTTGCCGGCACCGAGCGCCTCGGCCGGGGTCGGGTAGATCGGGATCCCTGCCCGGGCGGCGATCTCGCGGCCGATGTCGTCACGCTCGTTGCCGGGCTTGCCCCAGTTCTTGACTCCGTCCTGTTCGAGGTACATCGACACCACTTCGACGCGTGGATCGGTGTGCTCGCCACCCTCCCAGGGGTAGCCCTCGATCAGTCTGGTCCCCAGCACATCAGCGTGTGAGAACTCGAAATAGGTCGTCAGGATCAGCGCAATACGGGGCCGAGACATGCACGAAACCCTAGCCCGGATCGTCGTCGGCGGGCAGCGCGCCCAAGTAGTGGCGGGCTGCATGGATTCGCCAGCCCCAGTTGGACTTCGTGTCTGAGACCGAACTCAACCAGGGCAGCGCTCTCAAGACCCAGATCGACGACTCGATCAACGGCATCATCCAAGGACGCAAGACCATGGCGGAGTGGCCCGATGCCGTCGCCGAATGGCGGCGAGTCGCTGGCGACGCGATCCGCGACGAATACCAGGCTGCCTACGACGCGGGCTGACCCTTGCCTGAGAGCGTACTGGTGGTGGCCAGGCGGGGGCCACCACCAGCGTTGCTCAGAAGGCGTCTTCGGGCAGGTCCATCACGTCAAGGGTGGTTCGCTCGGCAATCTTGCGTTCCGCGGTCAGCTTGGGCAGCACCGTGGCGCAGAACCAGCGAGCGGCGGCGACCTTACCGGTGTAGAAGGCCTTGTCCGTCTCGGACACCTCGGCGTCGAGCTTGGTCAGGGCGACCTCGGCGCCCCGCAGCAGGAGCCAGGCCACGACGACATCGCCGAGCACCATCAGCAGCCGGGTGGTGTTGAGGCCGGTGAGGTAGACGTTGCGTGGATCCCCATCCGGCGCCCCGGGCAGCGAGCTGCGCAACTGCTGGACCATCAACGCCACCAGCATCCCCGCATCCTCGAGTCCGCGCTGCAGTAGGGAGCGCTCCGACTCCAGGGCCGGGTGGGCCGTGGGGGATTCGACCCACTCTTCGATCTCGGCCGACATGGCGCCGAGGGCCTCGCCATTGTCACGGACGATCTTGCGGAAGAACAGGTCTTGGCCCTGGATCGCTGTGGTCCCTTCGTACAGGGTGTCGATCTTGGCGTCACGGACGTACTGCTCGAGCGGGTAGTCGTTGAGGAATCCCGAGCCGCCGAAGGTCTGCAAGGATTCAGTGCCCAGCAGCACCCACGACCGCTCGGACCCGTATCCCTTGACGACCGGCAGCAAGAGATCGTTGATCGCCTCGGCCGCGGTGTCCCGACTGCCCCCTGCGGCCGCGATCTGGACTCGGTCCTGGATTGATGCGGTGTAGAGGACAAGGGCCCGCATCCCTTCCACAAAAGCCTTCTGCGTCATCAGGGACCGTCGCACATCAGGGTGATGGGTGATGGTGACCCGTGGCGCATTGCGGTCGCCGCCAGAGGCCAGGTCGGCGCCTTGGACGCGTTCCTTGGCGTAGGCGAGTGCGTTGAGGTAGCCGGTCGAGCCGGTGGCGATCGCCTTCGTGCCGACCATCATCCGGGCGTACTCGATCACCTGGAACATCTGCTTGATGCCGTTGTGGACCTCGCCCAGCAACCAGCCGCGGGCTGGGACGCCGTGTCCGGAGAAGGTCAGCTCACAGGTCGTGGAGACCTGGATGCCGAGTTTGTGCTCAACATTGGTGACGAAGGCGCCGTTGCGTTCGCCGGTCAGCTCGCCGGTCTCGAGATCGAAGTGATGTTTCGGTACGAGGAACAGGCTCAGTCCCTTGGTCCCGGGCCCACCGGCCCCTTCCACGCCGACCGGGCGGGCGAGGACGAGATGCATGATGTTCTCGGTCATGTCCTGGTCGCCGGAGGTGATGAACCGCTTGACTCCCTCGATCGTCCAGGTGCCGTCGTCGTTGGGGGTGGCCTTGGTGCGCCCGGCGCCGACATCGGATCCGGCATCGGGCTCGGTGAGGACCATGGTGGCGCCCCACTTGCGCTCGACCATGTGTTGGGCGATCTTCTTGTCCCGCTCGGTGCCGTTGGCCCACACCACCTGGCCGAACTTGGGCCCGGCGGCATACATGTGGATGGCCGGGTTCGCGCCCAACAGCATTTCTGCGATCGACCAGGTCAACGACGGCGGGGCCGGCGTGCCGCCAATCTCGCTGGGCAGTTCCAGGCGGAAGAACTCGGCCTCCATCCACTGGTGGTACGACTTCGCGAATGACTCCGGCATGGTCACGTCATGGGTCTGCGGGTCGAAGCTCGGCTGCTCCCGCTCGTGGTCGGAGAACGAGGTTGCCAGCTTGGTCCGGGTCAGGTTCTCCACCTCGACCAAGATCTCGTGGGCGGTCTCGGCGTCGATCTCCTCGTACGGCCCGGTGCCCAGCACCTCTTGGCGGTTCAGCACCTCGAAGAGGTTGAACTCGATGTCACGCAGGTTGGACTTGTAATGGGTCATCTCGGGAGTCCTTCGGCACGTCGTGGGCGAACGCCGGCGGGCTACTCGCCGGTAAGACCCATTGTGCTACTCGTCAGTAACAAGATCAAGAGGGTGGGTGCGTACCGTCGATCCGACTTTTCGTCGGGATTGCCCGATGCGCAGCTGGGAGAGCGGTTGCCGCATGGATCCACGGTACGGCCGGTTGAGAGCAGCCGGACCTATGGCACCCACCTGATCGTGCGCGATTCGGTTCGTCGCGCCCGACGCTCATGAATGGGGCGCACCTCACAACAGGCACGTGGCTCGGCTCAACGTGCCAGGCGGATGCTCAGAATTCCCGGCAGAGTTCATGGCGCAGGGCCTCAGTCAGGGTGGGATGGCGGAATCGGTGACCCCACCCGAGGGCCCGCTCGGCCGACATCCGATTGTTGGCCAGGGCCAACTCGCGCGCGCCCTCGCGGCCCAGCAAGACCTCCGGGCCCAGCCGCGGCACCCGTAGTGCATGGGGTCGGTGCAGCACCTGGGCGAGCACTTGCGCATATTCCTCGGCCCGTACGGGATTCGGTGCGGCTGCGTTGACCGGGCCCGACACGGCCGGCGTCACCACGGCCAGGGCATAGAGCTCGACCAAGTCGTCGAGGGAGATCCACGACATCCACTGGGCCCCTGAGCCCAGTGGGCCGCCGAGGCCGGCGCGGAAGATCGGCAACTGCAGGGCCAGCTGGCCGCCTGCAGCGGACTGGACGATTCCCGTACGGACATGGACGGTGCGCACACCGGCCGAGCGAGCCGGGTCGGCTGCCGACTCCCAGGCCCGACACACCTCGGCCAACAGGCCGACTCCGGCCGACTGGTCTTCGGTCAGCACCTCGTCGCCGGTGTCGGCGCCGTACCAACCCATGGCCGAAGCGCAGACCAGGGCCCGTTTCCGACCGTCGGCCGCGAGTGAGGCCAGAGTGCGTGCCAGCAGTCCGGTGCTGCGACTCCGGCTGGTCAGGATTTTCTCCTTGTGTGCGGCGGTGAAGCGTTTCCCGATGGGTTCGCCCGCAAGATGGACCACCACGTCGACCTCTCGCAGCGCTTCGCCATCGATCCGGTCGTCATCGGGGGACCAGGCGATCATGCCGGCGCCGACCGTGCTGCGCCGGACCAGCCGCAACACCCGATGACCCTGGCTGGCGAGGAAGGCCGTCAACTGCCGCCCGACGAGTCCACTCGCCCCCGAGACCGCCACGGTCAACGGTGCCGTCCCTTTATGGCGCGCGGTCCAGGCCAGATCGTCGCGCAGCTGCCGCGACCGATAGGCCAACATCTGGTCCACCATCGTCTGCACCGCACCCGACCCGGCCCGCAGAGCCGCCGGCAGCCGCCAGGCGACCTCTTCCCGTACGACACAGGCATCGGGGTGGTCGATGAACAGGTGGTGATGGGTCCAGCTGCTGAAGGGGCCGCGCAGTTGCTCGTCGATGAATCCGTACGGGCCGGAACCCTGGTCTGGACTCGAGCGGGAGGTGTGGGCCGCCAGCCAGGGCAGCCCCGGGCCGGGCCCGACGCGCAGTCGCGCGTGGGCGCCGAGGGGGAGACCCGCCGGGGCGGGGGTGACCACACGAGCCAGTGCGGCCGGAGTGAGCCGGTCCATGGCGCCGGGGCGGCCGTGCCAGTCGAAGACTGCGGCAGCGTTGACGCTGGGAAGCAGGGTCTGGCGGGTCTGGGATCGAACCATGGAGTCCTCCTGGCGACAGGCTACGTGCTGGGCCCGTGAGCGGCCGTGTCCGCACCGTGATGTCTTGACCTGTCGCTTCCGTTGTGATCAGAACCGGGGGGGATGAGGATCATGGAAACTAGCGAAACTGACTCAAGGAGGATCGCCGATGATCGGTCGACGCAGCCTGTTGGCTGGCACTGCAGGGCTGGCTGGAGTGGCCGCACTGGCCGGATGCAGGACGGAGCCAAGCGGCGGGCCCGGCGGTGGGCCCGGTGGCGGTGATCCCACCGGTGAGGCTGTCGCCATGCCGACCTATGTCGCCTTCGAAGGGGTCGAGCCCGATCTGCCGGCCAATGAGGACGGTGTCTCGCCCGGATTCTTTGAGTTCCCCAAGGACGCCCCGTCGGTCACCGATGGGCCTCCCGGCGACGGGCGGGCCCTCAATGCATTGACCCAGACCTTCGGTGTGGTCGCTCCGGGGCCGGAGGGCAACGACCACTGGCAGACCATCAACAAGCGGGTCGGCGCGGACATCACGATGACGATCACGCCGGCCGGTGATTACGAGGCCAAGTTTGCCACCATGGTCGCTGCCAACCAGATCCCTGACCTGGTCCAGCTGAATCAGTCGATGCTCGATCCCAGTCTGCTGGCAGCCCAGTTCACCGATCTGTCGGAATTCCTGGGCGGTGACAAGGTCAAGGACTATCCCTTCCTGGCCAACATCGGTCCCGACTCCTGGACTGCTGCGATGCTCAACGGGCGGATCTACGGGATCCCGATCCCGCGCAACATCGTGGGCGAGTACAAGTTCGAGCGCCGCGACATCTTCGACAACCTCGGCCTGCCGACCGAGATGAAGTCCTTCGACGAGTTCGTCGAGGTCAGCAAGCAGTTCACCGACCCCAAGAACTCGCGGTGGATGCTCGGCACCATGAAGGCGCTGCGCACGATCCTGCGCTCGATCAACGGCGAACCGAACAGCTGGACGCTCGACGGTGGCAAGCTCGTACGGGACTTCGAGACCCCTGAGTTCGAACAGACCGTGGCTGACATGACCGAGCTCTGGGCCAAGGGCGAGGGGATCATCCACCCGGACGGTTTCACGCCGACCCAGCCGACCAAGGACCTGTTCACCTCGGGGCGGATCGGCATCACCGTCGACGGCTATGCCGGCTACCAGGGGTTCCTCACCAGCGGCGCGACGGTTGACGGGTTCGCCATGGATCTGTGGCGGCCGTGGCTGCGGGACGGCAGTGCGCCCGCCCCCTGGCCCTCGGGCAACGGGGCCGGCACGGTCACCGGCATCCGCAAGCAGGAGAGCGACGACGACGTCGTCATGATCCTCAAGATCCTCAACTGGCTCGCCGCGCCGTTCGGCACGGAGGAGTACAACGCACGCAAGTACGGCCGGATCGGCATCGAGTCCGAGTTCGACGAGGACGGCATCCCGCAGCGCACTGAAGAGGGCAGCCAGACCCTCACCGTCCCGTTCGGCTACCTCGCCGATGCGCCGGTGGCGCTGTTCCATCCCGGCCATGTCGACGACACCAAGCTGGAACATGCCTTCCAGACCGAGGCGCTCGCCGAGAAGGTGCTCAACCCGACGCTCGGCCTCTACTCGGCCACCGACGGCAAGTCCGGGACGCTGCTGGAGACCAACTTCTACGACGAGGTCTACGAGATCGTCCAGGGCCGCAAGGAGCCGTCGGCCCTCGCTCAGGCGATCGACACCTGGCGCTCGGGCGGTGGCGACCAGATGCGCGGGGAGTACGAGGACCAGCTGAGCTGATCACCGCGGCCGGTGTCGGTCTCGGTGGTCCCGGATTCATTCCTTCCTGCCGACCTTGCGAGTCGGGGTCCCTTGTGGGCCTCGGCCGCGGGCAGGCAGGCGCTGACTGCGCTGTCTTCGCACGTCTGGGCGGTAGCCGAGACCCGAACCACACCGCACCGACCAGGGGCAGGTGACGTGATCAAGACGGGACGACCTGTGTCATGGCGTGAGACACAGTTCTCGCCAGATGGTTCCAAACGTGGAACACTGTTGCCTCGCAATGCAACCGGTCGGCGTGGCCGGGTCGGGGAGTGTGTACTCCGGTGACGGCGGCGCCCAATGGTGAAGACGTAGGTCGGTGGGGACCTAAGGAGGTTAGGCGTGAGTGCTGAGGCACAAGTGAGTCAAAAGGAGCAGGGGAGGAAGGCGAAGTCGAACGGTCGTCCAGACCAACGGCTGAGCAACTTCCAGCGCTTCTGGCGGGACAGATGGTTGCTCGTGATGGTGGTCCCTGGGGTCGCCGTCCTGATGGTCTTCCACTACATCCCGTTGCTGGGCAATGTGATTGCCTTCAAGGACTACCAACCCTGGTACGGGATCCTGGAGGCCCCGTGGGTGGGCATCGAGAACTTCTCGGTGATCTTCACCGGAGACAGGTACTTCGTCAACGCGCTGGTCAACACACTGATCATCTCGTTGGTGCAGATCGTCATCGTGTTCCCGCTGCCGATCGCCCTGGCGCTGTTGCTGAACAGCCTCCTCGGTGAGCGGCTGAAGCGGCTCGCGCAGTCGATCCTCTACCTTCCGCACTTCATGTCGTGGGTGATCGTGGTTGCGATCTTCCAGCACATGTTGGGCAACGCGGGCCTGATCAACTCCTGGTTGAGATCGATAGAGATGCCGACGTTCCAGTTGATCGGCAGCCCGGAGCTGTTCATCCCGCTGATCACCTCGCAGGTGATCTGGAAGGACACCGGGTGGGGCACGATCATCTTCCTGGCCGCGATGTCTCGGGTCGATCTCGACCTGTACGAGGCCGTGGCCGTGGACGGTGGTGGCCGCTGGCGCCAGCTGTGGCACATCACTTTGCCGGCGATCCGTCCGGTCATCATCCTGCTGCTCATCCTGCGGCTCGGTGACGTCCTCACGGTCGGCTTCGAGCAGATCTTCCTGCAGCAGGGCCCGGTGGGTCTGGACGCCTCGGAAGTGTTGGACACCTACGTGTACAACCGAGGCATCGTGGGTGGCAACTGGGGTGCTTCAGCCGCAGTCGGCCTGGTGAAGGGGCTGATAGGCACAGTCCTTGTGCTCGGCGCCAACAAGGTGGCTCACCTCTTCGGTGAGCGCGGCATCTACTCGACCAAGGATTGACGACCATGAGTGATACTGCAACTGACATCGATCCGACGAAGTCGCGCCACAAGGACGCCGGCTATGCCCGCAACGCTCGACTGAACTCGATCAACGGCGTTGCCAAGCCCAACATCCTCTTCCGGGGCCTCAAGGGTCTGATCCTGCTCATCTGCTGTCTGATGGTGCTGGTCCCATTCGTCGCGGTCATCTCGACCTCGCTGGCCGACCAGTCCCAGATCAACGCAGCCGGTGGTTACGTGCTGTGGCCCGAGAGCCCGTCGTTCAAGGCGTACGAGGCCATCTTCCGTGGCGGTGTGGTCACCCGCGCCACCTTGGTGTCGGTCGGCATCACGGTGGTCGGTTCCGGTCTGTCGCTGACCGTGGTGACGATGCTCGCCTACGGGCTGTCGCGGCCCGGATCGTACGCACACCGTCCGATCCTGCTGTTGGTGCTGTTCTCGATGCTGTTCAGCGCCGGCATGATCCCGAACTACCTGATGATCAAGCAGCTCGGCCTGATCGACTCGTGGTGGGCACTGATCCTGCCGACCCTGACATCGGGGTTCCAGGTCGTGCTGATGCGGTCGTTCTTCCTCGAGATCCCCAAGGAACTCATCGAGGCCGCCCGCATCGACGGTGCGGGTGAGGCCCGCATCCTGCTGACCTTGATGATCCCGCTGTCGAAGGCGGCGCTGGCCGTGATCGGCCTGTTCAACGCGGTCGCCTACTGGAACGCCTACTTCAACGCGGTGCTGTACATCAACACCACCGACAAGTGGCCACTCCAGCTGGTGCTGCGCACCTATGTGGTTGACAACACCAGCATCGGTGTCGACCTACCGGGTGACTACATCCCGCCGCAGCAGTCGCTGCAGATGGCGATTCTGGTGGTCTCGCTGCTGCCGATCGTCATGGTCTACCCGTTCCTGCAGAAGCACTTCGCCAAGGGCGTCATCATCGGCGCGGTCAAGGGCTGACAAGAGCAGACACACCGAACACCCGGGTGGGGGTCCTCGCGACTTCTCGCCCGGGTGTTTCGCGTGTGCGATGGGGGCGGCGTCGGCACGGTGAGGGCGTTTCCCAAGCTGGGGTATCTTGTCCGCAATCACCGTCTCACCAAGGGCCTTGATGGAATCTCAAAGTACGTGCCTCCTCTCCTCGCCACCGCGTGAGGGGAGGGGGAACTGATGTGGGTCCTGACCCTCGCTCTCGGCCTGCTGGTCGTCCTGGCGATCACCGCCGTCACCGGCTACTTCGTGGCCCAGGAATTCGCCTATATGGCCGTCGACCGTTCTCGGTTGGCAGTACTCGCAGCCCAGGGTGACCCGGCTGCCGAACGAGCCCTCACGGTCACCCGACGAACCTCGTTCATGTTGTCCGGCGCCCAGCTGGGCATCACCGTCACCGGTCTGTTGGTGGGCTATGTGGCCGAGCCGTTGATCGGTGGTTCCATCGCCACCGCGCTCGGGGTGGACGTCCCCACTGGGGTCGGCATCGCGATCGGCACCGTCCTCGCCCTGGTGGCCTCCACGGTGATCCAGATGCTCTTCGGTGAGCTCTTCCCGAAGAACCTGGCCATCGCCCGGCCCGAACCGGTCGCCACGAAACTCGCGCGATCGACCACCATCTACCTGGCTGCCCTCGGCTGGCTGATCGCGGTCTTCGACAAGGCCTCCAACCTGCTGCTCACGCTCTTTCGGATCGAGCCGGTGCACGATGTCGAGCACGCCGCGACCCGGCAGGACCTCGGTCACATCGTCGCCGACTCGGCCGTGGCCGGCGCCCTGCCCAAGGAACTGTCGCTGCTGATCGACCGGATCGTCGACTTCCCCGAACGTGACGTCGAACATGCGATGGTGCCGCTGTCCCGTACCGGGGTGGTCGCGGTGTCGGCGACCGTCGCCGAGGTGCGTGCCCGGATGGCAGTCGAACATTCCCGCTATCCGGTGATCGCCGACCGCGATGTCGTCGGAGTCGTCGACCTGCGTGACCTGCTGAACCTGGCGCCGGTACGCGACGACGACCCGATCACCGACATTGCCCGGTCAGCAGTCCTGGTGCCGACCTCGATGCGACTGCCCGACGCGCTGACCGCGCTGGTCGAGGCACAGCAGGAACTGGCCTGCGTGATCGACGAGTACGGCGGGTTGGCCGGGATCGTGACCATCGAGGACATGGCCGAGGAGATCGTCGGTGATCTCGTCGACGAACATGATCCCGAACCGGTCGAGCCGGTCCGGGCCAGCGTCGACGGCTGGCAGGTCGACGGCGAGACCCCGCTGGACGAGGTGTCCCGCGCGATCGGCCACGAACTTCCCGACACCGAGCGCGAGACGATCGCCGGTCTGGTGATTGCCGCCCACGGTGCACTGCCTGAGGTCGGGGACCGGGTCGAGATCCGGCTCCCCATCGACGCCGGCGAGCTCGCGGCTCCCGGACGCCCCACCCAGCGGGCTCTGGTGGCCGAAGTGGCGGAAGTGCAACGTCATGTCCCGTCCTCACTGCTCGTGACGCTCGTCGAAGTCGCCGACGACCCTGAGGAGGCCGACCATGCTTGATCACCCCGCCCTCGTCATCCCTGTCACCGTGGCGATCATCGTGGCATCGGCATTCTTCGTCGCGGTCGAATTCGCACTGCTGGCCGCCAAGAGGCACCGTCTCGAGGAAGCCGCACCGACCAGCCGATCCGCCCGGGCCGCACTGCGGAGCTCGTCGGAGCTGACCCTGCTGCTGGCGGGGTCCCAACTCGGGATCACCGCCTGCACCCTGGCGCTGGGCGCGATCACCAAACCGGCCGTCCACCACTGGCTGATGGTCCCGCTGGGGTCGCTGGGGCTACCACAGGTCGCCGGAGACATCATCGCTTTTGTCCTGGCGCTGTTGGTGGTCACCTTCCTGCACCTGGTGATCGGTGAGATGGCCCCGAAGTCGTGGGCAATTGCGCATCCGGAGACGTCGGCCACCCTGCTGGCCCTGCCGATGCGGGCCTTCATGTTCCCGACCCGACCGTTGCTGGTTGCCCTGAACTCGGCCGCCAACTGGATGTTGCGTCGGGTCGGCGTGACCCCGACCAACGAGGTCGTGACCGGCCAGACCAGTGCCGACCTGGAACAGCTGGTCCGCCACTCGGCCAATGTCGGTGCCCTCGATGCCGCGTTCACCGCGCAGGTCAGCGGTGCGCTCGAGCTGGAGCGGTTGACCGTCGTCGACCTGGTCCCGGCCGTCTCGGATCCGATATCGGTGCCGACCGCAGCAAGCGTGGCTGATGTACGTGAGATCTCCACCCGCACTGGTCATCTGCGCATCCTGGTTGCCTCCCAGGAGCAGCTCATCGGGCTGATCCACGTCAGGGACGTGTTGGTTGCCGACCCGGCCGAGGACATCGACCGGTTCGTCCGGCCGCTGCTGGTCCTCGACCCTGGCCTGCCGGCGTACCAGGCGGTCGCCCAGCTGCGGCAGACGCGCAACCAGCTCGCCGTCGTCGGCACCGCTGCGGCCCCGATCGGCGTGATCACGATCTCCGACATCCTGCAGCGGGTGCTGGTCACCACCTGACCGCCCGCCCCGCCCCCCCGCACAGACGCCAAACACCTCACTCGGGCCCAGACACCACAGCTGCAGCTGTGGTGTCTGGGTCGTAGTGAGGTGTTTGCGAGGTGGACGGTCTAGAAGAAGGTGATTCCGTACGGGGGGATGGCCAGGTCCATCATGGCGGCCAGTCGATCCGTGGCCTCCGCAGCGCCGGTGAGGCGTCCGGCCGCGACCATCCGGGGCACGTCGGCACCGCCGAGCCACAGTCCGGCGAGCACATCGACCGGGATGGTCACCTCGGCGGCAGTGTCGACTGCGGTGACCTCGGCCGCCTCACCGCTGACCTCGATCCGGTACTGGCCTGCGGCGAAGCCCATCGGGTCGTCCACCGCGACCACGATTGTGCCGTCGCCGCGCCACGGGCGGGCCTGCAGACAGGCGATCGGGTCGAGGACGCGGGTCCACAGGCGATCACCTTCGCCGATCACGCGGTAGCCACGGCTGTCGCGCATCGCCCACGGCAGCGGATCGTCCAAGGGCGCATTGTGGTACTTCACCACGCCGGTCAAATCGATCGAGGCAAGGTACTCCCACAGCCCCAGATGTCCCGCAGGGGTGGTGGCCACCATGGTCAGGACCTCGACCGGCCGGGGCCCGTCGCCCCGCTCGCCGATCCGATAGGCGGCGAACCCGTCGACCTCGTCGTGGGTGTCGCGGTGCAGGACATACCAGGTCTTCTTGTCGGCGGAGCCGGCGTCATCGTCCCAGGCGCCCGACATCATGTCCTGGTAGAACGCCGGCCAGGTCACCGAACCGCGGGTGGCGGCATGGAATCGGCCAAAGACCTCGTTGACCGCGTCGATCGCGTCGGCCGGTGCGACCAGCTGGCACCGGCCCGAACCCGGTGCCGAGAGCAGCCCGAACCGCTCTGCCGTGTCGACCTCGATCCGATGGCCCCGGGTGCTCACCCCGAAACCGAACCGGCCGTAGATGGTGGCCTCGGTGACGGTCAGCGCCGCGACCGGGATGCCGCGGCTGTGAGTCTCGGCCAGGTCAGCGGTCATCATCCGGCGCAACAGACCCCTGCGTCGGTGCGTGGGTCGTACGGTCACATCGGTGATCAGTCGTGCGGCGATCTCGGCCCGTCCGGCATTGATCGCCTTGTCGAAGCCTTCGAGCGTGCCGACGGGCATTCCGGCCGGGTTGTCGGGATCGGGGACGGCCCACAGGGTCGCGTCGTCGGCCTTGGCGTCGGCCAGCCACCGCTGGAAACCCTCGTCGCTGCCTCGGGACATGTGGAAACCGAGGCGTATGGCTTCGTTCCAGGCGCGCAGCGTTGCCGGGTCGTCGGATGCGGACAAACGGGTGAGTTCATCGGTCACCCATCCACGCTACCGCTTGGGCCGGGGAGCATCGCAACTGGTTTGACCTGCCCGGCCCGGAGTATCACTTGCGCCCGGGCAGTATCGCTATTGGCTCGCTGGGTAACGATGCTCAGGAGGCCGTCGACCTTGCCGTCCAGCGTTGTTAGCGTGACCGGGTCGGCCCGTCCGGGCCGTGCCGTGCTCGCCCCGGAAGGGAACCACCACTCGTGTCCGTGCTCGCCACCGCCCAGCTCACGCTCGACACCACCGCGCCGACGGTGCCACTGCGCCGGATCCACGGAGTCAACGGCACCGGGGTGAGCGGCAACTACTGGCTCGACCTGACACCGTGGTACCGCCGCTGGCAGATCCCGGTGTCGCGACTCCACGACGCGCCGTTCGATGCCCACAACACCGTTGACCTGCATCACATCTTTCCCAACCCGGCAGCCGATCCTGACGATCCGGAGAACTATGAGTTCAGCCTGACCGACGACATCATTGCTCACCTCCGCACGACAGGGGCAGCGGTCTACTTCCGCCTCGGTGAGAGCATCGAACACCAGCCGCGGCTCACCTGGAACACCGTCGAACGGTGGGATCCCGAAGCCCTGGCCAAGGTCTGCGCCAACATCGTGCGCCACTACAACCGCGGCTGGGCCGACGGCCACACCTGGGGCATCGAGTACTGGGAGTTCTGGAACGAACCGCACGGTCCGAAGAACTGGAACGGCACGCCCGAGCAGTTCTTCGACCGATACCGCCTCGTCGCTCCAGCGGTGAAGGCGGTGGACCCGGACGTACGGATCGGGCTGGCCGGTTTCATGTCCCACTTCCCTGAGACCGACTGGGGAGCCGGCATTGCCCAACTCGCTGCTGACGGGGTCCCGGTCGACTTCGTCGCCTGGCATGCCTATCTCACCGAGCTCTCGGTGATGACCAAGGCGGCCACGACCGTACGGGAGTTCCTCGACCGTGTCGGGCTGGCCGGGGCCGAGAGCCATCTCGGTGAATGGGCCTGGCGTCCCAGCAATGGTGCCCTCAACATCTTCTCCGCCTACCGCACCCATCGTCGGGACCATGTGGCTCGGCTGACCGAGCTCATGCGTGGACACGGGGGCCTGGCGAACACCTTGGGTGGATTGTTGCTCCTGCAGGACCTGCCGGTTGACCAGGCGCACTACTACACCGCCAACACCTCACCGCGCTGGGGACTGTTCGACTCCGACGGCCAGGTCACCCTGCGCGGGCTCGCCTTCGACATCTTCGCCTCCCTGCTGCGGCGCAGTGAACAGCGGTGGACCGTCGACTCCGACGCCGAGACCGTCATCGCGACTGCGGTCCCGACCGCGCACGGCCAGATCCGTGTGGTGGCAGTGAACCTGGCCGATGACGTCGACGAGATCACCGTACGGGTGGGTGCCGATCAGCTGCTGGGTGCCGAAGAACTGGCCGTCCACGACGGGGTCACACGCCACGCGATGCTGCCCCCGCCCGTGCGCCACGAGGGAGACATCACCGAGGTCACCGTGCAAATCTCAGGCCCCGGTGCGATCGTGCTCGACCTTGCCCCAGCTGTAGGTCCGACTGACACCGAGGCGGTCGCACCCGGCTCGACGGTACGGCACGGCGACTGGTGAGACCACGGCCCGGACAGCCCGACCGTGAGACGGTTGTCAGCCGGGACCGGACACCGGCTGAACCTCAGAACCCGCGCGACACCTCAGGGTCTTTCGGCCACCATGCATGAGTGGCACGCTGCCACGGCAGGGTCAGCAGGTTGTGCTGGGACGGGCCTCGCATGTCGACATCGATCATCTCGGCTGCCTGGTGGGCGTAGCCGTCGCGGTACTGGCCGGCTGACTTGGCCTGGACCACCCAGGCGGCGGTGACATCGATCCCCATCCGGTGGTAGAGCCGGTCGTCCACCATCGATGTCGGATATTCGCTGATCACACAGGAAACCCGGCCGATCTGGAGGATCACGGCACGACCGCAGGTGACCGGTGGCCCCGACATCGGGACCGGCGCATTGCCGTCAACGATCGTCGCGACGATGCCGGTGACCTCGACCGGCGAGAAGAAGTGCGGGCTCAGGCTGCCGCCGACCTGCACGGTCACCTCGGCGCCGATCCCGGCCGTCACGCAGGTCTCGACGGCGGGAGCGTCCACCACCGAACAGACAGCCGGGCCGGCGAAGTCTGCTGCCAGGATGGCTGACAACATCTCCGGTGAGTCGCCGGTGCTGCCGGCGGATGGGCTGTCCGCACCGTCACCGAGCACGACGGGGCCGCCCTTGCCGCCATGGGCCGCGGCCTGCGCCAGCGCATCGGCCAGCGGGATTTTTGTGACCACACAGCGTTCCCGGCGATCGAAGAGCTCACCGGCGAGATGGTCGGCCCACCGCTGCGCAGCCTCCGGTGATGACCCGACAGTCACCACTGACCACCCGATCCCGGGCAGATCCAGCCAGGGCTGGGTGCAGAAGATCGATCCGTCCAGCAGCTCGCCGCGTTCGACCAGGTCGTCGCGCATCCGCATCACTTCGGCGATCGGTCCTTCGGTGGTGTTGTGTGCCTCCGAGGCCGACATCATCGGGATCTGTCGGTAGCCGCCAAATGCGGTGACGGTGCCGGCGAGCTGGTCCAGCAGCAGGGTCATCGCACGTCGGCCGGTGTCGGCCATGTCGACATGCGGGTAGGTCAGGAAACCTGCCAGCAGGGGTGTCGAGGCCGCCATCTGGGCGGTGAAGTGGCTGTGCAGGTCAAAGCTTGCCGACATCGGTCGGTCACCGATCAGCTCCCGGATCCGGGTCAGCAGGTCACCCTCGACATCGTCGCAGCCCTCGGCTGTCATCGCACCGTGCAGACGGACATAGACACCGTCGACCTCGTCGACGACCGCCGTGAGCCCGTCGAGCACGCGGGACCGCAATTCCTCATGGGTCTGCTTGGTCACCGACGGTCCGCTGGTCGAACGCGCCATGAAGACCGGCACGACCTCGACTTCGCGTTCACGGGCGACCTCGATTGCTCCGGCCATCGAGTCGTTCCTGCCGAGGATGTCGAAGATGTGCTCGCCCTCGAGCCAGGTGCCGCGCCGGAAGTCGTCGATGGTTCCGACACCACCGCCGAAGGTGTTTCCCTCACGGGCCAGACCAACCACCGCAATCCGGGTCATCGCAGCACCCATCCACCGTCAACGGTCACGATCTGACCGGTCATGAAATCGCTGTCATCGCTGGCCAGGAAGACAAAGGCTCCGGCCAGGTCGTCGGAGTAGCCGCGCCGCTTCAGTGCCTGTTTGGGCAGGATCCTGGCGGCGACCGCATCGGCATCGGGGGCAAGTGCTTGTTCGTGTTCGGTGCGGATCGCCCCCGGCATCACCGCGTTGACCCGGATGCCCTCGGCGCCGACCTCTCGCGCCAGGGAGCGCACGATGCCGATGATGGCGGCCTTGCTGGCGCTGTAGTGCATGGCGCCGGGTTGACCGGTCTCGGCCATCACACTGGTCAGGGCAATGAACGAGGGGTGCTGCGACTCCAGCAGGTGGGGGTAGGCCTTCTGGGCCAGCAGGAAGGTGCCGCGGCTGTTGACGTTCTGGATCAGGTCCCACTGCTCGACGGTGATCTCGTGCCACACATGACGTGCCTCGGCGGCCGCATTGGCCACGACCACATCCAGGCCGCCCAGGAGCCGTGCCGATTCGTCGACCAGAGCGGAAATGGCCTCCGGCTGTGACAGGTCCGCGGGCACCAGGTGAGCCGTCCCTCCGGCGTCACGAAGCTCGGCAGCGACCCCTTCAGCCTCCTCAGCCCGGTCCGCTCGCGGCTCGTGGGACAACACCACTGCGGCACCCTCAGCCCGGAAACGACGCGCCACGGCCGCCCCGATCCCGCGGGAGGCGCCGGTGATCAGTGCCCGTCGCCCCGCCAGTCGACCCTCGTGTCCCTGCGTCATGTCCCACCTGAGTTTCAGTTGCTGAATGCCTGCTCCCACTCTACAGAAAGGAGCAGGCCTGAGATCATGGTTCGGTGACCGAGATCGCCCTCTTGGCTGCGGAGCTGACCGCTCTGGCCGCCGCCCGTACGGACCGACGTCTTGTCGTCGGGATTGCCGGCCGTCCCGGTGCCGGCAAGTCGACCTTGGCCGCTGCCCTGGTGCGCGAGCTGGCAGGTGCCGCGATCACCGTACCGATGGATGGTTTCCACCTGGCCGATGCCGCGCTCACTGTCTTGGGGCGACGTGACCGCAAGGGTGCCCCCGACACCTTTGACCCCCGTGGCTACGCCGCGCTGCTGCACCGGATCCGCACCGAGCCGGGGCCGATCTTCGCGCCCGGTTTTGAGCGCAGTCTGGAACAACCGCTGGCCCAGGCGGTGATCGTCGCCGACCAACCGATCGTCCTCACCGAGGGCAACTACCTGCTGGTTGATGATCCTGACTGGCAGCTGGTACGCGCGCAGCTTGCCCAAGTCTGGTGGCTTGACAGCGACGAGGCCGAGCGGGTGGCTGATCTGACTGCCCGCCATGTCCGGTACGGCAAGACTCCCGCCGAGGCTGCCGACTGGGTGGCCCGGGTCGACCAGCCCAACGCCGTCGCGGCCGCCGCATCGGCATCTCGGGCGGATCGGGTGGTCCGCCGCTGAAAAGGTGCTGCCCCGATTGGCCCGCTGCGGCACAATGGGTCGCAGTCCCAGCCGATCACGATCCAGGAGGCCACGATGGCTCAACATGCACAGGGCCCGGAGCAGACCAGCGGTGCACCGGAGGATCCCACGGAGCTGATCAAGCGCAGGATGAAGGAAGCCCTCGAGCGCAAGAACCAGAAGCAGCACGCCTCAGCCGAGACCGAGAGCCGGGGCGAAGCCGTACAGAAGGGCATGCACGGCGTCTCGGCACCGCACGACAACCAGACCTACCGGCGCAAGGCCGGAGGTGGTGGCGTCTGAGCCGCGGGCCCGGCCACACCTGCTCAGTGAATCTGGTCGGGCCCTTCCGCCCGTTGCCGCCCACGGGGTTGAATGGGAGACATGACCGTTGCCACCCTGCTCCCCGAACCGCGTGAGTGCGTCGAACTCGGCGGCACCCTGCACCTGACCGACATGGTCGCCGTGGCTGGCCCGCCCGGCATCACCGCCGAGTTGTCCGATCTGCTCGGCGAGAGCTTGGGGCTGCAGCTGCTGCCTCGCTCGGTGGCTGCCTCCCCCGATGTTGATCCGGTCCTGTTGCAGGTCAACCAGGGTGACCATCCTGCCGGAGGTTACAGCCTGGTCGTCGACGAGGGCGGCATCACCATCGAACACGGTGACCACGAGGGCCTGACGAATGCGGTCCAGACCCTGCGTCAGCTCGCCGGTCCCGAGGTCTTCTCCCGTGGTCATGTGAGCGGCCCCCGTCCGACCCTCCCGTACGTGAAGATCAGTGACGCCCCAGCGCTGGGCTGGCGCGGCGTCCATCTCGACGTGGCCCGGCACTTCATGCCGCTGGTCAACCTGTACGACTTCGTTGACACCTGTGCGATGCACAAGATCAACATCCTCCATCTCCACCTCACCGAGGACCAGGGCTGGCGGTTCGAGGTGAAGAAGTATCCGAGGCTGACCGAGGTCGGCGCCTGGCGGAGTGGCACCAAGTTCCCCGACTGGGAGGCCGATGACGGCGTCCCGCACGGTGGTTTCTACACCCAGGAACAGCTCCGCGCGCTGGTCGGTCACGCCCGCAGTCGTGGCATCACCATCGTCCCGGAGATCGACCTGCCGGGCCATGTCTCGGCGCTGCTGGCCGCCTACCCCGAGTACGGGGACGCCTCCAATCTGCCCGAGGGGGTGGCCACGACCTTTGGCATCTTCACCGAGGTGTTGCATCTCGACGATCGCGCGATGGAACTGGTCACCGACATCCTGACCGAGCTGATCGACGTCTTCGACTCTCCCTGGATCCACGTCGGTGGCGACGAATGTCCCCGGGACCAGTGGCGGGCCAGCGAACGCGCCCAGGCACTCGCCACCGAACGGGGACTCGGATCGGTCGACGATCTCCAACCGTGGTTCACCCAGCAGCTGAGGGTCTGGTTGGCCGAACGCGGCCGCACCCTCGTCGGCTGGGACGAGATCATCGATGACGGTGCCGAGATGCCCGGGGCAGTGGTCATGTCCTGGCGGGGCACCGAACCGGGTCTGCGCGCCCTGGCGGCCGGCAACCAGGTCGTCATGGCCCCGGGGCACACCCTGTACTTCGACAAGTACGCCAGCGACGACCCTGCCGAACCGCGTGCCATCGGCGGGCACATCCCGTGGGAGAAGGTCGCCGAGTACGACCCGTACGCTGACATCGACCCGGACCAGCGCGATGGGCTGCTCGGCATCCAGGCCCAGCTGTGGAGCGAGTACTTGGTCACCCCTCAACGGGTGGAGTACGCCGCCTGGCCGAGACTCAGCGTCATGGCCGAGGTGGCCTGGCGTGGTGGCCCGGTCGACCCGGCCGGCTTCCGTCCCCGGCTTGAGGCGCACCTGCAGCGTTTGGCCGTACGCGGCATCAACCACCGACCGCTCGACGGGCCACACCCATGGCAACAGGGCGGCGGCCGCTACGTCCGGGTCTGATGACCGAGGCCCCGCTGTCGGGCGCTGACCGGCCCGGGCCTGCCGATCAGCTGCGGCTGACCACCGCCACACCGCTGGACTTGTCAGCGCGGGCCCTGGTGGTCGCCCCTCAACTGATCGGTGCGGTCCTCGAGCTCGACGATGTCGCCCTGCAGATCACCGAGGTCGAGGCCTACGAAGGTCTCGACGATCCGGCCTCCCATGCGTGGCGTGGGCCGACACCACGCTCGCAGATCATGTTCGGCCCGAGTGGGCGGGTCTACGTCTACCGCTCGTACGGCATCCACCATGCGACGAATCTGGTCTGTGGGCCTGATGGAGTCGCCTCGGCGGTGTTGATCCGTGCCGGCCGGATCATCGCCGGGATCGAGCGGGCCCGTGCCCGGCGGGGCACCGATGACAACCGACTCGCCCGTGGCCCGGGCAACCTCACCAGGGCGCTCGGCGTCGGGTCCGAACACAACGGCACGGCTCTCATTCGGCAGGTGGCGGGGTCGGAGCCCCAGCGGGAACTGTCGTGTGGGCCACGGGTTGGAGTGAGTCGGGCGGCAGCCCGGCCATGGCGATTCTGGTGGCGGGACGAGGCCACGGTCTCGGCCTATCGCCGCAGCCCGCGGGCATTCCTGGCATGAAGAATTCCATCTGCAGAGCTGGATTGGTAAGCTCACCCGCGGTTACTGCCGAGTAGCTTGGGGGAACGTCGATGGTGGCCACGGCCGGGAATCGGAGGAGGATCCCTGGCCCGCCGGCCCACCGGAACCCGCTGCCCGTTCCGGTGGGCCGGACTGTTCTCCACGTCCTTGCGACCCGCCGGTGTGACGGATTGGCTGCGACCGCGTAAGGTGCCCACGTCGGAATGTAACGAAATGGTGACGGGGGCTGAAGTGCGACCACGACCACGCCGCGCCGTGCGCCGCAGTCTGCGGCAGCGCTGCGGCCCGGCATTGCAACGTCTCGGTGCTGCTGCTGCGGTGACTGCGATCCTGGCCGGGCTCGGGGTGGTGGCCCACACCGGGCTGACCGCGTCTGATCCCGGACCGACCACACCAGCGGTCCCCAGTCCGAGGGACCCCGATGAGCTGCTCCGGGCGAACCGCGATGCCTTGCCGCGCGCGGACCGCAACGGTTCCCGTACCTCGCCCACGCCGACGCCGACCAAGTCCTATGACCCCGAGGACGTCGAGGCCGAGGTGATCATCCCGCGCGGTGACACTGCGGGACCGTGCGCCAGCGGATCTGCGGTGGAATCCGGGCTCACCCAGCACGCGATCTGGGTGCACCGCGAGGTTTGCCACCGTTGGCCCGAGATCACCCAGTACGGCGGCGTGCGCCCCGATGCCCTGCCCGACCATCCCAGCGGGCGGGCGCTCGACATCATGATCACCAACAGTGCGACCGGTTGGGCGATCGCCCAGCACCTGCGCCAGAACGCCGGGCGACTCGGGATCTCGCAGATCATCTTCGAACAGCGGATATGGACCACCCAGCGGGCCGGCGAAGGCTGGCGGTGGATGTCGGACCGGGGCGGGACGACGGCCAACCACTATGACCACGTCCACGTCACCGTTCACTGAGCTCGGGGCAGACACCTGACCCGGCGTACCCTCGTGGTGTAGCGTGAGCGGCCGCGAGACGGGCTCGACCCATGGTGAATCCATGTGGTGGACTTGACCGAACGGTTGTCATCTCAACCGGGGACGGCAGGCAGATGAGCTCGACGATGATCAGTACACAGACAAAGGACAGTTTCCATGCGGGCAAGAGATTTGGCCGTACAGATTCCTCCGGTACGGATGGGGGACCCCGTCACCCGGGCCGTACAGGTGATGGTCGAGTCCGGGCTTCCGGGTCTGGTCGTGGTCGATCGGGACGACGTGCCCAAGTTCGTGCTGCCGGGCAGCCAGGTGCTCAAACTCATGGTGTCGCACTATTCGGGGGACTCGGCGCTGGCGCGGACGGTCGACGAGGCCCATGCGGACCAGTTCTGGGTGGATCTGGGGGGTCGCTCGGTCGGCGACTGTGTGGCACCGGACCAGGCGCGGATGGTGCAGGTCCCCGAGGATGCCACCCTGCTCGAGGCGGCGATCGTGATGTCCCAGCTGCGGGCTCCACTGATCGCGGTCGTCGACCACTCCGGCCGACTGACCGGCTGCCTGACCCTCAACGCGCTGCTGAGCGCCGTGCCACCGTCGACCTGACCACTTCCTGCACCACCAGGGGCCGTTGATGCAAGAGTTCCTCGCCCTGGCTATCTTCGTGGCCGCCTTTGTCATGATCGCCACGGAGAAGATCAACAAGGTGATCGTCGTCCTGGTGGCATCGGCCGCCATGGTGGTCACCAGCGTGGTGCCCCAGGACGAGATCTTCTATTCACCCCATGTGGGCATCGAGTGGAACGTCATCTTCCTGCTGCTCGGGATGATGATCATCGTCGGGGTCCTCAAACAGACCGGTGTGTTCGAGTTCCTCGGAGTCTGGGCGGCCAAGAAATCAGGTGGTCACCCGTACCGGCTGATGGTGATGTTGATGTTGATCACTGCCATCGCGTCCCCGATCCTGGACAATGTCACGATCATCATGTTGGTGGTGCCGGTGACGATCGTGGTGTGCAACCGCCTCAACGTCAAAGCCCAGCCCTACATCATCGCCGAGATCCTGGCCTCCAACATCGGCGGGGCCGCGACCCTGATCGGCGACCCACCCAACATCATCATTGCCAACCGGGCCGGTCTGTCGTTCAACGACTTCCTGGTCCACATGGCGCCGATCGTGATCGTCACCTTTGTGTTGTTCGTGCGGCTCACCCGGTTCATGGTCCGCCCGGCGCTCGAA
>CAMDZW010000041.1 GCA_945911015.1 uncultured Propionibacteriaceae bacterium
GTCGCTGGACCGAGGTGCGTTCCTGACCGCGGGTGGTCTGGTTGGCCAACCAGCTGCGCAGGTCACGCAGCTCGGCAGTATCGAAGTCGGCGGCCCCCAGCCGGTGCAGATGTTCGGCCAACTGACGCAGGTCGCCGAGATAGGCCCGTACGGTGTGGGCCGACAGATTCCGCTCATGGGTGAGGTGGTCTTCGTAACGGGCGAGCACCCCGACCATCGCTTCAGGCAGCTCGACCTCGGTCGCCGATTCGTCAGTTGCCATGGGCCCAACCATCCGCCGACAGGTGGCCTGCGGCAAGCCAACACTCCGGATCGGTCATGATGGGGCCATGTCGAAGCACAGCCGGATGGTCGTTGGCGCCTACACCTCCGAGTCGAACGGCACCGCAGCCGGACTCACCGGATGGCAGTCCCCCAGCGATGGAGCACACCAACAGTCCGTGGTCGAGCTGCCATCGCCGAGCTGGGTGGTGGCACATCCGAGTCAGGACACGCTCTACACCGCTGCGGGCAAGGAGCCGGGCCGGATCCACGCCATCGGCATCGACGCCGAGGCGAACCTGACCGAGCTCAACAGCACCGAGATGACCAACGGATCCGCGACCCATCTGGCGCTGACCCCGGATGCGCGGTTCCTGGTGTCGGCCCACTACGGGCACGGCTCTGTGGCGAGCTTTGCGATCAATTCCGATCAGTCGATCGGTGAACAGGTCGACCAGTACACCTTCCGCAACTGGTCCGGGCCGGTCTTTCCACGACAGACCCAGGCCCATGCCCACCAGATCGTGATGGACGGTGACGGCTGCTGGATCCCCAACCTCGGTGGCGATGCCGTCCACCGGCTCGGGATCGACCACGACGGACACTTCCTCAGCCAGGTCGCACCGATCCGGTTGCCGGCCGGGACCGGGCCACGCCATCTGGTGCTGGTCGAGGACCTGATGGTGGT
The DNA here is from genome assembly GCA_945911015.1 of uncultured Propionibacteriaceae bacterium. Classification (GTDB taxonomy): domain Bacteria; phylum Actinomycetota; class Actinomycetes; order Propionibacteriales; family Propionibacteriaceae; genus Avipropionibacterium. Next base: position 950 of record CAMDZW010000041.1, read on the forward strand.
CGCCTGTGAACTGTCGGCACAGCTGTGGGTCGGTCGACGCCAGGGCGACACCTACGACGAGGTCGGCATCGTGGCCTCCACCTTCCGCACCTCGACTGAGGACAGGCCGATCCATCCGTCCGGCATCGGCGTGCACGTCTGCGAACGCGGCACCCAGGTGCTGGTCGCCAACCGCGGCTGCGACACGATCGGGGTGTTCAACCTCGACATCTCCTCGGCGACATTGGACTTTGCCCAGGAGTTCGTCACGACGGCCTGGCCGCGAGACCTGAAGGTGTACGGGGATCGGCTGTGGATCGCCGGACAGACCGGCAACCAACTGGCCACCTACCTCCACGATCCCGTCACTGGACAGTGGCAGCCTGACTTCGCCTACGATGCCCCGTCGCCTAGCTGTATCCTGCTGCTCCGATGACTGACGACACCGCACCCCAGAATGACCCGATCCGGGTCACCCCCGAGCTCACCTCCGGTGGCACCGTCCGGCCGATCACTCGCTGGGGCACCCCGGTGATGCATGCCAGGACCCGTCCGGTCACCGAGTTCGACGAGGACCTGCGCACCCTGGTCCGCGACATGTTCGCCACCATGGAGGCAGCCGAGGGGGTCGGGCTCGCCGCCACTCAGGTCGGGGTCGATCTGGCCGTGTTCGTCTACGACTGCCCCGACGATGACGACGTCCGTCACATTGGCGTCGTCTGCAATCCGGTGGTCGAGCTTCCGGAGGGCCGGGATCGGCGCCTCGACTCGACCGAGGAAGGCTGCCTCTCGTTGCCGGGCGGATACCAGGCACTGGCCCGCCCCGACCTGGCGACATGTCGGGGCCAGGACATCGACGGCAACGACATCGAGGTCACCGGCACCGGTCTGTTCGCGCGTTGCCTGCAGCACGAGACCGACCACCTCTACGGAACTGTCTTCGGCGACCGGCTCACCAGCCGTGCCCGCAAGAAGCTCTACCAGCAGCACGAGCAGCTGGCCGAGAACTACCCCGATGACTGGCCGGTCAGTCCGAAGGTGGTCGCCGGCGAGCCCCGACGTGGTCCTCGCCCTCCGGCGTCAGCCGTCGTCGCCGAATAGGCCTGCGGCGGCGTCCTTCACGCCACCACCCACCGTCCTGCCTTGGCAGATCCCTGACGGGACAGTCGGCCTGCAGACTTGAGGTCGGCCAGGTGGCGTTCGATCGTCCGCGCCGTCCTGCCCAGACGCTCGGCCAGCGCCGCCGCACTGAGCGTTGGATCCGCACGAAGCAGCGTCAGAATCGCATCACTTACTCCGACATTTACTCCGACATCGGTCGCATCGGCAGCCGCACGAGCCTCCTGCCAGCTCAGCGGATCAGCAAGGCACGGGCGATCGCAGCCTGCCAGGTCGGCTCAGCGCGGTAGCCACCGGCGAGCTGCTCGAGCACCACAGCAGTCGGCCATCGCCAATCCAGGGCAGCGTGGGCAAGAGTTCCACCGCGGACTCGCCAGCCGAGGCGACCAAGCAGGTCACCGTCGTCGTGGTCATGGCTGTCGTCACCGGCGGCCACGTTCAGCAGCAACAGGGCACCCGCGTCCCGCTCGTGGGGTCTGCCCAGCGGCAGCCGGTCTCGGATGTGCCGCCACAGAGCGGCGTGGTCGCCGGCGAGCTTGCGTGCCGCCGCGGTGGGCAGCAGTCGGCCCTTGGTCTTGCGCAACAGACCGAGCGCGGTGGCCGAGGTCCGTAGGCCCAGCACTGGCTGGGTCGCGTCTTCGCGGTTGCCCCTGCCAATCCATTCCTCGCTGATCCCGAGGACGACGTACAGCTGCCTGACCGTTGTCGGGGGCAGGTAGCCGGCGCCGGTGAGCGTGATGCCCTCGCCGATCACCTGCAGCAGGACGACATAGCGTTCCACGGCGCGGTGGATCTGGTCCGGCGTGAGCTCCACGCGGGTCCGGGTGGCGCCGCGCACCAGATCTGCCATCGGGCTCAGTGCAGAACCGCCGGACCGGTCGAGGAGCTCGACCAGCATCGGATGCCATTGCTCGAGTGGCGGCATCACGCTCCGGCCCAACTGGTCGTTGACCTCGTCGGCATCGAAGGCGTCCGGATCATAGGCAGGCGGCAACCACCGCCGCAGATCCTCGGCCCACTCAGGATCGATGGTGTCGGTCCGTCCGGCGAGTAGATCAACGATCACGGCGTGACCGCCAATGCCTCCGCAGTCCTCAGGCGGACAGGCGCTCTCTCCGGCCAAGCACGCTGCGTCAGCCTCACCAGCGGCCCAGTCGGTGATCTCCTCGAGCTGGATGGTGTGTTGCCAGCCGTCGCCGTAGTCGTACTCATAGTGGAGTTGGTCCCCCGCGGTGCCAAGTACTTGGTCAAGACGTACGTCAGCTTCATCGATCCCGACCTCGCCCTCCATCACGTCGAACGGGTTGAGAAAGGGTTGAACGGCGCGGTCGAGTGGGCCCGGTCCTGCAATGAACTGGTGCAGATGGGAATCGGTCCACCCCATCGCGACCTGCAGCACGGTGTGCAGCCGATCCAGCGACATGTGGCTGGACAGGGTGAGCCGGCGCCAGATGGGCTGACAGGCCCCGTCCAGTTCAATCCGTACCGTGAAGCGCCGCTCGGTCGGCTGCTGGTCCAGCAGCTCCGGCTCACGTCGAACAATCTCGTACGGAGACAGCAGGCCCCCAGCGGCCCTGATCGATGGCTCGACCTCGCTGTCCCCCACGGCGGGCGATCCTTCGGCGTAGCTGTCCTCGCTCATGGTTGTTCCCGTCCGTCGGGTTCTGCCGACTGGTCTGTTCCGGCGGTCACGTGTCGAGGCGAGTCTAATTGTCAGGGCCGCAGGACCTCGGTGTGCCGCCGTGGGTGGAGGCCTGAGATCTACCGGCTGTCGGTAACGGCAGCGACCCAGGCGTTCACCTCAGCGACGGCGGCATCGAGCGAGAGTTCGATGCCGCCCGAGGCGATTGCCCTCGCATAGTCGCTGGCCCAGTGACCATGAGTGGTGACAGTCGGTGGCCATGCCCGTGGCGGGCGGCCCAGCTGGCTGGCCTCTGCAGCGCGGGCCTCGAAGACGGCGATCCCGGCTCCGCGCACTTCGGCCAGCGTCGGGCTGCCCGTCGTAGCAATGAGATCACGCAACAGGAGCAGGTCGACGACGTCGCGAGCGCGGTCGTTCATCGAGGCTGGAGGCTCGTGCGGATCGGAGACCGCATGGAGTTTCTGGGCAATCTGGAACCGCATCGCGATCGCGACCAACGCGTCTGGATCGGGAAGGCCGAATCCGCCAGCGGCGGCGGCTCAATGGCCTCGTGCTCGTCGCCGATGCCGGCCTCGTCGGGTGAGACCTCGAACTGAATGCGCCGCCACGTCACGCCGCGCATGTCGAGGATGATGTCGAAGCGGCGTGGCTTGATGATCTTGGTCGGCACGTCGATCACCTCGACTTCGCCGCGACGCAGCGTCAGGGGTCCCCACAGCTCGTCGAGGACATCTTCGAGCACCGCGAAAAAGCGTCCATGTCACCCCGAATCAAGCCATCGATGTCCTTGGTGGCCCGAGCCGTCACGTTGAGCCGATGCTGGAGCAGGGTTCCGCCCTTGAGCAGGAACAGCTGCCTGCCGTCCTCATCGACGGCCCGCTGCACCGCGGCGATCGCAACCCGATGTGTTCATCGGTCATGGCGTGCCTCCAATGCCTCGGTCAGCGCGTCACGCTCGCCCGCCTTGAGGTATCCCTGCGCGAAGCCGCGTTCGATCGCCTGGTGGAGCAGGTACGTCGGAGTCCCGACGACAATACATTGTTCAATGGCTGTCGTCGGGGTGACGGTGGGGATCTCCTGCCACCAGCTGATCTGCTTGGTGTCGAGGTCCTCGTAGTGGACGACGTAGTCCTCCCCGCCCGTCCGGCGGAAACGGCGATGCTTGCCGACGGTGAGGTGGATGCGGTTGGGGTTGATGTCGCTGATGCCGTAGGCATCCAGCGCGGTCTCGTGAGACATCGCCGCCTCGGGCACCCGAGTCCACAACACAGCCAACGCGAGTTGGTCGACCTCGCCAACCGGATACTGCGGGAAGCGATAGACGCCGTAGGCGGCTCGCTCCAGCGTGCCTCGGCGGACGAGCATCTGGACCGCCTGCTTGCCGATGCTCGCCTCGGCAGCCTGTTGTGCGGTCACGAAACCGTGCTGTGTGGTCGCGATCTCCCACAGCTCGTCCCTCGCCAACGGCTTCGCCATCATGGCAATAGTATAACGGAACCGTGATACTTTTGACGGCGCACCATCGCGGAGACTCACCTGTGGGAAACCGCAGCGCCCTCAACATCAACTGAAGCCGACGGCCCAGGCGGACCTGAGCATCAGCCCGGCTGGTGGCCGCCAGCTGCTGGCACAACCCAAGCAAGATAGTCCGGATTCGTGCCGTCAAAGCAAAGTCGTGGACGCAAGCTTGACGCGTGGTCAACACAGCGGCGAGCTGAGCTCGACCTGCCACCCGTCATCGTTCTCGGTGACCGAAGAGTGCCACGCGCGGTTGCCCGACAGCAGACGCCGGGCGCAGGGTGTCGGCCTGTTCGCTCCACCTGGGTGACGATCTCGTTGAAGGAGTGGGCCGGCGCCAAGCACTCCCCCACCCAGTCGCCCCTGGCGGGCCAGCCGAGCTGCCAGCTGGGTGAGATCGGTGCGTCCACCGGAACCAGATGCCAGGGCCACATGATCGAGTCATGCACAGGACCGAACCAGGAGAAGGGCAGCGTCGCCGGGAACGCTGATGGTCCAGCAGCTCGGGCTCGCGTCGAACAATCTTGTACGGGACAGCGGGCCCCGACCGGCCCAGATCGATGGCTCGACCTCGCTGCCCCACGGCGGCGCGCCATCCGTCTGGGCTGTCCTCGCTCATGGTTGTTCCCCTCCGTCGGGTCCTGCCGACTGGTCTGTTCCAGCGGTCGCGTGTCGAGGCGAGTCTGATTGTCAGTGGCGGCCGATAGTGTCAAAGACATGATCAGGAACGGCGCGGACTGGGACGGCGAGGCCCCATGCATGCCCGATCCTGACGTCGAAGCCTGGGCCGACGCGCCGTGGGGTGAACAAGCTCCCGAACCCGAGCTGGCCGCAGCCGACGTGGCCCTGCAACTGTCCCGGGGCCGGTCCCATCACAAGGTGATCGACTGCCAGGAATTGATGTGGATCGCACACTGGGCCGATCTGCATCCCGGCCCCGAACAAGCCCCGACCGTGCCCGGCGCAGAACGAGCCATCACCATCGGCGGTGACGGCACCCCCCGAGATCGCCGAGTTCTGCACCGCAGAACTGGCCGCGGCTCTTGGTGTCAGCGCCGGGATCGGACGGTCGATGACCGCTGACGTGCTGGACCTGCGCCACCGCCTGCCACGACTGTGGGCACGGGTCCAGGACTGCGAGGTCGAAGCCCGGACCGTGTGTCGGATCGCCGCCATGACCCGGGTGTTGTCGAAACCGGCCGCGGACCGGGTCGATGCCTCGGTGGTTGACCTGGTCGGGACCCTGCCGTGGCGGCGACTCGAGTCGATCGTGTGGGCCAAGATCATCGAAGCCGACCCCGAACTCGCAGCCAAGATCGCCCAATCGCGGCAACGCCGCAAGAAGGTGAAAGTGGGCGAGTCCTCACCCGAAGGACTGACCCCGGTCTGGGCATGCATGGAAACTGCCGACGCGGTGTGGTTGGACGCGATGATCGATCACCTCGCGACCCGTCTCGAAGCGTTCGGTGCCCCTGGCACCCGTGACGAACTCCGCGCCCAAGCCCTGGGCGTGTTGGCCCGACCCGCCGAAGCCGTTCAACTCCTCGCCGCACCCCTACCCGGCTACGTTCCGCCTTCGCCCACCGACAACCCCCAGCCCGGCACCGACAGCCAGCCCAGCGGGGACGGCCAGCCCGGCGGGCCTCATGGGGACGGCGAGTCTGGTGTGACGGGTTGGGGCGAACGAGCCCGGCTGCTGCCCGAGTCCGGGATCGGCTGGCCGGTCAACAAATGGTTCCAAGAACGCGGCCGACACCAAACCGACACCACCAACAATGACGGTCCCGATGGCGCTGGTCCTGATGGTGCCGAGCCGCACCAGAGCGGCCCCGGATCAACCGGGCCCGCCGGGCCACCGCCAGCCAACACTGGCCCGACAGCCTCTGGCGCCAACGGCCCCGAGACAACCGAATCCGATCCAGCCGAGGCCGATCCGACCGAGACCGAACCGACCGAGACCGAACCGACCGAGACCGAACCGACAGAGACCGAACCGACAGAGCCTGATCCTGCCGGCTTCGAGGCCCCCAACCACGAACCCGAGGACGAGCCCGAGTTTGAGGAACCCGAGGACACCACCAACAATGACTGCGCTCAGCGTGGTCCACTACCCGCGTCCGCGGCCGCACTGGTCGAAGCACTCCGACAGATCCCAGCCGAGAAGCTCCGCCCCCACACCGTCCTCAACGTCCACATCAGCCTCGAAGCCCTCACCCAGCGCGCCGGCGTCTGCCGCGTCGACGGCATCGGAGCCCACACCCTCGACACCGTCAAGAACTGGCTCGGCCGCACCACCGTCCATCTCAACCCCGTCATCGACCTCCCCGCCGGACACACCCCCGTCGACGCCTACGAAATCCCCCAACGTCTGCGCCAACACCTCAACCTCCGCATGCCCACCAGCACCTTCCCCTGGTCACCCTCCAGAGCCCAACTCGACCTCGACCACACCGATCCCTACCAGCCTGACGGCCCGCCCGGGCAAACCCGGATCGGGAACCTCGCACCCCTGGGCCGCTTCGAACACCGACTCGTCACCCACGGACACTGGTCCCGACGACAACCCGAGCCCGGAACCCTGCTGTTCCGGGCGCCCCACGGCCAAATCCTCCTGGTCGACCCCAACGGCACCCACGCGCTGGCCGACACCCCCTACACCCAGCACCTGTGGGAAACCGCAGCGCCCTCAACATCAACTGAAGCCGACGGCCCAGTCGGGGCCTGAGCATCAGCCCGGCTGGTGTCCGCCAGCTGCTGGCACAACCCAAGCAAGATTCTCCGGGTTTGTGTCCTCGAAGCAGAGTCGTGGACGCAAGCTTGGTGCGTGGTCAACCCAGGTGATCGGGCCAGCGGCGGAGCGATGGATCAGGTTGATCCTGAAGCCGTGGCTGGTGCCCATGCCGGGCGCGTTGAAGATGTCCAGCGGCCAGCTGAGCTCGACCTGCCAACCGTCATCGTCCTCGGTGGCCGAGGAGTGCCACGTGCGACTGCTCGGCAGCAGACGCCGGTCACAGGAGCCGGTCCCGTCTCGCTGGATCCGGAACGGCACGGCCGGCCAGAGCCGGCGCCCCTCGATCAGGACGACCAGTTCCTCGGATTCGGGCGTCTGGTCACGAAGTGGCAAGGCAGCGTGCAGCTTGAGTTGGTCTCCGTCACGCCAGATCGACCAGCGGCCCTCGCCGAGAGCCTGCACGGTGGCCGCAGCCTTCTCAGCGGCCAGACCAACCACCGGTTGCCCGTCAACCGGCGCCGCCCAACCGGGCCACAGTGGCGCTCCTGCAGTGATGTCGGCGCGAAGCCGTACGAGATCAGTGGTGAGCAACTGGGCCAGACCGGCGTGACGAGCGAGCAGTCCGGCAGGATCGTACTTGTGTCCTTCCGCCTCGGAGTGGAACCCGAGCCGCGGATCATCGTCGGCCAGTTCGGCCAGTCGCAGGGTGTCGGCCTGTTCGCTCACCACCAATGCCGCAAGCTCGTCGACGATGCCGGTCGGCCCTGCATCGCCAGTCCCACCTGCATCGCCTCGGGCGAGGGACTCGCGCAACTGGTAGAACCGCAAAGTGCGCGCTGCGCTACGCCACTGCACGGTCAGTGCCTCTGCGACACCGAGGTCCAGTCGCCGTGCCCGGTCATCGGCGTACTTCTCTGCCAGGGCAGCGATCTCGGACCAGCCTTCCTGCCACTGCGCGGCAGTCCGGTTCACCTGGGCGACGATCTCGTCGAAGGAGTACGCCGGCGCGAAACACTCCCCGACACGGTCTCCGCTGGCAGGCCAGCCGAGTTGCCAACTGGGCGAGATCGGTGCGTCCACCGGATCCAGATGCCAGGGCCACATGATCGAGTCATGGACCGGACCGAACCAGGAGAAGGGCAGCATCGCCGGGAACTGTGCATAGGCATCTCGGAAGTGCTGCCAGGCCGACACCATGGCAGGACTCTCGGCGCCCCAGTCCGGCATGGCCAGTTCGGTGAGGAATTCCTCCTCGGTCGCCGGCAACGGGGCAAAGGCGAGCCGCCCGGCGGCCGTCGTCATCGGACCCGGCGCATTCCCGAAATACCAGCACTGCATCACCGACGACACGCCACGGGCATGCAGCTCGGCGTACTTGCGGTACAGATTCCCGGGCACCGGCACAAAGGGAACTGTGGCGACCTCATGGGAACAGCCGACCTGCAGCTTGGCACCCATGCGGGCTCCTGCCGCGATCGTCTCCTGCGCAACCCGATCGAACAGTCGGCTCGGCCCGACCCAGGCCAACGAGTAGTCCAGCACGTCGAAGTCACGGTCGAGTTGGCGAGTGACACCCGTCGACTCCAGGTTCACCTGAACAGTCACACCCTCCGGCGTGTGGGCGGCGATCTCGGCGAGCAAAGGCTCCATCCGGTCTCCCCGGTACGATCCGGTCTCCGGCGGGTAGGGGACATACATCCAGCTGATCAGTTCGGCATCCGGGTTGCCGGCGCGGATCCCGTCCCGCAGTGCGGTGAGATGTGCTCCGAAGGACGGCCCGACTCCAGCAGGACCGCAGCGCGGACAGTTGATCGGCCGACCCGACCAGACATCGGACCAGCAGTGTGTGGGGCGTTCACCGATGGTGATGTCGATCAGCCCACCGAGCCCGGGGACCTGCGAGAACACCGTCCGCAAGCTGTCCCGTACGTAGTCAGCACCGGCTTGGCCGGTCGTGCAGCAGGCGGTCCAGTCCTCGGTTCGGTGACCGCCCAGCCCAGGATGTGCCCGCAATGCTTCACTCGGCACCAAGTGATCCCGACCGTCACCGAAGGCCGCCGGGTCGATGCAGAACAGGTAGATCTTGATCCCGTACCGTGCGCACGCCGCCACGGTCCGGCGCAGCTTGGCCAATCGCTGCTGCGGATCCCCGCGGACCGGACCGGACCAGTCGGTCGGAACCAGATCACGCAGCCGCACGGTCAACCACAGCCCGTTGACGCCTTCGTGGGCAAGACGATTGAGGTAGTGCTCGGGGTAGTAGTCCACGTCGTCCAGCAGCTCATCCCGATTGGCCGGCGGGCGATTGATCGGTCCGAAGAAGCATCGAGAGATCCTGGTGGTGATCACCGGTTCACGATGGCGCTCCCCCAACGGCAGGAAAGGGCCACCGTGGGATCGCATCAAGTCCTCCAGCCAGAAGACAGCACGGCGTGCCCCTTCCGGTCCCCCGACGGTCACCGTGCACTGGTGCGACGACACCCTGATGCGATGCGATTCCGCAGCGAGCCCGTCCGCCTGTTCGATGACGATCGGGTACGGGCCTGCGGACGGTACGTCGCCCGCGGCGGCGAAGTCGGCAAAGTCCTGATGGACCGTTGCGAGAACATCCGCCCCGAATCCAACACGGTCGACGACCTGCCAACCCCGTCGAAGGTCTGCCTCGTCGTCAGCAGGACGACGGGGGGTCCAGGAATGTGTGGTCCACATCGGTCCGGACAGCTCTGCGGCAATGCTCGACAGCTCGGGTGTCTCGTCCCCACCAACCACAGCGCACATCCTTCGACCTGACCGAACTCGGCCGCCTGCATCCCAGTTGCGTCACTACCCAAACACAGTTAGCCCCTGACTGTCCATGGCTCGTCGCTCAGGAACGCCTCGTGGCATAGAAGGTCACTGCGGTTGCTGCCGCGACGTTCAACGAGTCGACGCCGGACTCCATCGGGATCCTGACCCGCAGGTCCGCCTGCCGAGCCGTACGCGGGTCCACGCCTGCGCCTTCGGTGCCGAAGATCAACGCCAGAGCGGGCAGGTCCTGCGTGACCAGGTCGTCCAGGGTGATCGTGTCCTCGGACAGGGTGAACGCGACCGTCGTGTATCCGTGGGCCCGAAGCAGGTCCAAGGTCTCGGGCATCGGTCCGGTCCGGGTCCAGGGCAGATTGAAGACATTGCCCATGCTGGTCTTGATCGCCCGGCGATACAGCGGGTCCGCACAGGTCGATGTCACCAGGACCGCGCTGACTCCCAGAGCCGCCGCATTCCGGAACGCACTGCCCACATTGGCGTGGTCGACCAGTCCCTCCAGGATCGCGATCCTGCCTCGACCAGGCCCGGACCGTGCCGCCTGCTCCACCACCTGCTCCACGCTGGGCAGAGCTCCTCGATGCATCGAGGCAAGCGCTCCTCGGTGCACATGGAATCCGGTGACCTGCTCAGCGAGGGCTTCGTCGACCACATAGACCGGCACCTCAGGGTGGGCAGCGATCACCTCGTCCAAGGACTCCAACCAGCGTGGCGCCAACAGGAACGACCGCGGACGGTGCCGAGCCTCGACGGCACGCCGGATCACTTTCTCACCTTCGGCGATGAACAGACCCCGTTCGGACTCCAACGAACGCCGCAGGGAGGTTTCACGCAGCCGTACGTAGTCGCCCAGCCGATCATCGGCCGGGTCGGTGATCTCGACCATCATGTCAGCGCACAGCACGCGGTTCGGGCAACTGCCGCAGCAACCACGGCCGCAACCACCGGTGGCAGGCCAGCCCGGCAGCAGCCGCGACCAGCAACTGCAACCACCACCAGCTCGGCACCAGCGCCGCGACGAACGCACCCACCGCCAGCGCCAGTGTCCAGGTGAGGAACACACGACGTCGCCACAGCAACTCAGCAGCGACGAACAACGGGATCAGGGACAACCACAGCAGCCAGGGATGCACACCCATGAAGTCCTGCAGGTGGATCGGCATCAGCGGGCCCTGGCAGTCCACCGACCGTCAGGATGCTGCTCGACATGCAGCGCCAGGCCGAAGGTCTGCGACATGTTGTCGTCGTTCAACGTCTCCTCGAGCGGACCCGCGGCAACCACGCGGCCCTCCCGCAACAGCATCACGTGGGTCATCCCCTGCGGGATCTCCTCGACGTGATGGGTGACCAACACCTGGGTCGGCGCGTCCTCGTCGTGGGCCAGCTCGGACAACAGCCCGACCAGGTCCTCACGACCGGCCAGGTCCAGCCCGGCCGACGGCTCGTCGAGGAGCAACAGTTCGGGGTCGGTCATCATCGCCCGAGCAATCTGGACCCGCTTGCGCTCCCCTTCGCTGAGAGTGCCGAAGGTCCGATCAGCCAGATCCGCGGTGCCGAACTCGGCCAACAGCGCCGCCGCCCGCGCATGGTCCTCGCTGCCGTATTCCTCACGCCAGCGGCCCAGCACGCCGTACGCAGCCGAGACGACCACATCGGAGACCCGCTCACCGCGAGGCACTCGATCAGCCATCACCGGCGAAGCGACCCCGATCCGTGGCCGCAGGTCGAACACATCGACCGCGCCGAGCACCTCACCGAGGATCGCGGCCAGTCCATGGGTGGGATGCATCTGGGTGGCCAACACCTGGAGCAAGGTGGTCTTGCCGGCACCGTTCGGGCCGATCACCAACCACCGCTCCCCTTCTCGGACCTGCCAGGTGATGTCGTCGAGCAACTTCTGCTGCCCCCGGATGACGTCCACCCCGGCCAGTTCGATCACGTCCATGGCCCCAAACCTACAAGACGTCCGCGCAGGTCGTACGGTGTGCTCGTGAGTGTCCAACTCGACGGGGGTCCCGACCCTGTCACAGCGGCCGTACGGTTGACCACCCACCTGAACTCGCAGACCTGGTCGGCCGGCCCCAACAACCCGGTGCCGAGCGCCGACGTGGCTGCCCGGACCGTGATGGCCGGGGACTCCGCCCACCATGTCGTCGATCCGGATTCACTGTTGGGCCTCAACCCCATCCACGCCAATGAGCTGTCCGAGGCCCTGGTCAGCGCCGCCCAACGGGAGGCCACCGGTTGGCTGCTGGTCCTCCCCCGTCCGGGCGATCTCGGCGGACTCCGCGGTCCCGTCACGACCAACAGTGCTGCCCTCGAGTCGGGGGCTGCCGTCGTCGCCCGCACCGCAGGTGTGGCCTGGATCCCGTTGGTCATCGGATCCGGGGTGCAATGGCTGATCCATCCGGCTGCTCCACCCACCGTCCTGCCTGATCCGTCCGAGGCTGAACGAGCCTTCAACGAGGCCCTGGTCGCCGCGACCCGTGCTCTGGGCGATCTTGACGTGGCTGGTGGCGACCGACCGGAGCTGAGCCACAGCCCACGGCTGCCCCAGCCGTACGATGCGCGTCGTCAACGATCCCTCGACCGGGCCTGGCGGCTGCACCAGATCGTGACCATTGCCCTCAGCGACGAGGGAGGTGCGCTGTCCTCGTACGAGATGGCGGTCAGACGACAGCAGCTGACTGCGCTGCTGGCCCCCGCAGCACAGGTGATCAGCGCCGCCTGCTCCGCGGGACCCCGACCCCACTGACCAGTCACCGGTGCAGGATGGCGCCATGACCGCACCGACTCCCACCGATCTGACCGTTGTCCCCGCCATCCTGCGCGAAGACCTCCATCCGGCCCCGTGTCCAGGAGTATTGGTCCTGCCCGGCGGCGGCTACCGTCGACATTCGCCGATCGAGTCAGAAGTCATCGCCCACTGGTTCTCCGGACTCGGACACCACGCCTTCGTGCTGCGCTATCCGGTCCAGGAGGAACCGGACGAGCAACCGTTGCACCCTGCTCCCCTGCAGTCAGCGGTCGACGCGATGACCTGGATCCGTTCCGGAGCCCACGGCTTGAACCTGTCCGACGAGGTCGGCGTCATCGGATTCTCTGCCGGCGGCCACCTCGGTGCGTCGCTCAGTCATGCCGACAAGCTGGTCGGGGCCGGCCCCGAGGCCATCCCGAACTGGGCGATCCTGGGATACCCGGTGATCTCGATGGGCCACAACGGGCAGGTCAACCACCCCGGCTGCCGTGACAGACTTCTCGGGACCAACCCGCAGGACGATGCCGTCGAGCAGCTTTCGATCGAGACCCAGGTCCATCCGGGGACACCGCCGACGTTCCTGTGGCACACCGCCACCGACCAGGGGGTGCCGATCGGTCACTCCACCCGCTATGCCGAAGCCCTGGCCCGCGCCGGAGCCCCAGTCGAATTGCACATCTTCGGCGACGGGTACCACGGCCTCGGACTGGCCCCGCGCCACCCAGAAGCCCGCCAGTGGATGCCACTGGCCGAACAGTGGCTCAGCTCAGTGAGCCACTGAGCCGGTGCCAGCGCTGACTCGGCTCATCCAGTCCGATGATGGTGACCTGCTTGCCCTTCTGCTGATATTTCAGCTCGATGGCGTCGAGCGCGGCCACTGTCGACGAGTCGAAGATCTGTGCCCGGCTGAGATCGATGACGACCTGATCCGGATCGTCGACATAGTCGAACTGGTAGACCAGATCATTGCTCGAGGCGAAGAACAACACACCCCGTACGGCATAGGTCTTGCTCTCTGCGTCCACGGCTTCCACCGACACCTGGGTGAAGTGGGCGACCCGGTTGGCGAAGAGCACCATCGCGACGATCACCCCCAACACCACGCCGATCGCCAGGTTGTCGGTCGCGACCGTGGCGACCACGGTGACGACCATGATCACGGTTGCGCTGATCGGCATCTGCTTCAGCGTCTTCGGCCGGATGCTGTGCCAGTCGAAGGTCATCACCGAGACCATCACCATGACCGCGACCAGGGCGGCCATCGGGATCTGACCGACGATATCGCCGAGCACCATCACCAGCAGCAGCAGCCAACCACCGGCCATGAAGGTCGACACCCGGCTGCGGGCTCCGGCACTGGTCACATTGATCATGGTCTGCCCGATCATGGCGCAGCCACCCATGCCGCCGAAGACGCCGGTGACGATGTTCGCGATCCCCTGTCCCCAACCCTCACGGGTCTTGTTGGAATGGGTGTCGGTGATGTCGTCGACCAGCTTTGCGGTCATCAACGACTCCAGCAGCCCGACCATGGCCATGCCGAGCGCGTACGGGGCAATGGTCGTCAACGTCTCCAGGGTCAGCGGCACATTCGGGACGAACAGGCCGGGCAGGCTGTCGGGCAACGCACCCATGTCGCCGACCCGTGGGATGTCGATCCCGGCCACGACCACGATGACACTGAGCACCACGATTGCCACCAGTGGTGCCGGGATGACCTTGGTCAGACGGGGGAAGCCGATGATGATGCCGATACCGAGCACGACCAGCGGATAGACCACCCATGGCACCCCGATCAGGTGCCGCAGCTGAGCGCTGAAGATCAGGATCGCCAGTGCATTGACGAAGCCGACCATGACACTGCGGGGGATGAACCGCATCAGCTTCGCCACCCCGACCAGGCTGAACACGATCTGGATCACTCCGGCCAACAACACTGCGGCCACCAGATGGTCAATTCCATGGCTGGCGACCAGCGGCGCCATCACCAGCGCCGTCGACCCGGCCGCCCCCGACACCATCGCGGGTCGTCCGCCGGTGATGGCGATGGTGATGGCCATCGTCACCGAGGCGAACAGGCCGACCCGTGGGTCGATCCCAGCCACAATGGCGAACGAGATGGCTTCCGGGATCAACGCGAGCGCAGTCACCAGACCGCCCAGCACCTCGATCCGGAGCCGACGCGGGGAGGTGAGGACGTCGCGAACGGTGAAGTGCCTGCCGTTGCCGTCGTCGGGTTGTTTCATCCGCCGGGCTCAGGCGCCGGTGGAGTGCATGCCGCCATCGACGTGGACGATCTCGCCGGTCGTACGGGGGAACCAGTCGCTCAGCAGTGCGACAACTGCCTTGCCGGCCGCGTCGTAGTCCTTGCTGTCCCAGCCGAGTGGGGCACGTTCGGCCCAGACCTCGTTGAAGGCCTCCCCGCCGGGGATGGCGCGCTTGGCAAGGGTGTCGAGGGGACCGGCGGCGACCAGGTTGACCCGCACACCCTCGGGGCCGAGGTAACGGGCCAGGTAGCGAGAGACCGACTGCAGGGTCGACTTCGACACTCCCATCCAGCCGTAGACCGGCCACGACACCGAGTTGTCGAAGTCCAGACCGACCACCGAGGTGGACTCAGCGAACAGCGGCTTGCAGGCCATCGTCAGCGAGGCCAGCGAGTAGGCCGAGACCTGCAAGGACTGGGACACGTCCTCCCACCCAGTGGTCAGGAATCCGTCGGCAAAGGCGGTCTCCGGATTCGCATAGGCAATCGAGTGGACGACACCGTCGATCCGGTCGACATGCGCGCCGAGCAGCTCCGGCAGCCGGCTGAGGTGATCGGGGTCGGTGACATCGAGCTCGATCAGCGGGGGCACCGGATCCAGTTTCTGGATGACCCGGTTGGTCAGACTCATCGCGCGGCCGAAGTTGGTGACGATGACCTTCGCCCCCTGCTCGGCAGCAATCCGGGCCACCGAATAGGCGATCGAGGTGTTCATCGTCACCCCGGTGACCAGAATGTTCTTGCCTTCAAGGATTCCCATGGTGTGCTACCTGATCTTTCGTTGTGTGGAAGGAAAAGTCGGTCCCGGGTGATTCAGTGGCCCATGCCCAGGCCACCGTCGACCGGCAGCACGGCACCGGTGACATAGCCGGCCGCGTCCGTTGCCAGGAAGGAAACCATGGCGGCGACGTCCTCGCTGCGGCCCATCCGGCCGAGCGGGATCTGAGCCTTGTACTTGGCAACCAGGTCATCGGGAAGTTCGGCTGTCATGTCGGTCTCGATGAACCCGGGGCTGACCACATTGGCGGTGATGCCACGAGAGCCGACCTCACGGGCCAGAGAACGGGCCATGCCGACCAGACCAGACTTGGAGGCGGCGTAGTTGACCTGCCCGGCTGAGCCGAGCAGTCCGACGACCGAGGAGATGAAGATGATCCGGCCAAACCGGGCCCGCACCATCGGACGGACCGCACGCTTGGCCAGCCGGAACGATCCGGTCAGGTTGGTGTCGATCACCTCGCTGAAATCGTCCTCGCTCATCCGCATCACCAAGGTGTCCTTGGTGATGCCGGCATTGGCGACCAGGACCTCAACCGGGCCCAGCTCGGCCTCGACGGCGGAGAACGCTTGGTCGACCTGCTCGGCATCGGTGATGTCACAGGGGACGCCGAACACCCCGTCAGGCACGTCGCCGTTGCCGCGGTGGGTGGTCGCGACCCGGTGACCGGCTGTGTGCAAGGTCTCGGCGATCACGCGGCCGATACCGCGGGTTCCTCCGGTGACCAGAACGGTGCGGGACGGCTGGGCATCAGTCGGTGCATTCACGCGGATCACGTTATCGTGTTCGGCCCCGAAGCGGTCAGAGGCGACACCGGACCGACTGTGATGGCGTCTTTGTCACGACGTAGGCTGGGGTCGTGGCATCCCAGTCGTCGAACGTGATCACCGATGCCCCTGAAGCAGCTTCCCGCGACGCGGCCAAACGCAAGCGCTGGTACCTGATCCTCCAGGGGGTGCGTGTCGTTGCCATCATGGTGGCCTTCCTGATCCCCGGCTGGCCCAAATGGATCGTCATCATCGCCGCCGCGGTGCTGCCCGGGATCGCGGTGCTGGTCGCCAACCAGCCCAACCAGAAGGCCATCATCGAAGCCGAGCAGGCCAGCAGGGACGCCGCGGAGGCCCCCAGCCAGGCCGGGTTGACCGACGGCTCCTACGACGTCATCCCCGGTGAGCTCGAGACCGAGCGCGACGGGCAGGCATGAAGCCCTCCCGCAGCACCGCCATCCGGTGGATCAGCCTGATCGTGTTCGCCATCGTGATGGCCACCCTGTTCGTCCAACTCGGCCAATGGCAGCTGCGCCGCCTCGACGAGCGCCGCGCCAACAACGCCCTGGTCGAACAGGCCGAAGATGCCGAGATCGGCGACTGGCGAGACTTCCTCGGTGACGAGCCGCCGGCGTCGACCGACGAATGGCGCCGAGTCGAGATCACCGGCACCTATCTCGACCAGCAGTACGTGGTCCGATTCCGACAGAACGGCGACGTCCGCGGCTACGAGGTCGTCACCCCGCTGCAGACCGACGACGGCCGGATCGTCCTGATCGACCGCGGATTCGGTGAGGTGGAGCCTGGCGGGCAGATGCCCACCACTGCCCCACCGGCCCCGACCGGCGAGGTCACCCTGATCGGCCGGGTCCGCATCGACGAACGCGGCGGAGCCGGCGAGGTGCCTCAGGACGGCCAGGTTCGTGCCGTGAACTCGGTGGCGATCAGCCAGGACCTCGGCATGGACCTCGTGTCGGGCTGGTTGCAGCTCGATGAGGTCCCTGCCGACAGCGGGCTGGTCCCGCCACCTCTGCCGACCCTCGACGAGGGCCCCCATTTCTCCTATGCGGTCCAGTGGTTCTCCTTCACTCTGATCGGCGTCGTCGGCGTGATCGTCTTCCTCCGGGCCGATGTGGTGGATCGCCGACGTCAGCAGGCCCGTGCCCGACTCGCTGCCCGGTCCGCCGATGATCAGTGAGGTCGTCGACCTGCTGCGGTGCCCGCACTGTGCCTCGGAGCTGACCTGCACCGACCGGGTCGTCTCCTGCGCTGGCCCGCACCGGTTCGACCTCGCCAGACAGGGACAGCTCAACCTGCTGTCGAACGCGGCGCCGGCCAATGCCGACACCGCCGAGATGGTCGCCGCCCGACTCGACCACCTCGGCCATGGTTTCCACGACCAGGTACGGGATCTACTCACGACCCGCGCAGGTCGGGTCGTCCTCGACGCCGGCTGCGGCCCCGGCTGGTATCTGGCCGGCCTGAGCGACGACCACCGCGCGATCGGACTCGACCTGTCCGCTGCGGCAGCCCGCCGGGCTGCCCGGCTTCCCCGTACCGGCATCGTGGTCACTGATCTGCGCCGGGGCTGGCCGGTCGCCGACAGGTCGGTCGACACGGTGTGGTCGATCTTTGCACCACGCAACCGGTCCGAGACCGCCCGGGTGTTGCGGCCCGGTGGTGAACTCGTGGTTGTGCTGCCAGCCCCGGACCATCTCGACGAGCTCCGGGCCGCCGGAGCGGTGATCGGGCTGCAGCCCGACAAGGAACAGACCATCGCCGAGCAGTTCGCTGATTGGCAGCCGATCCGGCGCGACACCGTCCGGGTCGAGATCGAGCGTCCCGATCCCGCCTTCGTCGCCACTGCCGTCGCCATGGGACCGAGTGCCCATCACCGGACCACCACCGCCACTGTCGACCGGTTGACCCTCTCCCTGGTCGTTCGTGCATTCCGCCCCGAAGGAGAACCTGCATGACCGCACATCGCTTTGACCTGGCTCCGGCCACTCCCGAGGAAGTCGGCGTCGACCCGTCAGCGGTCGAGCGTTTCGTCGCTGCCGTGGAGCGTCGCCGCCTGCCGTTGCACAGCCTGCTGGTGATCCACCGCGGCCGGGTCCTGGTCGAGCGGTACACCGAGCCGTGGACCGGGACCACACCGAGTCGGATGTACTCGGTGAGCAAGAGTTTCACCGCGGTCGCACTCGGCACCTTGGTCGGCGAGGGCCGGGTCGGGCTGGACGACCCGATCATTGACCTGCTGCCCGAGTACCGGCACGACGCTCTCCATCCGTGGACCGCCGCGGTCACCGTACGGGATCTGCTCACCATGTCGACGGTGCACGCCACGAGCTCGTACAAGGATGCCGATGACACCGATCTGGCGCGGACCTTCTTCACCGTCGAACCGACCCGACCACCGGGCCGGCTGTTCTCCTATGACACCTCTGCTTCGGTGGTGCTGGCCACCCTGGTCGAGCGGTTGACCGGGCGCAGCGTGACCGAACACCTCACCCGGACCCTGTGGTCACCCCTGCGCGCCGAGGCTCCGCTGAGCTCCTTGAAGACTCCGACCGGGCTGCCGGTCGACCATGGCGTGCCGGGCAGCCCACCGTGGCGGGAGGTGCCCGACAACCCGGACGGCGTCGATCACGGTGGATCCGGTTTTCTCTGTGCACCAAGGGATCTGGCACGGTTTGCCCAGTTCGTGGTGGATCTCGGCCGAGTCGACGGTACACAGCTCGTACCGGCCGACTATCTTGCCGAGGCGACCTCCCCTCAGGTCGACATCAGCCTGCGAGCGGGCCACGAACCGGGTGTGCTCGACGGCTACGGTTTCCAGATCTGGCACACCCTGTACGGAGGGTTCGCCTTCCGCGGCATGGGCGGACAGCATGTCCTGATGCACCGTGACGAGGACCTGATCGTGCTGACGACCGCCGATGACCAGGGCGTGGACACCACTGACAGCCAGGTCTTCGGGCTGGTCTGGGATCACCTCCTGCCGGCCGTCGGCACCTCCACTGCGGTCGAGGCTGCGCGGACCGGGGTCAGTGGCGACCGGATCCCGGAGGGGTCGAGGACCTCCCCGCGGGCCACCGACCAGAGCTTCACCTTCGACGACAACCCGTTCCAGATCACCTCGTTGGGACTGGAGTTCGGCCACGACCATGGCGTGCTGGTGCTGCACGATGTCGACGGCACCGATCGAGCAATCCCGTTCGGCCTGGCGCAGTGGCGGTCCTTCGAGCTGCCGGTGCACGGCATGGCCGCGCGGGCCTGCGGTGTCTGGTGCCGGGACAACCAGCTGCGGATCAGCGTACGCATCGAGGACCGGTCGCTGGCCTGGATCGAGATCGGCATCTGCTTCGGCGACGACGGCACGGTCACCGTGGGCATGGTGAAGGCGGCCGAGGCCTTCCTGAACGAATACCAAGGTGTGGCGACCTCGACCGCCTCCTGAACGAGCGCGGACAGCCGATCAGCCGGCTGCCTTGATCATCTCCTGCAGTTCCTTGGTGGTGCTGGCGGCGGCCTCGGCCGGGCTCATCCGCTTGAACCAGACCTCGGTCAGGTTGCGGGTGAGCACGGCCGGTGCCTCGCTGGTGCCGGTGGGCTGGATGGCCGGAGCGGTGGCGATCTCAGTGCCGAGCTGGGCGATCATGTCAGCCACGTCAACATCATCGTCGGTGAACTCCGGCTCCATCGCCGCCACGGTGTCGGGATTGGACGGCACGCCACGGTTGAGCAGTTGGATCCTGGCCGCCTCGGGGTCGTTGAGCAGGAAGTCGACCAGCTTGGCCGAGGCCTCGGCGTTGTCGGAGGCCTGGTTGATCGACCAGTACATCGAGGCCTTCAGGTAGGCACCGTTGTCGGCGAGCTTGCCGGTGTGGGACGGCGGACGCAACATCACCACGTCGTCGCGACCACTGGCCGTACGGACAGCGGCCAGGTTGTTGCTCCACACCCATGTCATGGCGGCCTTGTTCTGGGCGAAGAGCTGCTGCTCGATGCTCAACGACCCCTCTTCGACCGAGACCTGGGCGGCAGGGCCCACGCCGCCCTCGGTGATCCGCAGATACCAGTCGTACCACTGTGCCAAGGTGGCGTCGTCGTAGCCGAGACCGTCGGGGCTGAAGAAGTCCTGACCGAACTGGCGCAGGAAGATCGTCAGGTCGGCATAGGAACCGCCGCCGGAGATGCCGATCACGTCGCCGTCGCTGGCGTCACTGATCTGTTTGCCGATGTCGTACAGATCGTCCCAGGTCCAGGTGGTGTCGTCGGGCACCTCGAGGCCGGCATCGTGGAACAGGCTCGGGTTGGCGAAGATCAGCCAGGAGTTGCTTCCGGTCGAGGCGGCACGCACGGTGCCCTCGATCGTGCCGGCGGCCAGGTCAGCCTCGGAGAGCCCGGACAGGTCCACCGAGGCGGCCGACAGGTCGGCCAACACACCGCGACTGGCGTACTCGGCCAGGTACTTGCCATCCATGTTGATGACATCGGGCGC
Source organism: uncultured Propionibacteriaceae bacterium (assembly GCA_945911015.1). Classification (GTDB taxonomy): domain Bacteria; phylum Actinomycetota; class Actinomycetes; order Propionibacteriales; family Propionibacteriaceae; genus Avipropionibacterium. The sequence continues at coordinate 21,814 of CAMDZW010000041.1, forward strand.
ATCCTGTCCGGCGACCTGGGTGCCCAGGCGGTCCCAGTAGGCCGCGAAGGCACCGGGCTCCCCCTCGACCGTGATGTCGGTGTTCTTGGTCTGGAACGCATCGATCAGCTGGTTGGTCAGATCGATGTAGAAGTCAGATCCCCAGAAAGCGAACCTGATCGATCCACCTCCTTCGCCACCAGCAGGTGATCCCTTGCCGCAACCGGCAAGGCCGGTGGCTGCTGCCACACCGGCTGTCGCAGCCAGCACTGTCCTGCGGCTCAACTTCATGGCCATCTCGTTCTCCTTCTCCGGGACTCGGTCACCGACGATGGGTAACCGCTTTCCAGCATGACATGGAGAAATCGCTTTCTGCAACTCAGGCAGGGTCAGGCGAGCGAGATGAGTTCGGCGTACTCGGGTGACCAGAGGTCTTCCACGCCATCGGGCAGCACCAGCACCCGATCCGGGTCGAGGGCCTGGACCGCGCCCTCGTCGTGGGTCACCAGCACCACGGCCCCGGCATAGGTGCGGATGGCGTTGAGCACCTCTTCCCGGGAGGCCGGGTCAAGGTTGTTGGTCGGCTCGTCCAGCAACAACACGTTGGCCGCCGAGACCACCAACATCGCCAGGGCGAGTCGCGTCTTCTCCCCACCCGACAGCACACCGGCCGGCTTGTCGACATCGTCGCCGGTGAACAGGAACGAACCGAGCACCTTGCGCACCTCGGTGTCGTTCAGCTCCGGCGAGGCGGTCTTCATGTTCTCCAGCACCGAACGGGTGGTGTCGATGGTCTCGTGTTCCTGGGCGTAGTAGCCGAGCTTGAGCCCATGTCCGTGCAGGACCTCACCGGTGTCGGACTCCTCCATCCCGGCCAGAATCCGCAACATGGTGGTTTTGCCGGCACCGTTGAGGCCGAGGATGACGACCTGGTTGCCGCGGTCGATCGCCAGATCGACCCCGGTGAACACTTCCAGGGACCCGTACGACTTCGACAGCCCGTTCGCGCGTAGCGGGGTCTTGCCACAGGGCGCCGGCTCGGGGAACCGAATCTTGGCGACCCGGTCCTGGACGCGTTCCCCCTCGATCCCGGCGAGCAGCTTCTCGGCCCTGCGGGCCATGTTCTGCGCGGCGACGGCCTTGGTCGCCTTGGCCCCCATCTTGGCTGCCTGGGTGAGCAGTTGGTCGGCCTTGCGCTCGGCATTGAGCCGCTCGCGGCGGCGGCGTTTCTCATCAGTCTCGCGCTGCTGGAGATACTTCTTCCAGCCCATCGCATACTGGTCGAGCTCGGCCCGGTTGGCATCGAGGTGGAAGACCTTGGTCACCACGGCCTCCAGCAGTCCGGTGTCGTGGCTGATCATGATCAGCCCACCGGGATGGTTCTGCAGGAAGGTGCGCAACCACACGATGGAGTCGGCGTCGAGGTGGTTGGTCGGCTCGTCGAGCAGCAGGGTGTCGGCCCCGGAGAACAGGATCCGGGCCAGTTCGACGCGACGCCGCTGACCACCCGACAGGGTCCGCATCGGCTGGTTGAGCACCCGTTCGGGCAGACCGAGGTTGCCACAGATCCGAGCAGCCTCGGACTCGGCGGCATACCCTCCACCGGCGATCCACTGGTTCTCCGCGCGGGTGTACTCGGCCATCGCCCGCTCTCGTACAGCGTCGTCGAGCGAACCCATCTCGTCTTCGGCCTGCCGCATCCGCCGCATGGCGCGGTCCAGCCCACGGGCGGAGAAGACGCGGTCCTTGGCGAGGTCGTCGAGATTGCCGTCACGCGGGTCCTGCGGGAGATACCCCAACTGTCCGGTACGGGTGACCGTCCCATCAGCGGGAAGTCCTTCCCCAGCAAGGATCCGGGTCAGCGTCGTCTTGCCGGCACCGTTGCGACCGACCAGCCCGATCCGGTCGCCGGCGGTGACCTGGAAGGAGGCCCCGTCGAGCAGCAACCGGGCTCCGGCCCGGACCTCCAGGTCCTTGGCCACAATCATGTTCGACACCTTCCACGTCCAGCACCCAGCAAAACCACTCAAGTCTCCCCGAGGCATTGCACCGGGACAAATCGGTTTCGGCTCATTCCAGGTCGACGCGACGCAGATCGGTGTTGGTCGTGCCCTGCTCGGGCTGGACGATCGCCCAGACCTGGTCGCCCACCACGGCAATCTCGCCACAGCCGTACGACAACTGCTCGACCTGCGTGGTGCTTGGGTCAACCGCAAAGACATCACCGTCGACCCGGATCACCAGGCGTCGGTGATGGGACAGGATCTGGGCCCGCGCACTCGGTCCGTCACCGAGATCGACGACGTGGACCAGCTCCAAGCTGATCGGGTCGAGCTGCCACAGCCCGTGATCGACCATGGCCCACCACTGACCGTCCACCCGGGAGATCGCGGCCACCGTACGGGCCCCACCCGGTGCCTGACGTTCGGCCAGGACGTCATGGGTGACCGGATCGACCCGCAGCAGCCGGCCTCGACCGCCACGGACCGGTGCGCCGGTGCCGGCCTCGGGGCTGGTGCCGACCAGCAACGCGTCACCGTCGTGCGCGATCGCATGGACCGTTTCATCGACCATCATGGTCACCCTGACCTCACCGGAGGCCAGGTCGACGCTGGTCAGGGCTCCGTCGCGCAGTCCGTAGCCGGGGGTGCTGCCACCGTGGACCGCTCCCTCGCTCACACAGATCGCGATGGGCCTGGACTGGTGATGGGAGTCGTGCAGATCCACCAGCACGCGCGGCTGTTCCTGACCGGCCAACGCGGCCGGGGTGATCTCGACCAATCGGGCCCGCGGATAGGTCCCGGCGTACAGACCGCCGTCGACACTCCAGGTCCACGACTCGACCTGTCCGATCGTCACCGAGGGGCCGAGTCGGTCCTCGCCCTCGGCCGGACTGGCCGATCGGTGCCAGGCAACGATGTCACCCTGCTGGCCGGCCGACAGCACCAGATCGGTGTCGCTGCCGGGCCGTTCGATCAAATGCCCCATGTGGGAGGGGACGGCCTTGACCTCGGCCGGGACTGTGTCCAGCGGCTGTGGTCGCGCCGGGTCGGAGACGTCGATCCGACCGATCACACATCGTTGTTGGCCGAAGAGTCCGGTCAGCATGCCGTCGCGGACCTCTGATCCGTTCAGCAGCCCCCAACCGAGGTCGACGGTGCGGGTGGCGGTGCGGTGGTGCACATCGACCCGCCAGAGCTCACCGTCGACACCCGTCACCCAGGCATGGCCGGCATGCGGTGTGGACAGGTGACCGGCGATGTCGTCGGCGGTGCCGACGACACGTTCGGCGACGGGATCGGCAGGATCGAAGCTCCACAGTTGGCTGCCCGCCCTGATCCAGATCCTTCCACTGTGGCAGGAAAGTTGGCTCGGCACGAGATGGTCGGGCAGGCCGGTGAGTTCGTATGTGGCCGACTCCGGATCGTCGAGCGGAAAGCCGACCACACGACAGGGCGTGACGCCCAGGCCGACCCAGACCGTACCGGAAGAGGGCTCGACGCAGAGCGCGCGAGCGTAGCGGATCTCGTCAGTGCCGAAGCTACGCAGCACAGTGAAGCCCCGGTCCAGGTGGTGGCTGACGACCGATGCATCCGGATAGGTGGCGCCGAGCACGGTCCCGTCCTCGAGTCCAACGACATCCCAGATGTAGGTGGTGTCCGGGGTCGGCACGCCGAGTGCCGTCGCCGAGTTGGCCACCCCGTCCCAGGTGAACATCCCACCGGCGAAGTAGCTGCCTATGACACAACCACCGCACGGCAGAGCCGTGACCCCCCAGGCGCCTCCAGCTCCGGGCAGCGGCACATCGGCGAGGCGGCGACCGTCACCGTCGAGGACGCTCAGCGGCGCATCGGTGCCCTGACTGACGGTCCAGAAGCGGAGCTGGTCGTCGGCGGTGCGCGTGACGGCAGCCCGGTGGGCGAGAACGGTCCGCAACGGACCGGTCTGCTGAGTCGTGGCAGGCACCCGTGGTTCAGACGTTGAAGCCCAGTGCGCGCAGCTGGTCGCGACCGTCATCGGTGATCTTGTCGGTCCCCCACGGCGGCATCCACACCCAGTTGATCGCGACCCGCTCGACCAGTCCCTCCAACGCCTGATAGGTCTGGTCCTCGATGACATCGGTCAGCGGACAGGCCGCCGAGGTCAAGGTCATGTCAATGGTCGCGGAGTTGTCGTCCTCGACATGGATGCCGTAGACCAGACCGAGGTCCACGACGTTGATGCCGAGCTCAGGATCGACCACATCCTTCATCGCCTCGGTGAGGTCATCCACCGCCACCGCAGAGCTCGTGGCAGGGGCCGAGGTGTCGGGCAACTCGTCACGGACCAGGTCCGAGGGCCGGGTCTCTTCGTTCGGGGTGTCACTCATCGTGTCTTCTCCTGGTCATCTGCATGGGTCGCTCGAGCTGCGGCGTCGGCGAAGGCCGACCAGCCGAGCAGGGCACATTTCACACGGGCGGGAAATTTCGCAACACCGGCAAAGGCGATGCCGTCCTCGAGGTGGTCCTCGTTCGGCTCGATCTTGCCCTGTCCGTGCATGAGTTCAGTGAACTCCTCGCGCAGCTCCATCGCCTCGCCGAGCGACTTGCCGATGACCAGTTCGGTCATCACCGAGGTGGAGGCCTGCGAGATCGAGCAGCCGACCGCATCCCAGGACACGTCGACGACCCGGTCCCCCTCGAGGTGGACCCGCAGGGTCACCTCGTCACCACAGCTGGGGTTGACGTGGTGGGCCTCGCCCTCGTACGGCTCGCGCAACCCGTAGTGCTGGCGGTCACGGTAGTGGTCCAGGATGATCTCCTGGTACATCGCCTCAACCGACACCGGTCACCTCCTGGTGAAGAAGTCGATGGTCCATTCCAGCGCATCGCCGAGGGCGTCGATCTCGGCGGTGGTGGTGTAGAGATAGCTCGACATCCGGGTGCTGGCCTGGATGCCCAGCCGTTCGTGCAGCGGGCGCGCGCAGTGGTGTCCGCCGCGGACGGCAATTCCCTTGCTGTCCAACAGTTGGGCGACATCATGGGGATGAACAGTGTCAATGCTGAACGACACCGCTCCGCCGCGTCCGAGATCGCCGTGGGCGTCGACCGTCTCCGGCCCCAGGATCCGCAGTCCCTTGATCGCCCCCAGTCGCGCCAAGGCGTGGCCGGTCACCTGTTCCTCATGGGCCCGAATCGCGGCCATCGAGTGCCCGGCGAGGTAGTCGGCCGCAACCCCGAGCACCGCCCCCTGGGCGATCGGCGGCGTCCCGGCTTCGAAACGAGCCGGCGGCGGAGCAAAGGTCGATCCGCTCATCCGGACGATCTCGATCATCTCCCCGCCCCCCAGGAAGGGTGGCAAGGACGCCAGCAGGTCATACCGGCCCCACAGCACGCCGATCCCGGTGGGACCGACCATCTTGTGGCCGGTGAAGGCCAGCAGGTCGCAGCCGAGCTCGGCGACCGAGGTCGGCATCAGCGGGACGCCCTGGGATCCGTCGACCACCATCACCGCACCGACCGCATGGGCCTGTTCGGCGATCAGGGTGATCGGGTTGACCGTACCGAGCACATTCGACACCCAGGCCACCGAGACGACCTTGGTGCGTTCGTTGATCAACCCTTCGGCAGCAGCCTTGTCGAGGTCGAGCCGGCCGTCCTCGGTGATGTCGAACCAGCGCAGGGTCGCTCCGGTCCGCTCACAGACCAGCTGCCACGGCACGATGTTGGAGTGGTGCTCCATCACCGAAACCACGACCTCGTCACCGGGGCCCAGTCTGGTCCCCAGGGTGTTGGCGCACAGGTTGAGCGCCTCGGAGGCGTTCTTGGTGAAGACGATCTCCTCGGCAGACGCGGCCCCGACGAAGTCGGCGATCCGGGAACGTCCACCCTCGTAGGCAACGGTCGCCTCGGCACCCAGAGTGTGCATTGCACGGGCCACGTTGGCATTGTGCTCGCGGTAGTGCTCGGCGATCGCGTCGATCACCACCTGCGGCTTCTGCGAGGTGTTCGCGCTGTCGAGGTAGACCAGAGGCTGGCCGCCCACCGAGCGCGACAGGATGGGGAAGTCGGCGCGGACGGCCTCCACGTCGAAGGCCGTCGCGTCCACCACCTCGGACTGAGGTGTGCCCATCGGCTCAGGCCTGGGTCGCAGTGTGGAGGTAGCGGTCATAGCCTTCGGCTTCCAGACGCTCAGCCAGCTCGGTGCCGCCCGACTCGGCCACCCGACCGGCCACGAACACATGCACCTGGTCAGGCTTGATGTACCGCAGGATACGGGTGTAGTGGGTGATCAGCAGCACGCCGCGATCGCCCTGGCCGCTGAAGCGGTTGACCCCGTCGGAGACGATCCGCAGGGCATCAATGTCGAGGCCGGAGTCGGTCTCGTCCAGGATGGCGAACTTCGGGTTCAACAGTTCGAGCTGTGCGATCTCGTGGCGCTTCTTCTCGCCGCCGGAGAAGCCCTCGTTGACGCTGCGCTGGGCGAAACTCGGATCGAGGTTGAGGTTCTGCAGCGCACCGTTCACGTCCTTGGCCCAGTGCCGCAGCTTGGGGGCTTCACCGTCGATCGCGGTCTTGGCGGTGCGCAGGAAGTTCGCCACGGAGACGCCGGGGACCTCGACCGGGTACTGCATGGCCAGGAAGAGGCCGGCCCGGGCTCGCTCATCGGTCCCGAGCTCCAGCAGGTCGACTCCGTCCAGGGTGACCTGGCCGCTCACGATGGTGTACTTCGGGTGTCCGGCGATCGCGTACGCCAAGGTCGACTTGCCCGACCCGTTCGGGCCCATGATGGCGTGCACCTGTCCGGTGTCGACGGTCAGGTCGACTCCGTGCAGGATCTCCTTGGCGCCGTCCTCAGTATCGACGCTGACGTGCAGGTCAGTGATCTCCAGCTTGGCCATTGTTCGTTCTCTCCTTGAAAAATCTGTGAAGTAGTGGGGTGGGTGTCAGGTGGTCACGATGGGGTTGTCGATGTCGACCTCAATCTGGTCGGCGACCACCCGGCACGGGTAGACCGGCACCGGTTCGGTGGCCGGCAGGCCGAGGGCTGCGCCCGTACGCAACGAGAACCGTGACCCGTGGAGGTAGCACTCGATCTCGCAGTCACCGACATCACCCTCGGACAACGGGATCGAGGCGTGCGAACACTCGTCGCGGATCGCAAACACCTCATCCCCGGAACGGACGATCGCAACGTCCTCATCCCCGATCTCGACCGCCAGGGCGGACTCGGGGGCCAGATCGGCCAGTGCGCAGGCGTGGACGAACCCCATGTCAGGCTTCGCCAACCTCGACGCCCTCGCCGGCACCGACGTGCAGGGCCAGCTCAGCCTCGATGGTCTCCATCAGACGACCCTCGATCTGAGGCACCCCGATCTTCTTGACAATGTCAGCGAAGAAGCCATGGACCACCAGACGACGTGCGTCCATCTCGGCAATCCCCCGGCTCTGCAGGTAGAACAACTGCTCGTCGTCGAACCGGCCGGTGGTCGAGGCGTGGCCGGCTCCCTCGATCTCGCCGGTCTCGATCTCCAGGTTCGGCACCGAGTCGGCACGGGCACCGTCGGTGAGCACCAGGTTCTTGTTGGACTCGTAGGTGTTGATGCCTTCGGCGATCTTGCGGATCAGCACATCGCCGATCCAGACCGAGTGTGCACCGTCGCCCTGAAGGGCACCCTTGTAGTCAACATTGCTGTTGGTGCGGGGCTGGTTGTGGTCGACCCACAGCCGGTGTTCCAGATGCTGACCGGCGTCGACGAAGTACAGGCCGAACAGCTCCACCGAGCCGCCAGGGGCCGCGTAGTTCACATCGGTGCTGAGTCGCACCAGGTCACCGCCGAAGGTGACCGCGGTGTGCTTCAACGAGGCATCGCGACCGATCCGCGCCGTGTGGCGGCCAACATGGACCGAGTCGTCGGTCCAGTCCTGCACGGTGACCACGGTGGCCTGGGCCCCGTCACCGAGCTCGAACTCCACGAGCTGGCCCAGCGTCGCCGGTCCCTCGTGCACGAACACCACCGTGGCCGAGGAGTGAGGGGCGAATCGTACGGCGATGTGTCCGGCCTCCACCACCGACGCGTCCGAGCCGGACAAGGTGATGACCACAGGCTCGCTCACCTCGTCGGTGACGTCGACGGTCAGCATGGACCCGACCTCAGCAAAGATCCGCGCGCTCAGTCGGTCCGAGGGGATGTAGCCCGACACGCCGCGCCACTGCTCGAGCGCGTCACCGGACACACCGGCGATCGTGACCCCGTCCGGGGTCGTCCAGGTGCACTCGATGGCGCTGGGTTGGAACTCGACATCGGCATGCAGTCCGCGCAGTCGCTTCAGCGGGGTGAAGCGCCACACCTCTTCCAGCCCCTTGGGCACCGGATGGTCCGCGAGGTCGTACGACGGCTCCGGATGGAGGTGGCTGACAACCCGGTCGCTGGTCTCCAGAGCCGACGCGACAGCAGGCTTCTCGGTCGTGGTGGTCATCTCTTCCTTCGTGCGTGTGTGTTGGTTGACCGACGGGGGATGGTGGGCCTCAGCCCACGGCCCCTTCCATCTGCAGCTCGATCAGACGGTTGAGTTCGAGGGCGTACTCCATCGGGAGCTCCTTGGCGATCGGCTCGACGAAGCCGCGCACGATCATCGCCATCGCCTCGTCCTCACCCATGCCACGAGACATCAGGTAGAACAGCTGGTCCTCGCTCACCTTCGACACCGTGGCTTCATGGGCCATCCGGACATCGTCCTCGCGGACATCGACGTACGGGTAGGTGTCGGAGCGGGAGATCTGGTCCACCAGGAGTGCGTCACACAGCACCAGCGACGCCGAGCCGTGTGCCCCGGGATCGACCTGGACCAGACCGCGGTACGAGGTCCGGCCGCCACCACGGGCGACCGACTTCGACACGATCGAGCTGGAGGTGTGCGGGGCACAGTGCACCATCTTGGCGCCGGCATCCTGGTGCTGTCCCTCACCGGCGAAGGCGACCGACAGGGTCTCGCCCTTGGCGTGCTCGCCCATCAGGTAGACCGCCGGGTACTTCATGGTCACCTTGGAGCCGATGTTGCCGTCGACCCACTCCATGGTGGCGCCCTCCTCACAGGTGGCGCGCTTGGTGACCAGGTTGTACACATTGTTCGACCAGTTCTGGATCGTGGTGTAGCGGCAGCGAGCGCCCTTCTTGACCACGATCTCGACCACGGCCGAGTGCAACGAGTCCGAGGTGTAGATCGGCGCGGTGCAGCCTTCGACGTAGTGCACGTAGGCATCCTCGTCGACGATGATCAGGGTCCGTTCGAACTGGCCCATGTTCTCGGTGTTGATCCGGAAGTAGGCCTGCAGCGGGATCTCGACGTGGACGCCCTTGGGCACGTAGATGAACGAGCCGCCGGACCAGACCGAGGTGTTCAGGGCGGAGAACTTGTTGTCACCGGTCGGGATGACCGTGCCGAAGTACTCCTCGAACAGCTCCGGGTGTTCCTTGAGCGCGGTGTCGGTGTCGAGGAAGATGACTCCCTGACGCTCGAGCTCGTCGTTGATCTTGTGGTAGACCACTTCGGACTCGTACTGCGCAGCGACACCGGAGACCAGACGGGCCTTCTCGGCCTCGGGGATCCCGAGCTTGTCGTAGGTGTTCTTGATGTCCTCGGGCAGGTCCTCCCAGGACTGGG
>CAMDZW010000042.1 GCA_945911015.1 uncultured Propionibacteriaceae bacterium
GCTGATTGGGATTGCTGGGCTGATTGGGATTGCTGGGCTGATTGGGATTGCTGGGGACGAGCCCGGAGTGCTGCGGCTGGCCGGTGTGTCCGCTGAAATCGCCCGTCCGCGCCGAGGTGCTCGTCCCGAAGGTGCTGGTGGCGCTGGTGGTGTTGCCGAAGGCGGACGAGGCACCGAAGGCCTGTGAACCGTGCGGCTGAGAACCGTAGGCAGAACCGAAACCGGTCGGCTGCGATGCCGAGGCCTGGGTCGCGGAGGCCTGGGTCGCCGAGGCGGGGGGCTGAGGTGTTGCCGACTGCGGTGCAGCTGATGACTGGGCTGCGGCCGCTCCGGTCGGCTGGCTGGGCCACGGGCTCACGGCCGGCTGGCCGGAAGCGGATGCCTGCCCGGCGGTCGAGGCCTGCCCGAATCCCGGGTTCTGCTGGCTGGACTGGGAAGCCGGACCCCCGTACGCGGAGCCGAAGCCACTCGACGCAGCGGGGGCGGGCTGCTGGGTCGGGCCTGGCTGTTGGGCGGGGGCGGGCTGCTGGGTCGGGCCTGGCTGTTGGGCGGGGGCGGGCTGCCTGCCAGGTGCGGATGTCGTGTTCTGCGGCTGACCGCCCCAGCCACCCCAAGGATTGGCTGCGGCAGGTTCGGTGTTCTGCACAGGAGAGCCCGTGGCCGGAGGGCCGGAGGGCCGGGCCGGCGGTTCGCCGGTGGGGGTCAACGGCCCCGGGCCGGTCTGGTCGTCACCGGGGAAGAACCCATCGGGGCCCTGCTGTTCAGTCATCTGCACGCTCCTTGATCATCCGAAGACGTAGCCGCCGACCCGCAGCCACCCGGCACCGATCCGATCCAGAACGGTCGGCGCGGCAGGACGGTCATGGGGCAGATCCGCAACGATGTCCAACAGTACGGCGCTGGGGGCCGTCCCTGCGACAACGAAGACCGTCGATCCGGACTGCCAGGTCACCACACTCGGCATCCCCGGTCGCACCAGAATTCCGGTCTCCTGGTCCCGCTGGTAGCCCGGCAATGACTGCGGCAAGGTTCCCGGCTGCTGCAGAACGGTGATCTGCTGGGCCGCATTGGAATAGGTCAGGTTCAGCCGAGAGGGTGCCGTCGCCCCATCGGAGCGGGCCCCGATCAGGCTCAGGCCGGCGACCCGGTCCGGGCAGAACCAGCCGTGGCTGTGCAACGACCGCGCCCGGGATGTGGACAACACGGCCGCCGTACGGGTCCCGGCCCGGGTCTGCGGGTGACTCAGGAAAGCTTCGTCGAGCATGGTCAACTCGGTGAATCCGGATGCTTCGACCAGCTCGCCGTCGACGACCAGTTCGGTCCGCAGCAGCAGGCCGGTCCGTTCCTCCACCCACCAGCGCCGCTGTGTGCTTGCGGTGGGGTCGGTTTCGATCACCACGGCCCGCTGACCGGCGACCCGCTGACCGTCCCGGGCATGCAGACCGGCCACCTCCGCGGCCGGGATCAGTTGTGGGTCGGGCGCCGCGACGAAGGTGGTGTGGATTGTGGTGCCCTTCAGCGATTGCACCACCAACTGGGTGCCCTGCCCGGGGACGGCGTCCACGGTGACCACCGCATTGACCGCGCCTTCGACCGTACGGATGTCCACCCGCCACTGCCCGTGGTGCGCCGTCTGCAGACCCGCCGCCTGACGGATCAGTTCGGCGATCTCCACCGGCTCCAGTTCCTGTCCCGGGCGGACCGGGTGGGGTTGGGGGTTGGCGCCGACGGTCGACAGCGCCGGAGCCCCGGATGCGGCCAGTGCCGAGGCGGTCGCCGCCGACCCCAGTTGTTGTTCGCCGATCGCGGTCGACACCGCGATCCGCGCCCGGATCAGCGGATCGGCCATCGCCGGAGCCGGGGCCGGGCCATTGGTCCAGCCAATCCCGGCCACGGCGACGACGGCCAACAGGGCCAGCAGCACACCGACCCGAGGTGCAGTCGCCACCGGGGTTGCCGTGGGCCGGGTTGCGGTCGACGCGGCGGCAGCCGGTTCGGGTCCCGTCCGGGCAATGGCCATCAGCCGCTGGGACAGGTCGCTGGTCGGCTCGGCACGGTTCTGGGTGGCGCGGCGCACCAGTGCCCGGGTCTCCCGAAGCTCACGCAGGGTCGTACGACAATGGGGGCACCGGAGCACATGGCCGGCCAGACGTTCCCGGGCAGCACCGGGTAGGGCGTCATCGGCCAACGCCGACAGGTGTGCCTCCGACGTACCGCAGGGCAGTCGGGACGGCGGCGTCGGGAACGACCACCGCATGGTCAGCGAGCCCCTTGCCCGCTGGTCAGGTGCAGGCCTTCTTCGACGGCCACACCCCGATAGCGACCACCGTCATGGGGGCTGCGGTGGGCCAGCGCGTCACGCAGTTGGGCGCGGCCGCGGTGGATCCGGCTGCGGACGGTGCCGAGCTTGAGCCCCAGCACGTCGGCGATCTCCTCATAGGAGAGTCCTTCGATGTCACACAGGACCACGGCGGCACGGAAGTCCGGACTCAAGGCGGCCAGCGCGCGGGCGACGTCATGGTCCATGTCCTGGTCCACCACGACCTGGCCCGGGCCTGGTTCGCGAGTCGGCACCCGTTCGTCGGCATCGTCAGCCATCAGGTCAAACCGGATCCGCTGTTTGCGACGGGCCCCGTCAAGAAAGAGGTTGGTGGTGATCCGGTGCAGCCAGCCTTCGAAGGTGCCGGGGCGGTACTTGTCGAGGGACCGGAAGACCCGGACGAAGACATCCTGAGTGAGGTCCTCGGCATCATGGGGGTTGCCGGTCAGCCGCAGCGCCAGCCGATAGACCCGCGCGCTGTGCTGGGTGACCACTTCTTCCCAGGTCGGCGGCTGCCACTCCCGGTCCGGCCCCTCCACCACATCAGTCACGTTCGTCAACTCCGCATCCCAGCCCGTACGACTGGTTCGCACGGTCCCCCAGCAGAATAACCAGCACGGACAACGAAGGCGAGTTGTGACGGCCCGTTCGAGTGGTGACAGCCGGTCCTGGGCCCGGGCAGTCCTCAGCCCATCGGCCAGGGCTGGCCGGCCCTGCCGCTCAGCCCGGCTGCGGCGAGTGCGTTCTCCAAGGCCTGGGCCTCGGCCTCGGTCGCCTCGACCATCGGGGCGCGCACGCCACCGACCGAGCGACCCTGAGCAGCGAGCCCGGCCTTGACCATGATGCAGCCCTGGGTGAGGAAGACCCCGGTGTAGACCGGCAGCAGACGACGGTAGATCGCCTGGGCGGTCGCCAGGTCACCGGCCTCGACGGCCGCGATCAGTTGTGCGGTCAGGGCACCGGTGAACGCGGTCGAGGTGCCGACCAGGCCGACTGCCCCCACGCTGAGCAGCGCCAGCAGGGCCGGGTCGTCACCGGAGTAGTACGCAAATTGGTCGCCCCGCTCGGCGACGGTCGCCATCACCCGGGCAGAACTGACCAGATTGCCCTTGGCATCCTTGACCGCAACGATCTTGTCGTGGGTGGCGAGCTCGAGCAGGGTTTCCTCGGCGATCGGCACCCCGGATCGGTGCGGGATGTCGTAGAGCATCACCGGCAGGGCGGTGGCCTCGGCGACGGCGGTGAAGTGCTTCACCAGACCGGCCTGCGGCGGCTTGTTGTAGTAAGGGGTGACCACCAGCAGCCCGTCGGCGCCGAGATCGGCTGCCTGTTGGGCCAGGTCAATCGTGTGGACGGTGTCGAAGCTGCCGACCCCGGCGACCACATGGGCCCGGTCTCCCACCTCGGCAACGACGGCGGACAACAGCTCGGCCTTCTCACTGTCGGTCGTGGTCGGCGACTCACCCGTCGTACCGCTGACCACGAGGCCGTCACTGGCCTGGTCGTCGACCAGGTGACGGGCCAGCGCAGCGACTCGCGGCAGGTCCAGGGACAGGTCAGCTGCAAAGGGCGTGACCATGGCGGTCAACAGGCGGCCGAAGGGCCGATCCCGATCCGTACTGCGCATGGGAGGCACCCTATCGCCCAGAATCGCCAATCCGTGCACATGTTCGCCGTAGACACCTCACCTGAGTTCCCACGGACACTCCCACACGCGCGCAGGGCAGTGTATGTTCTGCGGTGTGAATGCACAGCCCGCCTCGTCATCGCAGCTGGCCCCCAGCGCACAGTCCTGGGCCTGGGCCGAGGATCTCGTCCCGGAGGTTGAGCAAGCCGCTGCCGCCCGTGAAACCGCCGAGTCATTCGGTATCCGCCCGATCGGCCATGGCGGTGCCACCGCCTTGACCATGCTGGCGCGGCTGCTGGACGCTCGTGCCGTCGTCGAGATCGGCACTGGCGCCGGGGTGTCCGGACTTGCCCTGTTCCGCGGCATGGCCGAGGACGGCGTGCTGACCAGCGTCGACTTCGAACCCGAACACCAGGCTGCGGCCCGGGCCGCGTTCACCGAACGTGGCATCCGCAGCCAACGCTTCCGACTCATTGCCGGCCGTGCCCTGACCGTGTTGCCGAACCTGTCCGACGGGGCGTACGACATGGTCTTCATCGACGCTGACAAGATCGAGTACCCCGCCTATGTCGAGCAGGCCGTCCGTCTGCTGCGTCACGGTGGTGTGCTCGCCATGGACAATGCATTGCGTCGTGACCGGGTCGCCGGTGACGCGATCGACGACGAGACCGAGGCCGTACGGGAAGCAATCGGCATGGTCACCGAGAACGAGGACCTCGTGCCCGCCCTGCTGCCAGCAGGCGACGGCCTCCTCGTCGCCGTCAAGCGTTGACCCATGGCCCGGCCAGGACCGGCCCCGCGCCTTCGCCCCGGCGACCAGGTGATCTCGCTGGCAGCCGGACGCCCCGCCACAGCGATCTGGCACACCGATCTGGCCACCACGTGGCAGATCGGTGACCCGGCCGAATCCTATCTGAAGGTGGCCCGCCCACCCGGCGCCGTCCTCGGAACCCGGTGCCAGCCGCTGGCCGAGGCCCAACGACTGCGCTGGGCTGGGCAGTGGCTGCCGGTCCCCCACGTCCTTGACGTCACCTCAAGCTGGCTGCTGACCGCTGCCCTGCCCGGAGCCAACGCGGTGTCCTTGCCCCATCGCGAGCAACCCGCCCAGACGGTGCCGGCCCTGGGACGGGCGCTGCGCCACCTTCACGACAGGCTGCCCGTCGACTCCTGCCCGTGGCGTTTCCAACCGACCGTCGACGCGCTCACCCACCCCGACGCACCGGTACGTGCCCTGGCAGCCGAGGCTCCCCCGACCCGTACGGCGGATCTGGTCGTGTGCTGTGGCGATGCCTGCGCCCCGAACACGCTGCTGAGGCCGGACGGCTCGGTGGCCGGGTACGTCGACCTCGGCGCTGCGGGAGTCGGTGACCGCTGGGCCGACCTCGCGGTCGCCCTGCTCAGTCTCGGGTGGAACTTTGGCCCCGGCTGGGATGACTACTTCCTCGAGGCGTACGGGACTGAGGCCGATCCGCTCCGGATCGAGTACTTCCAGCAGCTGCACGAGTTGACCTGAGCCTGACCTGAGCCCACCGAACGCTCAGATCGGCCCGATCCGTACCCCCTTGGGGATGACGGTGATGCCGCTGGGCGAGACGGTGCAGCCGCGGGCCCGGTCCGCCTCGGCATCGATGCCGATCTTCGTCCCCGGATCGATGATCACTGCCTTGTCGAGGATGGCACGTTTGATGATTGCGCCGGCGCCGATGTGGACATTGTTGAGCAACACCGACTCGTCGACATCGGCGCCCTGGTCGACCCGTACCGACGGCGACAACACCGAGTCTTCGACATAGCCACCGGAGATGATGCAACCAGCGCTGACGATCGAGTCGCGGGCCCGGCCGTCGAGGACGAACTTGGCGCCCGGCTTCTGGGCCTGATTGGTCCAGATCGGCCAGTCGTCGTTGTACAGGTTGAACACCGGGTCGACCGAGACCAGGTCCATGTGGGCCTCGTGGAACGAATCGATGGTGCCGACATCACGCCAGTAGTTGCGATCCTTCTCCGTGCTGCCGGGGACGGTGTTCTCGGTGAAGTCGTAGACATTGGCATCTCCCGAACCGACGAAGGCCGGCACGATGTCGCCGCCCATGTCGTGCCGCGAGGACGGGTCGGCCGCATCAGCGGTCAGCGCATCGACCAGTGCGGCGGTGGTGAAGACGTAGTTGCCCATCGAGGCAAAAGAGGAGTCCGGATCATCGGGGAGACCGGGCGGATCCTCGGGCTTCTCCAGGAAGGACTTGATCCGGCCATCGGTGTCGGCGTCGATGATGCCGAAGGCGCTGGCATCCTTGCGGGGCACCCGGATCCCGGCGACCGTGCAGTCCGTGCCGGAGTCGATGTGTGCATTGAGCATCTGCTCGACGTCCATCCGGTAGATGTTGTCCGCACCGAAGACGACCACATAGTCGGGGTCCTCATCCATGATCAGGTTCATCGACTGGAAGATCGCATCAGCGCTGCCCTGGAACCAGCGCGGGCCGAGCCGCTGCTGGGCCGGGACTGGGGTGATGTAGTTGCCGAGCAGGGTCGACATCCGCCAGGTGAGCGAGATGTGACGGTCCAACGAATGCGACTTGTACTGCGTGAGGACACAGATGTGCCGGATCTCGGCATTGGCCAGATTGGACAACACGAAGTCGATCAGTCGGAAGGTCCCGCCGAACGGGACTGCCGGTTTGGCGCGGTCCATGGTCAGGGGCATCAGGCGCTTGCCCGCGCCCCCCGCGAGCACCAGTGCCAACACCTTCGGTTTGGACGCCATGACTGAACCGTAAGCCGTCGGGGGCCACCCGGCAACACCTTCGGCCCATCCGTGGCCGACCGGCACGCATTGGTGCACAGGGCGTCACCGGTGTGACACGATCAGGCCATGACAGCTGATCAACTGGGTGTGTCAGTGCTGACTCGCGAATATCCGCCGACCATCTACGGCGGAGCCGGTGTCCATGTTGCCCAGCTCGTGCCGCAGCTGCGTCAACTCGCCGAGGTCGAGGTCCACTGCATGGGTGAGTCCCGACCCGGAGCGCTGGCCCATGCCGAGTCGTTCCCGGCCGATGCCAACGCTGCCCTGCGGGTCTTCGGTGCCGATCTGTCGATGGTCCAGTCGTTGGGGTCCCAGCTGGGTCGTGTCCCGGATGTGGTGCATTCCCACACCTGGTACACCAATCTCGCCGGCCACCTCAGCGGGCTGTTCCACGACACCGCCCATGTGGTGACGGCGCACTCCCTGGAACCGCACCGGCCATGGAAGGCCGAACAGCTCGGCGGTGGCTATGCCCTGTCGTCCTGGGCGGAGCGGACTGCCTATGAGGGCGCCGATGCAGTGATCGCGGTCAGCGACGGGATGCGTGAGGCGGTGTTGTCGTCGTACACCGATCTCGATCCGGCCAAGGTGCATGTGGTCCGCAATGGCATCGACACCGAGGAGTTCCGGCCCGATCCGTCGACTGCGGCTCTGACCCGGATCGGAGTCGACCCGCAGCGCACGTCAGTCGTCTTCGTCGGCCGGATCACCCGGCAGAAGGGTTTGATCCATCTCGTACGGGCAGCGGCTCGAATCCATCCTGATGCCCAGATCGTGCTGCTCGCCGGTGCCCCGGACACCCCCGAGATCGCAGCCGAGTTCGAGGAGGCCTTCGCCGAGCTGCAGCGCAGCCGTGGCGGTGTGGTCTGGGTGCCGCAGATGCTGCCCCGGGCCGAGGTGCGGCAGATGCTGACCCACGCGACGGTGTTTGCCTGCCCGTCGGTCTACGAACCCCTGGGCATCGTGAATCTGGAGGCGATGGCCTGCGAGACCGCCGTGGTCGCCTCGGCCGTGGGCGGGATCCCGGAGGTCGTGGTCGACGGCCAGACCGGTCTGTTGGTCCCCTATGACCCCGACCGGGCCGACGATCCCCTCTTCATCACAGACTTCGAGGCAACCTTTGCCGATCGGATCAACGAACTCCTGGCCGATCCGGAGCGGGCCCACCGCTTCGGTGTGGCCGGGCGGCAACGCTGCAAGGCCGAGTTCTCGTGGGAGTCAATCGCGGCCCAGACCGTCGACGTCTACCGGGCTGCGCTCCAGCGCCACGGCTGAGGGTGAGACGAGCATCGGATGGGACAGCAGATGTTGCGAGGCTGACTCAACCGTGCCGACCAGCAGGATCAGCCAGGCGAAGATGCCACCGACTGCCAGCAGTTCGAAGGCCGTCAGGTTCAGGTAGTGCACACCGAGGTAGGCCACCAGGCCGATCACCAGCACTGTCAAGGTGACCACGCAGACCACGGTGAAGGCCCGCGACAGGGTCGGGAACAGGACCGGTACGGCAACGGCCAGGACCAGGAACACCCCGACCATGGTGTAGGCCACCACATTGTGGGACACGAAGAACCGGTCCACTGGCAGGAAGGCCAGCCCGGCCAACAGTGCGCCCTCGACGACGAAGCCGACCCGGACCACCAGCACCTTCCAGTGGGCTTCCCGGGCCAGTTCCGCCCAGCGACCCAGATCATGGGTGAGGTAGCCGCTGAGGGTGATGATCACCAGCCCGGCCAGCAGCAACGTGAAGTTGAAGGTGATCCCCGAGGCATCGGTGGCGGCGCCGAGTGAGCTGAAGTGACTTTGCCACCACAGTGGATCCGAGGCGGTCAGCATGCTCGAGAGCGCACCGGAGGCGACGAAGACGGCGAGCAGGTGGGACAGATGTCGGGTGCTGGTCGACAGGGCCGATCCGACGGTCAGATAGGACGCCACAGCAGCCACCGAGGCAACGATGAACGCACCGGCAACACCGTCGAGAGTGAGCTCACGGAAAGCTTGGGACAGCACCCAGAAGGCACCTGAGGGAAGCAGCAGGGCGACACCGGCATGGGTGAGGGTGAGGCCGACACATTCCAGGATTCGCAACAGCAGCGGCATCCGGCGCCGCCACCGGCGGATCGGGTCCTTGGCTGACCACAGGAACCAGATCACAAAGGAGCCAGCGGTGACTGCAGCAGCGAACAAGGCCGAGTACTCGGCCAGCGAGGTCTCACCGAACAGACCGTGGCGTCTGCCGTACATGATCGGGACAGCGGCGATCAGGGACAACGCAAAAGCCCCGCCAGCGGTGGCGAGTCGCCACTGTTCGGCGGGGAGGTCCCAGGGCAGTCGGGGAGGTGCAGTCACCGATCCGTGTTGGACGGTGACCTCGGCACCAGCTGGCACAGCGGATCCTCTCTCACCGAGGAAGGTTCACAACCCTGCACGTCTTCAACACTGCACGTCTTCACAACACTGCAGGGTGGGCCGCCGGAACCAGCATCATGCCGGCCGGGCGGCCCACCGAGGACGGAGACGAAGGATGCTCGTCGCTCTGCGTGTCGTCAGCCGACGACGCCGCCCAGCGCGTCCTTCAGTTCCTTGGCCTCGTCCGCGTTGAGCTCAACCACAAGCCGTCCGCCCCCTTCGAGCGGAACACGCATGACGATCCCTCGGCCTTCCTTGGTGACCTCCATCGGGCCGTCACCGGTTCGCGGCTTCATCGCAGCCATCGCCCAACCTCATCTCTCGTCACAACGGATTATGCCGAGGCCCATTATTCCCCATCGGGGTCCTCCTGCGCAGTTCGTCCTGCCGTTGAGGCATTCTGCAGGGCCCGTTCGGCAATACCTGAACTGCGCGAATACTGCAGGAATTCGCCGCTTTCGGCCTCTTCAACGGTCTCTCCGACTCGCCCGTCACCGTCGGTCCAATCGGCGTCCTGGGGGACACCCTGTCCGCCGTCGAGCCCGAACCGGTCGACGATCCGGGCGTCCTGAACGGCCACAGCGGCACCGTTGGCCCGAAGCTCGGCGATCTCCCGTTCCAGGACGGCGAGGTCGTCGCGAAGTCGGTCGAGCAGGTCGTCGACCTGACCCATGGCGTAACCGCGCACCGTGACTCCGAACCGGACCCGGTCGAGGTCATCAGAGGTCAGCGGCTGGTCCGGTAGCGGTTGACGGTAGACATCGCGGACCGGTTCGCGGCGTTGTCCGCCAAAAGCTCCTGTCCCGGCCACGGCCACCAGGCCCAGCACCACCACGATCAGTGCGGCAATAGCCCATTGCATGAGGGAGACCCTACTGTGCCGCAGCTGGCGCGGTGGCGAGCCGGACTGCCTCGGCCGGGTCGTCGGTCAGCTGCAGGTGGTCGAGGTCGGATTCGTTGATCGCACCTTCGGCGAGCAGGGTGCCCCGCAGCCAGTCCACCATTGGCTGCCAGTAGTCGCTGCCGAACAGCACGATCGGGAAGGCCGTCACCTTGCCGGTCTGGGCCAGAGTGACCGCCTCGAAGAGTTCATCGAGGGTGCCCATACCTCCCGGCATCACGATGAAGCCCTGGGAGTACTTGACGAACATCGTCTTGCGGACGAAGAAGTAGCGAAAGTCCAACCCGAGCGTGACGTAGGGATTGAGACCGGTCTCGAAGGGCAGTTCGATCCCCAGACCGACCGAGACGCCGCCAGCCGCTTGGGCCCCCTTGTTCGCCGCCTCCATGATGCCGGGTCCGCCGCCGGTGACCACCGCCCAACCGGCCTCGGCCAGCAAGCGCCCCACATCCTCGGCGGCCCGGCAGTGCGGTGAGTCCGGTGCGGTCCGCGCGCTGCCGAACACACAGATCGCCCGGCCGAGATCGCTCAGCGCATCGAACCCCTCGACGAACTCCGCCTGGATCCGCATCACCCGCCACGGGTCTGCCCAACTCAGCGCATTGTTCGGCGCCAGCAGGCGTTCGTCCTCGGTTGCCCCGCGGTAACCCCTGGGCTGCTCTTCAACACTCACGCAGGTCAGCGTAGCGGGCGCCGGCCGTCAGGTCCGCGTAGCGGGCGCTGGCCCGCAGACACCTCAGTCGCGCCCAGCCACCACAGTTGCAGGTGTGGTGTGCTGGCGGTAGTGAGGTGTTTGTGGTGTGGGATGCCGTCAGCGGTCGAGCCGCAACTCCATCCGTACGGTCACGGTGTCACCCTCGCCGATGTCTTCGGCACGTTGGACCGCGACCTTGACCGGTAGCAGGTAGCGGCCCTCCTTGGGAAAGAGCGCGGTGGTGAACGTGGTGCCACCGATTCGAGCCCGCACAGCGACCTGTCCCCAGTACTCCAGGCCAGCCGCGGCCTGCTTGATCTCGTCCGACACCTCTGGGTCGATGTCCACAAACAGGAACGGCGCCGGACCTCGCCATTCGATGATCTCACCCTCGAGTTCCCACTCCATCGTCTCGGCCCTGGACCTGTGCTCGTCAGCTGAGCCAGGCCAGCAGCGCTTCTCGGCAACTGTAGACCTCGGCGACCGGACAGAATTCGTCGTCGGCATGGGCCTTGCTCGGGTTGCCGGGGCCGAAGTTGACCGCCGGGACCCCCATGGCGGAGAAACGCGAGACATCGGTCCAGCCAAACTTCGGTCCCACCCGACCACCGGTGGCGGCGACGAAGTCCTTGGCCGCCGGTCGGTCCAGACCGGGCAGTGCCCCGGGGGCGGCATCGGTGACGACCAGGTCGTAGCCGTCGAAGACCTCACGCAGGTGGACTTCGGCCTCGGCGAGTGAGCGCGACGGCGCAAACCGGTAGTTGATCGCGACCAGGCACTGGTCGGGGATGACATTGCGGGCAATGCCTCCGGTGACCGCGACGGCGTTGAGTCCCTCGCGGTACTCGAGTCCATCGATCAGGACGCGGCGCGGCTCATAGTCGGTCAGTCGCTGCAGGATCGGTGCCGCATCGTGGATCGCGTTGTGTCCCATCCAGGCACGCGCCGAGTGTGCTGCTGTGCCGGTCAGGGAGAGCTCGACCCGCATGGTCCCCTGGCAGCCGGCTTCCACGCCGGCATTGGAGGGCTCACCGAGCACCGCAAAATCGGCCTCGAAGAGATCAGGTCGGTCCTCGGCGAGTTGCCGCAGCCCGTTGAGCTCGGCCCCGACCTCCTCGTTGTCGTAGAACATCCAGGTCACGTCGTGGCGCGGTGCCGTGAGCTCGATTGCACAGGACAGGGCCACCGCGACGCCGGCCTTCATGTCGCAGGCACCACGGCCGATGATCACGTCCTCGCCGTCCTGGATGGTCCTCACCGACGGGACATTGTCTGCGATCGGCACGGTGTCGAGGTGACCGGCGACGACCACCCGGGAGTCCCTGCCCAAGGTGGTGCGGGCCACGACGACATTGCCGTGACGGGACACCTCCAGGTGTCCGTACGGAATCAGTGCAGTCTCCACGGCGTCAGCAATCCGCTGCTCATCGCCACTGACCGACTCGATGTCGATCAGGTGTTGCAGCAGGTCAACAACGTCAACGGTCAGGTCCAGTTCAGCTTCTGCGCTCACGCCCGAGACCCTATCGGTTGGGGCCTTCCGGCTACGATTTCGCCCATGGAACCGCAGATCGCCTCGGGATGGGGCCTGGCCACGATTCACGAGTCAGGCCAGTGGTTGGACATCTGGTTTCCTTCTCCACAGCTCGGCACCGTCGATGAGCAGACGCCCGAGGAGCTGGCTGCGCTGGCCGACTCCGATGCGGCTCGCGGGGTCCACACCGAGGCGGTACGGGTCCACATCGACCTTGCAGCGGCACCGGTGTCGACCGCTGATGTGTGGCTGCGGCTGCACCTGCTGAGTCACTGCATGGTCAAGCCGCGGGAAGTGAATCTGGACGGCATCTTCGCCCACCTGAGCAATGTGGTGTGGACCTCGGCCGGCCCCTGTGCCGCCGCCGACTTCACCCAGACTTCGCTGCGGCTACGCCGCCGTGGGCCGGTCCGCGTGCACGGGGTCGACAAGTTCCCGTCGATGTTGGACTACGTGGTCCCCCCGGGCGTGCGGATCGCCGATGCCAGCCGGGTCCGGCTCGGCGCACACCTCGCGCCGGGCACGACCGTGATGCACGAGGGTTTCGTCAACTTCAACGCCGGCACCCTGGGCGAGGCGATGGTCGAGGGACGGATCTCCCAAGGAGTCGTCGTCGGTGCCGGATCCGATGTCGGTGGTGGAGCCTCGATCATGGGCACGTTGTCCGGCGGAGGGACCGAGGTCGTCACGGTCGGCAGGCGCACGTTGCTTGGCGCGAATTCCGGGATCGCGATCAGCCTCGGCGATGACTGTGTGGTCGAGGCCGGGCTCTACGTCACCGCCGGCACCAAGGTGAGGCTCGTCGACGGTCGTACGGTGAAAGCGGTTGAGCTGTCGGGGCAACCCAACCTGCTGTTCCTGCGGGACTCGACCACCGGAGCAGTTGTCGCCAAGGAACGCAGACCTGCCTCTGTGGCACTCAACGCCGACCTCCACACCCACTGAGTCATGGCCCGTCCCCCATCGTCCCGTTCCACCGGCATGCGTGGATGCCTGGTCGCCATGATCATCGGCATTGTCGCGATGGTGGTGGCGATCGTCCTGCTGGTGACCGTGGTCGCGCGCATCTTCGCCCCGAAGCCCTCCCCTCCGCCCCGGCCCAGCCCACACTGCGAATCGCGACTCAGTGACCATGTCACCACGCTCACCATCGACCAGGCGTGGTGGACCAGCATCATCATCGGCACCACAGTGAAACGGAAACTTCCTGCCAGAGCAGCAACCATCGCGATGGCAACGGTCTACCAGGAGACTGGGATCCGCAACCTCGACTACGGCGACCGGGACTCGGTCGGGCTGTTCCAGCAGCGACCCAGCCAGGGCTGGGGTTCGGTCGACGAGATCATGGATCCCTACTACTCGACCGGCAAGTTTCTCGACACGCTGGTCACCATCAACGGCTGGGAGGACAGCGACATCACCGAGATGGCCCAGGCCGTCCAGCGCAGCGGATTCCCTGATGCCTATCGCAAGCACGAGTCCAATGCCCGGGCCCTGGCCAGCACCTTCACCGGATGGGACGAGGCCTCGGTCCGCTGCCTCTATGACCAGGTCGAAGGTGATCTCAAGGGCCTGGATTCCTTCCTGGTCAAGACTCTGGGCATCAAGAAGGGCCAGCGGGACGGCGCCACCGTCACCTACACCGCCAGTGACGAACGGCATGCCTGGATCATTGCTCACCTGGCCGTCGCGACCGGGGCACGGTTCGGCACCGCGACCGTGCAGGTCGATGACCGTCGTTGGACCCACACCGTGGATGAGCTCGGCCACTGGGACGGGGTCGAGGAGTCCCTGCCCGACAAACAGGTCAGGATCAGCGTCACCGCCCCACCGCAGTGATCAGCGCCGCCTGACGGGGACGACCGGGTTCAGCCGCGACCGAGCAGTGCGGCGAGTCCGTCTGCTGCGATTCTCCGTGCCGGGTTGACATTCGGACCGGTTCGCGTCGGGTGCACCCGATTGGTCAGCAGGACCACATAGGCGTTGGCATTAAGGTCGATGACCAGCGAGGTGCCGGTGAAACCGGTGTGTCCGACCGTACGGTCAGAGGCCAACTTCCCCATGAACGATGGCTGATTCAGCTCGAAGCCGAGTCCACGCTCGTGACCCGGGACTCCCTGGTTGCGTACCATCTCCGCGATCGAGGATGGTTCCAACAGCGGACACGGAGCATCGTCAAGGAATGAGCGGGCCAGCCGTGACAGATCGGCGGCTGTGGAGAAGATACCCGCATGGCCGGCGGTCCCGCCGAGTGACCACGCATTCTCATCGTGGACCTCACCCCAGACCAGACCTCTGGCCATCTCCGGCTGGTCCTCTGTGGCAGCGACCCGTTGCCGCACCGGCAGGCCCGGGTTGTAGCCGGTGTCGACCATCCCGAGCGGAGCGGTGATCCCCTCGCTGACAAGCCGCTCCAGTGACCTGCCGGAAACGATCTCGCACAACCACCCCAGAGTGATCAGGTTGAGGTCGCTGTACTCGTAGGTCGTGCCCGGATCGTGCACCACAGGCTCGGCGAACACTCGTTCCTGTTGCTCGTCGACCGAGGAAACGCTGCCGTACAGGGGGATCCAGGACGGTAGGCCGGACGAGTGGGCCAGCAGCATCCGCACCGTCACCTCGGCCTTGCCACCGGCGGCGAAGTCGCCGATCCAGTCGGCAACTGGCCGATCCAGCTCCAACCGTCCAGCCTCGATCTGCTGCATCACCACGATCGCGGTGAACAGTTTCGACACCGATGCGAGGTCGAAGATCGTGTCGGGTGCCATCGCGATCCGATCGGGCTCGGCCAGCGACACTCCCTCTGCGCCGTACCGCACAGCCCATCCGTGGGCACCGTGGAACAACACCTGGTCACCCTGCCCGTACAGCATCACCGCACCGGGGAACGCTTCGCGCACCTCACCCGGCCGGGATTGGGTGAAGGTGAGGACCTCCTGCCATGCCTGGGGCTCAACCACGGGGGTAGATCAGGTAGGGCTGGCGCTGCCGTTCGAACAGTTGCTCATCACGTCGCCAGCCGAGGATGATGGCCTCGGCCCGAACACCGGCTTCCATACGTTCTTGGAAGCGCTTCGACCCGGTGAGCAGCCCGATCCAGCGGCCCGGATTGTCACCGTCAAGAGTTCGCCAGCCGAAATCGTCATAGAGATCCCGGGCGGCCGTCATCATGTGTGTGGCCAGGGCAATGGGCTCGACCAGGCGCGGGTCGGTGATGTGGACCTGCACGCCGCAGCAGACCTCCTGTTCCCACTTGGAGAAGGTCGGGGTGAAGTAGGCCTCGCGGAAGACCACCCCGGGCAGATCCCGGTCGTTGAGTTCACTGGCCCAACGATGGTCGACATAGGGGGCACCGATCAGCTCGAACGGCCGCGTCGTGCCCCGCCCTTCGGACAGGTTGACCGCCTCGAACATGCCGGTCACGGCATAGAGCAGGGCCGTGTCAGCAGTCGGCATGTTCGGACTCGGCATCACCCACCGCAGCCCGGTCTCGGCGAAGAGCTGCGACGGTTCCCAGCCCTCGATCTCGACCACCTCCACCTCGTCCAGCTGCCCGCCGGCGGCCTGGGCCATCAACTCGCCGTTGAAGTAGCGGGCCACTTCGCCGACCGTCATGCCATGGGCCTGCAGGATCTTGTCCTTTCCCACCCCAGAGGTGAATCCGTCAGTCATCATGCTCCCGTGGGCGGCACCGCCGATCGGGTTGGGGCGATCGAGCACGACAAAGGCCAGACTCTTTTGTACTGCAGCGATCATGGCCTCGTACATCGTCCAGATGTAGGTGTAGAAGCGGACGCCCACGTCCTGGATGTCGAAGACAACAGTGTCGATGCCGGACTCGTCATAGAAGCCTCCAAAGGTCTCGGCGGTCGCCCCATAGGCGTCGTAGACCGTCACACCGGTGCGTTCGTCGGTGTAGGTCTCCTCCGACTCCCCCGCTTGTGCAGCACCCCGAAACCCGTGCTCGGGTCCGAAGACCGCTTTGATGTCGACCTCACCGTGCATCTCGTCGACGATGCTGCGCAGACTCTGCGTCACGACACCGGTCGGGTTGGTGATGATGCCGATCTTCCTGCCCTGGAAGATCTTCCATCCGTCGGCATGGGCAACATCGGCACCAGTTCGTACGGTGACCGGTTCGGCTGCATGTGCCGGGCGCGTCCCCAATCCGGCGGCGACCGCCGCGGCTGACAGGCTTGCACCGACAAATACCGAACGTCGTGTTGGCATGGTCTTCTCCTCGCGTCCAGCGTCGGTCCCGGCGCCCTCGTGTCCGACGGGGGATGCCGGACTCGTTGACGCTAACCCTCACACCCACCACCGTCAAGGTAGTTGCAGGTGCTACTACTCTTGCGCTAGTGTCTGAGTACGTGATGGAACGACTGATCGAACTCGGCCTGACCCAGTCCGAGGCACGGATCTACCTCGCGCTGCTGCAACAGCCCGAGGCCACCGGCTACGAACTCGCCAACGCTGCCGGGTTGCAACGCGCGAATGCCTATGCCGCGGTGAAATCCTTGGCCGACAAAGGATTCGCTCTGCAGACTGCGAGCGGCACGCCCGCGCGATTCGTCGCCACACCGCCATCCGATGCGCTCGGCCGGATCAAACGCCGGACCGAACGCCAGGTGGACTCGCTGGTCGCCGATCTCGCCCAGTTCGCCGAGCCACCGGCCGCCACCGCATTCCACACCCTGCGCGGCACTGAGGCGATCATCGGGCGTACGGCCGCCCTGGTCGACAGCGCCCGAGAGCGGGTCGCCGTCTGCTGCTGGGCCGAGGACCTCGACTGGCTCGCCGCCCCGTTGCGCGCCGCCTCCCGCTCCGGGTGTCAGGTGGTGGTGAATGTCTTCGGTGACAGCGATCTCGACGTCGGAGAGGTCTTCCAACACGAACATCCCGATCGTACGGTCGGAGGCCACCTCCTGCTGGTGGCGATCGACCACCGCCTCGCCCTGGTGTCGACCCTGGACCACCAGCCCACCGCGATCCAGACCGACCAGCCGGCGCTGTCCCGGGTGGTCGAGAAGCTGATCCGGCAGGAGGCCTATCTGGCCGCCATCTTCGAGCGCCACCACGACATCCTCACCGAGAGCTTCGGACCCCACCTGGTCGAGCTCCGGTCCCGACTGCTTCCGACCGACCAGGCCGAACAGCTCGTCTCGATCGTCGGTTTTGGCGCCGCCGAGCTCGACCCCCTCTGAACCGATCGGTAACACCGCAGCCCTCAGACATTCCCACCATCAAAGGATTTGTCATGCCCGCAACCATCATCGTCGACGCCTTCTGGGGCGATTCCGGCAAGGGCAAGGTGACGGCACATCTGGCTCGTCGCACCGACGCCGGTCTGGCTGTGCGGGCTGGCGTCGGCACCAA
This sequence comes from uncultured Propionibacteriaceae bacterium, assembly GCA_945911015.1. GTDB lineage: Bacteria > Actinomycetota > Actinomycetes > Propionibacteriales > Propionibacteriaceae > Avipropionibacterium. Next base: position 17,665 of record CAMDZW010000042.1, read on the forward strand.
CGCCGGCGCCAGCTTCACCCTGCCCGACGGCAGGATCGCCAAACATCGCCAGATCCCGACCGCATGGATCAATCCGCGCACGACCCTTGCGGTCGGCCCCGGTGTCCTGGTGCGGCCCGAGATCCTGGCCGACGAAGTGGACCGCTATGGCGTCGCCGACCGGATCGTCGTCGACCCTCGCTGCGGGTTGATCACCGATGCCGATCTCGGCGCCGAGGCCGAAGACTGCTTCCTCCGTGAGATTGTCGGGACCAGCGGCAGCGGTGTCGGCCCGGCACGGTCCCGCTATGTCAACCGCAAGGGAGCCCGGGTCGGTGACCTCGCCCAGATCAGTGCCAGAGTCGCTGATGTCGCGCTGCTGGCCAACACCCGGTCTGCGGCCGGTGAGACAGTGCTGGTGGAAGGAGCCCAGGGCACTCAGCTGTCACTGTCGCTGAGCTTTGAACATCCCTGCACCACTGTCAAGAACTGCACCTCTGCCGCTGCGATCGATGATGTCGGACTGAGCTGGCGGCAGGTCAGTGACGTCGTCCTGGTGGTGAAGGCACTCCCCACTCGGGTCGGCGAGGGTCCGCTGCCGCACGAGATGCCGCACGAGGAGGCTGTGGCCCGGGGAATCGCCGAGTACGGGGTGAACACCGGTCGACCTCGGCGCAAGGCTCACCGGATCGACGACGAGCTCCTGCGCTATGCCGTCATGGTCAACGGCCCCACACAGCTGGCACTCACCTTTGCCGACCATCTCGACCCGACTATGAAGGGCGTCCGGGACCGAGACCGTCTCTCCGACACGGTCAGGGCCGTCATCGAGCAGGTGGAGCAACTCGCCGAGGTGCCGGTGACGATGGTCGACACCGGCCCGTTCCTCGACGACATGGTCGACCTTGTCTGACCTTCAGCCCAGTTCGAGCCGCAACCGAGTGGGATTGGCTGACTGACAGGACTCCATCCGGGTGTTCAGTCCCTGCCCGGAGTCGGGCAGCTGGTCCAGGGCCAGGACCAGAGTGCCCCCGGCGGCGATCCGATCCTCGATCCCTGTGAGGTCGACCGACCACCACTTCTCCTCATCGGTGATGTGGCTCGTTCCGAGCGTGGCGCCGACATCAGGCTGGTTGTTCCAGCTCGTGGTGGCCTCATCGATCGTCCCCTCGGCCAGACAGACTGACAGGTCGAACTCGGTGCCGTTGCCATCCGCGACGCAACCGAGGAATTCGAAGCTCACCACGCTGACAGGACGGTCCTGGGCCGGCAGGTCGAACTCGACGAACGCCCGTCGGTAGAACCCGCCCTCAGGGTCAGGGACATGCTTGACGTAGATCCGCTGCTGCCGGCCGTACACGTCGTCGGCATAGTCGCCACTGCGGACAAAGGTGTCGGCCACCGACTCGTACACCGGCCGCGACGGGTCGGCCACGGTCAGCGGCACCTTCCGATGCAGCAGCCGGCGGTCGAAGGCCACGATGGCCACGACTGCACTCTCGCCTTCGGCGACAGCGGTCACCACCCCGTCGGCATCGATGGTCACGATCTCGGGATCGTCGCTGTGGAAGGAGATCTCGGCCTCGGGGAGGTCGACCACCGAGCCGTCATTGCGTCGGGCCTTCAGCACGGTCGGCACGGTTTGGCCCGGCAGGACGGTCGGGACCTCCCAGTCGAGTTCTTCGATCCGCAGCACCGGCTCCCAGTCAACCTCGCGTCCGGTGATCTCGACCTCGGCCACCGAGTTCCAGCCGCTCTTGGTGTTGCCATGGCCGACGATCCGCACATAGCGGGCCTCGACGGTGTCGAAGGCATAGGTCTCCAGATCGGCGGTGGTGCCGGAGCTGAGCCCGGAGAAGACGGTGGTCCAAGTGGTCTCCGCCTCGGCCGCGACCTCGATGTCGAAGGAGGTCTGTCGTTCGTCCCCGGAGAACCAGGCGATCCTGACCTCCGACACCGGGCCGTCACCGCCGAGGTCATAGCCGATCCATTCGCCGTCGCCCTCGGCCGACCAACGGGTCTCCAGATCACCGTCGAGCGTGTTGGCAGGGATGTTGCCATCGTCGGAGCTGGCGATCACGCCTTCGGGGAAGTTGCCCGGGCCCACCGGCAGGTCTGGCCACAGAAGGTAGATCCCTGACCGATGCTTCGCTCGCGACACCACGATTCTTGCGCCACCGCCTTCGGTGCGCACGATCCGGGTCCGTCCACCGTCAGCTGCCGCTGCGGTGATCGTCGAGTCCGGGCTGAGGACTGCCCCATAGGTGAAGTTGTCCGGGCTGAAGCCTGCCACCGGGTCGCCGTCGATCTCCAAGGATTCGAGCACGGCAGTGGTGTCGCGTGGCTCGGTCCAGGCTGACAGTGGCGACTGCGCCGCGACCTCCAGTTCGTGTCCGGTCAACACCGGCGTGAACTGTACGGTGATCGTGGCGGTCTCCACTCCGCTCAATCGGATCGCCAGTTTGCGCAGTCCGGCGTTGGTGGCCTGACCCTCGGGTTGCGGCGAGGTCCACAACGGTGCGGCCGCCATCTCCCAGAAGGTCGCGTCCACCGGCCCCACGAGATCGGCCCGCAATTCGCGTCCGGCCAGGGTGAGCACGGCGCCGCGGCCGTCCTCGCTGATCGCGATCGCTGCTGCGGTGTGCATGAACCACCACAGCTCCCCCGGCTCGTTGAGGCGGACCTCGTCCTGCACCACGACATGACGGCGGAAGTCATCGATCCGCCAGCCTCGCTGCCAGAAGCTGAAGGCCTCGTCCACGCCCGTGCCGTCGATGGTGAACGCGGCACTGGTCGCGGTACTCCACCATCCCTGCAATGCACCCGTTGCGGTCAGTCCCTGACCCGGATCTGCGCTCGGATTGACCACCAAGGTGTTCTGGCCCTCGGTGCGCTTGCGGTAGTAGGTCCAACGGGTTTCGTGGAAGTAGCCGGGCAGTCCGTAGTCGTCGCTGCCGAGCTCGGCGGCCCAGCGTTGTCCCAGGGCATCGAGCACGAAGGTGCCGATATCGAGGTCGCTGTGGCTGGTGTCGTTCACCCCGGCCTTGCCCGCCAGGTACAGGGTGTCGTCGCGTTCCCACCCACTGCGCATCGTCGCGATCTCACAGCCACCGGTGAAATGGGCGTCCCGTGCTGTGCCTGACTCGATCGGCGCTGAGGTGTGCTCCGGGTCGTACCACAACAATCCGAGTGGCAGCTGCTTCCAGCCGGGCTGGTTGGTGTCGGCGCCGAGCTTGGCCCACCAGCTGTGGTCGGGTCGGTCGAACCGTGCTGCAAGCCAGAACGCCTCGGCCGGACGAGGCGAGCTCGAGTCGGAGTCGTAGTAGTTGAAGCCGAGTCCGCTCGGCCCGCTGAGATGCATCGGGAAGTCGACGGTGCTGTCGACTCCCGGCGATCCGGCGAGTTCGGTCGTCTCGCCCGTTGCTGCCTCAAGGCTCGACAGGAGCAGCACCAGATACTTGATGGCGTAATCCCAGTAGCCGACCCCTTCGGGGTAGCCGCCGTCAGGTCCGTACTCGTCGACGGCCAGGGGCAGAGTGTCCAGGGCGTGATCGAGGACCTGCCCGGCCAGTTCCGGCTCGACATCGATGATGGCCAGGGCACCGGCGATCAGACCACCGTTGCAGACGATGTTCCAGTTGTTGGTCCAGGTGAACCACGGATGCGGGGTCGAGCGTCCTTCGAAGATCTCCAGGCCCGGGGCCAGGCCGTGGGTGGCCAGGCCTGCCACCAAGGTGGCGCGTTGGTCCTCGGTCCACTCGTCGTGGAACCAGTCGTAACCGATCGCAACTGCATGGGTCATCTCGGCGGTGTCGAGGAAGTGACGGTGATCATTCCAGTCGCTGAAGGCGCAGACGGTCTCGAGTTCGTCCCACAGCCGGTCGCGGTACTGCACGTCCTGTTCGACCAGATAGGTCATGGCCAGGGTGTAGACGCGATGGATCACCTCACGTGAGGTCGCCAACAGCCGAAGCCCGTCGGGGATCTGATAGGTCACCGGGTCCGTGGTCAGCAAGGCGTCCGCGGCCTGCTTGGTCCGGGCATACCACTGTTGGGCATCCGCATCACCGGCCACCAGCGCGGCAACCGGCGACAGGTCCCGGGTCAACAGCCGCGGATGTTCATCGGTGATCTCGAGCTCTGCCGCCACGGCGCGCGGGATCTGCCCGATCAGGCTGCCCAACATCACCGCTGCAGTACCTCCGGCCAGAAACGATCTACGCTGCATTGCATACTCCTCGTGCGACTCCGAGGGGGTCTCGGTGTTTCACCCATGATCCTGCGAGTCGGAGACCGCTGGCGGCAATGAAGGCGACAGAGCGCGACATCGGCCGGTGGCCGAGTCCACGCGTACGGTCAGACAGCAAGTCGTTGTGCGGCAGCTGCGATGCGTTCGTCGGTGGCGGTGAGCGCCACCCGTACGTGCTGGTCCGAGTCTGCGCCGTAGAAGTCGCCGGGAGCGACGAGGATCCCGAGGTCGGCGAGGAAGTCGACCGAGTCGCGACAGTTCTCGCCGCGGGTCGCCCACAGGTACAGGCCCGCCTCGGAGTGGTCGATCCGGAATCCGACGTTGGTCAGGGCAGGCCGCAACAGGTCTCGTCGACGGGCATAGCGTGCTCGTTGCTCGTCGACATGAGCGGTGTCGGCGAGCAGGACCGTCATCGCTTCCTGGACCGGTCCGGGCATCAGCATCCCGGCATGTTTGCGCAGCTCGGTGAGCTCGGCGACCAGCGAGGCATCGCCGGCGATCAGGCCAGCCCGATAGCCGGCCAGATTGGACCGCTTGGACAGCGAATGGACCGCCAGCAGACCATCGTGGGAGCCACCGTTGACCCGCGGATCAAGCACGGAGACCGGGTCAGCCTCCCAGCCGAGTTCGCCGTAGCACTCGTCGGAGGCGACGATCGCGCCGACCTCGCGGGCGGCGGCAACCAGAGCCGCCAACTCCTCGACACCGAGCACCCGACCGGTCGGATTGGACGGCGAGTTCAGCCACACCAACCCGGGCCGGTGGGAACAGATGGCCTCGACGCTGTCGGCGGCGACGCCGGTGGCACGGGCGAATTGGGCCCCGACGGCATAGGTCGGATAGGCCACCGTCGGGAAGATCACGGTGTCTTGCGACCCGAGACCGAGCATCAGCGGCAACCAGGCCACCAGTTCCTTGGTGCCGAGCACGGGCAGCACGCCGGCCTCGGTCAGACCCACGGCCGACCAGCGGCGGGTCAACTGCTCGACGATGGCAGTTCGCAGCGCGGGCGTGCCGATGGTCTGGGGGTAGCCCGGACGGTTCGCCGCCTCACGCAGGGCGGTCTGGCCGATCTCGGGGACCGGATCGACCGGTGTGCCGACCGACAGGTCGACGATCCCGCCAGGATGGGAGGCGGCGCGCCGTTTGGCTCCGGCCAGCGAATCCCAGGGGAAATCCGGCAACGCCGCGCCGAGTCCGACTCGGCGCGGCGTCGATGATCCGGAGGTCATGCTCACTCGTTGTGTTCCTGCGGCGGCAGCGCAGCCACGATCGGGTGGTCGGAATCGACGACACCCAACTTCGATGCGCCGCCGGGGGAACCGATGTCATCGAAGAAGTTCACATTCGCGGCGTAGAACTCCTGCTGGTCCTCCGGCAGGTCGTCCTCGTAGTAGATCGCGTCGACCGGGCACACCGGCTCACAGGCGCCACAGTCCACGCACTCGTCAGGGTGGATGTAGAGCATCCGCTTGCCCTCGTAGATGCAGTCCACGGGACATTCCTCGACGCAGGCACGGTCCTTCAGGTCCACACAGGGCTGCGCGATGATGTACGTCACGAGGTCTCCTTCATAGCTTCGTCCGGACAGGCGCGTGCTTCCTCGCCGGAATGTGGCTCCACACTATCGCCCACCTGTGCGAGTCGCACCTTAGGCTCAACGTGGTCATCACCACTGCGTCAGCGGGAATACGGCCCGCGTCAGCGGGAATACGGCTTGCGCACCGGTGCCGGTGGCACGACCTTCGCCGCCACGACGAGCCGCTGCTCGATCTGGTGCACGTTCCCGTGCCGATCTCGTACCGTCAGGGCCTGCTCATCCAGCTCGGTCAACTCGCCGAGGACATCGGTCGCCCGGCCGTCGGCGAGACGGTGGCGTACGACGACCCGTTGACCGAGTTGGTCTCGGGTGAGGACGCGTCCCTGGGAACCCGACGGGCGACGCAGGGCCATCGGGCTCAGTCGTCCTCGGCGTCGTCGTCATCGTCCTTCTTGGGATCCGGCTTCTTGCCACAGCGGATCTCGTCCCCGGCGGAGTACTTCCACACGAAGTCCTCACGCTTGATGAACTTGCCGTTCACATCGGAGATGTTGCGGTGATAGCGAGCCGTGAATCCCTGGATCGGAGCTTGGTAGGCACAGTTGGGGGCGTCCACCCACCGGGTGACCCCGGAGTTGTAGAAGCCCTCCTTGGTCGGCTCGGGTGATTCGACCACGAAGTGCTTGGTGGACCAGACCTTCACCGTGATCGAACCCTGGGTGCCCGGACTGGCCTTGTTGACGAAGGCCTGGACCACGACCCCGTACGGGGTGTTGTTGGTGAACTTCACGTCGATCGTGGGGAGGTAGACCGTCGACTCCCGGCCTGCCGGGTAGCGGTCGAAGTAGAGGGTGTGGGGCTGCCACTGGTCGAGTTGGAGTCCGGCGAAGAAGGCCGCGTTGTAGACCGTGGTGGCCGACTGGGAGATGCCGCCGGCCAGTCCTTGGACCAGGCGCCCGCCCTCGATGACACTGCCGTAGACGAAGCCCTTGGCCTCGGTGCGCTCGCCGATCCGCTGGTTGAGGCTGAACTGGTCGCCGGGCTTGAGGAAGGCGTTGTTGATCAGACCGGCGGCCACCGACAGGTTGATGTTGCGATACTCGGCATAGGGGAAGTAGGTGGTGAACTCCCCCACCACTTCCTTGACGCCAGCCTTCTTGGCATCCTCGGTGGTGTAGTCAGCCTTCTTGCCGTTGGGCGTGACGGTCGCCTTGCGATCCTTGCCACTGGATCCGACGGTGTCCTCGACGGCCTTGCGCAGGATCTCCTCGGTGATTTCGTTGCCGTCCTTTGACGCCACGATGTACGGCTTGCCGTCACGGATCTCGATCCGGGCATTGACCGGGTCCTCGGTGGCCAGCTTGTCGAGACCCTTCTTGCTCAGCTTCAGCAGCTCCTTCGAGTCGAGCACCGCGACGAGCTTGCCGTCCTTGACCTCGAAGCGATAGACCTTGGCGAGGTCCTTGACCGGGATCTCATAGCTGCCGCCACCCTTGACCTGCAGGACGACGGGGTCGGAGACGATCTTCTTGGCGATCTCACGCGCCTCTTCGGCCTGGTCGTCGGTGATCTCGGGATCGACCAGCTTCACCGGCAACTCGATCGTGTCAGCGTCGAGGAAGCCCTGCTTCAATGCGGCATCGGAGCCGGCCACGTCGAGGTCCCTGCCCTGGACGGCGGGAGTGAAGTCCACCTTGGACTTGGCGAAGCCGACTGCGGCATCGGCCGGTTCACGGTGGATCTTCTCGGCCAGCTCGGCGAGAAAGGCATCGAGTTTGGTCTGGTCGACGGTGACCACGGGGTCAACCTGGCCGCCACCGGCCAGAACCTTCCAGATGTGGCGCGGATCGAGGCTGCGGCCGATGCCGACCTGATCGATGGTGGCGACTGCGTCCACGCCGAGTCCGAGATCGGCCGGGGTGGTGACGACGGTCTCGTCATCGACGGTGAGGGTGATCTCGCGGGCAGTGCGGGTGTCGAACTCCTCAGCGATCTTGGCGGTCGCCTCGGCCCGGGACATGCCACCCACGGCGATCCCGGCCACGGTCGCATTGCGGGGAGCTCGGTCACCGGACAGCGCGAAACCGGTCCCGTAGACCGCAAGGGCAAGCACCACGATGCCGATGACCGTGAGCAGAATCACACGCTTGGCGCCACCCTTGCCGGCCGTTCCGGCGCCGACGCCGACGGTGGTGGCGGTAGCAGCGGTGTCCAACGCTTCGGGCGCAGTGTCCTGCTGACTCGGGGAGTTGTCCTCGGTGCTCACGGATTTCCTCAATCAGGGCTGGGATTCTGGGTGCGATGCAAATGAGTGGGGCCGACCACCGCATCTGCAGGCAATCATCCCGGCGACGGCAAGCCAAAGCCTCCACGATGATACGTCAAGGGCTGGCCTGACGCCGGATTCACGCCTGCGGCCAGCACCTCGCCGAGCACGAGCGTGTGGTCCCCGGCCCGGACCAGGTCGTGGGTGCGGCACTCCAGCCAGGCCCGGCTGCCCCGGATCAGCGGTGCTCCCGTGCGCTCGGCCGCCACCTGCTCGATGCCGTCGAACTGGGTGGCGAGATTCCGTCCCGACCGGGCGAAGTGCGCTGCCACCGCCGACTGGTCGGAGGCCAGGATCGACACGGCCCAGCCGTCGGTCGCGGTGATCGCGGCGTGGAAGCGAGCCGTGTGGGCCACCGACACCATCACCAGCACCGGGTCGAGCGAGATCGAGCAGAAGGCGTTGGCCGTCATCGCATGCCGAGTGGCCGCGTCCCCCACAGGCCCGGTCGTCACGACCGTGATCCCGGTGACGAACTCACGGAACACCGCCCTCACCTGGCTGTCGTGGGACACCGCCTGCAGCTCAGGTCTGGGTTGCTGTGGCCCAGCACTCATTGACGACCCAGCACTCGTTGACGACTCAGCACTCACCGGCAGCTCACCTCAGATCCAGCCCGGCGAAGAGGTCGTCGGCCCCGTCCGGGAACGGCACGCCGGCGCCGAGCCGGTAGTGCTCGATGCCCCACTGGGCATGGTCGATGAGCCACTTGAAGAAACCACTGTCGACCTCGACCTGGCTGGCATGGGCCCGCAGCGCAGCAAGTTTGTGGCCCACGTACGGGCTGGCGTCGACGGTGCAGTCGATCAGTGCATCGTCGATGACCATGCGGGGCAGGTCGCCGTCAGGATCGAGGCCGGAGAAGAACTCGTCATTGCCAGCTTCGCGGGCGGCGCGAAGCCCGGCGCGCATCGCGCTGGCCGGCATCGATCCCCACACCACCCGGTCGACCTGCCAGGCCGGGCCCAGGTCCGGGCGGAAGGAGCGTGCTGCCGCGAGCTGGGTGGCATACATCGCGATCCGGTGGGCCTGGATGTGATCGGGATGACCGTAGCTGCCGTAGTCGTCGTAGGTGGTGATGACATGGGGTCGACGGTCGCGGATCAGCTCGACCAGATGGGTCGCCGCCTCCAACAGGTCGGCCTTCCAGAAGGTGTGGTCGCCGCAGGCCGGATCGGGCAGCACCTCACCGTCCTCGCCGTAGACCATGCCGGAGTCGCGGTAGCGGTGGTCGCCGCCGAGCCGGACGAAGTCGGTCACCCCGAGCTCGGCCATGGCCGCGGTCAGCTCGGTCAACCGGTGGGCGCCGAGGGCATCGGACTCGGCAGCCGCGAGATGGCTCAACCCCTTGACCAGGACCTCGCCCTCCTCGCCGAGGGTGCAGGTCACCAAGGTCACCTGGGCACCGAGCGCGGCATAGTGGGCCATCGTCGCACCGGTCTGGGAGCTTTCGTCGTCGGGGTGGGCGTGGACGAGCATCAGGCGACCAGCAGTCATGTTTCCTTCTCAGTTGGATGGAGCCAGCCCAGCTTAGGAGCTCAGGTCTACTTGAGTTCCACTCGGGCCGTTCACGATGACAGGACCGAGGCCAGCGCAGGTCGCATCCGGTCGAGTTCGTCGGCGACGGAGCGGCGGATCGCCGGATGGGTGTCCGGGTCGGCAATCAGGGCCTCGGCACGGTCGGCGGTGCGCTGGTCGACATGCGAGCCCGGGAAGGACAACGCCGCCGTGCGACCGAGCACCCACCCGTCGCGGTGCTCCCGGGTCGCATCGATCCGGGCGAACCAGGGCTCGACCAGGGCCTCGGTCACCTCGGTCTGGTGGTCCAGGAACAGTGACTCGGCCGTGGCATAGGTCTCGTACGCAGGTGCCTCCCGATCGCCCAACACGATCGCCAGCGCAGCCTGCTTGGCCTCGGCCGTGGGGATGGCGGCCCGGGCACGGGCGGCGTGGATGCGGCCGGCAGACGAACCGTCGGCAGCGACAGCGGCGGCAATCCGGGTCGGGTCACCGTCGAGCGAGCTGAGTCGGGTCACCAGTTGCCAGCTGAGTTCGCGATCCAGCTCGATCCGGTCCGGCAACTCCCCGGCCAGCCATCGTTCGCCCAGAGGAACATCATCGAGGGAAGCGATCGCCAGGCGCAGCGCGATGAGTTGGAGGTCACTGCCGGCTGCGGCTTCGGCGAGGAGCTGGGTGAACACCGCGTGAGCGGCCCCGCGACGGGCGGCGCGTTGGTCGATCGGACAGTGCCGCCCGGCAAGTTCGGTCACCAGATATCTCCCGAGCGGGGCGAACAACGCGGTCTCGGGTTCTGCAGCGAGCCAACCGAGGAGTCGTTCGCCGGCGGCAGCGGCAGGCAGATCCCCCACCCGTACGGCATCGCGCAGCGAATTGGCCACCGCCACCCGGGTGCGCGGGTCGGTGATCCGGCCCGGCTGGTCGAGGACGGGGCTGGTCCAGTCGAGCCCGAGCCTGGCCCAGGTCTGGTCATGGGCGTCGGGGATGACCAGCCCCTCTCCAGACAGGTCCAACGGCATGGGCAGGTCCAACGACACCGGCTGGTCGGCGATTCGGACCGTCTGGGTGGCCACCACCTGCCCGGACCGCTCGATCCGTGCCGCGGTCACGATGTGCGGCCGCCAGCCGATGGCCGGGTCGGAGGGGACCCGGGTGAGGGTGGTGTCGCTGGCTCGGAGCTGGTCGACACCGGTGGTCCGCAACCAGGCCTGGGCCCACTGG
>CAMDZW010000043.1 GCA_945911015.1 uncultured Propionibacteriaceae bacterium
CAAACCAACATTACAGAAGAAAACCAACCGAGTCAAACCCGCCCGATTCCTTCTGTTCACTTCCCGTACCGATGTATTCGTGGGCCCGACAAGGGCGCGCACTACCTTCGGTGGTTAAGTGATTGTTTGTTCTCGCTCGCCGGGGTTTCCCCCATGCTGAGCTCGACCAAGCTTAGTCATTCGGCTGAACTGAGTCAACCTGACTGCTTCGTCCGTCCCCGCGTTGTGCAGGCCTTGCGGCCTTGCCCTTCGTGGCGACTCAGAGAACATTACTGTCCTCGTTGCCGCCACGCAACTCGGGCTCCTGTGGCCTCTCTCACACCAGCCACAGGCTGGCGAGGCGCGACCCCAGGACTGCGGCAAACCGGCTTCGGCACGGCGGTCCGACGGCGTCAACGCCGGGCGACCACCCCACCGACGGTACGTTTGCCCCGGCGCAGGATGACCCACTGGCCATGGATCAGGTCATTGGCAGACAGCAGCGCATCCGGGTCGGTCACCTTCGCGTTGTTGACGTACGCACCACCTTCGACGATGGCCCGCCGTGCCGCCGATCGACTGGCGACCACTCCGCTTGCGGCCAGGGCATCGACAACCGAACGCCCCTCGTCGGGCCAAGGGAGGTCCACGGCACCGATTTCGGCAAGGACACCCCGCATGGTCTGCTCGTCGAGGTCACGCAGCTCGTCGCGACCGAACAGGGCTTGGCCGGCCTGGTTGGCCGCAGCAGCGTCCTCGGCCGAATGGACCATCGTGGTGAGGTCATCGGCGAGTGCCCGTTGCGCGAGGCGCTTGTGCGGTTCCTCCACGGTGGCCCGCTCCAACGCGGCAATCTCCTCAGCGCTGCGCCAGGTGAAGACCTTGAGGTACTCGATGACCTTCGCGTCTTCGGCCTGCAGGAATGTCTGGTGGAAGGCGTACGGGCTGGTCAGGGCCGGATCGAGCCAGATCGCTCCCCCCTCGCTCTTGGAGAACTTCGTGCCGTCGGCCTTGGTGATCAAGGGGGTTGCCAAAGCATGCACCTTGGCCTGCTCCGAACGACGGATCAGTTCGACGCCGGCGGTGATGTTGCCCCACTGGTCACTACCGCCGAACTGGAGCGTGCACCCGTACCGTCGGAACAATTCGCGGAAGTCGAGGGACTGCAGCAGTACGTAGCTGAACTCGGTGAACGAGATCCCGGACTCGAGCCGCTTGGCGACGACGTCGCGGGCCAGCATCCGGTTGACCGGGAAGTGTTTGCCGACATCTCGCAGGAAGTCGATGGCGGTCAGGTTGCCGGCCCAGTCGAGATTGTTGACCACCGTGGCAGGATTGTCCCCGTCCACCGTGATGAACCGGCTCACCTGATCCCGGATCCCCTCCACCCATTCGGCGACGACCTCGGCCGAGTTCATCACCCGTTCGGAGGTCTCCCGGGGGTCACCGATCAGACCGGTGCAGCCACCCACCAGCATCAGTGGGCGGTGCCCAGCCTCCTGCAGGCGCCGAGCGACGATCAGCTGGACGAGGTGTCCGATGTGGAGGCTGGGTGCGGTCGGGTCGAAGCCGACATAGAACGTGACCGGTCCCTCAGCGAAGTGGGCGGACAGCGCCGCCGGATCGGTGGAGTTGGCCACCAGGCCACGCCAGGTCAGTTCGTCGAAGACATTCGACACTTCAGTTCCCGTCCTTCATCTGTGTGCTGTTGGGCCAATCCTGCCCCACCCACATCGTCCACGTCGCCTCAGTTTCACCTGCGGCCTCAGTCGGTGACCCGCGCGCGGGCACGCTCAACGGTCTCGGCCAGCTCGATCAACTGTTCGCTGACCCGAGTCGGCGCCGTACCTCCCCTGCCCTGACGTGATCCGACCGAGCCCTCGATGGTCAGCACGTCCAGCACCTCGGCGTTCAGGTGCGGCGAGATGTCGGCCAGCTGGTCCGGGGTCAGTTCGTGCAGTTCGATGCCCTTGACCTCACAGGTCCGCACTGCCGCGCCAGCGATCTCGTGCGCCTCGGCGAACGGGACACGACGCCGTACCAACCAATCAGCGATGTCGGTGGCCAAGGAATAGCCGCGCGGGGCCCCCTCAGCCATCCGCTGCGGGTGGAAGGTGAGGGTCGCCACCAGACCGGCGACCGCCGGGAGCAGGATCTGCAACTGGTCCAGGGAGTCGAAGATCGGCTCCTTGTCCTCCTGCAGGTCTCGGTTGTAGGCCAGCGGCAACGCCTTCAGGGTCGCGAGCAGGCCGGTCAGGTTGCCGATCAGGCGACCGGCCTTGCCGCGGGCAAGTTCGGCGATGTCGGGGTTCTTCTTCTGCGGCATGATGCTCGAGCCGGTCGACCACTCGTCAGCCAGTGAGGCGAACCCGAACTCCGGGGTGCTCCACGCAATGATGTCCTCGCTAAGTCGGGACAGGTCGACCGCGAGTTGGGCGCAGACCCAGGCGGCCTCAGCAACGAGGTCGCGGGCACTCGTACCGTCAAGTGAGTTGGGCACCGAGCCGGAGAAGCCCAGATCAGCGGCCACGGCCTCGGGGTCCAGCCCCAGCGAGGTCCCGGCGAGTGCGGCAGACCCGTACGGGCTCAAGTCCAGTCGTCGACGCAGATCGGCCATCCGGTCGACATCACGCACCAGCGGCCAGGCGTGGGCGGCCAGATGATGCGACAGCAGGACTGGCTGTGCGGACTGGAAATGGGTCCGGCCCGGCATGATGACGGTGAGGTTGGCCTCGGCCTGGCCGTGCAGGGCCTCGACCACGGCAAGGGTGTCCTCGGCCAGCACCACCAGGGCGTCGCGCAGATACATCCGGATCAGGGTCGCGATCTGGTCGTTGCGGGACCGGCCCGCGCGGAGGCGGCCGCCGAGTTCGGGTCCGAGCAGCTCGATCAGTCCGCGTTCGAGGGCGCCGTGGACGTCCTCGTCGGTGGGTGCTGCGACAAACGCCCCGTTGGCGACCTGCTGGTCAAGGGTGTCGATTCCGTCGAGCAGCCCGGCGAGCTCGTCGTCGGTGAGCAGCTCGGCCCGGTGCAGCGCTTTCGCGTGGGCCCGGGAGCCAGCCAGGTCATGGCGGGCCAGCCGCCAGTCGAAGTGGGTCGACACGCTCAGCGCAAACATCGCCTCGGTCGGTCCCCCGGCGAACCGGCCGCCCCACAGGCGGCCCTCACCGGCCCCGGACTCGGTGAGGTCGTGTTCGGCGGATTCGGACATGGATCGATTTCCTTGCTGTTGGAGGCGGTTGGATCAGTGGGCGGAGCCGTCGGCCAGCTGCCGGAACTCGTCGGCCAGAGCGGGCCCACCGTCGGGGTCACGGCTGATCACCATCACGGTGTCGTCGCCGGCGATCGTACCGAGAATGTCGGGACGGGCCACCTTGTCGACGGCCGAGGCGAAGTACTGGGCCGCACCGGGCGGAGTCCGCAACACCACCAGGTTGGCTGAGGCGTCGGCCGAGATCAGGACCTCGTTGCACAGTTTGGCCAGCCGTGCCTCGAAGTGGGCGAACTCGCCTGGATGGGGATTCCCCTCCCCCGGCTCACCGGGGAGGGCATAGACCAACGGACCGGCGCTGGAACGCACCCGTTGGGCCCCCAGATCGACCAGGTCGCGGGACAACGTGCCCTGGGTGACCGAGACGCCACGCTCGGCCAGGAGATCGGCGAGTTCGGCCTGGGACCGCACCGGCGTCGACGTGATCACCTCAGTGATCAACGCGTGGCGGCCCGCCTTGGTCGGCAGGGCTCGTCGAGGCGACATGTCAGTCCTCATCAGGGGTACTGTCGTCGGTCTCGGATTCCTGCGGCGGCGCAGATGCGGTGACCAGCCAGTGCAGGATCGCCTTCTGTGCGTGGCGGCGGTTCTCGGCCTCGTCCCAAATCATCGACTGCGGACCGTCGAGAACCTCCGCGGTGACCTCCTTGCCACGGTAGGCCGGCAGGCAGTGCAGCACGGCCGCATCCCGCTTGGCCAGGGACAGGATCCGCGAGTCGATCCGGAAGGGCTCGAGGTCAGCGAGTCGTTCCTCGGCTCCTTCCTCCTGGCCCATCGAGACCCACGTGTCGGTGGCGAGTACGTCAGCGCCGATTGCTGCGGCCTCGGCATGATCGGTGATGAGGATCGTGACACCCTGCTCCTCGGCGATCTTCTCGGCGCGGGCCACAACATCGGGAGCGGGTTGCAATGATGCCGGTGCCGCGATCCGCACGTGCATGCCAGCTGTGGCACAGGCCACCAGGTAGGAGGCAGCCATGTTGTTGGCGCCGTCACCGTAGTAGGTGAGGGTGCGGCCTGCGACATCGCCGAAACGTTCCTTGATGGTCAGCAGATCGGCCAACAGCTGGCAGGGATGGAACTGATCGGTCAGCGCATTGACCACCGGTACCGTCGAGTGCGCGGCCATCTCGTCGATCCGGGACTGGTCACCGGTGCGCCACACGATGGCGCCCACCTGCCGGTCCAGCACTCGCGCCGTGTCGGCGATCGACTCGCCCCGCCCCAGCTGGGAGGCCTTGGCGTCGATGATCATCGGGTGACCCTTGAGCTCGGCGATCCCGGCTTCGAAGGACACCCGGGTGCGGGTCGACGGCTTGTCGAACAGGACCGCAACCGACTGCGGTCCGGCGAAGGTGTCATAGCCGTACGGGTCGGCCTTCATCGCCAGGGCCAGTTCGAGGACTTCGGCCTGTTCGGCGGGAGTCAGGTCGTCGTCGACGAGGAAGTGACGGGTCATGAGTTCTCCTGGGTGGCACCGATCTGCTGCAACCACAGTGGCAGAGCGGACAAAAAGCTCTCAAGTTGGGTCGCTGTGATGATCAGTGGCGGTGCGAGCCGCAGGACGTTCGGTCGGGGTGCGTTGATCACGAATCCCTCGGACAGGGCGAGGTCCGCGACCAGGGCAGCGATCGGCACGGTGAGGACGATGCCGCGCAGCAGACCGCTGCCGCGTACCTGTTCGATCAGCGGATGGTTGAGCGCCCTCACCCCGTCGGCCAGTTGATCCCCGCGCGCCCTGGCCTGGGTCAGCAGGTCGTCCCGTTCGATGGTGGCGATCACGGCCAGCCCGGCGATCGCAGCCACCGGGTTGCCGCCAAAGGTGGTGCCGTGTTGCCCGGGCTGCACCAGATCCAAGGCGGCGCCGGTCGAGATGCACGCCCCGACCGGGAAGCCGTTGCCAAGTCCCTTGGCCACGGTGATCAGATCGGCGGCCCAGCCCTGTCCTCCGGGTCGGTGGGCGAGCCAGTCGCCGGCGCGTCCCATGCCGGTCTGCACCTCGTCCAACCACAGCAGTGCGCCATGGGAGTGGGCCAGGTCACGGACCTGGTCGAGGTACCCGGTCGGCGGGACGACGATGCCGTTCTCACCCTGGATCGGCTCCAACACCACGGCGGCAACGGTCTGGTCCAGCTCGGCAGCCAGAGCCTCGACATCCCCGTACGGGACAAAGGTCACGTCCCCGGGCAGCGGCTCGAAGGGTTCGCGGTACTTGGGGTTGTGGGTGATCGCCAGCGCACCCATGGTGCGCCCGTGGAAGGACCCTTCAGCGGCGATGATCCGGGTGCGGCCGGTGAGCCGGGTCAGTTTCAGCGCAGCCTCGTTGGCCTCGGTGCCGGAGTTGGTGAAGAACACCTTGGCGTCGGTGCCGGTGAACCCGGCGAGCCGTTCGGCCAGGGCGACCTGCGCCGGGGTGGCGAAGAAATTCGACACGTGACCCAAGGTCGACAACTGGCTGGTGATCGCCGAGAGCACCAACGGATGGGCATGGCCCAGACCATTGACCGCCAGCCCGCTGAGCAGGTCGAGGTAACGCTTGCCGTCGGCATCCCACAGATGACAGCCCTCACCGCGGACGAAAACGGCCTTCGGCGTGCCGAAGGCGTTCATCATAACCGCGCTGTACCGGTCGGTGAGGGCAGCAGTGCTCCCGGCGGGGAGTTGCTGTTGCAACTCTGACATCGTCAGTTCCCTTCCTGGGCGAGATTGTTGGCCGTCTGTTCGGGGACGACCATGGTGCCGATACCGGCGTTGGTGAAGATTTCGAGCAGCAATGAGTGGGGGACGCGGCCATCGATGATGGTTGCGCGGCTGACTCCACCTTCGACAGCACGCAGGCAGGCCTCCATCTTGGGGATCATGCCGGCCTCGAGGCTGGGCAACATACCGTTCAGCTCGGTCGTGGTGATCGTCGAAATGACCGTCGGATCGTCCGGCCAGTTCGCATACAGGCCTTCGACATCGGTCAGCACGACCAGGCGTTCGGTGCCCAGTGCGACTGCCAGGGCCGAGGCGGCGGTGTCAGCGTTCACATTGTGCACCTGCCCGTGTGAGTCCGGCGCCACCGTTGCCACCACGGGGATCCGGCCGGCTTCGATGAGGTCCTGGACTGCTTCGCGACGGACCGAGGCGACGTCACCGACCAGACCGAGGTCGACCACTTCGCCGTCGAGCTGAATCCCGCGACGTTCAGCGGTGAACAGACCACCGTCCTCACCGGACATGCCGACCGCGAGCGGGCCGTGGGAGTTGATCAGACCGACGAGCTCGCGGCCGACCTGCCCCACCAGCACCATCCGGACCACATCCATCGCTTCCGGAGTGGTGACCCGCAGCCCGCCTCGGAACTCGCTCGTGATCCCCAGGCGTCCCAACATGGAGGAGATCTGGGGTCCACCGCCGTGCACGACAATCGGGCGCACTCCGCAGCGGCGCAGGAAGACGATGTCCTCGGCGAAGGCGCGCTTGAGCTCGTCGTTGACCATGGCGTTTCCGCCGTACTTGATCACGATGGTCTTGCCCGCATAGTCCTCCAGCCACGGCAAGGCCTCAATCAGAATCTTGGCCTTGTCGGTGACCGGGATGTCGGTGACCGGGATGTCGCTCATGTGGAGTACTCCGCATTCTCCTTGACGTAGTCATACGTCAGGTCATTGGTCCAGATGGTCGCTTCAGCATCGCCAGCATGGAGGTCGATGACCACCTGCACCTCCCGCTGGGTCAGGTCGACAGCTTCGCGAGGATCACCGATCCCGCCGCCCCGGCAGACCTGGACTCCGTTGAAACTGACATCGAGCTGGTCGGGTTCGAAGGTAGCGTCGGTGGTGCCGATGGCGGAGAGAACCCTGCCCCAGTTTGGATCCTGGCCAAAGACAGCACACTTGAACAGATTGGACCGGCTCACTGCGCGGCCGACCGTGACGGCCTCGTCCTCGGTCGCGGCGTTGACGACATTGATCGCAATGTCATGGGCCACGCCTTCGGCGTCACCGATCAACTGGCGCGCAAGATCCTTGCACAGCTGGGAGAGTGCTTCGGTGAAGCCGGCCTCGGCCGGGGCGACCTGGCTGGCCCCGCTGGCCATGGCAATGACCGTGTCATTGGTCGACATGCAGCCGTCGGAATCGGCACGGTCGAAGGAAACCCGGGTGGCGGCCCGAAGTGCCCGGTCAAGTGTGGCGGGGTCGATGACGGCATCGGTGGTGAGGACAACCAACATGGTGGCCAGACCGGGAGCGAGCATGCCTGCCCCCTTGGCCATGCCGCCGATGGTCCATCCGTCACCGGAGACGACGGCAGTCTTGGCCACGGTGTCGGTGGTCATGATGGCAGTGGCGGCAGCCGGTCCTCCGTCCACGCTCAGTTCCTTGACCAGATTGGGAATCGCGGAGCTGATCCTGTCCATCGGGAGTCGGATGCCGATCAGACCGGTCGAGCAGACCGCGACATCGGCGGCACCGATCCCGAGCTCGACCGCCACCTGTTCGGCCGTGGCGTGAGTGTCGGCAAAGCCGTCCGGACCGGTGCAGGCGTTGGCTCCGCCGGAGTTGAGGATCACTGCTTCGAGTGTCCCGTCCTTGATCACCTGTTCACTCCAGGTGACCGGCGCCGCCTTGACCCGGTTGGAGGTGAAGACTGCGGCTGCCGACTTGAGTGGGCCGACGTTGCGGACCAGTGCCAGATCAGACTTGCCGGACGCCTTGAGGCCGGCGGTGACGCCAGCAGCGAGGAATCCCTGTGCAGCGGTGGTACTCATGGCGCCACTCCCATCGCGGTGAGCCCCAGGGTCTCGTCGAAATCCTGGGAGAGATTGAGTGCCTGGATGCCTTGGCCGGCGGTGCCCTTGGTCAAGTTGTCCAACACCGACAGGGCAACCAGCCGCCCGATCGAGGGATCGACTGTCACCTGGACCAGGCAGTTGTTGGAGCCGTTGACCCATTGGGTCTGCGGCCACTGCCCTTCGGGCAGCAGCTCGACGAATGGCTCGTCGGCATAGGCCGTCTCGTATGCGGCGCGCACGGTGTCGGCATCGGTCGCCGGATCGGCCAGGGGTGCGGTGCAGCTGACCAGGATGCCTCGGGCCATTGGCACCAGGATCGGGGTGAACGACACCGTCGGGTTGCTGGCGCCGACGGCACGGAAGTTCTGCAGCATCTCAGGTGTGTGTCGGTGAACCCCGCCCACCCCGTACGGGGTCGCCGAGCCCATCAGTTCGGAGCCGAGTAGGTGCGGCTTGGCGGCCTTGCCGGCACCCGAGGGACCGACCGCACCCGTCACGGTGATGTCATGGCCGTCGACCAGGCCGGCCTGGATGGCCGGGAACAGGGCGAGAGTGGCCGCCGTGACATTGCAGCCGGCCAGAGCGATCCGGGTCGCCCCGCGCAGCACGTCACGCTGACCGGGCAGTTCGGGCAGACCGTACGGCCAACTGCCGGCATGCTCGGTGCCGTAGAACTTCTGCCAGTCGGCGGCATCGGTCAACCGGAAGTCGGCGCCACAGTCGATCACCGTGGTGTCGGCCGGCAGGGCCATGGCCAGTTCAGCCGAGGCCCCGTGCGGCAGGGCGAGGAAGACGACATCATGTCCGGTGAAGGCCTCTGCGGTGGTCACCCCGACCACCCGGTCGGCCAGCGGTCGCAGATGCGGTTGGTGTTCACCTAGACGCGACCCGGCACTGCCGCCCGCTGTCACTGCCCCGATCTCGACCTGGGGGTGCATCAGCAACAGCCGCAACAGCTCGCCGCCTGCATACCCGGTGGCCCCTGCCACTCCGACCTTCAGTCTCATGAGCATAACTATGCCCTAGGCGGAATAAGTATGCAATAGTCACCGGATCCGTCGGCCCCGAGAGCCCCGAGGGGTCGGACATTGGCGTCTCGGCCTGAGCCGAAGCACCAGTGCGACCACCAGCAGCACCAACGACACTGCCGCCAGGAGCGGCTGCAGCGGCTCGAAGTAGGTCATTGCCCCAGACGCCCCCAGCAACAGGAGCACGATCTTGTTGCAGACCGGGCAGCCGACCGCAAGGAAGCCGATGATCCCGCCAACACCACCCAAGCGAGGCGCTGACGCTCGGTCGCTGGTGATTCTCGACCAAGGTGTGTAAGTGGCAATCAGCACGCCAGCCAGCAGCGAGCTCGTGATCCAGACCGGCCGCGACCACCAAGTGGGCGGGATATCACGGGAGAACAGTGGGGTGTCGATCAGGTCGGTCGGAATGCCCATCGCCACGGCGACGACGACGGCTCCCAGCAGTGCAGTCGCACCGAAGCTGGCGAGCCGAGACACAGGGTGAGCTTCCGAGGTGTTCACCGGACAGTCCTTTCGGACTGCGACTGTGGTTCAGGACCGAGTCGGCGTGGCCAACGATTGAGGATGACCGCAGCGGCGCCCACCAGCATGACAAGGACCACGACCACCAACAGGTCAGGCACTGATCGGGACCAGGCCTGCACGGCGCTCTCGGAACGGAACTGCCCCTCAACGGTGAGCACACCACCCAGATTTGCTGTGCCGCCAGTGAGCAGCATCAACGTGCCCAGCGCGACAAAGAGGCCCCCCGACACGACCGCGGTGATCGTGGTCCGAATCGGGCCGACCTCAACCGGTCGCGGTTTCAGCCAGCGGCGTCTGCCCAGATCGAAACGCTGCCACAACACCGAGAGCACCAACACCGGCAATGCCATGCCCAAGGAATAGATCGCCAGCAGGGTGCCACCGTAGAACGCATTGCCTCCCGCGGCCGCCACTGCCAGGAGCGAGCCGAGAATGGGCCCGGAGCAGACTCCGGCGATCCCGTACACGGTGCCCAGCAGATACACCGCGGCGACTGAGTTGGCCCGCCCGCCACTGCGCCCTGCTCCCGGCAGCGGCAGTGGGATGCCCAACACCTGCATCAGTCCGAGCGCAATCACGACCACGCTGGCCACCACGACCACCACGCTGCGGTGCTCCGAGAAGAACATGCCCACCGTGGACGCCGCCACACCCAACGGCACCAGACTGGTGAGGAGCCCGGCGAGAAAGATCAAGGTGCGTCCGATGATGGCCTGATCACTACTGAATGCGTAGGCGAAGAACGCGGGCAGCAGGATGGCCGAGCATGGACTCAGCAGTGTCAGCACACCACCCAGGAGCGCTCCGGCATAACCGATGTCGATGACTCAGCCCTCCTTGGCAGTGGCAAGTCGCTCGATCTTCTCGGTGAAGATCTCCAAGGGTTGCGCTCCGACGATCGCCTCCCTGTTGATCAGGAAGGTCGGGGTCCCGGTTGCTCCGATTCGCCGCGCCTCGTCGAGGTCGATCTGGACCTCACGCTGGAGCCTCGGATCATGCCGGTCAGCCTGGAACCTTTCGATGTCGGGGATCCCGGCCTGACGTGCGAAGTCAGCGATCTTCGCCTCGTCGAGATTGAGATGGCCACGTGGGGGCGCATGGTCAAACACAACCTGATACCACTGCCAGAATCTTCCCTGCACCGCGGCGGCCTGACCTGCGTACGCGCCCACCAGGGACTGCTCCCCGAACACCGGGAAGTCACGCCACTCAACCCGCAGGGTGCCGTCCTCAACGTAGCTCATGAGCTCAGGTTTGATATTTCGGGCGAACACCCCACAGAACGGGCACCGGAAGTCAGAGTACTCGATCATGACCACGGGCGCGTCAACCCGGCCCACTGCCCGTGGATCGCCATCAATGAGCCGGGCCAGCGGCGCATCGGTCTCACCTTCCTGCTGCTGGGCCCGGATCGTCGCCGAGGGTGCCTCATTGACCGAAGCTGCAGCCCCGGCGCGTTCCGGACCGTGGTCACGCTGCTGGGTCACGGTCGCCAGGACCAGCACGCCAACGACGACCACGACGGCGATGACAATCAAACTGGTGGAGTGCCGTTTCATGGATTCCCGTTCTCGAGCAAATGTACGGACATATGTCCGAACGACCACCGGGACACGGTGGTTCCCGAGAGCGGACCTCAGTCAGGGAGCATCGACAGGACGGTCCACTCTCAGGCGGTAGCCCTCCTGCGGTGTGAATTCTGTCCGCAACCGGAAGCGATCGGCGCGCACCACGGTCTCTCGCCATTCAATCGGACGGCCTCTGTCGCATCCCAGTCGGCGAATCTCGAACGCCGGACTTCCGGTCGGCCGGTGCAGCAGGGCAGCCTCCTCCACGCCCAGTGCCACGGCGTCGATTTCTTCCTGACCGTCGCTCGGATGCACCCCGCACCGCTGCGCGAGCTCGGTGTACAGCGCGGTGTGGGAGAAGTCGACCTCCAACAACGGCGCGGCCACCCGGGCCGGCAGCCAGACATGGTCGAGGGCAAGTGGCACCTCGTCGGCCAGCCGGACACGGGACAGCCGGATCAGCGGTTCGCTCCCCGGCAAGCCCAGCTGAGCCGCGGCTGGCGGATGTTCGGTGCGCATCAAGGTCAGGACCCTGCTGCGCTGGGTCATCCCAGCCGCCTGCACCGAGGAGAAGAGACTGTAGAGCCCACCGAGCGGCTGCTCGATCCGTGGCGCCAACACCTTGGAGTTCCGTCCCCGCTCAGCGCTCACCAACCCTGATTCCCTCAAGGACCGCAAAGCCATGCGTACGGTCTGCCGACTCACCTCGTATTCGGCCGCAAGCGAATGCTCCCCGGGAAAGGCGTCAGGAAACTCGCCAGCCTCGATGCGACCGACCAGATCGTCGCGAAGCTGCACCCACAGGGGCGAGGAACCTTCCCGCCCCAAGTGCCGAGGGCGTCGTGCTAACCGTCTCGGACCCTGATCTGTCACGCGTCACCCTTGGCCGTCATGTCGAAGTTCTGGGCCAGGTGGACCACGTTTCCGACCTGGGCGGTGAAGTGGTTCTGAACTCGTCCGGGGCGAAATCGCGACGTCTGCGTACGCGAACCTTCGAGACTCAAACGGCCAACCATGCCATCAGGCTATATCGCGATCCAGCTGGTTCGATCAGGACCGAGTCGTTGATGTGCGGGGCCGGGTTCACTCATCGGTGACGTCAAAGATGCCGAGAGCACCTCGTTCGGCATCGGCCATCACATGGCTGACCACGCTGTAGTGGCCGGCCTCAGGGAAGACCAGCTCGACAAACCCACCCTGGGCAGGCAGCAACCCGAGGGCCTGTGAGCCGCCGCCGGTGTTCCCGTACGGATCTGTCCCGTCGACCAGCCGGTAGCCACCTTCGAGGTAGATGGTGTCGAACTGGGCACCGACGACATGGAAGCTGCTGGCGCGGTTCGGCCCGACGTCAAGCACCCAGATCCGGACGCGTTCGCCAACCGTGGCCGTCAGCGGCGCCTGAACGTACTGGTTCGCGATGCCGTTGAACACCACGAAGCTCGGAGTCCCGGCCGCCATCGCCGTGTCGGCGTCAACGTCACCGGCCGTCTCTGGATCAGCGCCGTCATCGGACAGATAGATCTCCGACTGCACCAGGACGTACTCACGGTCGACCTGCGGCAGGTCCGGAGGGTCAATGATGACGGCTCCGGCCATGCCGGCGGCGATGTGGGCGGTCATCGGCATCGTCGAGCAGTGATACATCCAGATCCCGGCCCGTTCGGCAGTGAAGGAGTACACCAGGGACTCCCCCGGCGCGATCGTGCGCATCGGCTCGTCCGGGGCGAGCGCGCTGGAGTGGAAGTCGATCGAGTGCCCCATCGAGCCGTCATTGACCAAGGTGATCTCGAACCGGTCGCCGAGATTGCCACGCAAGGTCGGCCCGATGCTGGACCCGTTGTAGGTCCAGCGTTTCTGCCAGACCCCGGGGGCGACCTCGAGAGTCTCCTCGGCCACGCGCAACTCGATCTTGTGGACGGTCTCGGTGCTGAGTGGTGGGGCAGCCGGGTCGACGACACCGCTGAGCGGGACGTCGAGCAACGGTGGCTGCGGCTGACCGTGGTCATGTCCGCCACTGTCCTGACCGTCTGGTCCTTGCGTTCCGGCGACCGTGACCGTGAAGGTCATGCCCATCTGACGGTGCCCGACCAGCGTGCACCATCCCTCCATCGAGCTGCCCACGGCTTCGAAGACCAACTGGGCCTGCTCCCCCGGCGACAGACGCGGTGTCTGCTGACCGCCGAGCCGCAGGTCATGGACCGTGGTCGGATCCTGGTTGGTCACGGTGATGACGAGCCGGTCCCCGAGTCCGACCTCCACCTGGTCCGGCACGAAGATCATGTCCTTGGCATCGACCTGGACCTCGACGGTACGACCAGAGGGCACCACCTGTTCGTCGGTCGGCGGCGTTGATGTCGGGACACTCCCGATGCCGGCACCGAGAGCCATCACCACAGCAAGGGCGACGACGCCGGCGACCCAACCATTCGCAGTGAAGGCAGGCTTGGCATCCGGCTCGGCAGGCTTCTCCCCGGCCAACACGGCCCGCTTGGCCCGAACGCCTGCCCGCAGCCCGGCGATCATCAGCGGCAGGAACGCCGCCAGTGCCACCAGCACCAGGCTCGACGTCGTCACCCGCACCCAGCTCTGCACCGGCAGCAGGAAGATGACCAACCCACCGTTGATGATCACCAGCCTCGGTGCCGCCAGCCGATCGAACCAGGCCGAGGCCCGTCGTACGACGATCGGTCCACCCCCCAGCACGGTCGGCAGCAGGTAGGACAATGCACCGGTGACCAGCTGCAGTGCGAAGCCGACCACCCAGATCCCTGCCAGCGTGGGGTAGACCTCGGCCAGGTCCTGCCCGGCCCGGGTCGCGACCACAACCGTCGTGGCCGCCACTGCGACCGCGAACCACACCATGGCCACCAGGATCGACATCCCGGCGAACTGCTGGGGAGGCTTGCGTCGCAGCGGCCTGATCAGCGCCCGACCACTCCACACCAGACCGAGCAGGTAGCCGACCGTACCGACTGCCGTGACGACCGACATGCCCACCAGCGCACCGACAATGACCACCACGGCGGAGCCGGCCAGGAGAGGAAACGCCTGTTTGGCAAGAGATTCAGCCCGATCATCCATTCGCGTCCGCAGCACTGTCGGCCAGAAGGTGATCAACGTGCCGACCACGGTGAACCCGATCCAGCCGAGCAACATCGTCAACGAATGGGCCACCAGGAACCGAGCATGCCACTGGTCATCCCACCCCCAGGCCAGGGTCGCACCGAAACCGGCGCCGATCGGCAGCGAGAGCGCCGCAGCGAGGTAGTAGCCGATCGCCACCCGGAACCGCCCAGGCAGTGCATGGCGCAGCTGCCGCCACAGGCTCGCGCCGTGCCACACCACGGCGCCAGAGACCAGCACCGCACCGACAACGGTGACCGGCCACCAGGTGGTCGGGACACCGATCAGGACCGTTGCGGCACCGACAGCGAAGAGACCGAGGCGGATTTCTTCGATGCGCTGACTCCTGGCGTCCTCGCGGGTCCGCAGGATGGCCTTGGTGAAGTGGGAGCTCCACACCAGCACGGCATGGCTCAGACCGCCCAACATCACCAGATGGATCATCAGCCAGGTGGACTCCGGCACCCACCGATGGGTGGCAGCGACCCCGACAGCGGCGACGAACCACAGGATCAGCGGGAAGTCCCGCATCGGTTGCCGTCGCCGACGACTCATCGGCGCACTGCGGGTCGTGCCGTCACCACCACCGAGACCAAGGCTGCCACGAACGCCACCAGTGCCACCACCGTCGCGATTCCTCCGCTCTGCCACAGCTGCACCCTATCCATCCCTGTTTCGGACATGATCGCTCCCACCACTCGCACCGTCAGGCCCACATGGAGCAGCACCAACGGCAGCCACAGCACCTTCGGTACGGCACCGGCAGACCCGTCACCGCAGGCAGGATCACCGGAGCATGGGCGATCACCATCGACATGGCAAAGCCCAGAAACACCGTGTGCACAACAAAGTCCAGTTGGTACGAGCTGCTGGGCGGCCCCAGCAGGAGCCACCCGACTCCAGCGGCCACCAGCCACCCGTGACCTGCCAGCATCGCCACAGCCGACAATCGGGGCAGACCAGGGGTCCGTACCGTGCGGCGCGCGATGTCGTCGAAGAACAGCCACCCCGCGATCCCGACCAGCACCACACCGAAACCGCGCAGCACGACTGGCCACGCCAGACCGAGGATGGCCGTCAGCACGCAGCCGGTGGACCAGGCGACGAGTTTGGTGATCGCCCCGGATCCCATGGACAGCTGGGCCAGCTCGGCACGCTCGGCAGCAATCGTGACCACCACGAAACAGGCCAGCACCGGGACCAGGTCGACGACCGACCGTACGGTCAACAACGCAGCGGCGGTCAACATCACCACTGCCGCAAGGACCTGGACCGCGATCAACGCTGATCGCGACCGCAGCCACAAGGTGACCATCACGGCCACGAAGACGGCAGCGCCATCGGCGACGAGCAGCTGGCCGGTCAGGGGCGGCAGCCCCAGCACCAGCCACAGGCTGCCTGCTCCGATCAGTGCCGGAGCAAGGCTCGCCCAGGCCTGCCGTAGGGCGCGAGCACGTTCGAGAGCGATCACCGTACCCAGGAACCCGAGGACCATCACCGATCCGTGGAGTTCGCTGAGCCGGACGCTGGCCACCGGTGCCCACACCCCGAGTCGGACCAGTCCTGCATCGAGCCCGGCAAGCAGGCTGAGGCCGCCGAGCAGGAGGACTGGCCAGGGTCGGCTCAGCTCCTGGTGAGTTGCAGCCGCCACGCCTGCGGACCTCGCTCGAGGTAGCTGACCTCGATCTGGTCGCCGACACGGTCCTTGATCTGGGCCAACAGAGGCAACGGATCATGCGGGGCCACCAGGACGAATGACTGCCCCACACCGAGCGAGCCGACCACGCCGAGCACGGCCGCATGTCGGATGCGATGCGGGATCTGACGGGCGTCGAGCTCAGGGCCTTCGGTGTGCGCTTCACCGCAGCCGCAGTCGGAGTTGCGTTCTGTGATCGGGAGTTCTGTCATGACGGTGACTTTATTTCCATGCCAATCTGTAAATATAATTGGCCTCATGAACGGACCTCGACCCACCACCGCGCTCAGCGCCACTCGCCGTCAGGTCCTGCAGCGCGTCGCCGACCTCGGCGGCGGCCCGGTGACCCTGGCCCAGGTCCACGGCGACAGCAGCCGTCATCCCAATGCGACCCGACAGATCCTGGCCATCCTCGTCGAGAGCGGCCACCTCGAGGCCGCCCCGGTCCCGTCCGGTAGCCGAGGACGTCCTCCACTGGGGTGGCAGTGCACCGCGAAGGGTCACGCTGCACTCTCGTCGGTGGACGCCGCCGGCACGGCGATGACCGTGGTGGCCTCGTACCTGATCGACCACGACGGCCCCACTGCTCACGATCTCGGTGTCCAGTGGTCACAGGCACACGCCGACCTCATCCCCGAACTCGAGGACGATTGTGACGAGCACCGCAGGGTGGACGGGCTCGTCACCGTCCTGGAGGCGCTCGGCTTCGACCCGGTCCACCGCACGACCGAATCCGGCGATGCGGTGAGTCTGCAGTCGTGCCCCCTGGTCGGAGCAGCCCGCCAGCGCCCCGATGTGGTCTGCGAGATGCATCGTGGCTTCCTCGACGGGGTGATCCACAAGCTCGGCGCTTCCGAAGGCCTGAGCCTGGTCCCCTTCGCCGACGAACATTCCTGCCATGTGGAGTTGGCCAACCAGCAGTCCGATCAGCCATCCTGAGCGGTGTGAACTGGCTGGAGCGGCATCAGGTCCCGCTCTATCTTGCCGGGATCGGGCTCGGTGTCCTGGTCGGGCTCGCCGGTCCCGGCTTCGCCGCACCGGCTGGCCATGCGATCACTCCGGCGCTTGCCCTGGTGCTGCACGCCACCTTCCTGGCCATCCCGTTCGCACGACTCGGCGAAGCGTTCAACGACTGGCGCTTTCTGGTGACGGTGGTGGCAGTCAACTTCGTGGTCGTTCCCGTGGTCGTCCTGTTCCTGTCGCGGTTGGTGGCCGATGACCGTCCGGTCCTGATCGGGGTGCTGTTGGTGTTGTTGGCACCGTGCATCGACTACGTGATCATCTTCACCGGTCTGGCCGGCGGCTCCCGGGAGCGGCTGCTCGCTGCCACACCTGCCCTGATGCTGCTGCAGGTGCTTGCCCTGCCATTGCTGCTCCGCTGGTTCGTCGGGCCGTCGGTGGTCACCGCCCTCGACCCGGCACCGTTCGCGCTCGCCTTTGTCGGGCTGATCCTCATCCCCATGGGTGTGGCGGCGCTGGTGCAGCACTTGGCGACGACCCGGGTGGGTCGTGGCTGGATCGCTGGTTTCGATGCCGCGATGGTCCCGCTGATGGTGCTCACCCTGGCGCTCGTGGTCACCTCTCAGATCGCTGCCGTACGGGCAGAACTGCATGCCCTGCTCGGCCCGGCCGCGATCTTTGTCAGCTTCGCCGTGGTGATGGTGGGGATCGGGACCCTGATCGGGCGCCGCTGGCCTGATGCCCGGTCCGGTCGAGCGGTCCTCTTCGCCGGGGTGACCCGGAACTCGCTGGTGGTGCTGCCGCTGGCCCTGGCGATGCCTTCCGGACATAAGCTGACCCCGCTGGTCGTCCTCACCCAGACCCTGGTCGAGTTGCTGGTGATGGTGGCACTGGTGCGGCTGGTGCCGCGGCTCATCCCCGTACGGGAGAGGATGGGATCGTGACCGATTGGCCGACGACAGCAGAAGCCCTGATGCGTTCCCGCTATGAGGCGTTTGCCGCAGGCGATGCCGAGTGGTTGTTGGCGAGCTGGCACCCCTCGACCCGGCCGGCCGCACTCGATCTCAGCGACAACCCGATCTGGCGACGGTTGCAGATCGTCCAGACGATCGCCGGAGGCCCCGACGATGACACCGGTGTGGTGGAGTTCCGGGCTGCCCATCTGGTCGACGGCCAGCACGGGGTGCTCCACGAGCGGTCACGTTTCGTCCGCGAAGGCGGCCGTTGGTACTACCTCGACGGTGAGACCGGGTCGGGACCGTGACCAGTGCCCTCAGGCCTCGATGTCAGGCGGGACGATCAGGACTGGACAGGAACTCTTCGACAGGACGCCCCGCGTCACCGATCCAAGCCCCCAAGGGGTCGCCCTACCCACCCGCCGTTGGCCGATGACCATGAGGTCGGTGCGCTCGGAGGCATTGCCCAAGATGGTCACTGGGTGACCACCACGCACTGCGGTGGTGATCTCCACGGCCGGATGTCGCTGAGTCAAGCCATCGACCACAGTGGCAAGGACCCGTCCGGGCCCCTCGGCGCCTTGGGCGAGATACCACCCGTCCTCGTCAGACAGTGTCTGCCCCTTGGCATGGGCGACGATGTCCTCGATGCGCCGCACGGCAGCGACGATCTGGAGTGATGCTCCACGCCTTTCGGCTTCCTGCCCGGCGAACTCAACGACCGATTCATTCAGCTCGGTGAGATCTACGGCCACTGAAATCCGGCGGGTGGTGTGCGACTCATTCCAGTGGCGTACGACCACGGTTGGCTTGCCGGATTTGGCAGCGACAGTCAAGGCCACTGAGCCGACGACCAGGTCGACGAATCCTCCCGAGCCACGCGTGCCGACCACGACGAGGTCGGCACTCGCGGCCTGTGACACCAGAACTTCTTTGGCGTCACCAGGCAGGAGATCGGTCTGCACGGCCAACTCGTGGTTGTGGTGCAAGGCGATGCTGCGAGCGCGGTCCAGACCGGTGAGGGCGTCTTCCCGGGCCCACTGACCGACTTCGGCATACAGACCGTCGTCGGGCATGTCGTGAGCCCACTTCGGGATGACCGAGACCAATCGCAGTCGGGCGCTGCGTACTGTCGCCGCCTCGGCTGCCCAACGGATCGCGGCAAGTCCCGCCTCCGAACCGTCCGCGCCCACCAAAATGTCAGCCGACACCTGTGCTCCGATCACTAGGGTTGTGGCAAGTCTATGGGGCGCTCACCGAATCGTTGCTCTCGAGGCAGCCCATGCAGACCGATCCTCACGCGTCGTCTGCACAGACCGCCGCTGGGACGACGTCGACGTCAATCTCAAGTCGGCGCCGAGACCGTTCGAGCTGCAGGCTCAGTGCCGCGAGCGCACCACCGCTGAGAGCCAGGAGTGCGCCGACCCAGCCAGGTGCGATCGGGCCGAAACCGGCGACCAGGACAAGACCGCCGAGCCAGGCGCCCAGAGCATTGCCGACATTGAACGCAGCGTGGTTGAGGGCAGCGGCGAGAAGCTCGGCCTCACCGGCCATCACGATCACCCGCGACTGGATCGCCGGGCTGACGAAACTGGACACCGCCCCGACGATGAAGGTCAGTGCGAACAGCCGGAACGGCGTGTCGGCGAAGAGCGCATAGGCCACCAGCGAGGCGACCAACAGGGTGAAGCCGAGCGCCATCGTACGGGCACGGCTGCGGTCACTGGACCATCCACCGACGATGTTGCCCAGGGTCATGCCGACGCCGAAGACTGCCATCACCCACGGCACCGTGGTGAGCAGCGCAATGACGCGGTGGCGCGTCGACAGAGGAGGCATGGTGCTCCGGTCGGGTCAGATACGGGTGGGGGTGCCGGCATCGTCGACCGTCGCCCCACCAGTGTGCGCCCCTTCCCCTGTGCGGCACAAGCCTGATCACAACCTTGAATGAATCGATCCAACGAATTGGCGCACTGTCACTCAGCCCGCAGCACCTCTGGGATGGCGCACCACAGTGAACGGCCGGGTGCTGCCCTGACGCTCCATCCCCCGTTGGTGGATCGAATGCGCTATCTCAGTGACGGCGGAAGGTCCTCAACGACGACCATGACCGTCTTCAGACCGATCGCGCGCTGGACCCGATCCTGGTAGTCGTATCGTTGACGGTCGGACACAGGGCCCCGCAAGTCGATCACCATGGTGCCGTCGGCTGCATTGTAGCGGGCGCCGGCCACGTGCAGATCATTCTTCCAGTCGAGCGCATACACCGCAGCACGCTCACAGTCTGCCCACCGCGATTTCGGCAAGGGTTTTGGCGTGCGGCAATCGACGGCTGTCGGTGCAGACGCGGGGACGCTTGGCTCGGAGTGCACGCCACAAGCCGCTGCGAGCACAACAATCAGAACGCTGAGCACAGCTGCGGCAGCCCGCACTACGGCTCTGCCCTGCCGGTCTGGATCAGCTGTAGCGTACACCGACGCTTGTCCCATCGATCTCGTAGACCAAGCTCAGCGGCGTGAGAACAGGCGCAACGCTGCGGCCTCGACTAGCAGAACACAGACTCCAACTCGGACGGAACGTGCGTGTACCAACATCTCCATCGACCTCTCATCGTTGATTGTCGTGATCAACAGAGTAGTCCGGCTGTACGGTTCGGTCCACCAACCCGGTACAGATTGTCGTGAACCAGACACATCAGTGGGGCGAAGCAGAAGACAATGACCACTGCCCAGCGCGTGGAGCGGCCGCCCGTCAGGCCCGCTGGATAGCTCCGTGATCGGCAGCGGTCTGGGCAACGGCAGCATCGCGTACGGCGGCAGCCTCGGCATCGGTGAGGGTGTGGTCACTGCGCAACCGCAGCGCGAAGGCCAGCGACTTCTTGCCAGCCTCGACCTGCTCGCCGGTGTAGATGTCGAACAGGCGCACCGACTCCAGGAGCTCACCGGCACCGGCGCGCAGCGAGGCCTCGACGGCAGCCGCTGGGACCGATGCGTCGACGACCAGGGCAACGTCTTCCTTGGCGACCGGGAGGGTGTTCAGCGAGATCACCGATCCCCCGTCCGGTGCAGCGGCGACGAGCACGTCAAGGTCCACCTCGGCGGCGCAGGAGCGGGCCGGCAGGCCGAACTCCTTGGCCACGCTCGGGTGCAGTTCGCCGGCATGGCCGACCAGGGTTCCGTCGGCGAGTTCGAACCGCGCACAGCGGCCCGGATGCCACGGCGCATGGTCGTGGTCGGCGACCCGGACCAGGTCGAGCCCCACTGCGCGGGCGGCGGTCTCGACGAAGGCGACGGCATGGGTCCAGGCGGCCGACTCGGCCGGTCCTGCCCACCCGGCGGCACGCCAGTTGCCGGTCAGCACCACACCGAGTCGTTCCGGCTGCTCGGGCAATGCGGCATCGAGGTCGGCGCGTTCGGCCTCACTGGGCCGCTGAGTGACCGACGGCCGTGGTGCGACCGCAGCACCGTCGCGAGCCAGGAAGATGCGACCGGTCTCGTACAGGGCGAGATCGTCATTGCCACGCGACAGATTGCGGGCGGCCGCGGCGAACAGCCCGGGCAGCAGACAGGTCCTCAGGTACGGCGAGGTCTCGGCCAACGGATTGGCAAGCTTCACCAACCGGCGACGTCCGTCGTCCGGGGCAATACCGAGATGGTCGATGTCCTCGGCCGACAGGAACGGGAAGGTCAGGATCTCGGTGAACCCGGCCGCTGGCAGCGCCGACTGCAGCGCTCGCCGTACCCGCTGTCGTTTGGTGTATCCCCGTCCGGCTGGCGGGGTCGGCAGCACCGGCTCGATGGTGTCGAGCCCGATCTGACGACCCACCTCCTCAACGAAGTCGTACGGGTCGGTCAGGTCGGAACGCCAGGTCGGCGGGACCACGGCGAGCTCAGCATCGCCGGAGACCGAGCAGCCGACATTGCGCAGAAGTTCGACGACCTGCTCTGCCGGGATGTCGGCTCCGAGGATGCGGCCGGGCAGATCGGCGGCAACGCGGACGGTCGGCATCGCCGGCACTGCGCCAGCCACGGTCTCGTCGGTCGACAGTGTGCCGCCGGCCAGTTCGACCAACAGGTTGGCGGCCAGATGTGCCGCGGCATAGGTGGCGGCGGGGTCGACGCCACGCTCGAAGCGGCGTGATGCCTCGGAGCCGAGCCTGTGACGGCGCGACGTACGGGCAATTGACACCTGGTCGAAGTGGGCCGCCTCGATGACGACATCGACGGTGTCGGCACCGATCTCGGTGCTGGCCCCGCCCATCACGCCGGCGAGCCCGATCGGGCCGGAGTCATCGGCGATCACCAGGTCGGTCGGGTCGAGGGTGCGGCTCTGGTCGTCCAGGGTCGTCACCTTCTCCCCTGTCGTGGCGCGGCGGACCTGAATCGGGCCGGTGAGCTTGGCCCGGTCATAGGCATGCAACGGCTGACCGGTCGCCAACATCACATAGTTGGTGATGTCAACGGCCAGCGAGATCGGGCGCATCCCGGCCAGCTGGACCGCCCGGGCAAGCCAGCGCGGCGACGACGCGGTCGGGTCGATGCCGGTGACGGTCAACGCGATGAACAAGGGGCAGTCCTCGTCGAAGAGCTGCACCGGATGCCCGGCGGACGTCTCGGCAGGCACCGGCCGGTCGACGGGATCGCTGAAGTCAACGCCAGCAGAGGTGGCGGCTTCCCGGGCCAGACCGCGCATCGAGAAGCAGTAGCCCCGGTCCGGGGTCACTGCGATGTCGAGGACCTCGTCCCGCAGGTCAAGCACCGGCAGTGCATCGTCACCCGCAGCGGCGTCGACATCGTTCATGATCATGATGCCGTGGTCGCCGTCGTCGGGCAGGCCGAGCTCGGCTGCAGCACAGATCATGCCGTCGGAGACGTGGCCATAGGTCTTGCGGGACGCAATGGCGAACCCGCCGGGCAGGACCGCACCGGGCAGTGACACCACGACAAGGTCACCGACGGCGAAGTTGTGCGCACCACAGACGATGCCGCGGCCCGGTTCCCCGTCGGGGTTGAGGGCGCCGACATCGACGGTGCACCAGCGGATGGTCTTGCCGTTCTTCTGCGGCTCCTCGACGAAGTCCAGGACGCGGCCGAAGACGATCGGACCAGTGACGTCGTCGCCGACGGCGTCGACGGTCTCGACTTCCAGGCCGGCCCGGATCAGGGCCTCCCCCAGCGCTCGAGCATCAACCTCACCGAGATCGGCGTACTGCTTCAGCCAGCTGACCGGGGCCTTCATCGGGCTGCTCCGACCAGGGAGCGGCTGAACCGGATGTCGCCCTCGACCATGTCACGCATGTCGGCGGCATTGTTGCGGAACATCAAAGTCCTCTCGATCCCCATCCCGAAAGCAAAACCCGAGTAGATCTCGGAGTCGATCCCGGCAGCGGCGAGCACGCGCGGGTTGACGATGCCACAGCCACCCCATTCGATCCAGCCCTCGCTGGAGCAGGTCCGGCAAGGTCGGTCCGGGTTGCCGACCGATTCGCCGCGACAGACGAAGCATTCGAGGTCCAGCTCGGCGCTCGGCTCGGTGAACGGGAAATAGTTCGGCCGGATGCGGGTTCGCACATCACCGAACATGGCGCGGGCGAAGTGGTCGAGGGTGCCCTTGAGATGTCCGAGGGTGATGCCCTTGTCGATGCACAGACCTTCGACCTGATGGAAGACCGGGACGTGGGTCGCGTCGAACTCGTCGGCCCGGTAGACCTTGCCAGGGCAGACCACGTAGATCGGCACCTCCCGGTCGAGCATGGTGCGGCCCTGGACTGGCGAGGTGTGGGTCCGCATCACGACACCAGCCTCGGGCGGGTCGAGCCACAGCGTGTCGGTCTCGCCGCGGGCCGGGTGGTCGGGGCCGATGTTGAGGGCGTCGAAGTTGAGCCATTCGGCCTCGGCCTCGGGCCCTTCGGCGATCTCCCAACCCATGGACACGAAGACATCGCTGATCGTGGCGATCAGGCCGGTGATCGGGTGGATCGCGCCAACCGGGGCAAGCTCGACCGGAAGAGTGACGTCGACGGTCTCGGCAGCCAGGGTGGCTTCGAGCTCGGCGGCCTCGACCTCGTCACGACGGGCGGCCAGGGCCTGATTGACCTGGCCGCGGGCCCTGCCGATCTGTTGCCCAGCGGTCTTGCGGTCGGCCGGTGCCATGGTGCCGATGGAGCGATTGGCCAGGGCGAGCGGCGACCGTTCACCGGTGTGGTCCAGTCGGGCCTGATTCAGCTCGGCCACCGTGGTGGCCCGGGCGAAGGCGTCGAGCGCCTGTCGCACCATCTCTTCGACACTGTCGTTCGGCCCGGACACCGGGTTCCTTCCGTCGTACGTGATGAGGTGCGGTCACGCTCGGGCGCGTCCGCACAAGCCAGCATTCTATGAAGTCGGTGCGGCGAGAGCGAACGGGTTCCACTCAGTCAGCTGTGGCAGGTGGCTCGGCCCAGTCGAGCAGCGGTGCGATGTCGAAGACGGCATCGTCGATGCCGGCATGGAGGTCGCCGATCTCGGCAAACCGTGCCGGCATGGTGGCGACGGTGAAGTCGAGCGGTGTGCAGTCGGCGATCTCGGCCCATGTGACCGGTGCCGACACCGTGGCGAACTCGTTGCCGCGGACCGAGTAGGCCGCAGCGATCGTGTGGTCACGGGTGTTCTGGTTGTAGTCGAGGAACACCTTCGACGGATCACGATCCTTGCGCCACCAGGTGGTGGTGACCAGCTCCGGTGCCCGACGCTCGACCGCCAGGGCAAAGCCGTGGGCGGCCTGGCGCAGCTCGGTGAAGCTGAGTTCCGGTCGGATCCGGACATAGACGTGCAAGCCGCTGCCGCCAGAGGTCTTCGGCCAACCGATGGCACCGATCTCGTCCAACACCTCCCGTACGACCGGAGCCACCTGTTGGACCGTGGCCCAGTCACAGTCGTCGCCGGGGTCGAGGTCGATCCGCCATTCGTCGGGTGCCTCGGGGTCGGCGCGGCGCGAGTTCCACGGATGGAACTCGACCGTCGACATCTGGACTGCCCAGATCACCTGGGCCAGTTCGGTGACGCAGAGCTCGTCGGCATGCAGGTTGTAGCGGGGAAAGTGCAGCCGTACGGTCTCGACCCAGTCCGGGGCTCCGCCGGGAAGCCGCTTCTGGTGGACCTTGGGACCGGCCAACCCTTTCGGGTAGCGGTGCAACATGCAAGGCCGCTCACGCAACGCGTTGACGATGCCGGGCCCGACCGCCAGGTAGTAGTCGACCAGGTCGTGCTTGGTGTGTCCAGGCTCGGGGAAGTAGACCCGGTCCGGACTGGAGAGTCGGACCGTACGGTCACCGACCTCGATCTCCGTGACGTTGTCGCCTTTGCTGGGCATGGTTCACCGTAGCGCGTGGCTTCCTACGATGGGAGGCATGCGCGAACCAGCCCTGCATGACGAACCAGCGCTGCATGACAGGAAACAGATCGCGCGGTTCCTGGGACGAGATCTCGCCATCCCCTAGACGGAGTTGGTGAGTGACTTCGCCGATGACCTCGCCGCGCTGGACCCGCTGTCGTCGGTCTGGTCGACACCACCAGCGCTCCTCGCCGTCGGCGACAGCGAGGACCTGTTCACGGTGGTGGCAGACCCAACAGGATACGCCGTCGTCAAGCATGCTCGGTCGACCCGGTATCCGATCGCCCACAGCATATGGTTGGTGGACGCTCTGCGCCACCTCACGTGCACCCTTCACCGGACCCACCGCAGCCGTGATCCGTGGCCACCTCTGGTCGGCGTGCCCGACGCGGTCACGATCACACCGCTCGACCATGATTCGGTGCTGCACTGGCTGGTCGACGGGGTCGAGCATGAGCTTCAGGTCCGCTCCATCGACGATCCCGTACTCATGGCCCGAGCGGCGTTCGCGACCCGTGACGAGATCGTGGCATCCCTACGGTCGCTCGGCCGGGCACCGCTGTTCGGCGAGGACCCCTAACAGGGCACCGTCAGGGGCTGGAGCGGCGTTGGGTGGCTGCGGTGGTGTAGAGGCAGACCGCTGCAGCGGTGGCCAGGTTCAGCGATTCTGCCTGTCCCCACATCGGGACCCGGATCACCTCGTCGGCCAGTGCCCGATCGGTCTCGGGCAGACCCCAGGCTTCGTTGCCGAACAGCCAGGTGGTGGGCCGCGACAGTTCACCGGCAACGGCCAGCTGGTCGAGGTCCCGCTCCCCTGTTCCGTCGGCGGCCAACACTGTCGACCCGAGTGCGTGGACCGCGTCGACGGCAGCACCCAGCTCGAGGCCGGCGACGATCGGCAGATGGAAAAGGCTGCCCACGCTGGCCCGTACGGTCTTGGGATTGTGCGGATCGACCGAACCTGCGGTGAGCAGCACTGCGGCCGCACCAAAGGCATCGGCGCAGCGGATCAGGGTGCCGAGATTGCCGGGGTCACGGATCTGCGCGGCGATCACGTGGATCCCCTCGCCGGGCGGCAGTTGGTCGACAGTGATCAGACGGTGGACCGCAACGATGCCCTGCGGGGTGACGGCGTCACTGAGCGTGTCGACCTCGTCACTGACCACGACCGGGACATCGGCATCGCGCGCCGACGCGAGGATCGCACCGTGGCGGTCGACCGCAGCCGGGGAGCAGACAATGAGTTCGCTGGTGGTGGCACATTCCCGTACGGCCTGAGGCCCGTCGACCAGGAAGGTGCCGGTCCGTTCGCGCTGTTTGCGTTGTAGAAGGCGACGAGCCGACCGCAGCTGCGCAACACTGGCGGTCGGCAGCTGGGTCGGCTCGGTCAAAGCAGCCCGATCGGGTCAGGCCGCAGCAGCGGTCTGGTTGTCCTTGGCGACCTGCACCAGTGCGGCAAAGGCAGCCGAGTCGGTGACGGCCAGGTCGGCCAGGATCTTGCGGTCAACCTCGACACCGGCGTTGTGCAGGCCGTTGATGAAGCGGTTGTAGGTGATGCCCTCAGCACGGGCGGCGGCGTTGATGCGCTGGATCCACAGCTTGCGGAACTCGCCCTTGCGGTCACGACGGTCGCGGTAGGCGTAGACCAGCGAATGGGTGACCTGCTCCTTGGCCTTGCGGTAGAGGCGGGAGCGCTGGCCGCGGTAGC
>CAMDZW010000044.1 GCA_945911015.1 uncultured Propionibacteriaceae bacterium
AGCGCCCACAACCGAACGGCGCTGAGCGCCCACAACCGAACGGCGCTGAGCGCCCGCACCCCATGTGGCGCTGCACAGGGAGACGGCGTGTTCACCCTGGCGTCATCGGATCGACACAACCGACCAGTACGGTCAATCGGGTGGTACTTCGAAGAGTTTTCCTGGTCCGCCACTCCAAGTCGTCGTGGAGTTGCGACATCGACGACCACGAACGCCCGCTGTCGGGTCGCGGTCGCCGCGATGCCGCCGCACTGGGCCGCTATCTGCAGCGGCGCAGGATCGAGCCTGATCTGGTCTGGCACTCCCCTGCCGTACGGGCAGCGCGCACCTGGCAGATCGCTGCTGCCCATGGCGCGACGGCCGCGCGGGTCGAGTCACGGGAGGCGCTCTACCATGCCAGCGCCGAGGCCCTGCTCAGCGAGCTGGGACAGGTTGACGCCGCCGTACGGACCCTGTTGGTGGTGGGTCACAATGACGGGCTCGCCGACTGCGTGGCGCTCCTGGGTGATCGATCCGGGCCCGCCCACCTGTGGACCCGGATCGAGGCCAAGTACCCGACCTCCGCCTGCGCCGAGCTCGCCCTGCCGGCGTGGTCGGGTCTGGTCCCCGGCCAGGCCGAACTCATCTCGTACGAGATTCCTCGGGGTTGATCCGGGGGACGTCAGACCTCTTGCCAGCATCGATGTCTCGGGCATACGGTCCCGGTAGTGATCAACTGCAGCAACGCCTGCTGCCGGAGCCGGTGGAACCCCCTCCACTGGACCGAGCACCGGATCTGACCGCAGGCCCGACGAGGGGTGTGGCATGTCACTGATGGAGACCGCCATCCGGCTGGATGCGCAATGGGTCGACTACCTTCTGATCGCGCTCTACTTCCTGTTCGTCCTTGGCGTGGGTTTCTTCGCCAAACGCGGGGTGTCGAGCAGTATCGAATTCTTCCTGTCAGGCCGATCCCTACCGGCGTGGGTGACCGGACTCGCGTTCATCTCGGCCAACCTGGGTGCTGTCGAGATCATGGGCATGTCTGCCACGGGGGCCCAGTACGGATTCCCGACCATGCACTACTTCTGGGTCGGCGCCATCCCCGCGATGCTTTTTCTGGGCGTGGTGATGATGCCGTTCTACTACGGCTCAAAGGTCCGTTCGGTCCCTGAATTCATGCGCAAGAGGTTCGGCACGGGCGCCCACCTGGTCAATGCGCTCTCGTTCGCCGCAGCACAGGTGCTGATTGCGGGAGTGAACCTGTTCCTGCTGGGCACCATCGTCAACCGACTTCTCGGCTGGCCGTTGTGGGTGGCGCTGATCGTGGCAGCGGCGATCGTGCTGTCATACATCACTCTCGGTGGGCTGTCGGCGGCGATCTACAACGAGGTGCTGCAGTTCTTCGTGATCGTGGCCGCACTGCTGCCGTTGACGCTGATCGGTCTGCACCGCGTCGGCGGCTGGGCCGGGCTGAAGGAGCGAATCGCCGGTGACGGGATGCTCGGGGCGGAGCAACTCCACACCTGGCCCGGCGAGCAGTTGTCCGGCTTCGACAATCCGGTGCTGTCGGTGATCGGTATCGTCTTCGGGCTCGGCTTCGTGCTGTCCTTCGGCTACTGGACGACAAACTTCGTCGAGGTGCAGCGTGCGATGGCGTCGAAGAACATGACCTCTGCCCGCATGACTCCGATCATCGGTGCCTTTCCGAAGATGTTCATTCCGTTCATCGTCATCGTCCCGGGCATGATCTGCGCGGTGCTGGTCAACGAGATGGTTGACTTCAAGGAGCTCTACTACACCGATCCGGACGCGGCCGCGGCAACCGGCATCTCGTTCAACGACGCGATTCTGCTGTTGATGCGCGATGTGCTCCCCAACGGTCTGCTGGGCCTGGCGATCGCAGGGCTGTTGGCCGCATTCATGGCTGGGATGGCAGCGAACGTGTCTGCGTTCAACACCGTGTTCAGCTATGACATCTGGCAGCAGTACGTGGTGAAGGACAAGCCGGACGACTACTACCTCAAGGTCGGTCGGCTGGCCACGATCGTGGCGTGTGTGATTGCGATCTTCACCGCTCTGATCGCCGGGAACTTCTCGAACCTGATGGACTATCTCCAGACCCTGTTCGGCTTCTTCAACGCACCGTTGTTTGCGACCTTCATCCTCGGCATGTTCTGGAAACGCGCCACCCCGACCGCGGCCTGGCTCGGCCTGGTCACCGGCACGGGATCAGCGATCGTGGTCTTCATCCTGTCCCAGACCGGAGTGATCGACCTGCCCGGTCAGGGCGCCGCCTTCCTCGCGGCCAGCGCCGCCTTTGTGGTCGACATCGTGGTGATGGTCATCGTCTCGCTGCGGACGACACCGAGACCGGTCGAAGAGTTGCGGGGTCTGGTCTACTCCGAGACCCCGAAGTCCGACATCGTCGACCCGGACGCCAAGTCAGCGCCGATCTTCCGACGCCCCGTGCCGATGGCGCTGTTCTGTCTGGTGCTGGTCATCGGCCTCAACATCGTCTTCGCCTAGGAGGACTGACCCATGAGCGAAACCAACACATCTGCTCCGCAGGACGACGCGTCGGAACCCACCACGACGCAGAAGGTGGGTGCCTTCGACATCCGCAACTTCATCGGCGCCCTGATCGGTCTGTACGGGATCATTCTGCTCATTCTCGGGCTGGTCGCGTTCAACGACATGGAGTCGGCGCGGACCGGCGGGATCAACGCCAATCTGTGGGCCGGGATCGGCATGATCGTGGTGGCGGTCATCTTCCTGCTCTGGGCTCGGTTGGAGCCATTGAAGGTCGAGGTGCCGCTCGACATCGCCGAGGACCCTGAGCCGGGCGAGTGACCCGCCGACTGCCAGAATGAGGAGCTGCGTCATCTCCCGAGATCTGAAAAGGACAACCAGCGTTGAGCCAGCGCCCCGGCGACCAGCCCCACTCGACTGACCAGAGCTTCGGTTTCGGCACGCCACCCGGTGGCGGACCTGATTTCGTGGCCTCCGACCACCCGGGACCTGACTTCGGCCAACCCGACCATCCCGGCCACCCCAGTCAGTGTGGCCAGCCGGCCCCGGCCGACCAGGCCCCTCAGCTCGATCCCGCTGCGTACCCGCAAGCCCAGCAGGATCGCTACGCACACCAGGGTCCGATCGAGCCGACGATCCAGCCGGCGGGCGGCGGCTCCACCAGACCGTGGATCATCCTCGCGGTCCTGATCGTGGTGCTCGGGCTGATCGCTGCTGGCCTGTACTTCGGCCGCGGTCTGATCGGCGGTGGCGACCCGCCGACGGACCCGACGAACCCGGGTCAGGGTCAGCTCCCCGAAACTCCACCGATCGAGGGGCCCGCCGTGATCGACGAGGTCGCTGACACCGCGGGACTCACCTGCCATGACGAGGCCGTCAACCCACGCAAGATCAAGGGCTGCTACCTCCAGGAGGAGAACCATCTGGTCTCCATCCGGTATCTGATCAGCGACCAGGCAGAGATCATCCAGGTCAACGCCCAAGTCCTGCTGAACAAGTCCGAGCCCGCTGAACGTAGCGAGGAACTGCACGGACTGCTCGACCCGGTGATCGCGGTGCTGCCGATCGCCGAGGACGAGCAGGAGGCGATCCGCGAGTGGGTCGCCTCCGACGACGACCAGGTCACCGAGGAGATCGGCTGGGACGGTGGACGGGGCATGTTCAACCTCAGAGTCTCTCGTGACGTGTCCAACGTGAGCATCGGGCAGCGTCAGCTGGA
This sequence comes from uncultured Propionibacteriaceae bacterium, assembly GCA_945911015.1. Lineage (GTDB taxonomy): Bacteria > Actinomycetota > Actinomycetes > Propionibacteriales > Propionibacteriaceae > Avipropionibacterium. Next base: position 3,731 of record CAMDZW010000044.1, read on the forward strand.
CTTCGTGCCTCAGGTCCCGCTGGTCGATGACCACGAACTCTTGGTCGACGAGCTGACCGCGCGTGACTGGACCTGCGAGGTCGACAACTCCATCCTTGACTGTGAAGCGACAGGCCTCGGCAAGCTCACCGGCTTGGTGTCATCGGCAGGCCTGCCCAATGGCGAGCAGCGACTCACCCGCCTCCAGATCTGGAACGACGGCCGTGAGCCGATCCCCGACGAACAGCGGATGGTCGACATCTACAGCGCATTGGCCGCAACCGGCGACCGTGGCGACGTGCTGGCGGTCGGGCTACGCCTGCTGGCTGAGGGTGAAAAGCACTTCTTCAACAGCGATGTCGAGTTCTACCGCGGCGACTCGTACCTGGAGCTCAGTGGGGTCCAGTTTGCCTGAGTGACGATGTCGAGAATCCTCGATCGGCTGCGACCCCGTGGTGAACGCGACCACAATGGGTTGCACTGCACCGAGGAGGACCACCATGGCCAAGTACCTGCTGCTCAAGCACTACCGCGGCGCGCCGAGGAGTGTCAACGACGCACCGATGGACCAGTGGACGCCTGATGAGGTGACCGCTCACGTCCAGTACATGAATGACCTCGCCGATTGCCTCACCTCGTCCGGGGAGTATGTCGACAGCCAGGCTCTGGCGCCGGATGGTCTGTGGGTCCGCCACGACGGCAAGGGACGTCCCCCGGTGACCGACGGCCCGTTCGTCGAGACCAAGGATCTGATCGCCGGCTGGATGGTGATCGACGTCGAGGACCAGGAGCGCGCCATCGAGGTGGCCGGGGAACTGTCGGCTGCGCCCGGCAAGGACGGCCAGCCGATCCACGAGTGGCTCGAGCTGCGGCCCTTCCTGTCCATGCCGCCGACCGTGACGGAGTGATCCGGACGTGGACGAATCCCTGCTGCGCACCCTGACGCCGCAGGTGATCGGGATCCTCGTCCGTCGCGGAGCCGACTTCGCGGCGGCCGAGGATGCGGTTCAGGACGGTCTGCTCGATGCCCTACGGGTGTGGCCCGACGATCCGCCTCGGGATCCGAAGGGTTGGCTCGTCACCGTGGCGTGGCGCCGGTTCCTGGACAGCCGCCGCGCTGCTGACGCGCGACGCGAGCGTGAACAGGCGGTGGACGCCGAACCGGCTCCCGACCAGGTGGGCGATGTCGACGACACACTGCAGCTCTACTTCCTGTGCGCTCACCCCTCACTCACCCCGGCGTCGGCCGTCGCCCTCACCCTGCGCGCCGTCGGCGGGCTGACCACCGGTCAGATCGCCGAGGCCTACCTGGTGCCGGAAGCAACGATGGCCCAACGGATCAGTCGGGCCAAGCGCACGATTGCCGATGTCCGGCTCGACTTACCCGGTGACCTCGCCACAGTGTTGCGCGTGCTGTACCTGGTCTTCAATGAGGGCTACTCCGGTGAGGTCGACCTTGCCGCAGAGGCGATCCGTCTCACGCGGCAGCTGGCCCAGCTCAGTGACGATCCCGAGGTCCACGGCCTGTTGGCCCTGATGGTGTTGCACCACGCTCGCCGCTCGGCACGGATGACCGCCGACGGTCAGCTGGTGCCATTGGCAGAGCAGGATCGCCGACGGTGGGACACCGCGGCCATCGCCGAAGGGGTGGCCCTCCTGCAGGGGGCGTTGGCCCGCGACCAGGTGGGCGAGTACCAGGCCCAGGCCGCGATCGCTGCTCTCCATGCCGATGCGCGCACCGCCGGCGAGACCGACTGGGTGCAGATCGCCGAGTGGTACGACGAATTGGTGGCCCTCACCGACAATCCGATCGTCCGACTCAACCGTGCCGTCGCGATCGGACAGGCCGATGGTCCCAGGGCCGGGCTGGCCGCCATCGTCGAGCTCGATCCCGCCCTGCCCCGGTACGCCGCAGTGGCAGCCCATCTCCACGAACACGACGGTGACCTGACCGGTGCCGCACGGCTGTACGCGCAGGCAGCAGATCGGGCAACCAGTCAGGCCGAGCGGACTCACCTGCAGCGGCAGGCCGCCCGTCTCGGCGCCCTGGACCGCAAGGATCAGTAGCGGTACTGCTCCGGCTTGTACGGGCCCTCCACGGCAATGCCGAGGTAATCGGCCTGCTTGGTCGACAGCTCGGTGAGCTCGACCCCGAGCGCCGGCAGGTGCAGCCGGGCAACCAGCTCGTCAAGATGCTTGGGCAGCACGTACACGCCGGTCGGGTACTGCTCGGGCTTGGTGTAGAGCTCGATCTGGGCCAGGACCTGGTTGGTGAAGGAGTTGCTCATCACGAAGCTCGGATGACCCGTGGCATTGCCCAGGTTGAGCAGTCGGCCCTCGCTGAGCACGATGATCGACCGGGCGGGACGATCATCGGCCGGGAAACGCCACTCGTCGACCTGCGGCTTCACCCGATGGCGGACCGCACCACTGCGTTCCAGACCGGCCATGTCGATCTCGTTGTCGAAGTGACCGATGTTGCCGACGATGGCTTGATGCTTCATCACCCGCATGTGGTCGATGGTGACCACGTCGAGGCAGCCGGTGGCGGTGATGACGATGTCAGCCTGACCGATCACCGACTCCAACTGGGCCACCTGGTACCCATCCATCGCAGCCTGCAGGGCGCAGATCGGGTCGACCTCGGTGACGATCACCCGGGCCCCTTGACCACGCAGTGACTCCGCACAGCCCTTGCCGACGTCGCCGTAGCCGCACACCACAGCCACCTTGCCGCCGATCAGGACGTCGGTGGCGCGGTTGATCCCGTCGATCAGGGAGTGGCGACAGCCGTACCGGTTGTCGAATTTGGACTTGGTGACCGCATCGTTGACGTTGATCGCGGGGAACTGGAGCCGCTGGGAGCGCTCCATCTCGTACAGCCGATGGACACCGGTGGTGGTCTCCTCGGTGACACCGCGAACCTCGTTGGCCAGTGCAATCCAATCGATCCGCCCGGACTCCAGACTGCGTCGCAGCTGCGCCAGGACGACCTTGTACTCCTCGGAGTCGTCTTCTGCGGCCTCCGGCACCTGACCGGCCTTGGTGAACTCGACGCCGAGGTGGACCAGCATCGTGGCATCACCACCGTCGTCCAAGATCATGTTGGGCAGTTCATCGCCCCAGTCGAAGATGCGCTCGGCGCACTCCCAGTACTCGGTGAGGGTCTCCCCCTTCCAGGCGAAGACCGGCACCCCCTGGGGGTTGGCCGCAGTGCCGTTGGGCCCGACGACGACGGCCGCCGCAGCCTGGTCCTGGGTGGAGAAGATGTTGCAGCTGGCCCAGCGAACCTCGGCCCCCAACGCCACCAAGGTCTCGATCAGCACGGCGGTCTGCACCGTCATGTGCAGCGACCCGGCAATGCGGGCGCCAGCAAGTGGTTTGCTCTGGCCGTACTGCTCACGCATGGCCATCAGGCCAGGCATCTCATGCTCGGCGAGGGTGATTTCGGTACGGCCCAACTCGGCCAGGCTCAGGTCAGCTACTCGGAACTCCACCGCCCCAGCCTACCCGTGCCCGCTCACCTGGTTCATCGCAGGCGACCGTACGGGTCCGGGCAAGGTTCGGTGACCGGGCTGCAACGCCGCGTTCCTCCTCACCGTAGAATCCTCGATGCCCGTGAGACGCCACCAGCCAGGAGCATGCCCATGACCGGAGGACCCCCGTACGGGATGAGTCGCCGATCGCTGTTCACCACCGGCACCGCGGCGGCCCTCGCGCTGGCCGGCTGCAGATCCGGCCCAGGCTCGTCGCCGGCCCCCCGCCCGACCCGGCCGGCCGGACCGGTGCTTCCCGACCACATTCCGTACGAAGGCATCACCCCTGACCTGCCCGCCGACGACGGCGTTCCTGCCGGCTTCGCCGCGCTGCCCGATCCGGTGCCGACCGGCCGCACACCCCTGCCGTCAGTCGCACCGATCAGCATGCTGCTGCAGGGCAATCCGCCCTCAATAGGCTGGGACAGCAATCAGTTCTACGGCCAGCTCGTCGCCGACTGCAACACCACCTTTGACCTGGCCTTTGGCGGATACGGCGAATACAGCAGCAAGCTCCAGGTCACCTTGCTGAACGACTCGCTGCCTGAGGTCGTCCAGCTCACCTCGATAGCCAAGCTCAATGACCTGCTCGAGGTGAAGTTCCACAATCTCGCCGAGTTCATCGGAGGCGATCTGGTCGCCGATTTCCCTGCCCTGGCAGCAATCCCGACCGACCAGTGGCAGCGCAACGTCCTCGACGGGGCGCTGTGGGGTGTCTCACCGTCCACACCGGCCGTGTCCGGACCGCTGCTGCTCAGCCGAGGAGACCTGCTCGCCGAGCGTGGCCTCGAGCCAGCTCCGATCCTCGACAGCGGTGACGATTTCCTTGCCCTGCTGACCGAACTGACCGGGGGCGGCCAGTTCGCTCTCGCCGACGATCCGAAAACCGTTCTGGCGCTGCTGGCCGAGATGCATGGCGCCCCGAACCAGTGGCGCGTCGACGGCGACACCTTGGTCAACGTCAACGAAACACCCCAGCTGCAGGCCGCCATGGAGTCCTTCATCCGGATCCGCGAAGCCGGTGTGATCCATCCCGACGCGCTGGTCAACACCAACGCCCACATGCATTGGGAAGCGGGCACCACCGCACTCCTTCTCGGCACGATCTCCGGCTGGGGAAGCCAGGCCCGTCGTCGCCCGGACTGGACGGTCAGGGCCCTGACCTCACCCCAGTGGAACGGCGGCGGCCCAGCGGCCAAACATCTCGACCCGACCGGCACATCGGACTTCGTCGGGATCAGCAAGGCGGTCGCTCCGGATCGGGTCCGCGAGATCCTGCAGGTGATGGACTACATCGCGTCCCCGCTCGGCACCACCGAATGGATGCACGTCAACTACGGCGTCGAAGGCGTGCACCACCGCATCGAGGACGGCGTGCCCGTGGTGACCGAGGCGGCAGCGACCGAGAGCTTCCCGATCGGCAGTCTCGGCTCCCAGGTCGACGGCCAACTCCTCGCGCCCGGCGATCAGGACACACTCACCGCCCAGCATGATCTGCTCTCGGCCGTCCTGCCCACCGGAGAGGCCAACGCAGCGCACAGCCACTACTCCGTCACCGACAACGGCCCAGGCATCTCAGCCATGGTCCGACTGCGCGACACCCAACGTCAGATCCTGCTCGGCAACAAGCCCCTCAGCGAATGGGGCGAGGCAGTCGACACCTGGCGACGCACCGCTGGTGACAAGATCCGTGACGAGTACCTTGCTCTGATCGACGAGTGACTGGGCTCTGATCGACGAGTGACTGGGCTCTGATCGACGAGTGACTGGGCTCTGATCGACGAGTGACTGGGCTCTGATCGCCTCAGCGGCGGGCGACAGCCGTCAGCGCTGCCTCATAGCCAGCGATGCCGAGCCCGGCGATGACCCCGGTCGCGTACGGGGTCACGTACGAGTGCCGCCGGAACTCCTCGCGGGCATGCACATTGGAGATGTGCACCTCGATCAGGTCGGCGGTTCGTTGGGCGACCGCATCAGCGATCGCGACCGAGGAGTGGGTCCACGCGGCAGGGTTCAGCACGACCGGGATCGACTCGTCGGCGGCTTCGTGGAGCCAGCCGATCATCTCGGCCTCGGCGTCGGTCTGGCGGACCTCCACGCTCAGACCGAGCCCCTGTCCGTACGAGATCAGGTGCGCAACGAGCTCAGCATGGGTGGTCGAACCGTAGGTCTCGGGTTGCCGTTTGCCGAGGCGGCCCAGGTTGGGCCCGTTCAGGACCAAAACACGACGCTCAGTCATGGCTTCTCCTCCTCCGGTGCCCCGGGCGGGCTCGGGGCTGGTGTGTAGCCCTCACGGTAGATGTCGGGTTCGAGGTACAACGAGGTGACCATCGGTTCAGCGTTGCGGATCGCAGCCTCGGTGCGGTCGATGATCTCAGCCACCTCGGCCGCGCTGTCGGTCCGGTCGACGGCGATCTTGGCCGCGACCAGGACCTCCTCAGGACCGAGGTGCAAGGTCTTCATGTGGATGAGGCGTTCGACTCCCTCAGAGCCGAGGATGGCGGCCGAGATCCGGCCCACCGACTGTTTGGTGGCCCCTTCACCGAGCAGCAACGATTTGGTCTCCCAGGCCAGCACGACCGCGATCGCGACCAGCAGCAGGCCGATCATGCCGGTGCCGAGTGCGTCGAAGACCAGGTTCTGGGTGAGCAGGCTGAGCCCCACGCCGCCGAGCGCGAACACCAGACCGAGCAGCGCGCCAAGGTCCTCCAACAAGATGACGGGCAGCTCCGGGGCCTTGGCGGTCTTGATGAACCGCCACCACGACTGGTTGCCACGGACGGGGTTGGATTCCTTGATCGCGGTCCGCAACGACAACGACTCGGCGATGATCGCCGCCCCGAGGATGACGACCGGCACCCACCACCACGGGCTGGTCAGCAGGCTCTCCCCGTCGTGTCCCGGCTCGGGGTGAAGCACCTCCTGCAGTTTGTGCCACGCCTCGTACAGGGCGAACAAACCACCCAGCGAGAACAGGATGATGGCCACCATGAACGCAAAGACGTACCGCTCGCGGCCGTAGCCGAACGGATGCTCGTCATCGGCTTCCCTCTTGGCCCGACGTCCACCGACCAGCAGCAAGGCCTGGTTGCCACAGTCGGCGACCGAGTGGATCGCCTCGGCCAGCATCGACGAGGCGCCGGTCAGGGCCCAGCCGCCGAACTTGCAGATCGCGATGAACCCGTTCGCCGACAACGCCGCCACGACGGCCTTGGTCCCACCTGTTGCACTCACGGGAGCTGATTGTGTCAGATCCAGCGGTCGGATCGGCGAGAGAACAGTCCTCGACCGAGGGCGATGTAGGCCGCACCGTACAGCCCTCGTTGCCGCAGCGCCGCATAACGACTCAGATCGCTGCCCCCGTCGCAGCCGAGTTCGATGACCCGGATGTCCTGACGCTCAGCGGCCGCAACGAGCTCGCCACGCGACTGCCGGATCCAGGGTTCGTCGACCAGATCGTCAAAGATCACCAGCAGCGACCGGTCCGGATCGCCGTCCAGGAACGGATCGGCGAACGGATCCCGCGGCACCGCCGAGGCCAACACCGGCAGCAGAGCATCCGCATCAGCGGCCAGGGCAGGCCGTCCGGTCGCTTCCCGCAGTGCCTCCGCGACCCGTCGGGAAGCCCGCGAGGCCAAGGTGGTGCCGCCCCACAACAGCACCTGGGAATCGGCAGCGGCCAGGGCGAAGTCCTTGCCCGGGTTGCTGGCCAGGTCCACATGTGGCGAACAGGCCACCGCGACATCATCGAGGGCCTGCGCGACCTGTTCGGGGTCGACCTCAGGACCGAGACCTCTGCGGTGCAACGCTGCCGCGACCACGACCGCGGCGGCGAGGCCGTCCTCGGTCCGAGTGGTCAGGAATGTCGTCGCCGAGCTGCCAGCATGCTCGACCAACGGGGAGGTGTCGCCGCAGGCCACCACCAATTCGGCGCCACGCCGTACGGCTTCGTGTGCGGTCGCGATCAGATCAGGTTGGGCAAGCTCGGGGGCCAACACGACAACCAGGTCGAGCGGGCCCACCCAGCCGGGCAGACCCGCCGTCGGCCACGCCATGAACGGGACCGGGCAGACCGGCTCCAGCAGGGCGCGGATCAGTCGGGAGTCGGGACCGACCACCACCACGGCACGGGGCCGGTCATCGGCAGCCAGACCGGCGACTGCGGTCTGGGCGGACTCCCATTCGACACGGATCCGTCCGCCCGCCTCAGCCAGGTGCCGCAGCGAGGAATCGGCATCAGCCAGCGCATCGGGGTCGTCGAGCAGTGAGTCGTCGAAGGTGCTCATGGTCAGGAGCGGGTGGACCGCGCCTCATCGATCAGCAGCACCGGGATCTGGTCACGGACCGGGTAGGCCAAACCGCACTCGGGTGCGGTGCAGACGAGTTCGTTGCGATCGTGGTCGACGGCAAGGCCGGCATGGCACTGCGGGCAGGCCAAGATCTCCAGCAGGGTCGGATCGAGTTCAACTGCCATCTCACTGGCCTCCAGGGGTGTCGGTCGACAAGGGGTCGGTCGCGAAAGGAGCGATCAGGGCGAGGGCCTGGTCACGCAGGGCGATCATGGCTGCGGCATCACGCGCTTCGACATTGAGCCGCAGCAGAGGTTCGGTGTTGCTCGGACGCAGGTTCAGCCACCAGTCGTCGCCGGAGACCAACAGTCCGTCATCGGTGTCGAGCGTGGCCCGCCCCTCGAAGGCGGCCTGCACGGCGGCCGTGCAGCCGTCCACATCCGCCACCACCGAGTTGATCTCCCCGGAACCGACGTAGCGGGTGTACTCAGCCACCAGCTGCGACAGCGGCAACGACGACTGCCCGGCGAGTCTGAGCAGGTGCAGCGCGGCGAGCATGCCGGTGTCGGCACTCCAGAAGTCGCGGAAGTAGTAGTGGGCGGAGTGCTCACCGCCGAAGATCGCCGCATGTTCGGCCATCGCCGCCTTGACTGCGGTGTGTCCGACCCGGCTGACGACGGTCCGGCCGCCGTGCTCGGCAACGACCTCGTCGACGACCCGAGAGGTGATGGTGTTGCGGACAATGACCCCGCCCGGTTCCCGGTCAAGTTCTTGGGCGGCGATGACGGCCGTGACCGTCGAAGGACTGACCACCTCACCGCGTTCGTCGATGATGAAGCAACGGTCGGCGTCGCCGTCGAAGACCAGCGCCAGATCAGCACCGTGGTCGAGGACAGCCTGCTGGGCATCGACCAGGTTCTCGGGCTCGAGTGGGTTCGGCTGGTGATGGGGGAAGGAGCCGTCGAGCTCCAGGTAGAGCCCGACCAACTCGGCATCGATCCGGGCAAACAGCGGCGGCACGGTCAGCCCAGCCATGCCGTTGCCGGCATCGGCCACCACCTTCAGCCGCCGGATACCCGACAGGTCCACCAACCCCAGCAGATGGTCCAGGTAGGCCTGCAGCAGGTCCAGGTCCCGTACGGTGCCGGTCCCGGTCACAGCAGGCTCTGGCTGCTCGAACGCAAGCTGGGCGAGCGTACTCAGGTGGTGGGCGGTGACCGGCCGCGCTCCGGGGAGGCAGAACTTGATGCCATTCCACTGTTCGGGGTTGTGGCTGGCGGTGAACATCACGCCGTGCCGGTCGAGACGTCCCGAAGCGAACCACAACAGGTCCGTGCTCGCCAGGCCGATGTCGATCACGTCGACTCCCCGCGCGGTCAGTCCGGCGGCGAATGCGTCGGCAAAGGTGCCGCTGGTGGCGCGCATGTCATGACCGAGGACGACTTCGGTGCCCGGTGTCAGTTCGGCGACGTCGGCCCACAGGGATCCGAGCAGACGGGCACCATCGGCATCCCACTGGACGTCCGGGCCCGACACCACACCTCGGATGTCGTTGGCCTTGAAGATCTCACGTGTCAGCATCGCAGGTCAGCATACGTGGCGTCGTGGTGGGCTCAGCGCGGGCGCGAGGACCAGTGCACATCGGTGTCGGCCAGGGCCCGCAGGTGCCCCTTGCGGCCCACCTCGACCACCGACTCGTTCCGGGCCGGGGCTGCGGCCACCGGCTCGTCGGCCAGCCCGACCTCGCGGACCGCATTGGCCAGAGCCAGCAGGTCGTCCATGCTCGGTTCCGGTTCGACCTCCGGGTCGCCCAACCGGATCACCTCCCAGCCCCGCGGAGCTGACAGCGTCTGGGCGTGGGTGCGGCACAGGTCGTAGCTGTGGGGGTCCGCGCGCGTCGCGAGCGGACCGAGGACCGCGGTTGAATCGGTGTAGACAAAGGTCAGGGTCTGCACCGACGGGTGCGGGCACCCGGTCCTGGAACAACGTCGCGACCTCACCCGCATGACGATACTCCCGAGGACCGACATCGACGACGATGCCACGCGGGCGTTGGTGATGATGTGTTCAGCGTTGGTGGGCCTACAGTGGTGACCGTGTCGAGCAAGCGTCGTGATCGTCGGGGGCGCGGGATCCGCGGGCCGCTGTCGTGGCCGAATCGGTGGACGACCAGCCCGGTTGCCGTCCCGGCCCCGCCGCGAGGTGGCGAACTCTTTGAGGATGCCCTGTCAGAGTCGGTCCGATTCCTGCAGCACCACAGTGATGCGATGAATGGTGTGGTCGTCGGCATCGAGGAGGTCCCTCCCCCGCCGGCGCCGTGGGCTGCTTCTCGAGTGCCGCTGTCGGCTGCGGTCGACGCCACTGCGGACCGCCCGGCCAGTGTCGTCATCTACCGGCGCCCGATCGAACACCGCGCCGCCACTCCGCGCGGGGTCCGGATCCTGGTCCACCGCACTCTGGTCGAGCAGGTCGCCGCTCTCACCGGACAGTCGGTGGCCGATCTCGACCCCTTGGGCCGCTACGACGAGGACGACTAGCTCGGTCGCACACCCTCACCGCGCGACGCGGGGGTCGACAACCGCCGGCGGCAGGGCCTGACCGGCCGGTGGGCTGATGGCCGGCAGCCAGGCCAGCCCTGCAGTCTGGTTCCGGGTGCTGGTGAGGACGACGGCCACGTGGAGTTGGTCGGCCTCGGTGATGACCTCGGCCCACAGTGCCGGATCGTCGACCTCGATGACGCCGGTCGCCCCGGCGCCGAGTTCCACGTTCGACCGTTCGATCTCCTTGCCGTTGCGGTCGCGCAGTACCACCTCGGCAGTGGCCGGCTGGTCACCGGTATTGCTCAACTGGACTGTGCCCTTGACGTCGGCGGTGCTGACGATCGGCAGGATCGCCGATCCGACGATCGGCGGCACGGCAACCGGCGTGGTCACATCGGTGGCGCGATCCTTCGCCTCGGAGAAGGCGTTCAGCCCAGCGACCACTGGCTGGTCGGAGGTGATCCGCAGCCCGGCTGCATCGCCTTGCAGTGGGCCCTCCAGCGGCACCCGTACGGTGGCGCCAGCGGGTACGTCGATCTCGTCCGCCCCGTCGAGCACAAAGGCGCCGTCGACGCCGAGTGCCTCGACCCGGACCACTGCGCTGCGCTCCCCAGGGTTGGTCACCACCAGGCTACGCTCACCGGCACCGGCTGGGACGCCGGGGATGACCTGGCTGAGCGCCGGAGCAACCGTTGCAGTGGTCCAGTCGGCACCGGTCGTCTCGGTGCCGTCCTGGTGACGGTCATGGACGACGGCCTCGACCCGACCGGCCGTGGTGCGGACCTCGATGGTCATCGGCCCGTCGAGGTCGTCGACCGACCCATCGGTGAGCATCCCCTCCAACGGGATCGCCCGCGTCGCCAGCGGCGGGACCTCAATACCTGAGGCGCCGACCGCGTTGAGCGGGCCCTCCGGCCCGTGGAAACGGATCGAGACCTCCGCCGGTTGGGCATCGGGATTGGTCACCAGCACGGTTGAGAACTGGGTGCCGCCGGCGCCGACCCCGACGAACCAGTGGTCGTCGCCCGAGCCACGGCAGGGCTGGGCCGACAGGCCGCGATCCGCGCCTGAGCCGGTGAGGGCCAGCAGCGCCGAGGCCGAAGAGGTGGTCATCGGCCCGGTCGCGACGACGCCGTACGGGTTGGTCTCGACCTTGAGCGCGGCGGCGCCGGGTTCAGTCAGCACCTCGAGATCGTCGGGTTGGCCGAGTTCGGCGAGCCGCAGCTTGCCACCGGCATTCCCGGCGGCGACCAGCTCGAATTCGCGGTCGTCATCGGGGTCGGTGGCACAGACCACGGTGGTCCGGGCATCGACCTCGCCGGTGCCCGAGTCGAGCGGTGGGCTGGCCTGGGGCACGAACCAGCCGGCTGCCCCGACCAGGGCCATCCCGGCGATCACCACCGCCGGGGTGATGTGACGATCGATCTTCCTCATCGGGCCACCTCCTGGCCAGCAGCGAAACGGGCACGCAACACCGGATCCTTGGAACGGCTGGCCCGCAGCCGTGGCGCAGCACAGAAGCCGGCAATGACCAGCCACACGCCCTGCCCGATGGCCAGCCCCAGCTGCGGTCGGGTCACGGTGGTCTCCGGCGCGGTGGCCGGGACGACATCGCTGATCTCCCAGACCCGTTCCCCGGGATGGACCGACACGACCCGCAGGCCCGCGGTTCCGTTGATCCGGCCGATCAGGTCGTCGGGGGCGCGGACCGCGACGTAACGGATGCCGAGATCACGCAGGTCCTCGGCAATGGTTTCGTCACCGGTTGCAGCGACCAACCGTCGGGTGAGCTGGCTGACCCGATCTGCAGCCTCGGCGTCAGCACCGAGCCCAGCGCCCCGGTCGGCATCGCCGAGATGGATTCCGGCACCAGTGAACACGACATGATGGGCTGTCCCGTCCTCGGCGACCTCGACAGCCAGGCCCCGGGTGCCGGGAGTCCGCCCGAGCTCGTCGGTGACGAAGGCCGGGACCAGATGAACATCCGAACGCGTTGTCGGGCCCGAGCCGCCGGCGACCACCCACCATCCGGCGCCCAGGACCGTGGTCAGCGCCATCACGACCGCGGCCAGGGCAGCCGCTGGCTGCACCCAGGAGAAGTCACGGGCTGCGAGTCCTTCGGCAACGGCGTCGATCCCGACAGCGCCGGCCATCACCAGGCCGCCAAGAGCGACCAGCAGCGCAACTGCGGCCGATGGCCGTACGAAGACCTGGTCGATCCCAGCCGGCACCACGAGCCGAGTCAGCGCCACCGCGAGCGCGAAGCCGCCCAGCGCGATCGCCCACGCACCGCGCAGCCCTGGCGCTGCCGATCGCAGGACGGTTCCGACCAGGGCGACGGCCCACAGCGCACCGATGACGATCGCACTCACCCACAGTGGCGCCATCGCCTCGCCTCCGGGTCGGCCCAGGGCGAGTTCCCACACGGTCGGGGCGAGTGAGGTTCCGTCCAGACCGGCATCCGGTCCGAGCAGCCACCACGACGGCTGGGCGATCAACGCCGGCCACCACGGCAACAACGCCACGGCCACCACGAGGAGAGCGACCACGGCCCGTCCGAGCAACCGCTTGACAGCTCCCCCGCCGTGCTCGACACCGACCGCAATGACCGCCGCGAGCAGACCGACGACGACCAGCGGCAGGAAGATCGGTTGGAAGGCAACCAGCAGGGTCAGGGCGACACCGCTACCCCAGGCGGCACGCCAGGAATGCCCGTCGATGGCGCTGGAGATGACGCCGATGATGCCGCGCACCACCAGCGGCAACACGACGGCGGCGGCGATCAGACCGAGTCGTCCCTGGGTCGAGGCCCCCAGCAGGACCGGCAGCAGTGCGTAGCTCAGGCCCGCCCAGAGCCGGACCCGGCGGTCCTCCAGGATTCGCGCGGTCAGCGGCCACACGGCCAACAGGGCCAGCGGAACGGCACCGGCGACCACGGCGGTGGTGGCCCATTCGGGACGGCCGACGAGCAGGAAGGACACGACGGCGTGAACACCGAGCCACGGCGGTCCCTGCAACCAGTCGCCGACCGGGATCAGCCACTGGTCGAAGGCGTGGGAGAGATCACCGGCGGCCGGCAGCAGCGCGGGCCCGGTGAGCGTTCCCCGGCCGAAGAACTGACGGCCGGCGATGAGCGCGGCGATGATGATCGCGACGGCGGTGACCAGGTAGGTGCCACGCCAGCTGAACCGTTGTTGTTCCTGGACGGTGTAGTCGTCACCGGTCAGTGCGTCGATCCCGCCGGGCCCAGCGCTGCGGTCGACCCAGGAGGCACCGAGACCGTCAATCAGGCGACGCACTCCGTGGAACGGTCCCGGCCGCAGACCCAGGGCTCGCCGTCGGTCCGCCGGCTCGGGCCGGATCTGTTTGATGCGGGCCCGCAGTCGAGCGACCCGGCCCCGCCCGATCACAAATCCGGCCAGGCCGCCGAGTTCGTCACCGGCTCGGTCCGGAGCCTTGCCGAGCAGGAAGCCGATCATCCGCAGGACACTGCCCAGCACCAGTCGGATCGGGGTCCACACCCGGCCCAGTCCGTGCGCGTGGGCCGCGACCAGCGCCATCCCGTACGAGCGGTCCTCGGCAGCGTCACGGTCGGATCCCTCACGCAGCCCGCCCAGCCCGACCTGACGATGTTCGACGCATGCGCCGGGGACGGCGATGACACGTTCCCCGGCCAAGTTGGCCCGCCACCCGAGGTCGACGCCGTCACGATGGGCTGGCAGGGCCGGATTCAGACCGTCGAGTCGGTCCCAGATGTCGCGGCGGATCAGCAGGCCGCAGGTCGACCCGCCGAGCACCTCACTGATGGTGTCGTGCTGGCCCTGGTCGATCTCTCCGGCGTCGACATGGACCTCGCGACGGCCGGACCGGGCCACGGACACACCGAGCTCGCTGACCCGGGCGGGATCCTGTCGGGTGGCCGGTTGCACCAGCCGGGGCGTGGCAATGGCCGCGTCCTGATCAACGGCTGAGGTGAGCAACTGGGCGAGGGCATCGGGGCGGGCCACGGCATCGTCGTGGAGCAGCCAGAGCCAGTCGATGCGGTCGGCGTCGCGACCGTGCAGGGAGTTGAGCCCTGCCCGTACACCATCGGCGAAGCTTGTGACCTCAGCGGGAACCGAGCGCCAGTCGTGCTCCTCGGCCGCCTCGGCGAACAACTCGCCGGTGTCATCGGATGACCCGGCGTCGACCAGGACGACCCGGTCGGGTGCATGACTCAGGCTGGTCAGGCCCTTGATCGCGGCAGGGATCCACTCCGCACCGTTGTGACCGACCAGGATCGCCGTGACCCGATGGTCGTCGAGGTCGACCTGCTCGGCCTCATCGGTCTGGTCGACCCAGGCCCAGGGGTCGACGGCATCATCAACGGTCCCCTCCGGGCGGGTTTCCATGTGGCGAGTCCTCCGAGGCGACGGTGTGATCACACATGATCGGGACGGGAATACGATCAGGGCCCCTCAACCGAGGGGCCCTGACACTGTAATCGATGTTGCTCCACAACCAATCAGCCGCTGATGCACCGTGGGGGCCGGTGCCGACTGGTCCGCTGCTCAGCCGTCCTCAGACGGCCCGACGCTTGAGCTTGCGCCGTTCTCTTTCCGACAGACCGCCCCAGATACCGAAGCGTTCGTCGTTGGACAATGCGTACTCCAGACAATCGGCACGCACCTCGCAGGACAGACAGACCTTCTTGGCCTCCCTCGTCGATCCACCCTTCTCCGGGAAGAACGCCTCGGGATCGGTCTGCGCGCACAGCGCACGCTCCTGCCAGCCCAGGACGCCGTCGTCGCCCATGTCCATGAGCTCTCGCATACTGCCTCCTCGACCCATTTGTTCGCACCGGCGGCAACCAATGCGAGTTACATGACTGAAATTACAACGCTGTCAATGCCCAAAAGTCAAGCTTTCGCGTGGTATGGATCCGCGGACCGCCCGGTTTCAGGTTGCAGGGGTCAACTTCAGGGGTCAACTTCCGGGCTGCTGGGGAGGCTGGTCAACCGGGTACCAATTCCCCTGCTGCGGGGCCTGCGGGTCCGGTCCGGGCTGAGGCGCCGACGGCTGGAAGTGTCCCGGTTGCTGCGGCGCTGAGGACTGGAACTGTGGCGCCGAGGGCTGGGCCGCTGGCTGCTGGTTCGGCGGCTGCTGCATGGGCTGCTGTTGTGGTGCATGCTGCTGGGGCTGTTGCGGCGCTGGCTGCTGCGGTGCCGGCTGTTGCGGTGCCGGCTGTTGCGGTGTCGGCTGCTGGGCCGACTGGCCCCAACCAGTCTGGTTCGCCTGCCAGGTGGCGGCAGAGGCACCGCTGGCCGCCTGGTTGGCCGAACCCCACATGGCACCTGGCCCCTGCTGAGGGGCCGCCGGATGTCCGAACGACGGCTCGGTCACCTGAGTGTTGCTCGGCTGAGCGTAGCCACCTTGGCCGTAGCCGATGGCCGGAGTCGGCGCCGGGAGCTCGCTGAGCAGTTTGAACAGGATCAGGGCAACCACCGCCGGGACGGCGAGGTTGGCCAGGTGCCGGACCAGAGCGGTGAGCACGGACAGCGGGCCCAGCGTGGACAGCATGCCCAGCGAGATCAAGCTGAACAGCACCCCGATTGCTGTGAAGGCACCGACGATGGCCAGCCCAATGATGGCAAACAGGCGGGCCTGGTCGAGTTTGGGCGGGAGGAGCACCGCCAGCAACACCGCGGCGAGCACGATCAGCGCCGCGAGCGGGCTCATCAGACCGCCCACGGTCATGGAAGCCGCACTCGGCAGCGAGTTCGAGCTGATCAGCCCCAGGAAGGTGATCAGGGCCAGCAGGCTGGTGACGCCGACGGAGCCGAGCGCCACCCAGACCAGGATCGGCCGCAGGTTTCGGATGGTGTTCATGGTCGCTCAGCCTACCCAGCGGCAGGCCCGCCGGCGTCCCTGACAGACTTGTCCGGTGCATGTCGTAGTCCTGGCCGGCGGAGTCGGCGGTTCGAAATTCGTCCGTGGCGTTCTGGCCGCTTTCCCTGATGACCAGGTGACGGTGATCGGCAACACCGCTGATGACATCACCATCCATGGCCTTCGCATCTGCCCCGATCTGGACACCATGATGTACACCATCGGCGGCGCCATCAGCACCGACCGCGGCTGGGGCCGCGAAGCCGAAACCTTCTCCGTACTGGCCGAACTCAAGGCGTACGGGGTGGAGCCGACTTGGTTCGGTCTGGGCGACCGCGACATCGCCACCCATCTGGTCCGCACCCAGCTGCTCGACAGCGGTGCCTCCCTCAGCCAGGCCACCCGGGCGCTCTCCCAACGGTGGCTCCCGCAACGTATGCAGCTCCTGCCGATGTCGGACGATCGGGTCGAGACCCATGTGGTCATCGCTGATCACCAGTCACCGTCAGGGCGCCGCACCATGCACTTCCAGGAGTACTGGGTCCGCCATCACGCCGAGCCAGAGGCCCTGGCCACCGTCCACGTCGGCATCGCCGAGGCGGCACCGGCGCCCGGGGTCCTCGAAGCGATCGCCGGAGCCGACCTGGTCCTGGTGGCCCCGTCCAATCCGGTGGTCTCGATCGGGCCGATCCTCGGCGTGCCGGGGGTGCGTCGCGCGATCCGTTCCACCGCTGCGCCGGTGATCGGCTTCACCGGGATCATCGACGGTCACCCGTTGCTCGGGATGGCCGACAAGCTGCTCCCCACGATCGATGTCGAGTGTTCGGCCCGGGCGGTCGGACAGCACTATGGGGCCCGCGCCAGGACCAGTGAGGCCGAGGACAGGGTCGACGGTGGCGGGATCCTCGATGCCTGGGTGGTCCATGACAGCGACACCCAAGCTGTCGGGCCACTCACCGAGACCGGCTTGCTGTGCTGGACGGCCGATCTGATCATGTCCTCACCCGAGGCCACGGCCCGGTTCATCCTTGATGCCCATGCCCGAGTCAGGACCCCCCAGTGAGGACGACATGATCACCATCCATGCCCCCGAGGGGATCGCCGAGATCACCCCCGACTCCGATCTGGCGGCCGAGATCGCCCAGGCCTGCGCCGCCTCTGCCCTGGGCGGACTGCGCGACGGTGATCTGCTCGTGGTGACCAGCAAGATCGTGTCCAAACAGGAAGGCCGGCTGTTCGCGGCCGAGGAGAAGCTTGCCCTGCGCAGGTCGGAAACGGTCCGCACCGTCGCCCGCAAGATGAGCACCGCGATCGTCGCAACCCACCACGGTCTGGTCCAGGCCGCTGCCGGGATCGATGCCTCCAATGTCGCGACCGGGACCATCCTTGCCCTGCCGGTCGATCCCGATGCCAGTGCCGTACGGCTGCGGACCGACCTCGCCGGCCGGTCTGGGGCGAATGTCGGCATCGTCATCTCCGACACCGCTGGCCGAGCCTGGCGGGTCGGGCAGACCGATCATGCGATCGGCTGTGCCGGGGTCAACGGGCTGATCTCCTATGCGGGACAACACGATGCCCATGGCAACGAACTGCGGGTGACGCTGACCGCGATCGCCGACGAACTCGCCGCCGCAGGTGACCTGGCCAAGGGCAAGCTCGGTGGACGTCCGGTAGCGGTCATCCGTGGGTTGGCCCATCTGGTGACCGCGCCCCAGGATCCGGGTCAGCCGGCCCGCGACATTGCCCGACCGGTGGACGAGGACCTGTTCAGCCACGGCAGCCGCGAGTCCGTGTTGGTCGCTCTGTTGCTGAGTGTCGACGCCCAGGACCGCTATGAAGAGCTGGTCGAGCTCGACGACCCGGCCCAGGTGGTCGATGCTCTCGGCCTGACCGGTGACCAACGCGGCTGGGCACTCGCTGTGTTGTCCGCGGCTCAGAACACCTTCGGCTGACGGTAGACTTCCGCGCGGCCTTACACTCGCACGCATTCCAGGAGGACACGTGGCGCGCACGAACCGGGGTGGATCCCGCCGATCGGGTGGTGACCCCAAGAAGTCGGTGGCGCCACAGGACGAGGAGTTCGTCGAGCTCGATCCCGATGAGCTGGAGCTGGATGCCCTCGAGGACTCCGACGACGACCCGGACGAGGATGCCGACGAGGATGCCGGTGCCCTCGGCAGCGCACTGAGCGGCAGTTCGAAGGCGAAGTCAAAGAAATCCAAGGGATCGAGCCGCCGCGAGCGGATCGCTGCCCTGCAGGAGAGGGAGGGGCGGGACAAGCGTGCCCGTTCCATCCGGCTGACGGTGCTGTGCGTCGTCCTGGCCCTGGTCGTGCTGGCCTATCCGGTCTATCTCTTCGTCGAGGAGTCGATCATCACTGCGACACCTCGCGAGCAGATCGGCGTCCCGGCCTCCGAGGCCGGTTGCCTGCCGGATGAGGAGAATCCGGCCACCGGAAACCAGGAGCACGTGCCGGACGGCACGATCGTCGATTACCCTCGGCTCCCACCGGACTCCGGCCCGCACTACGGGCAGTGGACCAACTTCGGCGAGACCTTCTACTCGATTTCTGACCGACCCGAGATCGAGCGTCTGGTCCACAGCCTCGAGCACGGCTACACCCTGCTGTGGTACAACTCCGACACCATCACCCCGGAGGAGCTGAAGTGGGTCGAGGCCCTGGCCAAGACCTTCAACGGCTCGGACCCGGTCCTCAACAAGTTCAAGGCTGCCCCGTGGAGCCCCACCTATGACGGTGGCGGCTTCCCCGACGACACCAAGTTCATCCTGACCCGCTGGACGGCCGATCCTCAGAACCCGGCCGATGTCACCAAGCAGTTCGGTGTGCGGATGGCCTGCAACCAACTCAGCGGTCAGGCCGTGGACGAGTTCATGGAGCGCTACCCGCAACCCAACTCCCCCGAACCCGGCGGCGCCTGACCAACTGGGCCACCATCCCCAGGCCACCAACAGATCCCGGGGCCAGCATTCCGACCCAAAAGGCGCCTTTGAAGCGATTCACGGCGTCCGTTGGGTCGGAATCTTCTCTCAGGAGAGGCCAGGAGAGGCCAGAGCGGGGCAAGGCAAGGAGGGGAAGCAGTGGTGGGGCGGCTGACCAGCGCCTGATCAGGTCCAGGTCTGGCCGTACCGGGTGCCCACCTCGGCCACGAGCGCCTTGACCTGTTCCGCCGAACCGGCCGGACAGACCAAGGTGACGTCGGGGGTGGTCACCACCACCAGGTCCTCGACACCGACGGCGGCAACCACGTGCCCGGAGCCGGACCGGTTGATCACCAGGTTGTCGGTCGCCTCGAGCAGGACGGTCTGCCCTTCGACGGCGTTGCCCGCCTCGTCCGCAGACAGGTGCTCGGCCAGGTTCGGATAGCCGCCCACATCGGACCATCGGATCGGCAACGGCACCGCAACAATCTGCGCACTCCCCTGCCCCGATGACACCGGCTCCATCACGCCGTAGTCGACACTGATCCTGGGCAACCGCGAATACAGCCCGGCCAACTTCTCCGGCGCGGCGGCAAGCTCGGTGACGATCTGGTACGACTCGGGCACCAACTCTTCGAGCTGGGACAAGAATGTGGCCGCCCGCCAGACAAACATGCCCGAGTTCCACCAGTACTGGCCTGACTCCAGATAGTGCTGGGCGGTCGCCAGGTCCGGCTTCTCCTTGAACTCGCGCACCGTGCAGACATCGGGGTGGCCATCGAGTTCATCTCCGCGGTGCAGGTAGCCCAAACCGGTGTGCGGGCTGGTCGGCACCACACCGAAGGTCACCAACCGGTCGTCACCGGCCGCAACCTCAAAGCCCGTTTCCAAGGCGTCGCGAAATGCCTCGACCGGCTCGATGACATGGTCAGCAGTGACCATCGCGACCACCGCCTCAGGATCGCGTTCGGCCAGCACTGCGGCCGACCAGGCGATCGCGTTGAGGGAGTCACGGCCCACCGGCTCACCGAGTAGGTTCTGCGGCAACAACTCCGGCAGTTGCTCGGCAACGACATCGGCATAGGCAGCACCGGTGCACACGAGGATGTTCTCGGCCGGCACGACCCCGGCCACCCGATCCCAGGCCATCCGCAGCAGGCTGGTGCCGCCGATGAGGTTCAACAGTTGCTTCGGCATGCCCTTGCGGGACAGGGGCCACAGTCTCGTCCCCGACCCACCGGCCAGGATCACCACGTAGCGCATCCCGGCAGCCTAGGCGACGCGGCGTTCGGAGTCGCGCAGGCCGACCAGGAAGCCGGCGCCCCAACAGATGTGCATGATGGCGTAGACCACGGGCAGCCAGATCCGAGCCCGAACAGAGAGCCCGGTGGGCAGTGCCGAACCGGCCACCACCCCCACCACATAGAGCAGCGGTACGGCCAGCGCGAGGCGGGCCCAATGGCGCCCGAGCAGCCCGGCCAGGCCCACTGCCGTACCGGCTGTGATGCCGACGACAGCCGTCGGAGGCGCAAGGTACCGCAGGCTTGCGGTGTCGGGGTGGCGTCGTACGACTTCTCGTCGCCACTTGCCGGTGAGATAGAACTGGCGGGCCAGGGCCCCCGGGCTGGAGCGTGGGTAGTAGCGGACGGTCAGTTTCGGGGAGAACCAGATCAGGCCGCCGGCGCGCCGCAGCCGCAGGTTGAGCTCCCAGTCCTGGGCGCGGTGGAAGTCTTCGTCGAAGCCGCCGGCCGCGCGGAGCGCATCGGCGCGGAAGACGCCGAGGAAGACGGTCTCGGCGGGCCCCTCGGGCGAATCCGCGTGGTGGAAGGCACCGCCACCCAGGCCCAGACGGCTGGTGTAGGCGGCAGCAGCAGCCTCCTGGAACGGCGTCTTGCCCTGGGCATCCATCACCCCACCGACATTGACGGCCCCGGTCCGTTCGAGCAGCTCAACGGCGGTGACGAGGTAGTCGGGACCGAGCTCACCGTGGCCGTCGACCCGCACGATCACCGGATGCTGGGCGCGCTCGATGGCGCGGTTGAGACCGTGCGGGGTCTTGCCGGCCGGGTTGTCCACGACCTCGACCTGGGGATGGGCTGCGGCGAGATCGGCGGCAAGTTCAGCGGTACGGTCCGTGCTCGGACCGACCGCGATGATCATCTCGAGATCACCGGGATAGCCCTGGGCCAGGACACGCTCGACGGCGTCGACGAGGTAGGGCTCCTCGTTCACCACGGGCATGATCACGCTGATCCCGGGCCAGGTCTGTGTGGGCATGGCGACCATCGTTTCATGCCCGGCCGGGTCCTCAGCCGGCACTGCAGACCTCTTCGAGATCGTCATGTTCGTTGGGGTCGGCGCTCGGGCTGCCGCTGGGTGGCGTCGAGGGCGGCGCGGTCTCGTCCTGCGGCGCGTATGGCCCACCGGGCACGTCACTGGTCGGGGTGTCACCGGACGGGCTGGTACTGGGTTCGGGGTGGTCGAGCGCCTCGGACTTGGCGATCTGCTCGGTGACGACCTCGCGGATCCGGGGGAAGTCCGGGCTGCCCGGATAGATCAGCGGCGGAGTGAACGAGACGCTGCCGATCTTGTGGTTCTTGGCCTTGAGGGCGAGTTCGACCAGTTTGCCGGTCTGCGACTGCGGCACGTCGGTGACCGCGATCTGTCCGCCGGCCTCGGCCATGTCGCCGAACTTGGTGAGCACGGTGACCGGGTCGAGCTGTTGCAGCATCGCGGCCATCACGCACTTCTGGCGTTGCATCCGGGCGTAGTCGCTGGATCCTTCCCGGGAGCGGGCGAACCAGAGGGCGTGGTACCCGTCGAGGTGGACATTCTGGCCGGCCTCGATCCAACCCGAGATCGGCGAGGTGCCGCCGCCGATCGGGACCCGTTGGTTGATGTCCATCGTGAGGCCGCCGACCGCGTCGACGAGCGCCTCAAATCCCTTGAGGTCCACCATCGCGTAGTAGTTGATCTTCAGCCCGAGGAGGTGTTCGACCGCCTCCTTGGTCGCCTGGGCGCCCGGATCGTCGGCATCGGGATAGAGCTCGGGATGTTCGCTGGCCCAGGTGTAGATGCCGTTGAGCATGCACTCGTGCTCACCGCAGGTGAAGCCGTCGGGGAACTCGTCCCTCATCGGGCTGCCGTCGGGGAAGGGAACGTCCTCCATGTTGCGCGGCAGACTGAACAGCACCGTACGGCCGGTGTCGGCGGCGATGCTGGCCACGGTGATCGAGTCAGGCCGCAGTCCGACCCGTGACGCGCCGGCATCGGCACCGAGCAGCAGGACGTTGATCCGTCCGGCCTCGGCCTCGGAGTCACCGCCGCCGGTGAGCACCTGGTCGAAGAGGGCACGGGTGGAGCCGACCGTACGGAACGCCACGACCGAAGCCGTCATCACCGCCAACACCAGGATCAGGGTGAGCACCACGTACCCGAGCCGGTGCCTGGGCGCCATGTCGGTCGGCCGTCCGAGCCGCCAGGCATCGATCAACAGCAGCGACATCACGATCCCCAGAGCGAGTACGCCGTACTGGATGATGGCCAGGAACCAACTCTGGGAGGCCAGGGTGACGATCCATTGACGGTGGATCAGGCCGATGGCAAGAGCGATGACCACCAATAGCCACAGCGCGCCCCACACCCGCAGGGCGATGCGTCCGACCGTCTTGTTCCCCGTGCTCAGCTGAACCGAGCCGGGCAGCACCAGGGTGAGGAAGATGCCGACCACTCCGCGACGCAGGCTGACCAGATCGGCGCTGCGTTCGACCGCCGTTGGCATACGCCGTCGACTCGGGCGACGGTCACTGTCTCGCGTGGCGGCATCAGACGGCACGAGTGGGTCCTTCGGGTCGGCTTGTGGGGAAGTGGGCTGGACCCCAGCCGAGGATCACAGTCCGTGGCCAGTATCACCGGCTCGACTGGGGCAGGGTCGGTGCCACGCCGATGGTGCCAAGATCAGGGCCGATGGTGCCAAGATCAGGGCCGATGGTGCCA
>CAMDZW010000045.1 GCA_945911015.1 uncultured Propionibacteriaceae bacterium
AGGCCAAGGCTGACGAGGCCAAGGCTGACAAGAAGGCTGATGAGGCCAAGGCTGATGAGGCCAAGGCTGACGAGGCTCCGGCCGAGAAAGCTGCCGACAAGAAGGCTGATTCCTGATGCTCGCCGACGCCCTCGAGCATCTGGTGCGCGGCATCGTCTCCAATCCTGACGACGTGCAGGTCAAGGACAAGGACCTGCGCCGTGGTCGGATGCTCGAGGTCCGGGTGCATCCCAGCGATGTCGGCCGGGTGATCGGCCGTCAGGGCCGCACCGCGACCTCGCTGCGCACCGTGGTCTCTGCGCTGGCCGGTCGTGAGCAGATCCGCGTCGACTTTGTCGATGTGGACCAGCCTCGCCGCAATCGTCACTGATCGCACCAGACAGATCGCGATGGCTCGTACCGTCGAAGTGGTGGTGGGCGTCATCGGGCGGCCGCACGGGATCCGAGGAGAACTCGGCATCGACGTGCGCACCGATGAGCCTGCCACCCGATTTGCTGTGGGCACCCAGCTCCATGCCGAGGGGGCCCCGCACCGTCACTGGCAGGTCGAGTCGACGCGCTGGCATGGTGACCGCCTCCTGGTGCGCCTTGCCGGAGTGGCCGACCGGACCGCTGCGGAAGGGCTGAAGGGGATCCGTCTTGCGTTGAACGTCCCGGCCACCGAACGTCCGGCTGACGAGGCCGAGTTCTACGATCACCAACTCCTTGGACTCGAGGTGCTCGATCACACCCGTGCCCGCGTCGGTCAGGTCATCGAGGTCGTTCACCTGCCCGCCCACGACCTGTTGCGGGTCGAGCTGGCTGCTGGCAATGAACGTCTGATCCCCTTCGCCACCGAGGTCGTGCCCGAGGTCGACATCGACAGCGGTTGTCTCGTGCTCGCCGACCTGCCCGGGCTGCTGGACGATGCCGAGATCGACCCCGAAGCCGAGATCGAACTCGAGGGCGGGGATCGGTCCTGATGCGCTGGGATGTCGTCACGATCTTCCCTGACTATCTTGCCCCGGCCCAGCTCTCGCTGGTCGGCAAGGCGATCAGTTCGGGGCTGGTCGAGCTCACCGTTCACGACCTGCGCGACTGGACCCACGACCGCCACCGTACGGTCGACGACACCCCGTACGGCGGGGGTGCGGGCATGGTGATGAGTCCACAGCCGTGGGGGGAGGCCCTCGACGAGGTCCTCGCCGACGCCGAGGACCCGGTCCTGCTGCTGCCCACGCCGACCGGGGAAGTCTTCAGCCAGGCCCTGGCCCAGGAACTGGCGAGCGAACAGCATCTGGTCATCGGCTGTGGCCGCTACGAAGGCATCGATGCCCGTGTCGCCGAGCACTACCGCGACCGCATCCGGGTCCGTGAGATCAGCATCGGCGACTACGTCCTCAACGGGGGAGAGGTGGCTGCTCTGGTCATGCTCGAGGCTGTGGTCCGCCTCGTCCCCGGGGTGCTGGGCAACCCTGAGTCGTTGGCCGAGGAGTCCCACAATGACGGCCTGTTGGAATACCCGGTCTACACCAAACCGCTGAGCTGGCGCGGCCTCCAGGTTCCCGAGGTGCTCGTGTCGGGCCACCACGCCAGGATCGCCCAGTGGCGGCACGAGCAGTCGGTGGCCCGAACGGCCGAGCGCCGACCGGACCTGCTCAGCGAGGGCCCTGCCGACTGAGGGCGCGAACCGCCGGGACGGTCGCTGCCACCAGACTGACTGCTGCACAGGCGACGAAGACAAGACCAACTGTCAGCCACGGCACCACCACATCGACAGCAACGAGCCCCTGTCTCGGGTCGAAATCGTCCCGCATGCCGTGCGCCAGGGCGAACAGTCCGGGCAAGGACAGCCCCGCGCCCACCAGCAACCCGACTCCGACCGTTGACGCCGTCTCCACCAGCGCGAGGGCCACCACCTGACGACGATGCGCCCCGATCACTCGGAGCAGGGCTAGATCCCGACGGCGTGCGGCGGTGGCCAGGGACAGGGTGTTGGCCGTCGAAACCGCGGCATAGCCCAGAGCGAGACCAAGGAGGACCCAGGTGAACAGGGTGAGCATGGCGAGCTCGTCGGCGATGCCGGCCTCGATCAGCCCGGTCACCGGTTCAGCGGACACTCCCTGATCAGCGAGCAGGAGCGACAGCTCAGCCGGGTCGACGCCGTCGACGTATGCGGAGGAAATGAAGGTGGATCGGTCGTGCTTGCGCGCCAGTTCGTGCGAAAGGGCGATGTCGGCCCACAACTCGGCATGGGCCGGCAACGGGGCGATGTTGACGATGACCCGGCCGGTGGTGCCGTCGCGCCAGGTGAGGTCGACGCTGTCGCCGTGTTCCCAGCCGAGCTCGGCAGCAAAGGCGGGAGAGGCTCGTACGGTGTCGGCCGGGGGTGCGTCCGCGCGCAGGCCTACTGCTTCGACCCACCGACCGTTGACGTACACCCCGGTCGAAAGCGTGCTCACCACCGGCGCCGCGGCGAGGCGGGCCGCTCGCTCGACCGAAGCGTCGGTGACACCTGTCCCGCCGCCGGCGCGACGGAGGGCAGTTTCCCCCGGAAGGTCACCGGACGAGTGCTCGGCCAAGGCGCCGCCGACGGTGGCGTTCATACCCAGCAGTGTGACCGCGAGGGCGGCAATCAGTAGGGCCGGCAGCATCGTCGCAGCCAGGCGGCCGGCTCCGGTCCGGGCTTCGGCCCGTAGCAGTTCGACCAAGGGCGAGCGTCGGCCCGGTGCCAGGGCGAACAGGCGGGGCAGGTACGCCGGAGCTGCCGCCGCTGCCGTCACCACCAGAGCCGCGCTCACCCCCATCGCCAGACCGATGGACAAGCCCTGCTCGGCGTGAACGGTGCCGACGGCGAGTCCTGTGGCCAGCATTCCGGCGCCTGCGGTGACGACCCAGCGCCGGGCCGACATGGTTCGCGTCGTGCGGGCCCGCGGGCGCAAGGCCTCCATCGGACTCACCGCTGCAGCGTCGCCGGATGCGGACCACACACCGACCACGGAGGTGCCGATCCCGACGAGCATCGCGGCCGCGACCGGCGCGGGGGACAAGGTGGTCCGCCAGTCGTGCGCGAGCAGCCCCGTCTCGACCAGCCACCCGCCGAGGACGCCGGAGCCGAGCACGCCGGCGAAAGCCCCGACGACGGCGGCCGCGACTCCGACCGTCACAGCCTCGCGCAGCAGCATGCCACGGACCTGCCCCGGCGTCCCGCCGACGGCCCTGATCAGGGCCAACTCACGTCGGCGTACTGCCACCTGGAAGGTGAACGTCGTTCCCACGACGAACACCGAGACGAAGGCGGTGATCAGCATGATCAGGATGAGGAGCTGCACACCACCCCAGTTCCTCGTCTCCCCGCCGTCGGGCCGGACGGCGGCACGATCATCCGCGGCCAACACCACGCCGTGGTCACCGATCACCGTCTGCACCACTGTCATGACCTCCTTCGGGTCAGCGCCTGGGGTGGGCGTCACCCCGATCAGTCCCACCTGCGCGGTGGCTTCAGCCGCCAGCACGTCGTCGACGAACACGCCGTCGCTATCCGTGGTTGCAGCGACCATGAGGGTCCAACTGGCAGTAGCGGTGAGGATGGTGATGATGTCCCCGGGGTCGAGCCCGTAGGAGTCGGGCACCACGATCTGATTCGGCTCTGTGAGGGGAGCTCCCGCGGTGATCGAGCCATCCCCGAGGAGAAAGGAGGACCAGCCGGTCGCCGTCACCGGGCCGTCGGCAGAGTCGTCGACGATCTGGTTGCCGTCCATCACCCGGATCTCGAATCGGCGTTCGGCGACAGCGGATCGGATCCGGCTGTCACTCGACAATCTGTCGACCATCGCCTCGACGTCGGACTCCGACCAGCTGGCTCGGATCGTGCTGCCGTCGTAGCGTGTCCCGGCCTGATGGGGGACCACCACGACCGTAGCGTTCTCCAGCCGGGGCAGCACGGTGGGCAGTGACGAGACAATGACCGTCCCAGACGCCGTCATCAAGCAGACCCCCAGGACGAGGGTGATGAAACCACCGAGCACCGAACGCCATCGGTGACCAAGCATGGCTACGGCGATCACGCGGCAGCCTCCAGTTTCGTCAGGAGCAACGCGATGGTCCGTGCATCCAGCCGGTCACGGCGCGAGTCCAGTTCGTCGGCGATCCTGCCGTCGGCCATGAACACCACTCGGTCGCCACGGGCCGCAACCGACGGGTCATGGGTGACGACGAAAACCGTACGACCGAGGTCGTCGACGACTGAGCGCAGGTGGTCCAGCACCTGTCGGCCACGGTTGAGGTCCAGCGCTCCGGTGGGCTCGTCGGCACAGACCACAGCTGGTCGGGTGACCATCGCGCGGGCGATCGCCACTCTTTGCTGTTCACCACCGGAGAGCTGATCCGGGCGGTGGCTGGCGCGGTCCCGGAGACCGACCGCCTCCAGCGCCGCCAACGCAGCGTCGGTACGTGTCCGGACGCCGGCCAACCGCGAGGGAAGGAGAGTGTTCTGCACAGCAGTGAGGGAAGCCACCAGGTTGTAGCTCTGAAAGACAAAGCCGACCTTCTCCCGGCGCAGCTCGGTCAGTTCACGTTCGCCCAAACCCACCAGGTCGACGCCGTCGACTGTGACGGCCCCGAGGTCGGGGCGGTCCAGGCCGACCGCGCAGTGCAGTAGCGTCGACTTCCCGGACCCAGAGGGACCCATGATCGTGGTGAATCTGGCCCGTTCCACGTCCAGGGACACTCCGTCCAGCGCCGTCACCGTATGTGATCCGCTGACGTACTTCTTGGAAACCTCGTCCAGAACGATGACCGGGGCAGGGTCGACCAGATCGCCGTGTTCGTCGTGCTGCATGGACAGAACCTCTTTTCGAAGGATGGACCTCCAGCACACCGGTTCAACGGGTGTTACCGCGATGGCCCAGAGTGGAGTTCTGGAGGTGGAGCTGGCTCTACCGACAGGGCTGCTGGGGTCGTCTACTGTCGGTGGTGTGTCCGTTCGAACCATCCGTGCAGCGATCACGGTGGCACCACACCAATTTCTGCTGTCGCTGTGGCCGTGGCGGGCTCTGCTCTACCTGTTGTCCGGGGTGGTGGTGGGGACCGCCCTGTTGGCTGTGGCGCAACTGCTGACGCGGGCCGCCACCATGCCGGAGCTGCTGATCGTCGGCGGATGGGGGGCCGCCGTGCTGCTGCTGGTGACTCTCGGCGCTCCCTGTCTGGCTCGGTGGGCGCTGTTCTGCGAAGGACTGGTCCACGTGCGCGAGACCGGTGGCCGGAGGTCCAGGATCCGGCTGCAGCCGATCTGGGTGCGCCCGGTGATGCCTCGGGCGGGGCGGGAGATTGCCCATGCGGTGCTGAGTCTGAGCGTTTTCTACGTGATTGATGTGGCGGTGATCGTGGTGGCCCTGGGGCTTCCGCTGGCTGGCATCTTGTGGTTTGTCGGCGATCTGAACCTGTTGCCCATCGAGCGCGCAGTCACCATTGGCTGCTGGGCGCTGCTGTGGCCGGTGGGCATGTATCTGGTCGCGGCCTGGTCATCGGTCCGGACCGAGATTGTCAGGGCCGTTCTGGCCCCTCGGGAGGAACGATTGTTGGCTGAGCTGAGCACGCTCAGCGATTCGAGGGTCGCTCTGGCTGAAGCCTTCGACGCCGAACGACGTCGGATCGAACGTGACCTGCACGACGGTGCCCAGCAACGTCTGGTCGCGGTCCAGGCCTCATTGGGCCTGGCCAGGTTGGATCTGCCCGTCGGTTCCCCGGCAGCGAGGGCGGTGGAGGAGGCCCGGACACAGGTCAGTGAGGCGCTCACCGAGCTTCGTGATCTGGTGCGCGGCATCCATCCTCAGGTGCTCACCGAACGGGGGCTGCCAGCAGCGCTGGCTGATGTCGTGGCCCGGGCGGGGTCGCCGGTCGAGCTGGAGCTCGAAATGCCTCACCGACTGGCACCGAGCATCGAGTCCACCGCATACTTTGTGGTCTGCGAGGCGATCGCCAATGCGACCAAGCATGCCCCGGGGGCCGGGGTTCGGGTCGTGGGGCGTGCCTGCGCGACGGGTCTGGAGATCACGGTGACCGATTCCGGGCCCGGCGGTGCACGGACCGACGGCAGTGGGTTGATCGGCCTGCGCCATCGACTTGCCGTCGTCTCAGGGACCCTGACGGTCGACAGTCCGACCGGCGGGCCGACGAGCGTACGACTGGAGATCCCGCTGTGACCGATGTCCTGAGCGGCCACCCTACGTCGATCGTAGTGGCCGATGACTCCGTGCTGTTGCGCGAGGGCGTGATCGGTGTGCTGCATCGATTCGGACACCACGTGGTCTCCGCGGTCGGTGACGCCGATCAACTGGAGAAGGCCGTCCGGCTCCATGATCCTGACCTGGTTGTCACCGATGTTCGTATGCCGCCGGCCCACACGGACGAGGGCCTGCGCGCCGCGGTCAGATTGCGCCGGGCACGACCCGATCTGGGGATCATTGTGCTCAGCCAGTACGTGCAGCCCACCTATGCCTCTGACCTGCTGGACATCGATGCCGCGGGCGGACTGGGTTATCTGCTGAAGGAGCGCATCGGCGATGTCGAGGAGTTCGCCGCGTCGGTGGCGAAGGTTGCCTCGGGCGGGACTGTGCTCGACCGCGAGGTGGTCCAGGTCCTTCTGGCAGCCAAGGCGAGTCCACTGACGCGTTTGGCGCCGCGGGAGCGGGAGGTGCTTGCTCTGATGGCACGGGGCGAGTCCAATGCTGCCATTGCGCGGGAGCTGGTGGTCTCGGCGGCAGCAGTCAGCAAACACATTGGTTCGATCTTCACCAAGCTGGACCTTGACCCGCAGACCGATGGACACCGGCGGGTGCTGGCTGTG
The DNA here is from genome assembly GCA_945911015.1 of uncultured Propionibacteriaceae bacterium. Lineage (GTDB taxonomy): Bacteria > Actinomycetota > Actinomycetes > Propionibacteriales > Propionibacteriaceae > Avipropionibacterium. Next base: position 6,827 of record CAMDZW010000045.1, read on the forward strand.
TTGACCTATCTCGGCCGATGAAGGTGGGCCCGCTAACCGGGCGTGCCTGACTCAGGGGTTGACCGCCTGCAGTGCGGCGACCAGGGGTGCACACTCGCGCTGCATCTCGACCGCCCGGTCGACCATTTGTTCCGAGGTGAGTCGAGATGACGGGGCGCTGACGCTGAGCGCCATCGGCACGGCAAGGCCTGGGATCGCGATCGCCACGCATCTGCCGTCCCGCTGGTTCTCGCAGTCGTCGAAGGCGTAGCCGCGGGAAGCGGCCTGGGCCAGCACCTCACGCAGCTCAGCCGGATCGGTGACGGTCAGGTCGGTGAGCCGGGCATGGGGCCGCTTCAACCAGCCCTCGAGGTGGGCAGCATCCAAGGTGGCGGCCAAGACCTTGCCCATCCCGGTCGCATGCAGCGGGGAGCGGTCACCGCGGCTGGCGGCCAGACGTACCGACTGAGTGGACTCGACGACCTCGACGTGGGTCACCTCGTCCCCGGTGAGAGCACCGAGGTTCACCGTTTCGCCGAAGTGGTCCCTGAGTCGGAGCAAGTGGGGCAGCGCTGCCTCCCGGATCCGGTTGAAGTACTCGTCGTGCAGGGGCTGGAAGGCCGGTCCCAGCTGGTAGGTGTCACCGGTGCGCATCACGTACCGACGAGCCTCCAGGGCGGACAGGTACCGCAGCGTGGAACTCTTCGGCAGGTCGATCCGCTCCGCGACCTCGGTCAGGGTCAATGCCGACTGCGTGGCCCGCAGCGTGTCGAGGAGATCGCAGACGCGGTCCACGGCTCGGATCGGATATGCCGAGGTGGTTTCCATGTGGGCCTCCATGAAACGTTATGGTCCTGCCAGTTCGAACCGGGGTTGCACTGCCTGACATCGTACGGTGTCAACTCCCGACTGTCCGCGAGTTGACCAGTTTCTGTTCGCGAGCCGGCTCGTTTCTGCCCGCCCGCAGGCCGGTTCTGTCCGCGAGGTGACCCTTCCAGTTGACCTCGTGGCCTGTTCGGGCGAAGATGGAACGCAGTTTCCAACAGATGGAAGATCATCGGGTAGAGAGGTTCACGACATGACCGCTGGGTCGACACAGAGCTGGGTGGAGCGAGCAGCCAAGGTTCTTCCGGGTGGGGTGAGCTCGAATGTGCGGCTTCCGGTCAACACGACCGTCTTCGCCCGCGGCGAGGGCCCCCGCCTCTACGACCTCGAAGGCAAGGACTTCATCGACTACCTGCTCGGCCAGGGGCCGGCGTTCATGGGGCACGGCCACCCGGTCGTCAACGAGGCCGTGGCCAAGGCCGTCACCGGCGGCATGGTCTACGGCGCACAGAGCACGGTCGAGATCGAGGCCACCGAGAAGTTCCTGGCCGCCATCGGCTGGGCCGAGATGGCCCGCTTCGGGGTCTCCGGCGGAGAGTCCGACCACGGCGCGCTGCGTCTGGCCCGTGGGGCGACCGGTCGACGCCTGGTCATCCGGTTCGCCGGCCTGTACCACGGCTGGTACGACTCGGTGCTGATGGCCTGGGACGGCAACACCGGTGGCGTCGCCTCCAAGGGGCAGTACGCCGACCAGCTCGCGGACTGGATCGTCCTGCCGTATAACGACATCGAAGCGGTGAAGGCGACCTTCGCCGAGCGGGGCGACGAGATCGCCGCCGTCATCCTTGAGCCGATGGTGTGCAACTCCGGCGCCTTGGTGCCGGTCCCGGGTTTCCTCGAGGGGCTGCGTCAGCTCTGCACCGACAACGGGTCGGTGCTGATCTTCGACGAGGTCATCACCGGCTTCCGGCTCGCCCGGGGCGGCGCCACCCAACGTTTCGGCGTGGTTCCCGACCTCGCCGTCTACGGCAAGGCTCTTGCCGGCGGTTGGCCGGTCAGCGCCATGGCCGGCAAGGCCGAGCTGATGGAGCTGCTGGGCACGGGCGAGATCAACCACTCCGGCACCTTCAACGCCTCGGTGATGGCCTCGGCCGCAGTCGGGGCCACCATGGATTGGCTCGAGGCCAATGATCCCTATCCGGCACTGGAGGCCTGGGGCACCCGACTGATGGACGGGCTGGCCGAGGTCGGCAAGGAACTCGGTGCGAACCTGCACATCCAGGGTCTGCCGATGGCCTTCCACGTCAGCTTCGCCGACAGTGACGCGCCGGCCATCGACAACCTGACGCTCAACTCGATGGACCTGGCCCGGTATGCGCGCTTCGCCACCGACCTGGCCGAGGCCGGCATCTGGGTTGCCGCTCGCGGCATCTGGTACGTCTCCATCACCCACGGCGAGGCCGAGCTCGACGAGACGCTGTCCCGTTTCCGCACCGCCCTGCAGGCCGAGCTCGCCCGGAGCCGGGCCGCATGAGCTCCGCGACTCGCCAGCGGGTCGCGATTGTTGGCATCTGGCACGAGACCAACACCTATGCCTCCCGGCTGGTGACCCTGGACGACTTCGCCGAGTTCGAGCTGCTCTCCGGCAAGGAACTGGCCGACCACAACCGCGGCGTCGGCTCAGTCATCGGTGGGTTCTTGGACCACGAGAACCGGTTTGACCTGGTGCCGGTGTTCTCGGCCGGTGCCTGGCCGTCGGGTCCGGCCTCGGCCCAGACATGGGCGCACCTGCGCAACCGTCTGGTCACCGAGCTGGCTGCGGTCGGGCCGGTGGACGGAGTGCTGGTCAACCTGCATGGGGCGATGGTCGCCGAGGGCTGTGACAATGTCGAGCTCGAGACCGCTCGGGCGATCCGCGAGGTCGTCGGAGACGTCCCGTTGGCGGCCGTCCTGGACCTCCATGCCAACATCCATCCTGACCTGCCGGACCTGATCGAGGTGCTGGTCGGCTACGACACCTACCCGCATGTCGACATGCGTGACCGTGGCCGCGAGGCCGGTGACCTGCTGGCCAGGATGCTCGAGGGCGAACAGCTGTGCACCGTGCTGGCCAAGAGCCCGATGCTGACCTGTCCGCTGGCTCAGGGCACCGAGGATCAGCCGATGCGCGGTCTTCTCGAGCGTGCCCAGGACCGGGCACGGCAGGCCGGTGTGGTGCGGGTCAGCATTGCCGCTGGTTTTCCGTACGACGATGTCCCCACCGTCGGGAACTCGGCATATGTGGTGGCCGATGTGGCTGATCGGGCCGTCGCGGCTCAGGTCGCTGACGAGACGATCGCCGACATCGAGGGCCGTGCCCACGAGTTCGAGCTGCACCGGCCGACCCCGGACAAGGCGGTCGCCGAGGCGCTTGAGCAGGACGTCGCCCCGGTCGTCCTGGCCGATGTGGCCGACAATGTCGGGGGAGGGTGCCCCGGTGACGGGACTGCCGTGCTGCGCGAGCTGATCGCCCAAGACGCCCCCGACGCCGTGGTGATCATCGCCGACCGGGCGATCGCGGCGGCAGCGACAGCAGCGGGTCAGGGGGCGGTGCTGACCGATTTCCTGCTCGGCGGCAAGACCGATGACCTGCATGGAGACCCGGTCCACATCGAGCGGGCCGAGGTGGTCCGCCTCACCGATGGCGACTACGTCTCGACCAGCTCGTGGCAGACCGGGCAGCACTTCACTCTCGGCCCGAGCGCCCTGCTCAGGGTCGGCGGTGTGCAGATCCTGGTCAGCGATCGCCCGGTGCCACCGTTCCACCGTGACCAGTTGACCATCGTCGACGTCGACCCGGCCCGGACCAGGGTCATCGTGGCCAAGAGCGCGGTCGCCTGGCGGGCCGCCTTCGGTGACGCGGCCAAGGCGATCGAGGTGGACGGGCCCGGCGCCTGTCCGATCGACCTGTCCCGACTGCCGCGCACCACCACGCCGATCCGCGTCCGCGCCCAGGCGTGAGACTGCTTTTCGGCGACTTCAGCCCACCCTTGGTGGAGGAACAATGTCAACGAGTCGTAAGGTGACCCCCGTGGCGACAACTACCCTCACTCCGCAGGCCCGCGCGCTGAGATCAACCGTCGTGACGAAGGCCGTCATGGCAGTCAGCGGACTGATCATGGTGCTCTTCCTGATTGCCCACATGTACGGCAATCTGTTGGTCTTCGGCGGACCTGTGATGTTCAACGAATACGCAGCGCATCTGCGCACCATCGGCGAACCGATGATTCCTTACAGCGGTGTGCTGTGGGTGCTTCGGGTCGTCCTGCTGATCAGCGTGGTGGCCCACGTTGCTTCGGTGGTGAAGCTGTGGCGACGCAAGGTCGGCGCGACTGGTACGGGCAAGCGGTACCTGTCCAGCAAGCGGAAGGCGACCGGCAACCAGATGACCTACAGCGCATTCACCATGCGCTGGGGCGGCATCACCTTGCTGGCCTATGTGATCTTCCACCTGCTGCACCTGACCTGGAAGGTGGTCAACCCCGGCGGTGCCCACGAGCCGTACGACCGGGTGGTCAACAGCTTCCAGCAGTGGTGGATGGTGCTGATCTACCTCATCGCCATGATCCTGCTCGGGCTGCACCTGCGTCACGGCATCTGGAGTGCGCTGACCACGCTCGGTGCCAACACCTCTGCGGTCGCCCGGCGCCGCCTCAACCTCGCAGCGATCGCTCTCGCCGTGGTGCTGGTGGTCGGGTTCCTGCTCCCCCCGTTCTCGATTCTGCTCGGATTGGTGAAGTGACGATGGCCGAAAACACGACGATTCCCACCGGCCCCGGAGCTGACCTCTACACCGAGGGCCACGAGATTCACGACACCAAGGCGCCCGATGTGCCGGTGGAACAGATGTGGGACCAGCGGCGTTTCGACGCTTCCCTGGTCAACCCGACCAACCGCCGCAAGATGAGCGTGATCATCGTCGGTACGGGATTGGCCGGCGGTTCCGCTGCGGCCACCCTCGGCGAGGCCGGCTACCACGTCAAGAGCTTCTGCTACCAGGACAGCCCGCGTCGCGCGCACTCGATTGCAGCCCAGGGCGGCATCAATGCGGCCAAGAACTACCGCAACGACGGCGACTCGGTCTACCGACTGTTCTATGACACCGTCAAGGGCGGCGACTACCGCTCGCGCGAGTCGAATGTCTACCGCTTGGCGCAGGTCTCGGCCAACATCATCGATCAGTGTGTGGCCCAGGGCGTGCCCTTCGCCCGTGAGTACGGTGGGTTGCTGGACACCCGCTCGTTCGGTGGCGTCCAGGTGCAGCGCACCTTCTACGCCCGGGGTCAGACCGGTCAGCAGCTGTTGATCGGTGCCTACCAGGCCCTGGAGCGCCAGGTGAAGGCCGGCACAGTCGAGATGCACACCCGCCACGAGATGCTCGAGCTGATCGTGGTCGACGGCAAGGCACGTGGCATTGTCGCGCGTGACATGGTCACTGGCGAGGTCGAGACCCACTTCGCTGATGCGGTCGTGCTCGCCTCGGGCGGCTACGGCAACGTCTTCTTCCTCTCGACCAACGCCATGGGCTGCAATGTGACCGCCTCCTGGCGGGCCCACCGCAAGGGTGCCTACTTCGCCAACCCGTGCTACACCCAGATCCACCCGACCTGCATCCCGGTGTCGGGGGAGTACCAGTCCAAGCTCACCTTGATGAGCGAGTCGTTGCGCAACGACGGCCGCATCTGGGTCCCGAAGTCCGGCGAGGACAAGCGTGATCCCCGTCAGATCCCCGAGGAGGACCGCGACTACTACCTGGAGCGGATCTACCCCAGCTTCGGCAACCTGGTTCCCCGTGACATCGCCTCTCGTGCCGCCAAGTACGTCTGCGACGAGGGTCGCGGCGTCGGCCCCGGCGGGCTGGGCGTGTACCTCGACTTCGCCGATGCGATCAAGCGGCTCGGTCGCAAGGCCGTGGAGAACAAGTACGGCAACCTGTTCGACATGTACGCCCAGATCACCGGCGAGAACCCGTACGAGACGCCGATGCGGATCTATCCGGCCGTGCACTACACCATGGGCGGGCTGTGGGTGGACTACGACCTCGAGTCGTCGATCCCGGGTCTGTTCGTGGTTGGTGAGGCCAACTTCTCCGACCACGGTGCCAACCGGCTCGGCGCCTCGGCGCTGATGCAGGGTCTGGCCGACGGCTACTTCGTGCTGCCCAACACCATCGCCAACTACCTCGCCGACGGCCCGTTCGAGGCGGTCGACGACTCCCACCCGGCTGCGGCCGAGGCCGTGGCGTCGGTCACCGAGCGGATCCAGAAGCTGCTGTCGATCAACGGGTCCCGCACGGTTGACTCCATCCACAAGGAACTCGGCCACATCATGTGGGAGTACTGCGGCATGGAACGCTCCGACGAGGGCCTGCGGACCGCGATCGAGAAGATTCGCGAGCTCCGGGAGGTCTTCTGGTCCGACGTCCGCGTGCTCGGCGTCAACGAGGAGATCAACCAGGCGCTGGAGAAGGCCGGTCGGGTGGCTGACTTCCTCGAGCTGGCCGAGTTGATGTGCATCGACGCGTTGACCCGCGCCGAGTCCTGTGGCGGCCACTTCCGGGCGGAGAGCCAGACCGAGGACGGCGAGGCCCTGCGCCATGACGATGACTACGCCCACGTCTCGGCCTGGGAGTTCACCGGGGTCGGCACCAAACCGGTTCTGCACAAGGAGCCGCTGGAATACCACGCCATCGAGATGAAGCAGCGGTCGTACAAGTGAGGGCGGCAGCTACAGCGAGCGGACAGAAGGATCAATTGTGAAGGTCACCCTGAACATCTGGCGCCAGCCCAAGCGTGACGCCCAGGGCAAGATGGAGTCGTACGAGCTGGACGGCCTCAGTGAACACATGAGCTTCCTGGAGATGCTCGACGTGCTCAACGAGCGGCTCACCAGCGAGGGCAGGGATCCTGTCGCCTTCGACTCCGACTGTCGCGAGGGCATCTGCGGCATGTGTGGTCTGGTCATCAACGGTGAGGCCCACGGGCCGTCACCGACCACCACCTGCCAGCTGCACCTGCGTTCGTTCTCCGACGGCGACGTCATCGACGTCGAGCCGTGGCGGGCCGAGCCGTTCCCAGTGCTGAAGGACCTGATCGTCGACCGCACCTCCTTTGACCGGATCATCCAGGCCGGTGGCTACATCTCGGCCAACACGGGTTCGGCGCCGGAGGCCAATGCGGCACCCATCGCGCAGGCCGATGCCTCCGATGCCTTCGACGCGGCCACCTGCATCGGCTGTGGAGCCTGCGTAGCGGCGTGCCCCAATGGTTCGGCGATGCTGTTCACCGCCGCCAAGGTCACCCATCTGGGCCTGCTCCCGCAGGGCCAGCCGGAGCGGAACTCGCGCGCGCTGGACATGGTGAACCAGCACGACGAGGAGGGGTTCGGCAACTGCACCAACATCGGTGAGTGCACCGCCGTCTGCCCCAAGGGCATCCCGTTGGAAACCATTTCGCGGCTCAACCGCGACCTGCTCAAGGCCGCCACCCGCACCGACGGCTGATCCAGCACCACCACGCACGCCTCGTCCGGATTCGCTTCCGGGCGGGGCGTGTGGCAGAATTTTGCGCTGGCGCCCGTCACACGGTCCCTGCCACAGGGGGTAAGACCGTGGAGCCGGGCTCTTTTCATGACAACGATCAGGTGACCTGTGGCACCGGCGAGGACACAACCCATGACCAATGTGATTGACCAGATCAATGCGGCGTCGCTGCGCACCGATGTTCCGGAGTTCCGGGCCGGGGACAGCCTCCGCGTGCACGTGAAGGTCGTGGAGGGCAACCGCTCGCGCGTCCAGGTCTTCGCTGGCCACGTGATCGCCAAGCAGGGTGGTGGCCTCGGTGAGACCTTCACCGTCCGCAAGGTCAGCTTCGGCACCGGGGTCGAGCGGACCTTCCCGGTCCACTCGCCGATCATCGAGAAGATCGAGGTCGAGCGCCGCGGTGATGTCCGTCGCGCCAAGCTCTACTACCTGCGCAACCTGCGCGGCAAGGCTGCCAAGATCCGCGAGAAGCGCGAGAACTGATCCCCCCCGGCATCCGGTCGCCTTCGGCCCTGTCCAGTCCACGTGATTGGATGGGGCCGAATGCATTCTGGATGGTGCTGCAGGGCGGATGAAGAGGTGATGACGGTGGTTGAGGTCCGTTCCGCATCCGACCCCGCCGACCGTCATCATCCGGCCCACGCCGCATCGGGGCATCGGGTGACCCGGGCGCTGCGGCCCCATGTGGTCCCTTTCATGCGCGAACTCAGCATCGTGGTCATCGGGGCACTGATCGTGTCCAGTCTGTTGCGTCTGTTGGTCGGTCAGGTCTTCGACATCCCGTCCATCTCGATGGAACCGACCCTGTTGGCCGGGGACCGCGTCGTGGTGGAGAAGATCAGCACGCCCGAGCGGGGAGACGTGATCGTCTTCCATGACCCGGGCGGCTGGCTGGAGGGTCACCCCGCCCAGGTGAGCCCGGTGCGGAAGTTCTTCGAAACGGTCGGTGTGCTGCCTCCTGCCAGCAGCGACCATGTGATGAAGCGAATCATCGGCATGCCCGGCGACCGTGTCATCTGCTGTGACGGGCGGGGCTCCTTGATCATCAACGGGGTAGCGGTGGTCGAACCATGGCTGTCCGGGCCTGCATCAGCGATCCGGTTCGATGTGACCGTCCCGGCCGGACATGTCTTCGTCCTGGGGGACAATCGACAACGAAGCAGCGACAGTCGGTGTCACCTCCACGAGTTCATGACGATGACAGGGCAGAATGCTTTTGTTCCGATTGAGCTGATCGTCGGCCGAGCTGCAGCGGTGATGTGGCCACTCGGTCGTTGGGGGTTCGTCGCGAACACCGATCCGTACGCATCGGTCCCTGCGGGGGCTGATCCGGCACCGACGGAACCAACCATTGCGGCAGGAGCGGAAGCCAGGTGTTGAGCGACGAGGGGACGTCCCCCGATGACGGGCCGAACGACTCCGACGAGAACCCGCACGGCACCGGTCCCGAGGTCGGTCCGGAGAAGAAGTCGGCCGGGTCGACGCTGTGGGGGTGGGGCAAGGAACTGCTCATCGTGGTGGTGCTCGGTCTGATCGTGTCGACATTGCTGCGGACCTTCGTCTTCCAGATGTTCGAGATCCCGTCGCAGTCGATGGAGAACACGCTGCTGGTCGGCGACCGGGTCGCCGTGCAGAAGGTGACCGACTTCGACCGCGGCGATGTCGTGGTGTTCAAGGATCCGGGAGGCTGGTTGCCCCCGGTCTATGAGGAGCGGGGCCCGATCAAGAAGGCGCTCGAGTTCGTCGGGATCCTGCCGAACACCTCGGACCAATACCTGATCAAGCGGGTGATCGGCATGCCCGGCGATGTGATCATCTGCTGTGACACCGAGGGCCGGATCATGGTCAACGGTGAACCGATCGACGAGTCGGCCTATCTCTACGCCGATTCGGGCGGCATGGTGAATCCGTCCGACATCGTCTTCGAGGTCACCGTCCCGGCGGGACGGATCTTCGTGATGGGGGATCACCGCAATGCTTCCGGTGACTCCCGCTGTCATCTGTCCGACCTGAGCACCAGTGGCGTACGAGGCGATGTCGCCTTCGTGCCCATCGAGAACGTCGAGGGGGTCGCGTTTGCGGTCACCTTCCCGTTCAGCCGGTTCCACCTGATGCACCGGGCGGAGGCTTTCGACCAGGTGCCGGACCCGGTCGGCCCGGCGCCGGACCGGCCGTCGATCTCACCCCCCGACGTCGTGTGCTGAGCCTGGTCCATGTCGGCACTCGGAGTTGAACGCAAACGGTTCGTGGTCCGCCGCGACTCCGGCCTGTACGCCTACGAGCGGGCACTGGCCCGGGCCGGTCTGACTCCGGTCGCCGGGGCCGATGAGGCCGGACGTGGAGCCTGCGCCGGCCCCCTGGTGGCGGGTGCGGCGATCCTGTCCGACCGGGTGTCCGCGCGGATCACTGGGCTGCGGGACTCCAAGTTGATGACGCCGAAGGCCCGCGACCGGGCCTACGAGGAGATCCTCGAGAAGGCTGTTGCCTGGTCAGTGGTGGTGATGCCGCCGGCCGAGTGTGACGAGCTGGGGATGCATGTGGCCAACCTGGCCGTGCTGCGGCGTGCGGTGCAGCGTCTGTCGGTCCCACCGGCCTACGCGCTGACCGACGGTTTCTCGGTTGACGGGCTGGGGGTGCCCGGGCTGAGCATGTGGAAGGGCGATCGGGTGGCCGCCTGTGTCGCGGCCGCTTCAGTGCTGGCCAAGGTCACCCGTGACCGGATCATGGTCGAGGCCGATGAGCAGTATCCCGGCTATGGATTCGCGGTGCACAAGGGCTACTGCACCGGTGACCACCAGGCCGCGCTGGAGCGGCTCGGCCCCTGCGAGATCCATCGTCTACGCTTCGACAACGTACGACGGGTTGTGGTGTCCGACAGCTAGAGTGGGGGCAACATGAGTGCCGAAGACCTTGAGCAGTACGAGTCCGAGCTGGAGCTCCAGCTGTACCGCGAGTACAAGGACGTGGTGGCGCTGTTCACCTACGCCGTGGAGACTGAACGCCGGTTCTACCTGTGCAATGCGGTTGACCTGAAGGTCCGCACCGAGGGCGGCGACGTCTACTACGAGGTGTCCATGGGCGATGCCTGGGTGTGGGACATGTACCGGCCGGCCCGCTTCGTCAAGAACGCCAAGGTGCTCACCTTCCGAGATGTCTCCATCGAGGAGATCACCCACTCCGAGCTGGAAGTTCCTCAGGACTGAGGCCGGCTCGGGCGGGCGGGATGGCCCGCCATCCACCTTCGTACGGTTCCGCCAGTCCCTGCGCCTCCAGAGCTGCCAGCGCTGCCAGACACGACGGCACCGCCATCCCTGCCATCACACTGAGTTCGCCGGGGCTGCGATAGCCCCGGGCCGGTAGCGCCTCGAAGATCGTGAGCAACGGTTCGGCCAGTTGGTCGAGCAGGTTCTCCGGCTCTCGAGGGATGTCGAGCAGGTGCTCACCGTGACGCCCGACGAGCTCCAGGATCTCGGCGCCGCTGCCAACCAGCTCGGCCCGATGGTCGCGCAACCACTGGTTCGGCGTGTAGGACTCGGCAATGGTGATCGGACCGGGCACGGCCATGCAGATCCGTTGCAGGGCCTCGGCCCAGGCCATGGTGTTCCTCGAGCCGGAACGGATCCGGCCCTGGACCACGACGCTGCCCGCCGACAGCGCCGCGATGAGCCTGTTGCGTGCCAGGAAGCGCACCCTGGCCGGTCGTAGTCCGGGCGGGAACTCCGACACGATGAGGTGGTGGCTGGAGATCTCGTCCAGGATCGGCGCGTTGCTGCGCGGATAGGGCACGTCGACGCCGCAGGCCAGCACGGCGATCGTGCGACCTCCGCCGTCGATGGCGCCCCGGTGGGCCGAGACATCGATCCCGAGGGCTCCGCCGGAGATGACGGTCCAGCCCTCGCCGGCCAGCTCCGCCGCCAGATCGGAAGCGGCGCCCGCGCCGTACGGTGTCGAGGTCCGCGAACCGACGATCGAGACGGCACGAGCCACCCATTCGGCCAGGTGGCCCGGGCCCTTGGCCCAGAGTCCGACCGGCACCCCACCGCGGGCCGCCATCGCTGGCAGAGCGCCCAGGTCGTCGAGCACATCGGGCCATTCGTCATCGCCGGGCATCACGAAACGGATCCGTTCCCGGCGGGCGGTGGCCAGGATCCCTGACATGTCGAGGCTCTCGGCCCGCCGCCGGGTGGCTGCACCGAAGACACCGGACCGGGCATGGGCCCACAGCTGGCCGGGCTCGGTTTCGGCCAGGGCAGAGGTCAGCCGCGGCTCGCCGCCGTCGAAGGTGGCTGACAGGGCCATCCGGTGGTCGCGTTCGCTCCAGCCGTTCATGCGACTCGCCCCACGAAGTCTCCTTCGCCGCGGCGCATGGCCAGTGCGGCCAACACATCGTCTGCGGCGGGACGATCCCGACCCCCCAGGTCGGCCAGAGTCCAGGCCAGCCGCAGCACCCGGTCGACACCGCGTGCGCTCAGGCGCCCACGACTGACGGCCTGGTCGACATGATCCAGACCGTGAGGCAGGGGAAGCCAGTTGCGCAGGTAGGACCCGCGGACCTCGGCATTGGTGGTCCACCCGGTGCCGGCGAGGCGTCTGGCCTGGCGCTGTCTGGCCTCGGCGACCCGCACCGCGACCGCCGCTGACGGCTCTGCGGCCTGCAGTGAGTCCTGGAGGAAGGACTTGCGGATCGGCCGGAGCGGCTGGGTGATGTCGATCCGGTCCCGGATCGGCCCCGACAGGCGCTCGCTGTAGCGGCGGATCGTCATCGGGGCACAGGTGCAGTCACCGCCGGGGGTGGCGGCCAGTCCGCACGGGCACGGGTTGGAGGCCAACACCAGTTGGAAGTTGGCGGGGAACCGGGCCTGCACCTGAGCCCGACCGATCGTCACCTCACCGCTCTCCAACGGGGTGCGCAAGGTGTCCAGCATCCGTGGCGGGAACTCCGGGGCCTCGTCCAGGAACAGCACGCCGCGGTGCGCGACCGAGATCAGACCGGGCTTGGCCAGCCGCGGCCCACCTCCGACCAGACTGACCATCGACGTCAAGTGGTGTGGTGCGGTGTAGGGCGGCTGGGTGACCAGGCTGCCGGCCAGACCGATCCCGGCCATCGAGTGGATCGCCGAGACCTCCAGGGCCTCGCTCACTGTCAACGGAGGCAGGATGCCCGGCAGTCGCTCGGCCAGCAATGTCTTGCCGACTCCGGGCGGCCCGGTGAACCAAATATGGTGCCGGCCGGCTGCGGCGATCTCCAAGGCCCACCGCGCATCGAGCTGCCCGGCCACCTCGGAGAGATCCTTGGGTTGCACCTGCTCGGCCTCGACCCGATCAGCTGGGCTCGCCTCGACCGACACCGGTTTGTCGTTGAGCACATCGGCCAGATCAGCCAGAGTGGCGATCGGTTGGACCACCATGCCCTCGACCAACCGGGCCTCGTCGGCCATCGATACCGGAACCACCACCTTGGTGAAGCCGTGTTGTTGGGCGGCCAGTACAGCTGGCAGGACGCCCCGGACCGGACGGACCCGACCATCGAGGCCGACTTCGCCGAAGAGGACTGTGGTCTCCAGGCCGACACCGGCGACGGTGCCGGCTGCGGCCATCACCGCTGCCACGATCGCCATGTCGTAGTGGCTGCCGGCCTTGGGCAGGGCAGCCGGGGAGAGGTTGATCGTGACCAGGTGCTGTGGCCATCCCAGGCCCGACGAGTTCACGGCCGCCCGACAGCGGTCTCGGGCCTCGTAGAGTGCGGCGTCGGGCAGCCCGACGAGCACGGTCCGCGGAAGCCCACCTCCGAGTGCGGCCTCCACCTCCACGACCTGTCCGTCCAGCCCGACCAGGGCGATCGAGAAGGCACGTGCCATGGTTGTCATCGCCGACCCCCTCAGATTCCGCGGACGTGACTGATGACGGGTTCAGGGCCCCCGAGCAGGACCCCGATCGCGTCGATCCTCACCTTCGGCGCCGGATGGTTGGCCAACCAGACTGCCGTGAGCTGGCGCAGCTTCTGGCTCTTGCGGTGGGTGATCGCCTCCAGGGGCGCACCAAAGCCGAGCCCGCTGCGGGTCTTCACCTCACAGAACACCACTGTGCCGTCACAGTCACGGGCAATCACGTCCAGTTCCCCTGCCGTGCACCGCCAGTTCCGGGCCATGATCTCCCACCCCAGGTCGGTCAGCATCGCCACCGCGATGTCCTCGCCCTGGCGACCGATCCGCTGCCGTTTCTCCTGCTGTGTTGCCTGCCCTGCTGTCTGCATGGGATCACCTCCACCCAGACAATGGGCCCGTTCGGGCCACATTGGCCGTGCCATCGCCACATCTGTGGACAGCTGCCGAGGTCACTGGTGGGCTGTGGACAACTTGTCGGCAGGGTCGGCCGACGGGTTTGCGGTCGCTCGGGGTGGTGGCCGCGGTCTAGGCTTCGGCCCATGGCGTGGTACTCGAGGCGGAAGACGCAGCTGACCCGACAGATCATCTCCGATGCCTTCGTGGCGGTCTGGACCATCGTGTGGTTTGCGGTCTCGCGGGCCATCGACGGCGCGATCCGGGCCATTGCTGCGCCGCTGCGGACCACCGCCGACCAGGCCGGCAAGGTCGCCGACCAGGTGGGGGAGGCCGGTAGCAATGTGGAGAACGTCCCCGGCATCGGCGGCATCCTCGGCAGGCCGTTGAGCGGGGCCTCGGATTCGCTGGACCAGATCTCGGCTGCCATCGAGCAGCAGGCCGCGGCGGTCGAGACGGCGGCCACCGTCACCGGGCTCATCACCTTCGCTGTGCCGTTCCTGATCGTGCTCGCGGTCTGGCTGCCGATTCGGTTGCGCTATGTCCGCAACTCGGCCGCGGCGCAACGGTTGGTCGATTCCGGTGAGGCCACCGATCTGCTGGCGCTGCGGGCCC
>CAMDZW010000046.1 GCA_945911015.1 uncultured Propionibacteriaceae bacterium
ACTCGGTCGCTCCCATGTGCTGTCCGGGATCGAGAGCGCCCGCACCTACTCCCATGTCGGATCAGCAGCCGACCAGTGGACGGCGACGACCGTGCTCGCCACGCTGGTGCCCGGCCTGCCGATCGGCTACAGCGGCGGCAGCTTCGGCGGCGGCATCGGCGCCCTCGCCGCGGGTGTCGAGGATCGGTGGGACGCGATTGCGCTCGGAGTGCCGAGCTTCGGCAACCATCCGGTCCGGCTGGCACTGCAGTGTCGCGGCTCGGGCGAGGCCGTCCGTGAACACCACGCCGACCATCCCGAGGTGGCCGAAGTGCTGCGCTATGTCGACGCGGCCACCATGGCGACCCGGATCAAGGTCCCGGCGCTGATCACTCCGGCGCTGGCCGACCCGGCCGTGCCACCGCCGGGTCAGTTCGCTGTCGCCCAGTCGACGCAGGGGCCGACTTGGCTTCACGTCCGGTCCGGCGGGCACGGCACCTGGCCGGGCGACACCGAGGAACAGGCCGAGGTCAGCCGCGTCTCCCTCGAATTCTGGTCCGACCCGGTGGCTGCGACCCGCGGCTGAGCCTCACATCGAGCGCTGCCGCCACACCTCGTACAACAGGACAGTGGCGGCCTGGGCCAGATTGAGCGACTCGGCAGTCCCGGTCATCGGGATGCTGACGGAGAGGTCTCCCCCACCGAGGGTCCGGTTATCGAGCCCTTCCTGTTCGCTGCCGAGCAGGAGGACCACCCGATCAGCGAAGGTGACCTGCCACAGCGAGTGTTCCGCGCGGGCTGCGGTGGTGACCAGCTGGGCATCACGTCCCTCGGCCCAGTCGCGCAGCGCCGTCAGGTCGTCGAGCGTCACGATCGGCACCGCGAAGACGGCTCCCATGCTGGCCTTGATGGTGGCTGGATCCCAGGGGTCCGCGGTCGGGCCGACCAGGATCACCCCGGCCGCACCGGTGGCATCGGCGGTCCGCAGGATGGTGCCCAGATTGCCCGGATTGCCGAGCCGCTCGACCGCGACCCAGGTCTGGGTCGCCCCAGCAGTGGGGACTTCTGGTCGTACGGAGGTCTCGACGATCGCGGCGAGACCAGTCGGGCCATCACGTCCGGACAGCCGGGTGAACAGTTCGCCGGTCAGCCGAGCGACCGGGGTCCCGGATTCCTCGGCGTCGGCGACGAAGGCCTGTGCGGATTCGGCTCGCAGCAGCTCTGGGGCGACGACGAGGGTGTCGATCCGCCAGCCGGCCTCGTGGGCCTGGCGGACCGGTTGGATCCCCTCGACGACACAGGCGTCTTCGGCTCGGCGGTGTTTGCGCTGCCCGAGACGTCGCATCCGTTTGACCAGTTGATTTCCGGCCGAGGAGATCAGCTCACTGTTGGGCACGGGCAAAGAGGATGTCGACGACGTAGACCAAGGTCGAGCCCTCAGGCACCGCTGGGGTTTCGTTGCCGTCGGGATAGCCGTCACCGGGCGGGATCACCAACAACATGCGGCTGCCGATGGTCTGCCCGATCAGACCCTTGGTGAAGCCGGGGATGAGGGTGTCGTCGAGCGCGGTGATCTCGGGTTCGTCCTCGCCGTAGTTCTCGTCGACCACCTTGCCGCCATCCCAGAGGGCACCGCGGTAGCGCAGGTAGACCGCGTCGGTCTCGGCGACCTTCGCACCGTCGCCCTTGACCAGTGGCTGGATCGTCAGCTTCGAGGGGGCCTTGCCCTCAGGCATGGTGATTTTCGGCCCGGACTTGGTGTCGGAGACGGTCGGCAAGCCCTTCTTGGGCTTGACCTCCTCGCCGTGTGGCTCGGTGAGCAGGGTGGCGATGATCTCGACGACAAAGATGAGGGTGTCCCCGACCAGGATCTGCGGTGGCCGCCCCCCCTGCTCGTCGTAGCCGTCTTCGCCCGGCATCGCGATCAGCACCCGGCTGCCGACCTTCTGGCCCTCGAGGCCCTTGCTGAAGCCGGCGACCACCTGCGTCAGATCAAAGGTGACCGGAGTCGTCTCGCCGTCGGTCCAGGTCGAGTCGAACTGTTCCCCGGAGCGGCCGTTGATGCCGTGGTAGTTGACCGTGATCGGAGCGCCTTCCGGAACGGTCGGCCCGTCGCCGGGATCAAGGACCTTGACCCGGGTCTTGTCGATGCCCCAGGGCTTGGGGACCTCGATCTCCGGCTCGGCGCCCCTCTTGCCGGTGACCTTGAGCTTGTCGAGATTCTTCGACACCGGGATCTCGGGGCTCTTCGATTCCGTCGGGTCAGCACTCGGCGAACCACTGCTGGACGGGTCAGCCGTCTGGGCCTCAGGTGTCTGGCGCGGAGTGGCGTTGCGCGGCTTGTCACCCGGGCCGCCGGCGGGAGTGCAGGCAGCAACGCCGACAGCCAGTGAGCTCAGGCCGAGAGCAAGGACACCGCGGCGCGACCGGACAGCAGTCGAGAAATCGAAAGGCACCTGTGAAGGTTACCTGACCGGTCAGCGCTTCGGCAGCGTCGGATCATGCGGGAGTGGCGTGGTCATCGAGTCGATGAGGTTGTCGACCCTCTCGTCCTCGAACACGAACGGGTCCTTGCACAGCACGGTGCGCTGGGACTGGTCGTTGACCTTGAGGTGCACCCAGTCAGCGGTGTGGTCGACCCCTTTGGCCTGAGCCGCCTTGATGAACCGTCCCCGCAGCCGGGCCCGGGTCGTCTGGGGTGGGGTCGTCATCGCCGTCTCGACCTGCTCATCGGTGGTGATCCGCTTCGCCAGTCCACGATCGACCAACTTGGCGAAGAGTCCCCGCCCGCGGCGGATGTCGTGATAGGCCAGCTCCAGTCGGGACAGCTTCGCATCATCGACGTCGTCGCCGTGCCGGTCTCGGTAGCCATCGAGGAGCCGCTGCTTGATCGCCCAGTCGATCTCGGTGTTGATGGCCGAGCTGTCACCCGACTCCACCGCGTCCAAGGTCCGGGTCCACAGGTCGATGACCTCGCTCAACTCGGGACCGGCCTCGACCCGGCTGACCGCAGCAAGATGTTCACGCTGCAGGTCAAGGCCCGAGATCGTGCGGCCATTGGCCAGCGGGACCGTCGCCCGACCGGAGAGGTCCTGGCTGATCTCACGGATGGCCCGGATCGGATTCTCCAGAGTCAGGTCCCGCATCGGCACCTGCTGCTCGACCAGACGCAGGACGAGTTCGGTGGCACCAATCTTGAGCTGTGTGGTGCACTCGCTCATCGACGAATCACCGACGATGACATGGAGACGACGGAACTGTTCCGGGTCGGCGTGGGGTTCATCGCGGGTGTTGATCAGCGGACGACTACGGGTGGTCGCCGAGGAGACGTCCTCCCACATGTGTTCGGCCCGCTGGCTGAACACGAACCTGCTGCCGCCACTGAGCCCGATCAGCAACTTGCCGGCACCGACGATCAGCTGCCGCGACACCAGGTACGGCACCAGCGCCCGGGTGTAGGCGGTCAGCTCGGTCGAACGCGGGATCAGGTAGTTCTCGTGGCAGCCGTACGAGTTGCCGTGGCTGTCGGTGTTGTTCTTGAACAGAAAGATCTCGCAGGGCTGGCCGTCGGCGGCGAGGCGCCGCTCGGCGTCGACAGCGAGATCGTCCACCATCCGCTCCCCTGCCCGGTCATGGGCAACGAGCTCGGTCAGGTTGTCGCACTCTGCTGTCGCGTACTCGGGGTGGGAGCCGACGTCGAGGTAGACCCTCGATCCGTTGGTCAGGAACACATTGCTGGAACGACCCCAGGCCACGACCGTACGAAACAGTGACCGGGCCACCTCATCCGAGGTCAGCCGGCGCGGACCGTGGCTGACCGAGGCGACGCCATACTCGGTCTCGATGCCGTAGATCCTTCGATCCACCTCATTCACCGACCAGGTCCATCAGCGCTCCGAGCTCGTGGCGGGTCAGCTCACGATGCTGGCCGGTGCCGAGTTTGCCGAGCCGGACCGGTCCGATCTGGGTCCGGGCCAGACGTCGGACCGGATGTCCGACCGATTCGAAGGTGCGGCGCACGATGTGGTTGCGGCCCTCATGGAGCACGATCTCGACCATGCTCTTGTTGGTGGCGCGGTCGGTGAGGGTGACCTTCTGCGGCTTCACCGGGCCGTCGTCGAGCATGATCCCGGCACGCAGTTTGTTGATGGTGCGGATCTCGACCGAGCCCGACACCTGAGCCAGATAGGTCTTCGGCACCTCGAACGACGGGTGGGCCAACTTGTGGGCGAAGTCGCCGTCATTGGTCAGCAGCAGCAGGCCCTCGGTCTCGGTGTCGAGACGGCCCACGTGGAAGAGCCGTTCCTTGTGCCCGGCGAGCAGATCGGACAGGCATCGGCGGCCTTCGGGGTCCTCCATGGTGGAGACGACCCCGCGCGGCTTGTTCAGCGCAATGTACTGGTGGTGGCGCGGCGGCGGGATCCGAGAGCCGTCGACCCGGATCACGTCGGTCTGTGGGTCAACCCGCATGCCCTGGACGGTCACCGGCGCACCGTTGACCTCGACCCTGCCCTCGTCGATCATCTCCTCGCAGGTGCGGCGTGAACCGACCCCGGCAGCGGCCAGGACCTTCTGAAGACGTATGCCTTCGGGCTCAGACATGATGATCCGTTCGTCGTGGTGCAGATGGTGCTGCCCCGACGCTACCGGTCGCGGACTCGGATGCGTGCATCCGGTCGACTATCGTCTGGTCATGAGCGCGCTGAAGGTTCTCTTCCTGGGTGGCACCGGCACGATCAGCCGGGCCTGTGTCCATGCTGCGGTGGCCGCGGGCCACGAGGTGACCATTCTCAACCGTGGCAGCAAACCCGACAGCGACGGCGTACGGCATGTGGTCGGTGATGCACGTTCGGTCGATTCGCTGCGTCAGGCGGTCGGGGACGGTGTCGACGTGGTCGCCGACTTCCTGTCCTTCGTGCCCGACCATGTCTCGACCGTGTTGTCGGCGGTCGAGGGGGTGAGCGGGCAGTACATCTTCATCAGCTCAGCCTCGGCCTATGCCAAGCCCCCGCAGTACCTGCCGGTCACCGAGTCGACGCCGCTGCGCAACCCGTACTGGCAGTACTCGCGGGACAAGATCGCCGCCGAGGACGTTTTGGTCGCGGCCCATCGTGAGCGTGGACTGCCGATGACGATCGTGCGACCGTCCCACACCTACGACGACCGTCGCCTGCCGACCACGGGCAAGTGGAACGACATCGCCCGGATGCGTTCAGGGCGTCCGGTCGTGATCCACGGCGACGGCACGAGCCTGTGGACCCTCACCCATGCCGACGACTTCGCTGTCGCCTTCACTGGCCTGCTGGGCAATCCGATGGCGATCGGCGAAGCGTTCACCGTCACCGGCACACATGCGCCCACCTGGAACCAGATCTATGCCTGGCTGGCGGATGCTGCTGGTGTCTCGTCCCCAGAATTCGTGCACATCGCGTCGGAGACGATCGCCCGGTTCGCCCCTCAGGTCGGCGACGGGCTGCTCGGCGACAAGTCACACTCGATGATCTTCGATGTGTCGAAGGTGACCCGGCTCGCGCCGGATTTTCGCACCACGATCACCTACGACCAGGGCGCTCACCGCACCCTGGCGTACTTCGACACCCACCCCGAGCTCCAGCAGGTCGACACTGAGCTGGATGCCCAGTTCGACGCCATGATTGCCCACACCCAGGACGTACGGGGCTGACCTCACCCCTGCTGGGGATCGAGGTCGGGTGGGCTGTCAGGAGAATCCGGGGAGTCAGGAGAATCCGGAGAGTCAGGACTGTGCGGTGAGTCCGGAGCCGCCTCGGCCGGGTCGGAATCGGCGAGACCGGCCAATTCCTCCTCCATCTCCGCAACCTCAGGGAGGCGCGGGGCGAGCGGTGGCAGGTCGTCGAGGCTGTCCAGGCCCATCCGTTCCAGGAAGTGATCGGTGGTGACGAACAGCATTGCCCCGGACTCGCCGTCTGCACCGGACTCGGCGATCAGATCACGCGCCAGCAGGGTGCGGACGACACCGTCGACGTTGACTCCCCTCACCGCTGACACCCGCGCCCGGGAGATCGGCTGCCGGTAGGCGATCACCGACAGGGTTTCCAAGGCAGCTTGGGAAAGCCGGGACTGCTGACCGGACAGCACATAGGCACTGATCACATCAGCATGCTCGACCCGGGTGTAGTAGCGCCAGCCGCCGCCGAGGTGACGCAGTTCGAAGCCACGATTGGTGTCGTCATAGAAGTCCCGCAGCTGTTGCAGGGCCTGATGGACCGTGTCGACCGGCACCTCGAGGGCTGCTGCCATGGTCGCTGCCGGCAACGGCTCCTCGGTCAGCATCAACAGTGCCTCGACCGCGCCGGCAATGTCCTCCGGGGTACGGACCGGCTCGGACACCAACTCGAACTCAGGGTCAGAGTTGTCAGGTTCAGAGTTTTCAGGGTCACAGTTGTCAGGGTCAGGGGCGTCGGTCGACTCAGTCATTGCCGTCCTCCGGGTTCGTGTCGGGTTCGGTACCGTCATCGACGGCGTCGAATTCGTCGGAGACCTCGATCGTCTGATCGTCCTGTCCGGTCCAGCGGATGATCAGCTCACCCAGGGGCCGGGGCTGTTCGAAGGCAATCACCTTCTGGCGGAACAGTTCAAGCAACGCCAGAAATCGGCAGACGGTGGTGACCTTGTCCGGGGCGTCGGCGACCAGCTTACGAAAACTCATCGTCCCGGCGTCCTGGATCCGGGTGGCGCACACTGTGGCCTGTTCCCGTACGGTCACCGTCGAGGCGTGCAGGTGAGCGATCGACACGGTGTCGGCAGCCTTCGGGGCAAGCGCATTCGCGGCCAGCTCGGCGAAGCGCTCCGGCGTGATGCGGATGATGACCTCGGGCATGAGCTCGGCCTGGGCAGGTTCGAGACCGCCGGGGCGAGGAAAGTAGCGGCTCTGCGCCTGGAGAACCTCAGCCATCCAGGCCGAGACCTCCTTGAACGCCTTGTACTGCATCAGGCGGGCGAACAGCAGATCACGGGCCTCGAGGAGTTCGAGGTCCTCGAGGTCGTCGACCTCTCCGCTGGGGAGCAGCCGGGCCGCCTTCAGGTCGAGCAGGGTCGCCGCCACCAGGATGAAATGGCTGGTCTGGTCAAGGTCCCAGCGGTCACCGGCAGCTCGGATGTGGGCGATGAACTCGTCAGTGACCTTCGACAACGAGACCTCGGTGATGTCCAGTCGATGTTTCGAGATCAACTGGAGCAGCAGATCAAAAGGGCCTTCGAAGTTGTCGAGCCGGATCTGGAACGGCTGGGCCGACCTGGGCTCATCGGCCTCGACCAGTTCGGTCACCGGTCACCGATCTTGGCCATGACCTCCCGGGCCAGCGTCCGGTACGAGCTGGCACCGGGCGACTTCGATGCGTAGGTGGTGATCGGTTCACCGGCAACGGTGGTCTCGGGGAACTTCACCGTACGACGGATCACTGAGTGGAAGACCTGGTCACCGAAGGCTTCGACGACCCTGTCCAGGACCTCCCGGGTGTGCAGAGTGCGACCGTCGTACATGGTGCCGAGGATGCCGAGCACCTGAAGGTTGGGGTTGAGCCGATCCTGGACCTTCTCGATGGTGTCGGTCAGCAGCGCGATCCCGCGCAGTGCGAAGAACTCACACTCCAGCGGCATGATCACCTGGTCAGAGGCGGTCAACGCGTTGATGGTGAGCAGACCCAGTGATGGGGCGCAGTCGATCAGGATGTAGTCATAGCGGTCGCGCAGCGGGTTCAGCACACGCGCCAGCGTCTGCTCCCGGGCGACCTCGGAGACCAGCTGGACCTCAGCGGCGGACAGGTCGATGTTGCTCGGCAGCAGGTCCATGCCGTCCACGACAGTCTCGGTGATGACCTCGTCCGCGGTGTGGTCGCGCCCCAACAGCAGGTTGTAGACCGACCGCTCCAACATGTGCGGGTTCACCCCGAGCCCGACCGACAGCGAACCCTGCGGGTCGAAGTCCACCAACAACACCTTGCGCCCGGCCTCGGCGAGCGCGGCACCCAGATTGATGGTGGTGGTGGTCTTGCCGACGCCACCCTTCTGGTTGCACATGGCGATCACGACCGCGTTACCGTGCGTCGCGCGCGGTCCCGGATCGGGAAGGTTCGGGAACGGGCGGCCGGTCGGGCCGAGCTCAGCCTCGTCGGCACGGGGACCAGCCGGGATCAGAGCGTCCTCAGTCGGCAGTGGCTCGTCGTGAGATTGTGGCGCGGCAGGTGCCGGTGTCTGCGGGTGCGGTGATCCCTGGTCTGACACGGTGGCAGGCCCCCTTCTTCCGAGCTGTGGCAGCGGTCGATACTGACCTGTGCCACCCTATCCGACCTCACTGCTCCGGTCCGGGATCTGACCGACTCCGAAGCAGCGCACCGGCGCCGACGCCGAGACCCCGATGGCGCCGACGCCGAGCCCGGTCATCGGGCGAGGGTCACCACATGCGTGCCTCCGTCACGCTCACTGGTGTCAACGGTCACCGTCACCTCCGCCCCCTGCTTCAGCACGGTCACGGTGTCGTCGGCCGAGGCCAGCGTGGCCCGGCCCAGGGCGACGTGGACCCGAACCTCGTCACGCGTCGCCGTGGGGTCGGAGACGGCCAGCCGGACAGGGTCGGTGGCGGTCGACAGGCCGACCGCACAGGGTCCGTCCGCGGTCAGTCGGCGCACGGAACCCGCCTCAAAGAAGTTGGCAAGGATCACCGCACCATCCTCGGCCGACACTGCCTGGACCTGGCTGCTGTTGGCCAGGATGGCCACCGAAGACTCCCCTGCCGCAGACTCGGTGGCCTCGGCGGATGCCCCGGGCAACACTGCGTAGGCGTAGCTCGAATTCGGTGCTGCCGGCCCGTCGACGACCTGGGTGACCCGGACCGCGTCGGCCTTGGGGAACCCGCTGCCATCGACCTCCATCCGTACGACCGCGCGGCCAGCGTCGAACTCGTACTCTCCCAGTGACTGCCAGGTGGACGCACCCTCGAGCTGGTTGAGCACGACGGTGTCTTCGCCCTCAGCGTGGGTCACGGTGTACGGAGCGGTCGGCGGATTGTTGTGGAAGGGCGGGAACCACACCGACACCTCGTACCGACCTGCTGTCGGGATCTCGGGCCGCCAGATCGCCCGGGACGATCCCGCCTCATTCGGGCTGGTGGCCAGATAGTGGTTTCCGTTGTATCCGGTGCGGGTCGACTGGGACCACCATCCTTCCTTGGTGAACCCGGGCTCGGGGGTGTGGGTGTCCACGACCTGCTCGAACGGCTTCTCCGCCTCACCATGGTCAAGCCACAACGTGAGATAGCGCCGTGTGATCGGGTCGGTGCTCCCGGCATCGTTGACCTCCCGCCAACTCCCGGTTCGTTCAGCACGCCGCGCATTGAGCCGGCACCGGTCGTCGAGGAGGACGTAGCCGGCCACCCCATCCAGATGGGCCCAGGAACCAGCGGCAAAGGTCTCCTCCCAGCCCTGGGTCTCCGGCTGTGTGGATCCGTTCACGGTCAGCGCGTGGGTACCGTCTGCATGGAGGTTTCGATTCTCGATCGTGGTGATGATCGGCTCACCGCTGCCTCCCACGATTCCCGCTCCGAGCGCGACAATCCGGTCCGGCAGACAAAACCAGGACTGGTGGGCAGTCATGGACGATCCGACACCGTGGAGGTGCTGGCCGAACGCCCCTGTCGACTCATCGAGGGCGACTCCGCCGCCCCAGGCATTGGGGGCCAGGGTGTTGCCGGCGCTGCCCCCTCCAGCACCGGGCGCCAGCTCCTGGGTGTCGATCGTCGTGCCGGGAAGACCGTACAGGTCGATGGTCGGCCAGAATGCGTCACTGAACTGGGCGCGATCGGCGCCGGTGTAGAGCTGGGTCCACCCTGCAGCGGTGTGGAAGCCGCGATAGTTCTCGCCCAGCTGGTAGTCGTAGACCGAGACCCGATCGCTGGCCACGTTGATCATGCAGGCCCAGTCATCGCCGCGGTGGACCACGCGTGCCATAGTCGGGAAGATCCGGAACCCGGTCGGTTCGGGAGCCGGCGTGACCTCAGGGTCGCCCAGCAGTTCCTTGAACAACGAGATCCGTGGCAGGCTCGCCCCAGCGAGGGGGTCGACCACTGCGCTGCCTCGTTCCAACCACCCGGCGACGATGTTGCGCCAGCGAGCCTGCTGGGCAGCGTCTGTTGTTGGCGCCAGTCGAAGGATCGCCTCCGCAAGGCTGGTGCCGTAGGAAAAGGCAGGTGTTCCCGACCGAGCGATCGAGCGGCCACGGACACCGTCCATCACCTGGCCGTCAAAGACGATCGGGACGAAGGCTGCCTCGACAGCATCGACGATCCGCTCCACCCGCGGATCGGTGATTTCCCACGACGTTCCGGCGAACAGTCCCAGCAGACGCGCCAGTCCGGTCATCATGTCGACCCCGTAGGAGCCGGTGTACGGGACTGTGCCCTGGTAGAGGAACGATCCGTCGGGGTAGAGCCCGGAGGCTCGCTCCCGCTCGGTCGCCCATCCGAAGGCTGCGCTCAGCCGATCCGCGGCAAGTTCCATGTGGTCGTTGGATTCGGCCACCATGCCGAGCAGGAAGGCGTTGCGGCACAGGTCGACACGGTTGGTCGCACTCGATTCGAGGTTGGTCCGATCGGGATAGCGCTCGAACTGCCACGCGGGGTCACCGATGAACCAGTCCATGGCCGCGGTGTAGCGGTCCAGATCAGCCTTGGGCACCAGCCCGTCGAGCAGGATCAACACACCGGCCAGGTTCACCGGACCGCCGATCTCCCAGTGCCACCAGTTGTCGAACTCATCTTCACCTGCGCGGTAGATCAGCTGTTCTGTGGTGTCGAGCCCGTCCAACACCTCGTTGAGCAGCGTCTCGTCCTGGTGACCGTCGGCGCCGGGCATCCGATAGGCGCGGGCCATGTCCATCAGGCGCCCGTACGTGTTGGCGATGCTGCCCGAGGTCACGAACGGTTGACTCTCGAAGACTCGGTCACGACCCGGGTCGGTCACCAACTCTGCCCGCGCCGCCGCAGCCTTGGCGCTCACATTGGCGATCCCGTCCGCGATGAGTGGATCGTCGGTGTCGAAATCGGTGCCCATCAGCAGGTCCGCGTACCGGCTCCGGACCAGGGCAAACTCAGTGGAGTCCTCGGCCCGTGCCATCGGTACGTGCACCGCTGCGGCGATGCCACCCAGACCCGCACCGGCGATCAGGCTCCGCCGGCTGATCTGTGGGGTGTGCTGTCCATGCGAATCGATCAATGCCATGTCCGCCTCCGTTGGCTACTCAGTCAGGGAAAGGGGCTGGGGTGCCCGCACGACTGTGCAACCATAGACAGCTCACGCAGCATTTTGCAATGAGTCGCGCACACATGCAACATAATGAGTCAGATTCGGCCCCAAAAAGGGGATCATTCAGCCCCACAAGGAATGTCGCCACGTCCACAGGTAGGGCGGCGGTGGCTCAGCGTGCTCTCGGGTGGGCCACCAGATAGGCCTCCCGCAACCGGTCGACCGTGACGAGGGTGTACAGCTGGGTGGTGGTCACCGACGCGTGACCGAGGAGTTCCTGCACGACGCGGACATCGGCGCCACCGTCGAGCATGTGGGTGGCGAAGGAGTGCCGCAAGGTGTGCGGCGACAGGTGGGGGACGCCGGCAGTCTCGGCGGCCGCGGTGAGGATGTTCCACGCGCTCTGCCTGGACAGCCGGGCACCACGGCTGTTGAGCAACAGCGCTGGCGTCGCCGTACGAGCTTTGTCGGCCAGTACCGGTCTCCCCCGGGTCAGCCAGGCAGCAATCGCAGATCGGGCAAAGGAACCGACCGGGACGATCCGTTCCTTGTCGCCCTTGCCGATCAGGCGCAAGCCTTGCTCCTGGTCGGGATCGTCCAGCAGTCCGGAGACATCATCGACATCGAGCGAGCAGAGCTCCGAGATCCTGGCCCCGGTTCCGTACAGCAGTTCCAACAACAGTGCATCCCGCAGCCCGGCCGGCGTCGTGGTGTCCGGAACGTCGAGGATGGCCTGGACCTGTTCGACTCCGATGGCCTTCGGCAGGCGTTTGGCCTGAGACGGAGGCTGGACCTGCGCGGCCGGATCGGCCCCGGTGTCCCCTTCGGCCAGGAGGAACTTGTGCAGGCTGCGGACGGCGACCACCGCCCGGGCGACGCTGCTCGCTGCCAGGGGCGGACGGGCCGGCTGCTCAGCCCGCGCCGGACTTCCCTGACTGAGCCGTACGGCAAAACTCGCCACCTGCTCGGTGGTCACCTGATCGACATCACTCACGCCAGCCTCAGCAAGATGCTCGAGGTAGCGGTTGAGGTCGCGGCGATAGGCGGCCACGGTGTGACCCGACATGCCGCGTTCGACAGCGAGGTGGTCCAGGTAGGCCCTGACGGCCCGGTCCGGTGCTGTCATGACGTCCCTGATGCCTTCACGACCGCAGGCGTGCCCACGCGGCAAGGCAACCGCTGACCAAGGTCGGATTGTGCAGTCGGCCGGCGAGGATCGCCGCCACGATCGACTCCAACCCGACCAGAGCCCGCTCCATGTGGGCCTCCTCGCCTTCGGCGACGAACCCGTCGGGGACCGGGACGGGACGCAGTCCGCGGGCCAGGAAGAGCTGGATCCGTTCGTCGGTCATGCCGGGGCTGGCCATGATTTCGGCCAGTGGGGACCATTCGTCGGCGTCCAGGTGGGCTTCCTCGGCCAGTTCGCGGGCAGCGGTCACCACGGGATCCTCACCGGGGATGTCCCGCAGCCCGGCGGGTGGCTCCCACAGGCGTGCCCTGACCGGGTGGCGGTACTGCCGTACGAGCACGACCCGCTCCTGGTCATCGAGCGCGATGACCGCAACCGCGCCACGGGTGGCGACCCAGTCCCGATGGATCTGGTCCCCGTCCGGGGTCGTGATGGTCTCGGTGACGGTGTCGAAGATTGCGCCCTCGTACCGGACCGCACGATCGGTCACCGGCCAGGCCAGCGACTCGTCGGACAGGCCGGCGAGTTCGTCGGCGGTCAGTTCGCGGTAGCCGTCCATGGACAGGCCTCAGGCCTGGTCGACCGGGAGCCGGGTGTCGCGCCGACGCCGTACGGCAGCCTTGACCAGACCGGCGAACAGTGGGTGCGGCCGGGTCGGCCGGGACTTGAGCTCGGGATGAGCTTGGGTGGCCACGAAGAAGGGGTGGACCTCGGTCGGCAGCTCGATGAATTCAACCAGCTTCGAGTCCGGCGAGGTGCCGCTGATCACCAGACCGGCCTGCTCCAGCCGGTCACGATAGGCATTGTTGACCTCGTAGCGGTGACGATGCCGTTCACTGACCTGGGTGGCACCGTACAGGTCGGCCACCACGGAGTCCCTGGCCAGTTCGGCCGGATAGGCACCAAGTCGCATCGAACCGCCCAAGTCACCGTCGCCGGAGACGATGTCGAGCTGTTCGGCCATCGTCGCGACGACCGGATGGGCAGCATCGGGGGTGAACTCGGCCGAGTCGGCACCGTCAAGATCGGCCAGGTTGCGAGCCACCTCGATCACCATTGACTGCAGGCCAAGACACAGACCCAGCACCGGGATGTTGTTGCGCCGAGCATAGGTGATCGCACCGATCTTGCCCTCCACGCCACGGATCCCGAAGCCGCCGGGGATGCAGATCCCGTCGACCTCGGCGAGTTCCTGAGCCGCGCCCTCGTGGGTTTCGCACAGGTCGGAGGCGATCCACTGCAGGTTGACCTTGGCTCGGTTGGCGAAACCACCGGCACGCAGGGCCTCAGCAACTGACAGATAGGCATCAGGAAGGTCGATGTACTTGCCGACCAGACCGATGGTGACCTCTTCGTCGGGGTTGTGGACCCGGTCGAGCAGATCGTCCCACCGGGACCAGTCGACGTCACGGAACGGCAGCGACAGCCGACGCACCACGTACACGTCGAGACCCTGGGAGTGCAGCATCCGCGGCAGATCGTAGATGCTGGGCACATCGGTGTTCTCGATGACCGCTTCAGGCTCAACATCGCACATCAGTGAGATTTTGCGACGAACCGACTCGGGGATCTCTCGATCACAACGGCACACGATCGCGTCGGGCTGGATGCCGACCTGACGCAGCGCGGCAACCGAGTGTTGGGTCGGCTTGGTCTTCAACTCCGCGCTCGGGCCGATCCACGGGATCAGCGAGACGTGGAGGAAGAAGCAGTTGTCGCGACCAACGTCGTGGCGGACCTGACGGGCCGCCTCCAGGAAGGGCAGCGACTCGATGTCACCGACCGTGCCACCGATCTCATGGATGACCAGGTCGACATCGGGTCCCCCCATGGCCAACATTGAGTCCTTGATCTCGTTGGTGACATGGGGGATGACCTGGACGGTGTCACCGAGGTAGGCACCCCGGCGCTCCTTGGCGATCACCTGCGAGTAGACCTTGCCGGTGGTGACATTGGCGTCACCGGACAGGTTCACGTCGAGGAAGCGCTCGTAGTGGCCGATGTCGAGGTCGGTCTCGGCACCGTCCTCGGTGACGAAGACCTCGCCGTGCTGGAACGGGTTCATCGTGCCCGGATCGACGTTCAGGTACGGATCGAGCTTCTGCATCGTGACGCGCAACCCTCGCGCGATCAGCAGACTCCCCAAGCTCGAGGCGGTCAGCCCCTTGCCGAGTGAGGAGACGACGCCTCCGGTGACGAACAGATGCTTTGACTGATGCGTGTCTCCCACGGGTTTTCACCCTATCCCTAAATCGTCCCCGTGTCCTGTCCGGCGGAGTCTGAGTCGGGGTCCGCCGACCGACCGGCCTCGTCAAGAAGCTCCCGGGCATGGGCCAAAGATGCATCAGTGGCGGTCAGACCGGCCATCATCCGGGCCAGCTCAGCGGCCCGGTCAGCCTCGTCAACCTTGCCGATCCCACTGGTGGTGATCTGACCGTCGTCGGCTTTCGCGACGACCAGATGCCGGTCGGCGAAGGCAGCGACCTGGGCCAGGTGGGTGACCACGATCACTTGGGAGTGGCGGGCGAGTGCGGCGAGTCGCCGACCGATCTCGACCGCGACTGCGCCGCCGACCCCGGAGTCGACCTCGTCGAAGACATAGGTGCGACGGACGTCCTCGGGTCGGGTCTCCTGGTCGGCGAGGACGACCTCGAGGGCAAGACGGACCCGGGACAGTTCTCCACCGGAGGCCACCTTGCCGATCGGCCGCGGTGGACTGCCCGGATTCGCGGCGAACTGCAGTTCGATCCGGTCGGCGCCGTGGGGGCCCAGCTCATCGGGGGTGACGACGAACTCGAGTCGCGACTTCGGCATCGCCAGGACAGCCAGCTCGGCCGCAACGTCGTCGGCCAAGGTGGCCGCCGCGGTCCGGCGGACCGCGCTCAGTTGAGCGGCGACCTCACCGAGCTGGGTGTCGAGGTCATCCCGTACCGACTCGAGGTGGGCGATCCGGTCGTCAGTGCCGGTCAGGTCGGCCAAGCGCAGCGCATTGTCGCCAGCCCAGGCAAGGACCTCGTCGATCGTCTCGCCGTACTTGCGGGTGAGCCCAGACAGTGCGGCGCGACGCGCCGTGATCGTCTCGAGGCGCTGCGGATCAGCCTCGACCCGGTCCAAGTAGCCGGCGATCTCGCTGGTCAGGTCGTCGAGCAGGATCCGCACCTGCCGTACGGCGTCGACCATCGGCTCGGCCAGGGTGTCGCGACCAGCGAGGTCGACAACGGCACGTTCGGCGATCGCGACCGCCGCGAGCCCTCCTGACCCGGGGTCGTCATCGTCACCGGCCAGCGCTGCGAGCGCGGCGTGGGCCGAGGCGCGGAGATCGTCGACATCCTGCAGCCGGGTCGCCTCGGTCGCGAGCTCGGCGTCCTCGCCGGGCTGAGGATCGACCTGCGCGATCTCGTCCAACGCGTGGCCGAGCATGTCGGCCTCACGGGCCCGTTCGCGGGCAGAGGTCACCAGCTCGGCGAGTTCAGCAGCCACCGTACGGCGTTGCTGCCACAGGGTCCGGTACCGCTGGCCGAGCTCAGCGGCTTCGGGACCGGCGGCCCGATCGAGCAGTTCGCGTTGATGATCGGCCGAGGCGAGACGCAGCTGCTCGGACTGGCCGTGGATCGTGACCAGTTCGCCCATGATCTCGGCACAGGTCGCGACCGGGACCCCGGCCCCGCCGAGCCAGCATCTCGAGCGGCCCTGGGCACTGACCTGACGGGCAACGACGAGTTCATGGTCCTCGGCGGCCGCCCCGAGCTCATCGAGCCGTTCATCCAGTCGTGCCCCCACCCTCACCCGCCCCTCGACCCGGGCGCGTTGGGTCCCGGTGCGGACCGCGCCGGGGTCGGCACGCTGGCCCAGGAGCAGTCCCAGTCCGGTGACCACCATCGTCTTGCCCGCACCGGTCTCGCCGGTGACCACGGTGAATCCGGGGTGCAGGTCCAAGGTGGCTTCGGCGATGACTCCCAATCCGGTGATCCGTAGTTCGTCGATCATGTCGTGGGCTCCCCGGCCCCACGCCAACCCTCGACCCGCAAACCGAACTTGCGGACGAGTCGTTCGGTGAAACTGTGGGTGGACAGGCGGGCCAGTCGGAGCCGGTGGGCTCCGCGGGTGACCCTCAGCGACGCACCGGCGGGGACCTCCACCGTACGGCGTCCGTCGCACCACACCACGGCGGCGTTGGTGGCCTGGTCGATGATCTCGATGGACACCTGTTGATCGGGGGCCAGCACCATCGGCCGGGCGAACAAGGCGTGGGCGCTCAGTGGCAGCAACAACAGCGCATCGAGGCTCGGCGCCATCACCGGTCCGCCGGCGGAGAAGGCATAGGCGGTCGACCCGGTCGGGGTCGCGATCAGCACCCCGTCACAGCCCCATCGCGACAGAGGTTCGCCGTCGACACCGACCAGGACCTCGACCATCCGTTCCCGGGCGGCTTTCTCGATCGAGACCTCGTTGACCGCAAAGGAGGACCACAGCTGTTCCCCTCGGTGGGTGACGGTGACCTCGACGGTGATGCGTTCCTCGACCTGGTAGGCGCCGGCGATCACGTGACTGGCGATCTGTTCCAGCTGTGAGGACTCGGCCTCGGCCAGGAATCCCACATGCCCCAAGTTGACGCCGAGCAGCGGCAGATCAGCGGCCAGCGCCTGTTCGGCCCCGCGCAGGATGGTGCCATCGCCACCCAGGACCACCACGAGTTCGCAGTCGTCCTCGGTCAGTGGCGCCGGCAGCGGTGCGACCTGGAGTCCGGTGAGGTCGAGGCTGTCCAGGTCCTCGACCGGGATCAGTGAGGTGAGCCCGGCCTTGGTGAAGTCAGAGATCAACCGGATCGCGGCAGCTATCGCCTCGTCACGGTGGGTGTGGGTGAACACCGCCACCTGGCGCATGCTGGTCTGCTCGGTCGCATTCACGGGATCAGGATAGGGGCTCGGGTTGACCGTCCGGACCGAGTCAGCCAGACGAACTCCTCGGTGTTGCCGTGTTCGCCCGGCAGCGGACTCGTTGCGCGGCCATGACAGGGCCAGCCGAGCGCAGCTGCGGCCGCGATGACGGACGTGATCGCGGCCTCTCGGTCGTCGGGATTGCGCACGATGCCGCCGGAGCCGAGTTTGCTGCGGCCGACCTCGAACTGTGGTTTGACCATCAACAGGGCCTGCCCGGTCGGGGCCAGCACACTCAGCAGTGGTTGCAGCACGAGCGTGAGCGAGATGAACGACAGATCGGCGACGATCCAGTCCACCGGGGATCCGACATCGGCCAGGGTCAGGCCACGAAGGTTGATTCCTTCCCGCGCCGTCACCCGTGGGTCCTTGCGGATCGTCTGGTGCAGCTGGTCGTGGCCGACATCCATGGCGTGGACGTGATCAACGCCTCGCTCCAGCAGCACCTGGGTGAACCCGCCCGTCGACGCGCCGGCGTCGAGCACGGTCCCGTACGGGTGGAGGTCCAGCTGGTCGAGGGCACCGATGAGCTTGTGTGCGGCACGCGAGACGTAGTGGTCAGCGTCGCCGACGGTGATCTGGGCGTCAGTTGCCACCTTGGTGGCCGGTTTGGTGACCACCCGGCCGGCGACGCTGACGTGCCCGTCGCTGATCAGGGCCGCGGCACGGGTCCGCGACGGCACCAATCCCCGTACGACAAGGAGCTGGTCGAGCCGGGCCACGGCTCAGTGGTCGCCGGTGGGATGTTCGCCAGTGCGATGCTCGTCGAGGGTGGCGTGAAGTCGCTCGTGGACTGCTGCCAGGACCTCGGCGTGGTCGTCCACCGGACGCTGGTCAAGGTCTTCCAACTGGGCCATCGCGGCCGCGATCTCGGGATGTTCCTCGTGCTGTTCGCTCATGCTGCCTCCTGTCGTACGGGACGGTCCGGCAGGCCGGTGGCGCCCGGGTCTGGGACACGCGCTCCCCCGTCCACGAGCCTCCAGTGGAGCTTGGCCAAGGCCCAGTGGGCGTCGGCCCAGCTCTGTTCGTCACTGACGACCCCATGGTGGTGGTAGCCGTCGGTGTCGACGCTGATCCGTTGGGTGCCGCACTCGGCTGTCGTCGTGTCGAGGCGAACCTCCCGGACCGGACGAAGCAGGTCCGCCACATCAAGGCCGAGGTGGGTCGGGCGGTGGTCAGCATCAGCGATCCACAGGTCAGCCGGACCGTGGGCGCCACTGAACACCAGCATCGAATCGATGCCCACCGCATTGGCGCCGGCAATGTCGGTGTCGGTCCGGTCGCCGACAAAGATCGGGTGCCGGGCGTCAAGTCGACGAAGGGTTTCGCGCATCAGCGGCGGAAATGGCTTGCCCGCGACGATCGGATCATGGGGCACTGCGATCCGGATGGCGTTGACGGCAGCACCGCACCCGGGCAGATTGCCCTGATCGGTGGGCCTGGTCGAATCAGTGTTGGTCGCATACCAAGTGGCGCCGGCATGGATCGCGGCCGTCGCATCGCACAGGTCGGCCCAGGTCATGTCCGGGGACAATCCCTGGACCACGGCCACCGGTGCATCCTGGGCACTGGCAACCGGCACGATCTGGGCCTGGGCCACCAGCTCCTCGCGCAGGTACGGCGCACCGAGCACCAGGACCGGCGAGCCCGGTACGATCCGATCGGCGAGGAGCCGAGCCATCGCCTGTGCGCTGGTGATCACGTCGTCGGCAGACGCCGTGATGCCCAGGTCCTGAAGGTGTTCGGCCACCACATCCGGGTGCCGGGAAGCGTTGTTCGTCACGAACCCGATCCGGGTGTCAGTGGCCCGTAGCGCAGCCAGAGCGCCGGGTGCAGCCGGAACGGCGGCAGGCCCCAGATAGATCACGCCGTCCAGGTCGAACAGTGCGGTGTCATATCTGTCGACAAGGCTCACGCGTCATCGTCTCCCTCAGTCTCCCGGGCGAAGTCGAGCAGGTCGCCGCCCATGTCTTCCTCCGGTACGGCTTCGGGCTCCACCACTGGTTGTGGCGCGGGCTCGTCGACAGCCGATTCTGGATCCGGGGTGGGCTCTGGTTCCGGGGTGGGCTCTGGTTCCGGGGTGGGCTCTGGTTCCGGGGTGGGCTCTGGTT
>CAMDZW010000047.1 GCA_945911015.1 uncultured Propionibacteriaceae bacterium
GTGCCCGTGTCGCACTGACCGCAGCGGAGACCCCGTCCGCGGTGCCTCCTTGGATCACCTGTCGCCACATCAGCCAGGCCCACCCACTCAGTTCAATGGGGCGCGCATCACTGGCACGGGATGCCCAAATCGCTTCTGTGGTGGAGATTCCCGGCATCGAAGAAGCATCGATCCACACCACGTCGGGCGCTGGTCGGAAGACGGTCATGACCTGTCCCCTCGAAGGCGATGCCTGAGGTCAGCAAGGAGGCGAGCCCATCGTCGGCACCACTCGGCAACGATCTCAGTACGCCTGGGCGGACGCCCGAGACGAAACTCAAGATGTGCCGTGTTCACTGCCAGGGAACGAAAAACAATTGACGCCTTCGCCTGCCATCCGTCGGCAGCACGCCATCTTCCCCACCAGTCGTCGACGCGATCTGCATCGGCTTCTGCATGGGCCAACCAGAGTCGGTGATCGGGAGCGCCACGATGCCGGTCGAGCTCACCGATGGCCGCAGCCAGGCCAACCTCAGCGCCAATGGATGCTGCTTGCGACCGCACCATGTCCTTGTCTGCAAGCGAAATCGGCGTCCACAGCGTCGCAAGCTCTCGCGTGCGACGACCGCGGTCCCGTGCGACGTGCAGCAAGAGAATGAGTCTCTGGTCCTCGACAGAGGGCACTGGACAGGACCGGTGGGCCAACCACACCGCACCGCGACTTTCCCACCACAGTTGAAAGATGTCTGACGGGTCACGGCGAGGACCAGGCCAGCTTCGGTGGACGTCGAGGTAGCCCAGACCGGGGTGGAACCAGTTCGCAGCATGCCCAAAAGCGGATCCTTCGGCGAAACCACTGCGTTTGGTCCACCCTGTTTTCTTCAAGGCAGCAAGGAAAGTCGTCAAGTGTTCGGGGCGAACAAGGACGTCGGCATCAAAGCTGTCCCGTGGCCTTCGCAGAGTCGGGTCCGCTGCCGGGCCCTTGACGTGCAGAAGATCCACACCGTGCTCGTCTGCCAGTGCTTGGGCGACACCGTGGGTGAGCTGGACCAGGGCGGCGGTCGGGATGACGGTGTGGGAAGGTGAGGTCATGGCTCAGACTCCTGCCAGCAGTCGACCCGAGGTTGCGGTGTGGCTTGCCGCGAACAACGGCGACGTCGGAGGCGGCGAGGTGATGCTGCTCCGCACCGCAGAGGCCATCCGTGAGCTGGGCCTGCCGGTCGGCGTGGTGGCACCCACGGGGCCGGACGCTGTTCTTGCAACGGCCAGCGATGCAGGGTTCGTCACCGCAGGCCTGGTTGCTCGAGGTCGTCGCCAGTGGATGTCGGCGCTGCGCGCCTGGGACCGCTCCCGTACCGGACTGCTCTGGTGCCACGGATTAGTGCCAGCAGTTGCCACCGCACACCACCGGTACCGGCTCGTGCACCTGCACCAGATGCCGCAGAATCCGGCCCAACGAAGCCTGGTGCCGCTGGCCCGTCGTCGGGCGCTGGCGACCGTGGTCCCGTCCACGTGGATGCAGACCCAGATCCGCCACGCCGAGGTCCTGGAGAACTGGACCGATGACATTGCTCTGACCACGCCATCACCGGCTGACGTCATCACGATCGGATACCTCGGCAGACTGTCGACCGCGAAGGGTGTCGACGTGCTGGCGGCAGCCGTGGCCGAGCTGGAGCGCGAGCGTCCGGGACGGGTCCGCCTGCTCCTGGCAGGAGATGCACGCTTTGTGAGCGAGTCGGAACGACGGGTGGTGGAGTCTGCCCTGGCGCCCATTGCTGATTTGGTCCAGCGACCGGGATGGATGGCACGGGAGGACTTCTTCGACCGCGTCGATGTGGTGGTCGTGCCCTCGGTATCGCCGGAGGCCTTCGGGCTCTCCGCCGCCGAGACCATGGCGGCCGGCCGGCCGCTCGTGGTGACCCGTACGGGTGCCCTGCCCGAGGTGGTCGGCGAGCCGACCGGCCTGATCGTGCCACCGGCCGATCCGGCCGCGCTCGCTGACACCCTGCGTCGGCTGATCGACGGAGTCGTGCCCGATGGGGTCGTCCTACGACGCCAACGCTGGTCGCGCCGGCACTCCCCTGCTGCGGGCAAGGCACGGGTGGCAGCTCTGCTGGGCCAGATCATGGACACACCCGGTCATACTCCTGGCTGATCCGATCCGTCATCTCTCGACGGGACAGCCAGGTGAAGGGTCGTCGAGGCCCGGTGACCTCGCTGATCATTGCCGCTGCCACCGCGGCAGGCTCGTCGGCCGGGACGAGGCACTCGGCTGGCATGATCTCCGGATTGCCCCCGACCGGAGTGGCCACCACCGGCAGCTCAGCGGCGCGGGCATCGAGCAGGGTGTAGGAGCAGTTCTCCCAGACCGAGAGTTGGACCACCAGGTCAGCGGCCGCCATCGCGGTCCCCGAGTCGACGAAACCCGGGAAGCTCACCACATCAGCGACACCGAGCTCGGCGGCGCGTTCAGTCAGCAGTGCTCGATCCGGGCCTTCTCCGGCGATCACCAGTGACGGTCTCGGTGAGACGTTCTGGGCAAAGACGGCGAAAGCAGCAAGCAGTTCGGCAATCCCCTTCTCCGCCGACAGTCGGGACAGCGACAGGACGCGGTGGCCCTGATCAGCCTCACCGGGCACCCGCTCCCCGATCCGACTGTTGACCTCGTCAGGGTCGACCCCGTTGTGGATCACCACGATCTCCCGGCGCGGCCGCCACTTGGCCTGCATGACCTCACAGGTCGACCGCGACACGGCCAGGATCAGATCGGTACGCCGCAGGCGAAGCCGATGCATCAGTGCCTTCATCCGAGCCCTTGTCGGCGTCCGGTGGTAGATCTCGTCATCGCGGGCGATGCCGTGCTCGGTCGTCACGAGCTTCACCCCGGTGCCGATCGTGGCCAGGGCACACACGACATCGGCATAGGAGAGGTGGCCATGGACGAGAGCGGGGCGCACCGCGGCGATCGCGCTGCGGACCGTACGAACCGAGGCTCGCACTCCCGCTGCCGGCCCCAGCGCTCCGGTGATCACCCGGGTGCCAATCTCGCGCAGTCGCTGGGCCAGAGCGCCTTCGGGGCACAAGACGACCAGCTCCCAGTGCTCGAGCCCGGCCTGGGCCACATCCACGACATGGCGGGCGACTCCGGCGAACTCACCGACCGGGACCACCCACAGCGATGTTCGGGACGCGGAAGAAGCCGTCCGGGGCACGGGCGCGGATGGCGGGGTCACAGCCAGGCCTCCAGTCGATCCAGTGCTGTCCAGAAGCCCTCGCCGGAGTTGACGTGCCCTTGCCAGATCTCGGGGATGAATCCCACCCCGGGGGCCAGTCGATTGAGTTGCTGGGACACTGCTGGCCAGTCCACCTCCCCCTCGCCGATCTGCACGCCTTCCCCGTCGACCCCCGTGGCATCGACCAGGTGCAGATGGATGGTTTCACCGGCCAGGGTCTCCACCACGTCAGAGAAGGCCAGACCGAGGTGGTTCGCAGCAAGTTTCGAGTGAGACACGTCCAGACAGAGGCCGATCCCGGTGGCTCGAGAGAATTCGGCCGTGTCCTGTGGGTCGAGGAAGAGGTTGTGATACTGCTGCCCACCCATCAGCCATGGATACGGCGGCATGGTCTGCAGGGCAATTCGTACGCCAGAGGTGTCGATCCGGTCAAGAGCATCGGAAATCCTTTCATACAAGGGAATCCGCTCGACAGGGCGGAGGTGACGGTCCCGGGTGAAGCCACCAGCGGTGACGACCATGATCGGATCGTCATCGAGGGTGAACCACGGCACCAGCGCACGGGTCACCTCAATCGTGCGTTGCACTTCGGCGATGGAACGCTCCCAGGCCCGGGGGTCGGATGAGGCAAGGTCGACCAGGAAGTCACCCGAGAACAGGTCGGGCAGATGGGTGGTGAATCCCATGGCTGCCCGGGATGTGAAGACCGATGATGGCTCGATGTCCAAGTCTGCAGAGGAAAAATGGAACTCGACGAAGTCCGGAACGCAGTCGGCGACCATGTCCTCCCAGTCGTGGAACCGCACCGGGAGGCCCCACGGTCGGTCAAAGACGAACTGTCGGGCCCGCGGTGTCTCACCGGCAAGGTCGCCTTCGAAAAAGAAGTCTCCGGCCCGAAGGTCTCGGCCGACGCTGCGGCCGAGCAGCTCGGGCAGCCGGTTCGGTTGAAGACCCCGCCCTGGACTACGCACGGCCACGTCATCGTCGGAGATTGCTGTGCCTGTGGGGATGTCGCGCGCTGCCACCAAGGACTTGGCCAGCGTGATGCGGTTCATCTGTTCACCGGTGGAGATGGTGCGCGGCGCGGTGTCGCCGATCGCCCGCTCGACATCGCGGATCTGTTCTACCATCGTCGCAAATTCCTGTGGCAGAAGGGAAACCTTGTGGTCGTTGCCCTCCATCGAGGTGTCGACAGTGAGGTGTTTCTCGATGATCGATGCACCACGTGCCACAGCGGCGACCGGGACGTGGTGGCCGCGTTCGTGTCCGGAGTAGCCGACAATGCAGTCCCCAATCTCCGCCAAGCGGTCCATGTAGGCCAAGTTGACGTCCTTGTAGGGCGCGGGATAGGTCGACTGGCAGTGCAGCAACGCAAAGCTCGCATCGAGAGATCCCAACAGAGCAACGGATTCGCGGATCTCGTCTTCACGAGACATGCCGGTGGACATGACCAAGGGAAGCCCATGGCCGGCTGCGGCCCGCAGCAGTTCGTGGTTGGTGAGGTCGGCAGAGGCAATCTTCAGCGACGGGATTCCTTGTGCTGCAAGGACATCCACACTCGGGATGTCCCAGGGCGTGCACATGACTTCGACGTCGCGGGACCGAGCGTGATCGAAGACCTTGATCATTTCGCTTGCAGGCAAGGAAAAGCGTCGAAGCAGATCCAGGGTGTACTGCGCTCCTAGGTCCTCGCCTGCAGAGTTGCCACCTGACTGTCGATACAGGGCGTCCATGTCCCGCAGCTGGAACTTGACCACATCGGCACCGGCTTCCACCGCCAGGTCCACCAGGTCCCTGGCCAGGCCGGGATCGCCGTTGTGGTTGTTGCCTATCTCGGCGATCACCAGAGCCGGATGTCCTGGACCGACGTCGTGTCGCCCGATCCGGAGGTTGCCACCTCTGTCCAGTGCGATCGCCACCAGACGGCCGCGGGCATCGATCAAGGGCACATGGGTGATCCGTGCAGACAGCATCCGTGCCAGCACTCCCGGTGGAGTCGCCCGGGGGGCGCTGAGCACGCCCTGATGCGCGACCTCCAGGGCCGGTACGGACAGATCCGCGGCCGGGTTGGCGACGATCCATCGACGGAAGTCTCCATCGGTCAAGGAACCCTGCAGCACACCGGAGCTGTCGACGCAGAACACGATCCGCTCGGCGTTGTCGGTGATGCGTTGCAAGGCCGTCAACAACGGTGCCTCGGAATGGACCACATAGGGTCCGATCATCGGATCAATGATCATCGGTGACTCCGATCAGCTTGGTGATGTGAGCCGCGACGGCGGCGGCAGGTTCCACAGGGGGCGATGTCGGGGCCGGGGTGGGACCATCCCCCCAGCGGCTGATCCCGTACCGCTGCCAGAATTCCTCCAGCCAGCGGGGCGGTTCAGAGCAGTGCGCCCAGGCAGGCAGCCCGCGCGCAGCGGCCTCGAGGATGCCGGTCGAGAAGATGGAGATGACCGGGCGGTCGAGCTCCAGCAGGGGGCCCCGCTCCTGGTCGAGCAGCAGACCACGGCGCTGCCACCGGCGGTGCTGCCAGCGTGACAACCGGTCCGTCTCGGCCGGATGGGGCCGGTAGGTGGCGCCGGTGGCCCGCCAGATCTCCTCGACGGTGCGGACCTTGACCGATCTGGGCAGTTCGGATCCGTGGAGCTGGCCCAAGAAGACCGGTGGATCATCAGTATCCCCTGACGGGGACCGGCTGGATCGGGACCGGCTTGCCTGCCACAGCAGTTGGGAGCCGATCACTGCCACCGACAGGTCATCACGGCTGGCCGAGACGAACTCACCGTCGGCCGCAGTGAAGGCCAAGAACTCCGCCCCCGCCGGCACCGGTGGCGCATGGGGGGTCACCAGACCGTGCTGGACAACCACCTTGGTGGCCCCGGCCCGATCAGCCCAGTGGTCGGCGAGGCGGCTCAGGGGAAGGTGATGGCCGATCGACACGACGAGGCGCAGCCCGGCTGGTGCTTCGGTGCAACGGTGCCAGGACCACCCCTCGACGGCCACCGGCTCCGGTGCCAGCACCGCAGTCGGGATGTGGTCCTGCACCGCCAGGGCCGGTCGGATCACTGACGCCAGCTGGGTCGGCGTGGTCGCATCGATCACCGCCAACAGCTCCGGCGAGACACCCGGCCGTGAGCCGAGCCAACCCACCGCAGGAGGTGACTCTCGCCGTACGAGAGTGCGCAATTGGCGCAGCCGGTGGCGACTGCGCTGCCAGCGGTGCCAGGCGTCCAGATCGGTGGGGAACATCAGGCCGGTCATCAGCAGTCCCGCGATCGATGGAGCAGACCGAACTCGTCTCGCGCGACCGCGCGGGCGTCGATCTGACGACCGGCCCATTGGCGGACCAGGTTGACCACAAAGTTCAGCCCGGTCGCGATGGCCAGCCCGGCCCGGAGCCTGCGGCGGCCGCCCCACTTGCGGGCGTACCGCATCCGGGAGTCGACCAACCACTGGCGTCGCCGTCCCGGGTCGGAGGATCCACCGCCCTCGTGGGTGACGACCACCGTGCCGACGAAGACCGAGGGGATGTCGATGGCGTGCAGCCGGCGCTGCAGATCGACCTCCTCAGCATTCATGAAGAAGCCTTCGTCGAAGCCACCGACCTGACGGATGTGGGCCATGGGCAGCAACATGGCCGCCCCCATCACCCAGTCGACGGGCACGATCCGCCCCGTGGTGCACCGGGTGTCGTGGCCGACCTGCTCATGCAACCTGGACCGGAACCGGGTCAGCGGGGTGAGCCATTCGACGATCTGGTGACGGGCCGTGGGAAAGTGGCGCCCGACCCATTGGGACTCACCGTCATGGCCGACCACCTGAGGGCTGACCACGGCCGGTTGCCACGGTGCGGCGGCCGCGACCAGGTCGCCCACGAACGACCCGGGGATCTCCAGGTCACTGTTGAGCACCAGGGCCAGCTCGCTGTCCACCACGGCGAGTCCACTGTTGACCGCGGCACCGAAGCCGCCGTTGACCTCCCGCCGGACCACCCGGACGTCGTCGGTGTCGGGGAACGGGATTGGTGAGCAGTCATCGACCACCACGATCCCGGCCACCGCAGTGGTCTGGTTGCGCACGGAGTCCACCAACGCCAGGGTCGCAGTCGGATCGCCGTGGTGTGGGATGACGACGGTCGGCGTGCTCACAGCTTCCCCAGGGCGACAAGGTGGGCAAAGTCGGTGTTGGTGGCCTCCACCTCGGCGAAGGTGCCGCTCGCTCGGACCTGCCCGTCGGTGAGGAAGACGATCTGGTCGGCATGGCGCACCGTCGACAGTCGGTGGGCCACCACCAGGATTGTCATCCGACCGCGTAGCCCGGCAATCGTCTGGGTGATCTTCTGCTCGGTGACATTGTCCAGCGCCGAGGTCGCCTCGTCGAGGACAAGCACGGACGGTTCGCGGTAGAGGGCCCGGGCGATGCCGACCCGTTGGCGCTGGCCACCGGACAGCCGTACACCGCGTTCACCCATCCGGGTGGCCAGCCCGTCGGGCAGCTCTGCCACCAGTTCCTCGAGCTGGGCCAGCGCGATGGCCCGGTCGCGACGTACGGCATCGACAGAGTCCTCGGTGAAACAGATGTTGTTCTCGAGGCTGTCGTCGAGCAGGAAGACATCCTGGGGGACGACACCGATGCCCGCGCACCAGCCGGCGAGGTCCTCGGTGATCGGATCTCCACCGCACCGCACCTGACCGGCGGTCGGGGGTAGCAACCCGAGCAGGATGTCGAGCAGGGTGCTCTTTCCCGATCCACTCGGTCCGACGATGGCCGTGGTCCGGCCTTCGGGGATCGTCACGGTGACCTCGCTCAGGACATCAACGCCCGAGTCCGGGAAACTGAAGCCGAGCCCCTCGGTGGTGATGTCCCCGGCGAACCGACGGTGCGCCGGCTGACTGGGGTGCTCGGTGTCGGCTGCCTGGGCCTCGACCTCGAGAGCGAGTTGGGACAGACCGGCCCGGCCGGTCCGCACCATGGCCGCACTGGCAAGAAGCCGGTTCAGGCTGGGGAGCAAACGGGTGCTGCCGGCAGCGAAGACCCCCAGGACCGCCAGTGCGGTGGCGGTGTCGGAGGTGGCGAAGAGCACACCGGCCACGCCTCCGATGGCGACGACCAGTCCGACCTCGAGGACATACTTGGGCAGCTCGCCCAGCAGTGAGCGGCGCCGTTGCGCTGAGGCCCGTTCCCGGCGGGCGTCACGGAACCGCTGCACGAACTGGTCCGTCGCGCCCGCGAGCCGGATCTCGCGGAATCCGTTCATCAGCGGCATCAGCGATCGCCACGACGAGAGCTCTGCCTCGGCGACATCTGCCCCGACCTGCTGTTGACGGCGTCGTAGGATGCGCTGCATCCCTGATCCGACGATGCCGAAGAACGCCAACCCCAAGATTGCGGCCAGCGGCGACACCACGAACAGCACGATCCCGATCGCCACCAGAGTGATGACCTCGGCCACGATGCTGAGCAGGCCCAGGACCACCTGGCTGAAGGTCTGCAGGATCGACACACCGATGGTGCGGTTGACCATGGCCAGATCACGCTGGCGGT
Organism: uncultured Propionibacteriaceae bacterium; assembly: GCA_945911015.1. Classification (GTDB taxonomy): domain Bacteria; phylum Actinomycetota; class Actinomycetes; order Propionibacteriales; family Propionibacteriaceae; genus Avipropionibacterium. The sequence continues at coordinate 8,763 of CAMDZW010000047.1, forward strand.
GGGCCAACAGGGAAGACCGGCCGTAGGCCGCGACCAGCTCGCCGGCAGCGGTTGCCTCGAGTTGCGTGGTCCTGCCGAGCAGCCACCATCGGAAGCCGACGGTGATCACGCTCTTGAGCACGAACGCGATCCCGACCAGCGCGGCCGCGGCGAGGGTGAGCCGCGCCGGATCAGTGGAGCCGATGAAGCTCGAGATCCACCACAACGGGCCCGAGGTCGGCGCGGCCCCGGTGACGACCTGCATCAAGGGAAACATGGCTGCCACCCCGATCATGTCCAGCAGGGCCATGGCCAGCGATCCGAGTGTGGCCAGCGTCATCCAGCGCCACGGCCGTTCGGGCACCAGCACCCAGATGGTGCGCAGATCGTTCAGCATCGTCCTCACAGCGTTGTCGTCACCCCGTCCGGGTGCAGTTCGCCGGAGATCGCGGCGGCCTCGACCAGCCAGGAGATCTGCTTCTCCGCCCACCACTGGGGCAGGCGCTCCACCGTACGGTCGGCGCGTTCGGCCCACCGGGTGAGGCGGGTGAGGTCGGCATGCCGGGCGGTGGTGTGGATCAGCCGGCCCCACAGGCCGGCGACCGGAGTCGACGGCAGCACCGGACCGTGCTTGGCCTGGAAGGTCATCTTTGCCGCACCCGAGTGGAAGGAACGAGCCACCCGTACGGCTGTGGTCGTGGCAGCAATGTGATGGTCGGTCTCCAGGGTGGGCAACATCTGGATGTCAGCCCCGGCACGATGCGCCCGGTATCCCCAGTCGATGTCCTCCCAGCCGTACGCACGATAAGCGATGTCGTATGGGCCGACCTCCTGCCACAGCTCGCGGCTGGCGGAGACATTCCCGGCCCAGAATCGCCAGTGGAGGGAGACCGGAGTGCGGTAGGCATCGGCCCGGAAACGTTCGTCGCGGGGCCGCCCGTAGATCCGGGCATAGGCGGTGTCAGGGAAGACATTGCGGTACAGCCCGACGATGCCGACCAGACCGTTGGCGTGGGGGGCGCAGTGGTCGGCGACCCAGTTCGGGGCCGGCCGCAGGTCGTCGTCGCAGCGGATCAGCACCGTGCCGGTCGCCGCCTCGAAGCCAGTGTTCAGAGCGACTGATCGTCCCCGGTTCCGGTCCAGGACGATGGCCCGGATCGGTTGGTCGCGACCTGCCTCGGCCACGACCGCAGCGGAGTTGTCGATGTCGCCGTCGATGACCACGATGGCTTCCCAGTCGTCGGTGGTCTGGGCGGCCAAGGCGGCGAACAGGTGCGGCAGCCGGTCGGCGCCGCCGCGGGAGGGGATGACAATGCTGGCCGTGGGGCTCATGGCGTACCGCCCTGGACCCGGCGCAGCAGTTCGTCGGCGATGTGCAGATCCACCATGGTGTCGATGTCGACACCTTCGATCTCGTCCATCACGAACAGACCGACCTGACCGCCGATGCGATTGTTCTGTTCGAGGTAGAGCTCGGTGCGGGTCAGGTACAGCGATCCGGTTTCCCGGTAGAACAGGTCCTCGATCGCCAGATCCTGCCGCCGTGGGCGGGCAGCGACCTGATAGTGAGGCCGTACGTTCTCCCCCAGGTTTCCCTGTCTCCACAGGAAAGGAGTCTGTGCCACCACGCCGACCAGGGAGTCGACACCGGTCCGCTCGAACTGGTCGACGGCCCGGTCGAGGGTGCCGTCGAGACGGATCGGGGAGGTCGCCTGCAGCAACATCACCGCATCCGGTCGGCGCCCGTGGGCGGTGGCGTGTTCGATGGCGTGGACGATGACGGGCTCGGTCGGTGTGTCGTCACGGGCGAGATCGTCAGGCCGCAGGAACGGCACCTCGGCCCCGGCGGCACGGGCGATCGCGGCCAGTGCCTCGTCGTCGGTGGAGACGACCACGTCCACCTCCTCGCCCGGTTGGCGGGCGTCCCGACAGGCCAACGCCTGTTCGATGGTCCACTGCACCAACGGCTTGCCGGCGATGAGCCAGGCGTTCTTGCCCGGGATGCCCTTGGAGCCACCTCGAACCGGGATCACACACAGGATGCGTGGCATGGGTCATCTCCACCCGTCGAGCACGGTCTGCATCCGGTGGACAAAGGTGTGTTCGGCCTCGGTCCGGCGGATCCCGGCGGTGCGAATGCCGTGGGACCACTCGGGGTCACGCTCGGCTCGGCCAATCAGGTCGACCAACTCGTCGACCTCATGGAAGACCACGGTCTCGGCCCCCGGTTCGTAGAAGGTTGACACCTCGTCGCGGTCGATCATCGACAGTGCGCCGACCCCGGGTGCTTCGAAGGTCCGCATCGACAGGCCCTGGTGGTGCACACCGTGGATGTTCAAGGTCGCGGTGCTGCCGGCCATCACGCCGTAGTACTCGTCGCGTGGGATGTCGGGATGGGCCGGGATCGGCAGGTCATCGCGCCACCGAGCGGTGCGCGCCCGGTCCCACAGGCGCGGTGACCACTCGCGTCCCCAAGCCGCCACCGGGACCCCGCGGGCGGCCAGCGACACCATGACCTGCTCCCGCTCGGGATAGCGGGCGCCGATGAAACTGACCGCCGAGACCGGGCGGGGGCGCCACGGGAGGAGTGAGTCAAAGCCATTGGGCAGCTGCCCGGTGGTCACGCCGGCGGTGCGCAGGGTGGCGACATCGGCCGCGCTGTAACTGAGCACCCGGTCCAGCCGAGCCAACAGCGACAGCTCGTGGGCCATGTTGACCAACTCGTCGTAGAGCCAGACGCAGTGGGGGATGCGCCGGTCGAGCAGGGTCTGCCACCACTCGTCGCTCAGCTGGTCCCCCTTGACGACCAACACGGCATCGGGCCGGGCACGATCCAGGGTCCTGATCGTAGCGCGGCTGAGATCCTGGTTGACCACATCCTGGAGCCGGGACGAGCCCACCCGATGGCTGATCACATTGGCCACCGCCGCCGTACGGGACTGGGCGCGGTCGTACCGGTGGACGCTCACCTCACAGCCCAGAGCGGTCAAGGCTCGCGAAAGCGCCTGCCAGTAGCCGTGGAAGTCTGGGCTGACCAGCAGCACATGCGGCGTCAGCGAGGTCACTGGCCCTGCTCTCGGTACCGCTGCTCGACCCGGTCCTTGGCCGTGCGCCAACGGTTCTGGTTGTCGCGATACCAGTCAATGGTGGCGGCCAGGCCGCTGCGGAGGTCGCGATACTGCGGTTGCCAGCCGAGCTCTGTCCGCAGTTTGGTGGCGTCGATGGCATAGCGCAGATCGTGGCCCGGACGGTCCGCGACGAGGTCGAAGTCGTCGGTCGGTCGGCCCATCAGCTCCAACAGGGTCCGGACGACATCGAGATTGGTGTGCTCACCATCGGCACCGATCAGGTAAGTCTCACCGGGACGACCTCGTTCCACGATGGTGATCACCGCATCGTTGTGGTCATCGACGTGGATCCAGTCGCGCACATGTGCCCCGGTCCCGTAGAGCTTTGGTCGCAGACCGGACAGGAGATTGGTGATCTGGCGGGGGATGAACTTTTCGATGTGCTGGCGTGGTCCGTAGTTGTTGCTGCAGTTGCTGAGGGTGGCGCTGATCCCGTACGAGCGGATCCAAGCCCCGACCAGTAGATCGGCCGCGGCCTTGGTGGCCGAGTAGGGACTTGAGGGTTGGAGCGGGGATTGCTCGGTGAAGCGAATCGGATCGTCCAGCGGCAGGTCGCCGTAGACCTCGTCGGTGGAGACGTGGTGCAGCCGCACGCCGTGGCGTCGGACGGCTTCCAGGACCTGGAAGGTGCCCACGACATTGGTGTGGACGAAGGGCTCCGGGTCGGTCAGGGAGTTGTCATTGTGTGACTCGGCGGCCAAGTGGATCACCGCGTCGCAGTCCGCCACGAGCGGATCGAGGACCCGGACATCGGTGACATCGCCGTGGACGAAGCGGATCCGGTCGTGGACCGGATCGAGGTGGGTCGGATCTCCGGCATAGGTCAGCGAGTCGAGCACACTCACCTGCCAGCCAGGGCGGGTCGCCAAGATCCGGTGGACCAGGCCGGCGCCTATGAATCCGGCACCACCGGTGATCAGCACCTTCATGGCCGGACTTCTGTCCCCGAGGTGGCGGTGTGCCAGACGCTGGTGACGATGTCGTCGAGGGTGCGGCGGGACCGCCAGCCGAGGGTCCGCGCGATGCGGGTCGGATCGGCCACGGCGACGGCGGGATCGCCAGCGCGTCGGACCTCGCGGCGTGGACTGACCGGGCGACCCGAGACCTTCGCAACCGTGGCGATGACCTCGGCCACCGAGGCTCCGCGTCCGGTGCCGACATTGAAGATGTGGTGGCCAGGGTCCTGTGCACACAGGAACTCGAGGGTTTCCAGGTGGGCGTCGACCAGATCCAGGACATGGATGAAGTCCCGGACGCAGGTGCCGTCGACGGTCGGATAGTCCTCGCCGAAGATGACCGGGTCCTCCCCGTCCAGGACCTGCTTGACCACGATCGGGATCAGGTTGGTGATCAGGCTGTCGGCGAGTTCGGCGCGTCCGGTGCCCGCGGCGTTGAAGTACCGCAGGCTCGCCGAGCGGAGGCCGAGCGCGGTGGTGGTCGCGGCAACGAGTCGTTCACCGGTGAGTTTGGTCTCACCGTACGGGTTGATGGGCCGGGTGGGCAGGTCCTCGTGGATGCCGAGGCCCTCGGTCGATCCGTAGACCGCCGCCGAGGAGGAGAACAGGAAGGTGGGCACCGAGGCGGCCTCGACGGCGAGCAACACAGTGGCCAACGCACCGACGTTCTGTTGCATGTACCAGGCGGGATGTCGCACTGAGTCACCGACGCTCTTGCGGGCGGCGAAGTGGGCCACCGCATCGGCCCCGTCCAGCATCGGGGTGATCGCTTCGACCGACGAAGGTTCAACCAGGTCGACGACGTGCAGGTCCAACCCGTCGACCCGCGCCGCGATCCCCGACGACAGGTCGTCAATGATGGTGACGTGGTGCCCGCGAGAGTCGAGGGCCCACGCGACGTGGGCACCGATGTAGCCGGCGCCGCCCGTGACGACGATCTTCATGCCATCCTTGTGAAGCTCGTGTGCCGCGGCTCCTCCGATGACCCGCGTGCACACCCCCGAGCCGCCATTATGGCACCGTCAACAGGCGGTCTCCGAGCCGGCGTCCCACACTCTGTCAGCGCTCGGTTCTGCCGGGTGACCGGCTATCTTTCGGGCATGAAGGGGATCATTCTGGCTGGGGGCACCGGCACGCGACTGCACCCGCTCACCCTCGGGGTCAGCAAGCAACTGATCCCGGTCCACGACAAGCCGATGATCTACTACCCGTTGTCGACCCTGATGCTCGCCGGGATCACCGACATCCTGATCATCACCACGGCGCACGAACAGGAGAGCTTCCAACGGCTGCTCGGCGACGGCAGTCAATTCGGCATCTCGCTCAGCTATCGCATCCAACCCTCCCCGGATGGTCTGCCGCAGGCATTCCTGCTCGGTGAGGAGCACATCGGCGACGACAGCGTCGCGCTCGTGCTGGGCGACAACATCTTCTACGGCCCCGGTCTGGGCACTCAGCTGCGTCGCCACACCGACCTCACTGGCGGCTGCGTCTTCGGCTACTGGGTGGCCGACCCGAGCCCGTACGGTGTGGTCGAGTTCGACACGCACGGCCGCGCGATCTCACTGGAGGAGAAGCCCGCCGAGCCGCGCAGCAACTATGCCGTACCCGGGCTGTACTTCTACGACAACACGGTCGTCGACGTCGCGCGCGGTCTGACACCCTCGGCCCGTGGCGAACTGGAGATCGTCGACATCCACCGCCACTACCTTGCCCAGGGCACGCTCGCCGTCGAGGTGCTCCCGCGCGGCACGGCATGGCTCGACACCGGCACGTTCACCGCCATGCAGGATGCCGGCGCCTTCGTGCGGACCTTGCAGGAACGCCAAGGCCTGTCAATCGGCTGCCCCGAGGAGATCGGTTGGCGGCTGGGTCACCTGTCCACCGATGAGTTGCTGGCCCAGGCGGAACGCCTCGACAAATCCGGGTACGGCGACTACTTGCGTTCCCTGGTGGCCCGCGGTCGCTGACTCATGTGCGTACGATGACGCCCGTGGCAGCACTCCCCGATCCCGAAACAACGCCGATCCCCGGGTTGGTGATCGTCCGGCTCGATGTCCGTGCCGACAGCCGCGGCTGGTTCAAGGAGAACTGGCAGCGGCTGAAGATGACCGCCCTTGGCCTGCCTGACTTCGGCCCGGTGCAGCAGAACATCTCGTTCAACACGACCGCCGGCACCACCCGAGGGTTGCACGCCGAGCCGTGGGACAAGCTTGTCTCGGTGGCTGCCGGGAAGGTCTTCGGAGCTTGGGTCGATCTGCGCAGCGGGGAATCCTTCGGTGCGACCTTTCACTGTGAGCTGGACGAGTCGGTGGCGGTCTTCGTGCCGCGCGGTGTGGCCAACGGCTTCCAGACTTTGATCGATGGCACTGCCTACAGCTATCTGGTCAATGACCACTGGCGCGCCGATGCCCGGGATTCCTATTCCTACGTCAATCTCGCCGACCCGGGGTCGGCGATCCCGTGGCCGATCCCGCTCGAGCGAGCGGTGCTCAGTGATGCCGACCGGACACATCCGACGGTCGCCGAAGCGAAGCCGGTGCCAGCCCGTCAACCGCTGATCCTGGGTGCTGACGGGCAACTAGGACGGGCTCTGCAGGCGGAGTTCGGGGATGCGGCGGCGGTGGGCCGGAACGAGCTTGACCTCACCGATGCCGAAGCGCTGGAGAACTGGCCCTGGCAGAACCATGACGTGGTGATCAATGCCGCCGCCTACACCAAGGTTGATGAGGCCGAGACGCCGCAGGGCCGGCGCCTGGCCTGGCAGGTGAACGCCACCGCGGTGAGCCAGCTGGCCCGTCTGGCCGTCCGGTATGGGTTCAGTTTGGTGCACATTTCCAGTGATTACGTGTTCGACGGCGCGGCACCGGTGCACACCGAGGACGAACCGCTCTCGCCGTTGGGCGTGTATGGACAGTCGAAGGCCGCCGGCGACGTGGCCGTCTCCGTGGTTCCGCGTCATTACCTGATCCGCACCAGCTGGGTGATCGGCGACGGCCCCAACTTCGTCGCCACCATGGAGAGGTTGGCAGCCGACGGGGTCTGTCCCGAGGTCGTCGACGATCAGTGGGGCCGTCTCACGCGTTGTTCAACCTTGGCAGCTGGGATCGCACATCTGTTGAGGGTCGGGGCACCGTACGGCACCTACAATCTCACCGATGGTGGCGAACCGATGACCTGGGCCGCCGTGGCCAGAGAGGTCTTTGCCCGGTCGGGTCGTCCTCGCGATGATGTGGCAGCGGTCGCCAGCGCCACCTGGGCGGACCGCCAGCGTGCCGCGGGCACGGACACGGCACCCCGCCCGCGCCACAGTGTGCTCCACCTTGCCAAGATCACCGCTACTGGATTCCCAACCACGCGTGGAGTCCTCGATGAGTGAGGCACCTGCTGTCGCCGTCGTGATACCGGTGTACAACAGCGGATCCTTTGTCACAGACGCTGTTGCCTCGGCACTGGCCCAGACCGTACCCAATCTGCGGGTCGTCGTGGTTGATGACGGTTCGACTGATGGGTCGACCGTGGCCGCCCTCGAGAGCCTGCCGGAGGACCCTCGACTGACCCTCATCCATCAGGAGAATCGTGGGCAGGCTGCTGCCAGGAACACCGCCATTGAAGCGGCGGATGCCGAATTCTTCCTCCCCCTCGACAGCGACGATCTCATCGACCCGACCTACCTCGAGAAGGCACTCACTCGGATGACCGATCCCGACGTGGGACTCGTGTACTGCTCGGTCGAACGGTTCGGTGATCGCCAAGGACCGTGGCAATTGCCGCCTCCCTCATGGGACACCTTGCTCATCTTCAACAGCATCGTGGTGACGTCACTGTTTCGGACTTCAGACTGGCGGGAAGTGGGTGGGTTTGACGAGTCGATGAGGGTTGGCCTGGAGGATCACGACTTCATCCTGAAGATCCTCGGACTGGGGCGACGGTGGGAGCATGTCGACGAGGTGTTGTTCCACTACCGGATCCGGCCCGGATCGGTCAGCCGAGAGCTGAATCGTCAGCGTCGGATTGCTGCCCAGGCTCAGATCATGCGCAACAACCTGCCTCTCTACGGCGCTCACGCCGAGGAACTGATGACCTTCGTGATCGACCAAGCCGATGAACTACGCACGCTCCGGGCCCGCTATGCAGCTCTGGAGCAGATGCGAGTCCGGGCGCCGTGGCTGGTTGGTCTGGCGGGGCGGGCTCGCCGCCTGGTTCAGCGGTTCCGAGGAGACAACGGGAAGGCACGCAGCAACTGAGCCTGGAGCCTTGGCAGATCGGGAAGAGGTGCCCACTGTTGGGTCAGCGCGTGGTGTCGGTCCAGCAACTCAGTCACCGGTGCCGGCTCTCGGGTGACTCCAAAGGCTGAGTAGTAGTCGTCGAACTTGTACCGGCCGCCGGTGATCCCTTCGCCGGGCGACGCCCAGTGATTCGGTATGCCGTACGATTCGGCGACGATCAGACCGTGGAGACTGGACGAGATCACGGACCGACATGAGGTGAGTTGGCCGATGACGCACTGCCAGGGCTGCATCAAGTCGATGACCGGCAGGTCCGGTTCATGCCCGAGGCAGTCCAACCAGGCTTCACGATCGGTGTAGTGCGGGATGAGACCGACCTCATGAGTCGGGGCCGATCGGAGGTGGGGGAACGCTCGGGCGGTCAACAGGCCCGGATCGCCGACGGCGATGGGGCTTTGACTCAGATGGGCCATGCGGCGACGTGACAGGTCGCCACGGACGGCACGGACCCGGGTCGGAGCTCCCCTCCACGCTGGCCCGTCAGCAATGAACCCTGAACCCCAGATGATGGGGCGGCGCCGGTCGACAGCGGACTCGGCCCAGTCGAGGAGCGATCCGGTGGACACCAGGTCCGCCGTGGGCATACCCGAGTGGATGACCTTCACACCGAAGAGTTGGCGGATCAGATGCGGACTCAGCTGGTCGCCAAAATTGCCGGTCTCCCCCTCGTCGCCCAACCAGGAAAGTCGGATCGGGGAGAGCCGCCACCAGAGTGATCGTGGGATCCTCCTGCGGATTCCTGCCAGAACTCGTCGCACGACCGCCGACTCTACCGGTCGTGCGACGGCGCTGGATCAGGCTTCGGTGGTCCCGGTCGGACGTGCGCCGAGCTCGGCGTCGATTCGGAGCAGGCCCGGGCCGTCGGCGCCGATCAGTTCGAGCTGGGCGACGATCTCGGAGACGGTCGCCTCCTCCTCGATCTGCTCACCGATGAACCAGTTCAGCAGCGGGCGGGAGTCGAGGTCGCCGGCCTCCTCGGTGGTGCGGTAGAGGGAGCGGATGGCTTCGGAGACACGCTGCTCGTGGGCGTAGGCGGCCTTGAAGGCGTCGAGAGCGGTCGCGACGTCGAGCTGAGGCGAGTTGATCTTGCCGATCTGGGCGTGGTTGCCGCGGTCGACCAGGTGGTCAATGAACTTGTTGGCGTGGACGATCTCCTCGTCGGCCTGGTGACGCAGCCATGCCGCCATGCCGGGCAGGTCGCGGGCGTCCATTTCGACGGCCAGCTGGCGGTAGACCATGGAGGCCTCGAACTCCAGCGTGACCTGGTTGTTGAAGGCGATTTCGAGTTCTGGGGTCAGCTTCATAACGGTCACTGTAATGCGGTCGCGACTCGGTGAACAGGCAGGAAAGCCAAGCCACACTGAGGATTGCCCAACTGAGTCCAGCCTATCCACACTGGGGACCGAGCCATCCGGACATGGTTTCGGCCACCGATCGCGCCGAGCTGCTGCAGGTCGAGGACTAACATGCGTGCATGTCCGTGACCCATCGCCCGCCGTCGATGGCCTGGGCACAGTCGGTCCCGGACGGCCCCGGAGCCACGGCCGCCGAGCTGGCCGCCGCCATGAGCGGCCGCCGTTGGCTGGTGCTCTCCGGTGCCGGGATCAGCACGGCCTCCGGCATCCCCGACTACCGTGGCCCGGACGGCACGCGTCGGATCCAGCCGATGACCATCCAGGACTTCCGTCGCTCCAGCGAGGCACGCCGTCGGTACTGGGCCCGCTCCTATGTGGGGTGGCAACGCCTGGACAGTGCTCGCCCCAATCCCGGCCACACGGCGGTCGCTGACCTGCAGGACCTCGGTGTGGTTGACCGAATCATCACCCAGAATGTCGACGGGCTCCATCAGGGGGCCGGGGCCGAGCGGGTCGTCGAGCTGCACGGTTCCTTGGCGCGGGTGATCTGTGAACCCTGCGGTGGCCTCGTGGCGCGGGCCGAGCTTGACGCGGCGATGGCCCGGGCCAATCCGGACTACACCGTCACCTCCGGCGAAATCCGCCCCGACGGTGATGTCGCCCTGTTGGAACTGGATGTGGAGCGCTTTGTCGCACCCCGCTGCGCGACCTGTGGCTCGGACCGGTTGCGTCCCGATGTGGTCTTCTTCGGCGACTCCGTGCCCAAGGATCGGGTCGAACTCTGCCACCGCCTCGTCGGAGACGCTGACGGTGTGTTGGTGCTCGGTTCGTCCCTGGCGGTGATGAGCGGACTGCGGTTCGTACGTCAGGCCGTACGGGAGCAGCTGCCGGTCCTCATCGGGCTCTGTTGCAAAGATTGGCGGCAGTCAGAGGTAGGCTGTCGCTCTGCGCC
>CAMDZW010000048.1 GCA_945911015.1 uncultured Propionibacteriaceae bacterium
TGATCCGACATGGGAGTAGGTGCGGGCGCTCTCGATCCCGGACAGCACATGGTCACGGCCGACCGATCCGATGCCGGGATGTTCGCTGCCGGGCATGCCACGGGCCACCAGTTGGATGGACAGCACTCCTGGCGGCAGATCCAGCCCGGGCTCGAGGCGGCCGCCGTAGCCGTGCCCGATCACCAGACCTCGGGTGGTCTCACCCGGGGCGCGGACCAGCCAGCCACCGAGCCGTACCCCGTCGAGTCCGGTGACCGCGATCCGGGCGACCTGTGTCTGGTGGTCGGCGTCGTGCCACGGTTCGATCTTGAGGTTGGGGTCGACGGCCAGAGCCTCGGCACGGACTGCGGCCCAGAAGGCGTCGAAGTCGGCCGGTTCGGTGTCGGGCGGGCCGAATTCCAGCAACGACTCCAGGGTATGTCCGTAGGTCGGATCCCAGTCGACATCGACCAGCGGGGCGGCTTCGGTGGCTCCGGTCAGGCGGGTCAACATCACAGGTCTCCTTCGTACACCCACGGTTCGCGCGGCAGCCGGTCCGGATCAAACCGCGAGGCCAGATCGTGGACGGTCACCGGCTCTCCTTCTGCAGCGTCCCCCAGTGATATCGCGATCCGGGACAGGACCTGGGCCGGGCTCACTCCCTGAGCCGCCAACTGCGCCAAGGTCACTGCTCCGTCACGTTTGGCCAGCCGTTTTCGGTCTCGGTTCAGCACCAACGGCACATGGGCATAGGTCGGCGGGTCGACTCCGAGCTGGTCGGCCAACCATGCCTGTCTCGGCGAGGAGTCCAACAGGTCCTCACCACGGACGACCTGGTCGACCCCGGACTCGGCGTCGTCGACCACAACAGCCAAGTTGTAGGCCGGGGTGCCGTCGTTGCGTCGCAGCACGAAGTCGTCGACGATCCCGGTCACCTCTGGGTGCCATCGGTCGGTCACCGTGAATGTTGCTTCATCGGCCCGGATTCGCAGTGCTGGTGGTCGTTCGCGCCGACGTGCGGCTCGTTGTGCTGCGGAGAGCCGGGCACAGGTGCCCGGATAGGCTCCCGGTGGCTGATGGGGTGCCCGTACGGCTTCGGCGATCTCACGGCGGGTGCAGTAGCACTCGTACACCCGGTCAGCTCCGAGCGCTGCCAGGGCTGCCTCGTAACGGTCGAGACGCTGGGACTGGACCAGTCGGGGTGGGTCGAAGTCGAGCCCGAGTCGTACGAGGTCGTCGATCTGGCGTCGTGCCACGGCCGGGTCGCTGCGGGCCGTGTCGAGGTCCTCAATGCGGAGCAAGAAGCGACGTTCGGTGGTGCGGGCCATCACCCAGGCGACGACCGCAGTCCGTAGGTTCCCCAGATGTAGGTCCCCGCTGGGACTCGGGGCATAGCGTCCGGCACCGCTCACCTGCCCATCATGCCGTGTCCCGCCGTCGTCGGCCCGCCCGGGGATGGTACTTTCCCGCTCATGAGCCAGGACAAGTCCGAGCGGCTGATGAATCTGACGATCTGCCTGTTGTCGGCGCGACGGTTCGTGACCAAGGCCGAACTGCGCGACAGTATCGACGGATACAAGGAGACCAGTTCGTTCGACCGGATGTTCGAGCGTGACAAGGACGAACTGCGCAGCAACGGGATCGAGATCGAGACCGGGACTAATGAGGACCTGTTCGGCGACAACCTCGGGTATCGGATCCGGCCCGACAGTTACGAACTCGGGGCCGTGGAGTTCGACGCCGACGAGGCGACCATGATCGGGCTGGCGGCCCGGGCCTGGCAGGAGGCGTCGGTGGCCGAGGCCACCCGCAGCGCGATGGCCAAACTCCAGGCGGTTGGGGTCGAGGTCGACTCCCAACGGGTCCCGGGACTCGACCTGACCCTGCCGACGAGCGAGCCGAGTTTTGCCACCTTCTACGACGCGGTGATCGACCGGGTACGGGTGCGGTTCGACTATCGCACGGCAGGAGAAAGCCGAGAACTCGAACCGTGGGGCCTCATCATGCATCGGGGCAGGTGGTACGTGATCGGTCAGGACATCGGCAAGTCCGTGGTGCGGATGTTCCGGCTGTCCCGGGTGGTGGGGACACCCAAGCGGTTCGGCAAACCGGGCTGCTATGACATACCGCCGGGCACCAACCTGCAGGAACTCGCTGATGCACTCACCCCACCCACGCCGGACCGGAAGGCCCTGGTGGCGATCCGCGCCGGTCGAGCCCCGGCCCTGCGGCGTCGCGGTGAGCTGGTGACGGCAAAGGGGTCCCGGGCAGCCGGGTTCGACCTGCCACCGGGTTTCGGCCTGCCACCGGGGTTCGGCCTGTACGAGGTCGGGTACGCCTCGACCCAGGCCCTGACCGACGAACTCGCCGGTGCCGGCGCGGATGTGGTCGTGTGTGCACCGGCCGACCTGCGTGACGCGGTGATCGAGAAACTGCACGCCTGGGCGGACCACGAACGGGAGGAGTCGGCATGAGTTCCTCGGCGCAACTGACCCGGATGTTGTCCATGGTTCCGTACCTGCTCAACAACGGGGACACCCCGGTCGAGAAGCTGGCGGCGATGTACGGGGTGTCGCCGGCCCAGGTGGTCAAGGACCTCGCCACCATTTCGTGGACCGGGTTGCCGAGCAAGCAGTGGGGCGAATACATCAACGTCGACATCGACGGCGTCGACGGCGAAGCAGTGGCGCGGTTGTCCAATGCCGAGTACCTGTCGCGTCCGTTGCGGTTCACCGCGGACGAAGCAGTTGCTCTGCTGCTGGCGCTGCGCAGCCTGCGGGATGTCGCCAACCCCGAGCAACTGCCCGCCATCGACCGGGCCCTGGACAAGCTCGCGACACTGGCCGGGGATCGCGGCGATGCGGTGTCGCGAGCCGAGGTCCGGATCCAGGCCGGTGATGACCAGGTCCGCAGCACGGTCGACCGGGCCCTGCGGGACCGTCGCCGTCTCGAGATCACCTATGACGTCGCCTCCCGCGCCGAGACCACACAGCGGAGGGTGGATCCGCTGCGTCGCTCGATGCGTGACGGGGCGGTCTATCTCGATGCGTGGTGTCACAGCGCCGGTGGGCTGCGGATCTTCCGGATGGACCGGATCGTGTCGGCCACCGTGCTGGATCAGGCCGTCGACCATCCGGAGGTGGTCCTGCCCGACGCTGATGCCGGCTGGTTCACCTCCGACAACCCCAGCGTCACCCTGGACCTGCGACCTGGTGCGCACTGGGTGGCGGAGTACTACGCGCTGACCGAACAGTCCGGGCCCACCGCCGACGGCATCCGGCGGGTCACGCTGCCGGTGGGGGACCCGGCCTGGCTGCGGCGCCTGCTGCTGCGACTGGGGGATCAGGTGTCAGTGGTGGCACCCGACGGCGCTGACCAGGCTGCGCGCCAGGAAGCCACCGAGGCACTGGCGCAGTACCGCGCGCTGGGACTGGTTGGCGACAAACCTCAGTGAGGTCTGTAGGGTCGAGTCCATGGTTGTCCTGATCGTGTTCGGCGTGCTGGTGGGCGCCGCGATCCTCGCAGCCTTCGCCTACCTGATCGTGGGATGGGTGGGGTTGGCCTTCGTGGTGATCGGGGCCGTGGGACTGGGAGCGCTGGCGTGGTACGGCTATGTGCTGTACGGGAAGGCGAGCGACCTCGCCCATGAGAGCGGTGTGCTGTTCAAGAGATTGAGCCAGCTCACCGAGCTCGTCGGTCAGATCAAGATCCCGCAGGTGTCGCCGAAGGATGACGACCCGCCCGAGGTGACCGAACGGGTCACCGAGGACAACCAGGTGCAGGTCTCACCCTGAAACCTGCATTGCCACACAAACGTTATCGTTGCGCCACTCGCAAGTCGGGGGCACGCGAGTAAGATGACAGACGCGCGGGACTGCCGCGCGGACGACGACAGGAGGCAGTCATGCCAAACCTCGGCCCCATGGAAATCGCAATCATCGCAGTGGTGATCTTGGTTCTGTTCGGCGGTGCGAAGCTCGCCGGCCTCGGCAAGAGCACCGGACGCGCGCTGCGCGAGTTCAAGGAAGAGACCAAGAGCATCAAGTCCGAAGACGAGGCGAAGAAGGCGGAGAAGACCGCCGAGCCCACCGGCGAGATCTCCGGCGTCACCACCGACGAGAACAACAACGAGTTCCAGCAGTACTCCGAGACCGTTGATGCCGAGGTCGTCGAGTCCAAGCGCTCCGACGCCTGAGCAATCGAGGTAGCTGACCATGGCGCTGTCGATCAAGGGACGCAAGCTCAGTTTTGCGTGGCTGAAGCCGCCGCCGGTCCCACCGGACGGCAACATGAGTCTGTACGACCACCTGCGCGAGCTTCGCTACCGGCTCGTCTTCTCGGTGGTCACGATCATCTTGGGGATGGCCCTCAGCGCAGCCTTTTATCCGCAGCTGTACCGGGTCCTGAAACGCCCCTTGGACATGGCCAAGGCAGACCTCGCCATCTCGCACCCAGGACTGGATCTGCAGGCGACGAACGACGGTGTGACTGCCGGCTTCATGGTGTTCATCAAGCTGATCGCACTCAGCGGAGTGATCGTGACCGCACCGATCTGGTTGCACCAGCTGTGGTCGTTCATCGTTCCCGGCCTGCTGGCCAAGGAGAAGAAGTGGGCCCGTACGTTTGTTGGGATCGCCACACCCCTGTTCCTGGCCGGTGTGGCGACGGGCTACTTCCTGTTGCCGAAGGGTGTGGGGGTGCTGATCGGGTTCACCCCAGAGAACGAAGACCTGCTGAACCTGTTGCGAATGGAGGAGTTCCTCGGCTTCATGACCCGGGTCATGTTGGTCTTTGGGATCAGCTATCTCATCCCGTTGGTGATGTTGCTGTTGAACATCCTCGGGGTCATCACGGCAGCTCAGATGAAGAGGTTCCGGCCCTTCATCATCCTGATCGCATTTGTCTTTGCCGCAGTCGCGACACCGACGACGGACCCGTTCTCCATGATCGCCATGGCACTGCCGATGACGATCTTGTTGCTCATCACCGAGCAGATCGCCAAGGTGAATGAACGACGTCGTGCGGCACGGGCTGAAGACGATCCGACCTCCAGGGACACTGTGCTGGCGGAGCTCAAGGCGCTGGACGAGAAGGAACGCGCTGAGAAGGCCGCACTCGAGTCAGACGGCACTGGTTCCGACGACGCGGAACAACCTGCCAAGACCTCGTGACGCAGTGCCCACAGGTGGGAGAGCCCCTGCCCAGTGAGCTGGGCGGGGTCCGCCCGGGACTCAACCAGTTGGAAGCCGTGGTCGCGGTGGTCGACTACGGATCGTTCACCGCAGCAGCTGACGTGCTGATGATTTCCCAACCATCGCTGTCCCGACGGGTCCGTACACTGGAGACCGCTCTCGACGCGAGGCTGTTCGTGCCGGTCGGTCGGCGCATGGAGTTGACCGATCTGGGACAGCGGATCGTCACCGCTGGTCGGCGCATCTTGCGCGACGTGACCGAGATCGAGGCCATGGTGGCCTCTGACCAACAGGTCACCTCGGGCACCTTGCGGATCGCGGGGCTCCCGTCGCTGGTGGCGACCGAGGTCCCCGCCCGACTCGGCGATTTCCATCGAGCCCATCCGGGCGTACGGATCGAGCTGTTCAGCATCGAGGACACCCCACAGCTGATCGATGCCCTCCGGGTGGGGCGCGCAGACATCGGCTTCGGCGTGACCGACCAGGTGCCACACGACATCGACGTCGTTCCGGTCCGCACCCAGGACTTCGTCGCCGTCATCGCGACAGACCATGACCCCGGCAGGATCGTCACCGCCGAGCTCCTGTCCGAGCTGACCCTGGTGACCCTGCCGCGAGGCACCTCCATCCGCGAGATGGCCGAATCGGTCTACCAGGCCCACGGAGTCCGACCACCGCGAGTGCTGACCACCACCCAACGCGACGCGCTGGTCGAGCTCGGGATCACGTGCGGAGGCATCACGATCGTGCCCGATGCTCTCGCCCGCACCGCAGGCCTCTTCGGCGGCCACGCCGTCGGATTCACTGATCCGGTCCAGCGGCAGATCGGGGCCCTTCATCGCAACGACCGGCACCAACCGCACGCCCTGCGTGGCTTCATCGCGACCCTCAACGCGGTTCGCTGACCCACGACACATAGCCGGTGTGCATGGTAGTGGCGCCACTCGCTATTGGTGCCGCCGGCCAGGACATGGTGCGGTGGGGAGCGACGGGCATCTCGCCCGCCGACGCCTCGTGTGGAAGGACTTCGCAGTGCCTGTCGGACCCATGCAGATCCTCATTGTCGCCGTTGTTGTCATCGTTCTCTTCGGCACCGGCAAACTCGCCGGCCTCGGCAAGAGCGCCGGCCGATCACTTCGAGAGTTCAAGGAAGAGACCCGAGGCCTCTCCGAACCGGCACCCGAACAGTCACCTGAGCCGGCACCCGAAGCGGCACCTGAGCCGACATCCGACGCCACGGCTCCGGCCACCCGCCACTCGGACGAGTGATGGCTCCCACCTTGAAAGGGCGCCGGATCGACCTGAGCTGGTCTGTATGAACATCTGCGCGAGCTGCGCTACCGACTGATCGTGTCGGTGGTCACGATCGCTGTTGGGATGGTCGTGTCGTCGTTCTGGTACCGGTCGCTTTATCAGGCGTTGCTGTGGCCAATCCGCCGAGCCGAACAGACCTTGGCGGTCAGACATCCTGACATCGACATTCAGGTGACCAATGATGGCGTGGCGACGCCGTTCATGGTGATGCTGAAGGTCGTCGCCCTCACCGGCCTGCTGCTGACTGCGCCTGTGTGGCTCCATCAATTTTGGTCGTTCATCGCTCCCGGATTGATCGCCAAGGAGCGTAGGTGGGCTCGGGTTTTCGTCGCGACTGCAACCCCACTGTTCCTGAGGGGGGTAGCCACCGGGTACTTGGTGATGCCGGCTGCCATCGGAATGCTGGTCAGCTTCACTCCTGAGGGATCGGACATCCTCAACCTGATCTCGATCGATTCTGTGCTTGGCTTCCTCATGCGCGTCATGCTGGTTTTCGGGACGAGCTACGTCGTACCACTAGTGATATTGCTGCTCAACGTGATCGGGGTCATCACCGCGGCTCACATGAAAAGGTCGCGACCGTTCATAATCGTTGC
The DNA here is from genome assembly GCA_945911015.1 of uncultured Propionibacteriaceae bacterium. GTDB lineage: Bacteria > Actinomycetota > Actinomycetes > Propionibacteriales > Propionibacteriaceae > Avipropionibacterium. The sequence continues at coordinate 7,082 of CAMDZW010000048.1, forward strand.
TGCCTTCATCCTTGCCGCCGTTTCTGCCCCGAGCACGGATCCGTTTTCGATGTTGACCTTGGCCTTGCCGTTGACTATGCTCCTGCTGGTTACGGAGCAGGTCGCCAAGGCCGTGGAATGCCGCCGAGCTAAGGCTGCTGCGTAACCTGAAGTGGCATGAAGTGGCATAGGTTGCGGCCGGCGCGTAGCTTCGGAGAGAGCGAGCGGCGACACCCATCGGTGACGACCACCTCCGCACATCGCCCTTGGCTCCAGGGACCTCTGCCCCTTAAAATCGCCAGAATACTGCTCGAATACGGCGATTTCAGGCGTGGCTACACCCAACGTTCGTGACGAGCCCCATTGTTGCCAAGGTCTCCCGCGCACGGACCGCACTCACCCAACGAGCAGGCCAAATCCGGGACCGACCACTAGCTCAGACCCAACTGAGCAAGCGACGACGGACCTACGATTTCGTAGGTCCGTCGTCGTGGTTGCGTAAGGGCACCGTTCGCTGTGGTGTGATAATGCGCGGTATCCCTCGAGTCCGAAATCAGTTCTTCCAGCCCCAACTTAGTCGATAGGTGAAGCCAATTCCGTTATCGATCTTCTTGCACCCCTCGTAGACCGTGTACACACTCTTTGGTAGTGCTGCCCAGTCTAGCAAACACATTGGGTACTGAAGCACCGAGTATTCGATGTACGACGTAGCTCCAGGTGGCAGCGGCGGCCTTGCTGCCGAAGCAGTCCCCGCCAGTCCAGTGGCAGCCAAGATTCCAAGAATCAATCCAGCAGCCGTAGCACGCAATCCTCGCGTGTTCATCATTGCCTCCTTCATGCATCGGGAAGTTCCATCATTGAACTTCTGTAGCTTGTCTACCATAAGTCCGGGTCGCGCGCAAGCATTCGGCGAGGAAGGTCCGGCTGTAGAGATGCCGCGAAGTATAGTCCGTGGAGCCCGGGATCGTGGCCCCAGAGTGGAGCCTCCCGCCTAGCCAAGGCCTTCGGGTTGCACTTCGCGAGGCTGTACATGCCGATGGGCCGACAGCGTTAATGGCACCTAGATGTACTGACCGGACACGTTGATCGACTACATGCCGTGAGGTCAGCATGGACATGGATCAAACGCCCCCACCGGGCAAGTACGCCGCGACGGTCAAGGTCGGCCCCAAGGGACAGGTCGTCATCCCCAAGGGTGCGCGGGAGCTCTTCGATATTCACCCGGGCGACACCCTGCTCCTGCTCGCTGACGCGAACCAAGGGATCGCTTTGATGCGCCAGGAGACGCTCGATCAGATCGTCATGCAGGCGATGCCTAGCCATCAGGCCCCCGTGGACTCCGAGGGTGATGAGGGATGAAGAATGTCGTGAGCTGTGCGGCTGTCAGCCGCAACTTCGGCAGCTTCACTGCCCTCGAAGACGTCTCCTTCAAGGTCCGCGAAGGAGAGATCTTCGGGGTCGTGGGCCCGAATGGTGCTGGTAAGACGACCCTGTTGAACTGCCTGGAAGGACTGGACCGCCCCTCGTCTGGGCACGTCGAGGTGCTCGGCTGCGACCCCATCAAGGACCAGCACTCGTTGGCTCAGAAAATTGGGGTCCAGCTGCAAAGCGCGGCCCTGCCACCTCGCCTCACTGTGCAGGACGCCCTCGAGCTCTACTCCGCCCTCTACGAGCGTCCGCGGCCTTGGCGCGAACTGCTGAAGGATCTGGGGATCAAGGACAAGGCCAACGCCCGCGTTGACAGGCTCTCGGGTGGGGAGCGTCAACGAGTGTTCGTCGCCCTCGCCTTGATCAACCGTCCCCAGCTCGCCTTCTTGGACGAGCTCACCACCGCTCTCGATCCTCAGTCACGTCGAAACATGTGGGACACCGTCGAGCACGTCCGCGATAGCGGTGCAACGGTCGTTCTCACAACCCACTACATGGAGGAGGCCGAACGGCTATGCGACCGTGTAGCCATCATCGACCACGGCCGGTTGGTTGCTTTGGACACAGTGGCTTCCCTCATCCAGCAACACGCCGGCGAAACCACGGCGAAGCTCATCCTGTCGGCGTCGCCTAGCGCAGAGTTCGACCTCAACGGAGTTCCTGGCGTGACCAGCGCTCGAACAGAGGGACGGGAACTGACCATCCGCGGCACTGCGGACGGGCTGCAGGGCGTCCTTGCTGCACTGGCGGCACACCGCATCACCGTAACGAGCATGAGCACGACGACCCCCGGCCTTGAAGACGTCTTCCTGGCCCTCACCGGTCGACACATCACCACCGAGGAGCAGGCGGCATGAACGCATATCGAGCCCTTCTCAAAGCCCTATGGCGCTCCCAGCGCCGCGACCCTGTAGGCCTGTTCTTCTCTTTCGGTTTCGCGCCGGTTTTGGTGCTGGCCTTGGGTGTGATCTTCGGTAACGATCCGCGACCGGAGTTCGGTGGACGGGGATTCCTCGATGCGACCCTGCCCGCCTTCGCCTCTCTTGTTCTCGCCATGACCGGGGTCCTCCAGGTGCCCGTGGCGATGCTGACCCTTCGTGACACGGGCGCACTCCGACGCCTGAGTCTTACGCCGCTGCGTCGTTCCACCTTCATCGCAGCGAGCCTCACCGTGCACTTCGTCGTAGGTATTGCGGGCATGCTCACCGCTTTGGCGATTGGGATCGGGGTTTTCGGGGTGCCCAGGCCTAGCCACGTCCCAGGTGTCCTGGCCGTGTGCCTCATCGGGCTCAGCACCTTCCTCGCAGTGGGTTGCGCGCTTGCGGCGCTCTATCCCTCCGCCACAGCCGCTACGGGCATAGGGAACGTGCTCATGATCCTGCTCATGCTCACATCCGGAGCCTTTACCCCATTGACGGCGATGCCGTCGGCGATTCAGCAGATCGTTCAGTACTCACCCATCCGTTGGTTCGTCGAAGCCGCTCAACACGCGTGGGACGGCGACCCACTAGCCGCCATGATCATGCCGGTGTTTCTTCTGTGCGTTGTACTCGCTGTCGCTGCTCTCGTCGGCCGGTGGCGCTTCCAGTGGGATCCGGTCCGATGACGACGCACGCGAACGCCGCTCTTACACCTCGCCACCGACTCAAGGTCGCCCGCCTCGTCGTCGACGAAGGATGGCCGATCAGCGAGATCGCAGCCCGGTTCCAGGTGTCGTGGCCCACCGTGAAGCGTTGGGTAGACCGCTATCTGTCCGGCGAGTCCATGCAGGACAGGTCCTCGCGCCCGAAGAACTCACCGACCAAGACATCGCTCGCGGTCACGAAGCGCTGTATCAGCCTGCGAATGAGGCTGCGAGAAGGACCGGTTCAGCTCGCCGTGCGCGTCGGTGTCGCTCCATCGACCGTGCACCGCATCCTGCGCTCGGCTCGATTGAACCGACTTGCTTACCTCGACCGCGCCACTGGCGAGCTAGTTCGCCGGTACGAACACCGCTACCCTGGCTCCCTCGTCCATGTAGACGTGAAGAAGTTCGGGAACATCCCCGATGGCGGTGGCTGGCGCTACGTGGGCCGCCGCCAAGGAGAGAAGAACCGTTCCGCCACCCCCGACAAGCCGAAGAACAAGTGGCGCGATCCCAAGCTCGGGTACGCCTTCATCCACACCGTGATCGACGATCACTCACGAGTGGCGTACTCCGAGGCCCACGACGACGAGACCGCCACCACTGCGGTCGCTGTGCTGCACCGTGCGGTCGAGTGGTTCACCGATCGTGGCGTCACTGTCGAACGAGTCTTATCAGACAATGGCGGTGCCTACCGCTCGCACCTGTGGCGCGGCACCTGCGAGGAGCTGTCCATCACCCCGAAGCGGACCCGCCCCTACCGGCCGCAAACCAACGGCAAGGTCGAACGCTTCCATCGCACAATGGCCGACGGATGGGCTTACGCTCGCTGCTACACCAGCGAGCAGGAGCGTCGCGACGCACTCGCTGACTGGCTCCACCACTACAACCACCACCGGCCGCACACGGCCTGCGACTACCAGCCGCCCATCTCCCGATTGACCAACGTCCCCGGTCAGTACACCTAGAGAGCTGAGCCCGCCGTCGGAGGAGGAGAACGAGATGCTGCGCCGCTATGCGACGCATCTGACGCAGGCGAGATCTGCCGCGAACGCCACTGCCCGATGGGGCAGCCGCGATCTACTGCGCATCGCGGGCGTAAAGAGCCGCGTAACGTCCGCATCGGTCACCGAATCGAGTAGCTATTGCACCAGCTCAGTGTGTCGTGGAACGGCGCCGAGCCAAGGCGACCTCCGGGCCGAAGCGGGATAGGCTTCCACCCAGCTCACAGCTTCGGGAGGAACGAGTGGTCGACACAGGGAGATGCCGGTGACCGTCCATCTCGTGGCCAACCCGGCGGCCGGTGGCGGCACCGCAGGCAAGAAGCTCCCATCGGTCGTCGCCAGGGTGCGGCGAATTTTCGAAGGGCGGCCCGTCGTTGTCTATCGTGCCAATGACTTCGAACACGCTCGCTCGTGTCTGTCCGAAGCTGTGACCGGACGCCAACCCGACGACGTCCTGATCGTCATGGGCGGGGACGGGATGATGCACCTCGGGGTCGATGCTGTCGCGTGGACCGGCATCCCCCTGGGCATGATCCCGTCCGGTTCCGGGGACGACCTGTGCCGCGGTCTGGGCATCCCACTCGGCGATGTCGACGCGGCGCTCGACCTGCTCAATGGTGCACCGCGCTCGGTCGACCTGATCCAGGCCGATGACGAGTGGGTCGGCTCCATCGTGGCCAGCGGGTTCGACGCCCGGGTGAATTTGCACGCCAATGCCATGCGATTCCCTCGCGGTCGACTGCGGTATCCGGTGGCGGTGATGAAGGAACTGTCGACCTTCCGCCCTCTGCACTACGAGCTCGTCATTGATGACGAGCGCCGTGTACTGGATGCCATGCTGGTGGCGGTCGGCAACACCAGTAGCTACGGCGGCGGTCTCAAGATCTGCCCGGACGCCGATCCCGATGACGGCCTGCTCGATGTCACCATCATCCATCCGGTGTCGCGACGCACCCTGCTCGGCATCTTTCCCAAGATCTACAGCGGAAAGTTCACCCACCTCGACGTGGTTGAGCGGTTCCGCTGTGCCGAGATCAGGGTCGACGGCACCCTTCCGGGGATGGGAGCACAACTGACCGCCATGGGCGACGGCGAGGAGCTCGGGCCGTTGCCGATGACCATGAGCTGCCGGCCACAGGCCCTGAAGGTGTTCGCCCCGCCGGGAGAACCCTGAACGCGGCCCACCCAGTAGTCTGAAGTGGTGGATCAACCCAGTCCTTCCGAGGCGTACCAGCGGATGCAGGAACGACGCAGCAACCCCGTCCTGGCTGAGTTCGCCGACTTGCATGCTTTCGCGTTCGACGACTACCAGATCGAGGCATGCCGCCACATCGAGGCCGGCGCGACGGTGCTGGTCGCTGCCCCGACGGGCGCCGGCAAGACCATTGCCGGTGAGTTCGCCGTCCATCTTGCGTTGGCCCAGGGCCGCAAATGCTTCTTCACCACGCCGATCAAGGCCCTGTCGAACCAGAAGTTCGCTGACCTGGTCCGTCGACACGGCGCCGACAAAGTCGGCCTGCTGACCGGTGACACCTCGGTCAACTCCGAAGCACCTGTGGTCGTGATGACCACCGAGGTGTTGCGCAACATGCTCTATGCCGGATCGTCAACGCTGGCAGGGCTCGGCTTCGTGGTGATGGACGAGGTCCACTATCTCGGCGACCGGTTTCGCGGCGCGGTCTGGGAGGAGGTCATCATCGGCCTGCCCGAATCAGTGCAGATGGTGTCCTTGTCCGCGACCGTCAGCAATGCCGAGGAGTTCGCCGAATGGCTCGGCGAGGTCCGTGGCGAGGTCAAGGTCGTCCTCAGCGAACGCCGACCGGTTCCGCTGTTCCAACATGTGATGGCTGGGCGCAAGCTGCACGACCTCTTCGCCGACGAGGCGCCCACCGCGCAATCCTTGCCGAGCGAGCGACGTGCCGAAGTCAATCCGGCACTGGTCCAGATCTCCAAGTCCGAGGGACGTGCCGTACGCGATGACTCCCGTCGACCGCGTGGACGCCATGGCAAGGGCAAACGTCAGCACAAGCATGGCTCGGGTGCGTTCGGAGGGGCAGCGCACCGCGACCACCGCGACCGCGGTCCCCGGCTCACCCCGTCGCGAGGTGGCATGGTCACCACCTTGGAACGGGCAAATCTGCTGCCGGCCATCGTGTTCATCTTCTCCAGAGCTGGCTGCGACGGAGCCGTACGGCAACTCATCAACGCCGACATCTGCCTGACCGACCGGCACGAGCAGGGGCGGATCCGCACCATCGCCGCCCGCCACATCGAAGGCCTCAGCCAGGCCGATCTGGCGGCCCTGGACTGGGGCATCTTTGCCGAAGGTCTGGAGCGGGGCATCGCTGCCCACCATGCCGGCATGCTCGGGGCCTTCAAGGAGTGCGTCGAGGAACTCTTCCTGGCCGGGCTGATCAAGGTCGTCTTTGCCACCGAGACCCTTGCGCTCGGCATCAACATGCCCGCGCGCAGTGTCGTACTGGAGAAGTTGGTCAAGTACAACGGAGAGGCCCATGTCGACATCACCCCCGGTGAGTACACCCAGCTGACTGGGCGCGCCGGCCGTCGCGGCATCGATGTCGAAGGACATGCCGTCGTCCTGTGGCAGCCCGGCCTCGACCCCAGATCCGTTGCTGGCTTGGCATCGCGGCGCACCTATCCGCTGCGGTCGTCCTTCAGCCCGACCTACAACATGGCGGTCAACATGGTCCGGCGGGTCGGCCGTGAACGCGCCAGAAACCTGCTGGAGTTGAGTTTTGCTCAGTTCCAGTCCGACCGTTCGGTGGTCGGTCTGGCCCGTCGGATTGCCCGCAACACGGAGGCAGCTGACCGCTTGTGGTCCGAGATCTCCTGTGAGGTCGGGGATTTCGCTGAGTATGCGCATCTGCGGGAGGAGATTTCCCGGGCCGAGAGCGACGCCGCCAGTCAGCGCAAGGCCGACCGGCGCTCTGAGTCGCTCGATGCGGTGCGTTCCTTCGTACGAGGCGATCTGGTCCTTGTCCCGGCCGGCAGGTCGAACGGGTGGGCTGTGGTGCTGGAAGCAGCCCGATCGGCTGACCGCAATGATCCCAGGCCTCAGGTGATGACCGAGGAGAAGCATGTCCGCCGGCTGTCGATGCTCGACTTTCCGGTGCCGGTGGAACCCTCGGCCCGGGTGAAGGTGCCGCGCCACTTCGATCCGCGTGACGCACATTCTCGACGGAGCCTGCATGCGGCCATGCAGTCCCGACTGGCGACCCTCGACCCCGATGCGCCGACGGTCAAGGCGCCGGTCGATCCACAGACCTCAGGTCACATTGCTGAGCTGCGACACCAGCTGCGCAGCCATCCCTGCCACAAGTGCCCCGATCGCGAGGCACACGCCAGGATCGCTGAGCGGGCCCTTGCCCTGGAACGGGAGAACTCCCGTACTCAGACCAAGGTTGACTCCCGCACGAACACCATCGCCCAGCGGTTTGACCGGATCTGCCTGGTGCTCGAATCATTCGGCCATCTCGGTCCGGGCGGGGAGACCGTCACCGAGGCCGGACAGACCCTGGCCCGGATCTACAACGAACTTGACCTTGTCACGGCCGAGGCGATCCGTGCCGGCGTCTTCGATGATCTGGGCGAGGCCCAGTTGGGGGCTGTGCTGTCAACCTTGGTGTTCGAGTCGCGTGGCGATGACGGGTTCCGGCGGCCGAGGATGCCGGATGCGGCCAGTGAGGATGCGGTGCACCAGATCACCCGGATTGCTCGTGCTGTTGCCCTGGCCGAACGCGATGCGCGGCTGGAACCTGCACGTGACCTCGACCTCGGGTTCGCTCGCGCCATCTACGAATGGGCCAGCGACCAGCCGCTGGCCAGGGTGCTCGACCGCTCCGGTCTGACCGCTGGAGACTTCGTTCGCTGGGTCCGTCAGATCGTCGATTTCGCTGACCAGGTGGGTACGGCCTCGGGCTCGCATGACCTACGGCAGACCTGTCGTGGACTGGTGAAGCGGATCAGGCGTGGCGTGGTCGATTTCACCCCGGCCGAGACTGACCCGTTCTCAGGTCCGGGTGACGCGGTGGATGGCGATGCCGGTGATGCTGAAGGCGGCGCCGGCGACGGCGGTGAGGCTGAGGGAGGGGAGCCAGCTGTGGGTGATCTCCTGAAGGCTGCCGAACAGCCACGGTCCCAGGCCGGCGAGGAGGTAGCCGAATCCTTGCGCCATCGCTGACATCGACCCGGTCAACCCGACCGGAAAGACGGTCGAGATCTTTGCCAGCGCATAGGGAAGCGAGGATCCGATGCCCACCCCGAGGATGCTCACGCCGATGGTCGCTGTCGTCAGGCCCCAGGGCAGCAACGACAGACCCACCAGATAGAAGATTCCTATGGCAACCAAACCGGGCACGGTTCGGCGTCCGGAGACGACGATCGGGCTGAGCAGGTTGCCGGCAATGGCGGTGATCGACATCAACGACAGCAGGAATCCGGCCGTGGTGGCATCGATCCCGGCCGAGAGCATGACGGTCGGCCCCCAGGACAGGATCGAGTAGAAGACGAGGGACTGCAGACCCATGACACCAGTCACCGCCCAGGCCAGTGGTGAACGCAGCAGCTGGCGCAGGCCGGACTCGCCGGCTGTGCCGGCCCGGCGGGACCTGACCACGCCCGCGACGACCGCGATCAGCCAGATGCCCAGCGAGACGGCGACCCAGCCGGCCCAGGGCAGCTGTCCGGTGCGCCAGCTGCCGCCGGTGAGATGGATGAACGGCCAGGTCAGGCCCGCTGCCACGACGGATCCACCACTGAGGGTGACCGCATAGGCCCCGGTGAGCAGGCCCACCCGATGGGCGAACCGCAGCCGGATCAGGACCGGGACCACGACATTGCCGATCGCCACGCCGATGCCGACGGCAAAGGTCGACACGAAGAAAGCGGGAACACCGGGCAACACGATGCGGGCGAAGGCGCCAGCACCGAGGACCACCATGCCGACCGTCATCAGCGTGGTCGGTTTCATGATGCGCAGCAGGATGGGGCAGACCAAGGCGCCGAGCCCGAAGCACAGCACCGTCAGGGTGAGCGCGAATCCGGCCGCACCGGCGCTGAGTCCGAGTTCAGCCTGGATCTCGGGCAACACCGGCGAGACCGCCGAGATGACAGTGCGCAGATTGCTGGCCACCAGCAGGAGGCAGAAGACGGTGAGGATGCCAGAGTGGATCCGCAGTCGGGGAGGCTCCTGCTCACGGATGGAGCTCCTCGTGGGCTGGGGCCCTTGCCTCATCTGGCTCCTGTCAGGGTCACTGGTTCGCTGTCCTCTCCGCGGAGCCTATCGGGTCTCCTGCGATGCTGTGCGGGCGGGCGAAGCAGGTCCACAGCACCACCGCGGCCAGGAGTGGAACGATCCAACCCGTGATGCCGAGTGCGGTGCCCCAGATCATCGGATTGTCGCTCGGCTGGTCTGAGTGGCCCACGGTCAACAGGATGCCGCTGCTGAGAGCGTTGATCATCGCGTGACCGACGGCAGCTGGCCAGATCGATCGGGACCGGGTCGCCAACCACGCCAACAGCGACCCCTGGGCGATGCAGAAGCCGACCATCAGCGGAAGGCCGAGCAGCGGGTCGCCGTAGTTGTAGCCGAGCAGGATCACCGGTGCATGCCACAGGCCCCAGATGAGGCCGCCGAGTCCGAGAGCAACTGGGCGGGGGAGTCGATCCAGCAGGGCGGTCTGGAGAAGCCCGCGCCAACCGATCTCCTCGCCAGCGGCGAAGACCGTTGTCATGGCGAGGTTGATGGTCACCATGCTCACCAGCTGGATGAGCACCAGTGCCGGCACCGGCAGCCCGAGATCGGCGGGCACTCCTTGGGCGGAGAGCAGCTCGCGGAAACCGGAGAAGTCGACCAGATCGGCCCGCCAGAAGCCGAACCCAGCCGACAGAGCAAATGCCGCAGTGACCAGGACGGCGATCAGCGCCCAGGCGAGCACGACCCAGCCGAACCAGATCGGGATCCTTCGTATGCTGCCATCCGGGCCTCGCGCCGGGACCAGACCGAGGCTGACGGCGATGCCCGGTCCCTGGTCGGACCGGGTCCATGATCTGCCTTCGACCCACCGCAGACTCACCACAGCCGCGACCGTAGGGACGAACATCATCGCTGACGCGCAGATCCCGAACCAGGGTGACGCCAGACCGCCGGTCAACCAGGCCGGCAGGCACGCCAGCCAGGCCAGGGCATAGGCGATGAGGACGAAGACGACGATCGTACGAGTCTTCAGTTTCATGAGATTGCTCCGGTGATTGCGAGGATGCCAACGACGATGCAGCCGACGAGGACGAGGCCAATGACGACGGTGACGGCGACACCCGCCGGCGTGGCGACATTGACGGTGTATCCGATGCCGACCCGTTTCGGCACCCAGACGGACGGGTCGGCACGGTTGAGGTAGACCTGTCCGCCGAGCTTCCAATGCGCGTCGTCATCGGGGGTTTCGGTGTCGCCGGGCTCGCCGGTGGCGATCTCGCGGCGCATGCGGGCAGCCAGCACCAGGGGAAGGATGCAGACCGCCAAGGACGCAATCACGGTGGAGGCGGTGATGGCCTGGACCGTGGCTGTCTCTGCGGCCCACCAGATCGCGGAGGACAGACCGGCGTCGACCAGCGCCATGAGGAGCGCACAGACGGCCAATGTGGCGACCACCACCCCCGTACGGCCCCTGGCTTCAGCACGCCCAAGATCGGCCTGCCCGTCGGGATGCTGCCGTCGAGACGGGATCAGCAGTCCCAGCACGACCATCAGGACAGCGGTCGCGGTCAGGATGAGGTGCAGGCCAAAGACCGACCAGACCGACTTGGCCGCCCATCCGTCGACATTTCCGTTGGCGTCGAAATGGGTCGGGATCGGGTCAGGCAACTGCGGCCAGCGCACGATCCCGACCACGGTCACCACCACCAGAATTGCCACGGTGACGCCAAAGGCGGCGATTGCTCCACGGCTGAACCGGCGCTTCGAGGCGAACAGCGGTGTGGCCGTGCCGACCCGCAGCCCGTCGTACCAGCCCTCTTCGGTCTTGGCGCGCAGGATCGGGCGCCGAGCGAGGATGAGCACGACGACATCGAGGAGCACCACGGCCAGGGGGATGAGCACCGCGCCCACGATGAGCGCGGACTCCTCGGCTGTACGGGCAACGATCAGGCAGGCCAGGATCCCTGTCAGCATGACGATTCCGGTGCCGAGCCGGAACTGACGGATCGACCGGGTGACCACCGGTTCGTCGACCCGGATCGAGGGGACCGAGACGGCCAACGGCACAGTCGGGCGCGACAGCTCGGGCAGCAGCACAAAGCTCAGGCCGACCACCGCGGTGGTGACGGCAAGGATGAGGCTCACCGTGCAGTTCCCTTCTGTGGTGTGGATGTGTCAGTTTCAGTGCCGAGATGTCCTCGGCAAGCGGCGAGGATGTCGTCGGTGCTGGCGCCG
>CAMDZW010000049.1 GCA_945911015.1 uncultured Propionibacteriaceae bacterium
TCTGGGTCGGCCCCGTTCGTCCCGTCTGGGTCGGCCCCGTTCGTCCCGTCTGGGTCGGCCCCGTTCGTCCCGTCTGGGTTGGTCCCGGCCTCGCTCCCTGCGCTGTCGTCGGAGCCGGCCCCGCTGTCATCGGCCGGATCCACCGCGGTGGTGGAACCGGTGGGATCGTCCTCATCCGCAGACGAACCGCCGACCAGGGTGCGGGGGTCGAACAGATCCGCCACCGAGTCGCCGGTGCCTTCGTCCCCGGCCGGGGACGTCTCGCTCGCGTCCCCGTCCTCGCCCTCGTCGGTCTGCGCCGGTTCGCCGCCCGGGCCGGTCCATCCGCTGTCCTCCTCGCCGGGGAGGGGATAGGGGCCGGTGCCGGCAACCTGCTCGACGCGTTCGGGGCTGAACAGCGTCTTGGGGGTGCTTGGGACATAGGGCGATCGGGTGTCGGGCGGCACCGTCAGAGCAGGTTGGATGTCGACCTCGACAGTGACCGCAGACATGCTGGCCTTCGCGGTCGCGTGAATGGCCCGGATCTGTAATGCCGTCGCAAGCTGCATCTGACGCAGCTGAACCGCCGTGGCCACGGCGGCCACCGGGTTGTCCGCCGGTTGCGCCAGCAGCTGCTGTGTCCGGGTCTCCAACTCCAACAGCGCCACATTGGTTGCGGTCTTCGCATAGTCGATCGTCGTGGCCGCCTCGGTGCAGGCCGAGCCCAGCGCCGTACAACCGGATCCGGTGGAGGAGATGAACGATCGCACCTGACTGACATGCCCAGTGGCCGCCTCCGCCGCATCCCCGGCATAGGACCGGGCGCCCGAGCGGAAGGTGAGATCCAGCTCCTCAGCCTGTTCGTCGGACTGGGTGCCCTGAGTGGTCCAGGCCGTCGCGAGAGCGCGGAGTCGTGACTCGTCGCCGGTGGGGAAGAGACCGCCGTCGACCCAGTCCGGGACGTGTGGGGTGTCGACACGCGATGTGCTCACAGCTCGTCTCCAGACGTCGCCGTGGCGGCACGGCTGGTGTTGGTCTCCTCGGCCTCGGTGTAGGACTGGCCACTCTGGGCGAGCCGATCGGCGACATCACTGACATGGAAGGCCATCTGCTGGACAGCCCCCATCGACTCCGCAGCCGGATCGACATAGACCTGCTCGAAGATCGTCCCGAGCTCGTCATCACCCCAGCTGCGAGCACCGGCGCCGATCGCAAGGCTGGTGGCGATCACCTGGTCGACAGCAGTGTTGGCCTGCTCGATGAGTTTGTCGGCCGAGTGCAGCAGGTCCGACGGAGAAACATTCAGCTCGCTCACGACGCCCCCCGCTTCCAGACATCATCGCTGTCGGTGTCGTCCTCGGCCCGATCCTCCTGATGGAGGACCTGATCCCATTCGGTCTCCGGCAGAAGGGCCGCGACCTCGGGCATCTGGTCCAGCAGTGAGCGCAGCGGGGCCTGATCAGGCACCCCGAGCCCGGCCTCGGCGCGCTGCTCGGCCGCATCAGCGGTGGCGGCGGTGTAGGCCGACAGGATGGCCCGTTGCAGCGCTTCGAGGGACCCCAGACGCAGGGCCCTCGGCTCGAGCTGGATGTCGGTCATCCGGTTGCTGCTGTCGGTCTCGACCATGACGGCGCCGTGGGCGGAGCTGCCGCGGCCGACAATCGTGGCCGAACCGATCCCGATCGTGGCCAACATGGCGGCATTGCGCTCGTACTCGGCGAGCAGGTCTTCCTCGGCACGCCGCAGTCGGGGGGTGACGTGTTCGAGGTCCGCCGCTCGGGGTTCGGACATGAGGATGCCTCCAGATGTCGGGGATGCCAGTTCTATCTGTTCCCGGGTTCACCTGCCGAGCCGAGCCGCGCCGTGGGCCCACAACGACCGGTGCCGGCGCCTGCGGTGATGGACGATAGGTTGGCGCTGTGACTGGCGTAGATCCTGAGCTGTGGACCTCGGTCGAGGGCTTCGACCTGACCGACATCACCTACCACCGAGCCACCGAGCCCGTGGCCGGTCGTACGGGAGTGGTGCGGATCGCGTTCGACCGGCCCGAGGTGCGCAATGCGTTCCGTCCGCACACCGTCGACGAACTCCATCGGGTGCTCGACCACGCCCGTCGTTCCTCGGATGTGGGGTGTGTCCTGCTCACCGGCAACGGCCCATCGGCCAAGGACGGCGGCTGGGCCTTCTGCTCGGGCGGCGACCAGCGGATCCGAGGCCGTGCCGGCTACCAGTACGCCGAAGGAGAAACCGCCGACACCGTTGATCCTGCTGCCCTCGGCCGGCTCCACATCCTCGAGGTGCAGCGATTGATCCGCTTCATGCCGAAGGTGGTCATCGCCCTGGTCAATGGCTGGGCCGCCGGCGGCGGGCACTCGCTGCACGTCGTCTGCGACCTCACCCTTGCCTCGGCCGAGCATGCCCGGTTCAAGCAGACCGATGCCGATGTCGGTTCCTTCGACGGCGGCTTCGGCTCGGCCTATCTTGCCCGGCAGGTCGGGCAGAAGTTTGCCCGCGAGATCTTCTTCCTCGGCCGTACCTACGACGCCGAACAGGCACACCGGATGGGCATGGTCAACGAGGTCGTCCCGCATGCCGACCTGGAACGTGTCGGCCTCGACTGGGGTCGCATGGTGTGCGGCAAGAGCCCCACCGCACAACGGATGCTGAAGTACGCCTTCAACGCCATCGACGACGGGCTGGTCGGGCAGCAGGTCTTCGCCGGCGAAGCCACCCGGCTCGCCTACATGGGCGACGAGGCCGTCGAGGGCAGGGACGCCTTCTTGGAGAAGCGCGATCCCGACTGGGGCGCCTTCCCGTACTACTACTAGCCACGGGCCCGAGCGCCGCCCTCACGCAGCTTCGCCCATCCAACTGTGGGCTTGCCCTGGTCCAGACAGGGGCGAAGCAACAGCTGGATGGGCGAGCCTCATAACGAAACCTGGCCCTGAGGGGGACTCAGCCGTCCTGCTCAGCAGCGAAGGCTTCGCCGTACTCGTCGGCGATCTTGTCGCCGCCGCCCTTGCGCCACTTCTCCACGGCCTTGTCGAAGTCATCCATGCTGTTGCGGCCGTACATGACGCCGGTGACGACGTCGTCGAGCTCGCGGTTGATGGCAGGCCCCTTGCTGGAGTTGGTGTCGGACCAGAGCCCGATGGTGGGGTTGTCGATCAAGTTCTGGGAGACGGTCTCATGCCAGGTGTGTTGGAGATCGACCTCGTCGCGCGGGCCTGGACCAAGGATGATCGGCGAGTCGACGATGTACTGGACATCGATGAAGGCCTGGTTGCCGGCATCGGTCAGGACCGGCAGGTCACCGTCCCACTCCCAGTCCTTGTCCGCCACACCGAACTTGCGACGCAGGTGTTCGGCCGAGCCGATCGGCTCGGCCAGGAAGTTCAGCACCTGCAGGACCGCGTCCAGACGTTCACCGGTGACCGACTTGTTGATGACGGTGATCCCTTGGAAGCCCTTGCCTGAATGGTCGGGGGCCGGTCCCCCGCCCTCGTACTTGGGTGGGATCATCATGCCGAGCTTGTCGGCACCCTTGACCGACCGGACGTACAGGTCCCAGCCGGCGGCACCGTCGTCGAGCAGAGCAGTGGCCCCGGTGAAGAAGAAGTCACGGAACTGTGCGTAGGTGGCCGTGGCCGAGTCCGGATGGGCGTACTTCTTGACCAGGTCCGGCATCATCGCCAACGACTCACGGTAGGCCTCATCGAGGTACTGCGGGGTGAAGACGCCACCCTCCTCCTTCCAGCCGTTGGGAGCGCTCAGGAGTTTGCCGATCCGGGTGCGCATCTTCGGCACATTCGAGAAGGCGAACCGTCCCGCGCCCCGATCGGTCAGCGCAGCCAGCATCTCCTCGAACTCCTTGCCGTCGGCCGGCTCAGGATCGACCCCCAACTCGTCGAAGATGTCGGCGCGGTACAACAGCACCTCACCGGTCTGGGGCCGGGGCTGTGGGATGGCCTGGATGGTGCCGTTGAACTTGCAACCCTTCCAGGAGTACTGCGGGATGTTGGCCAGATAGGGATACTTCTCGATCGCGGAGCCGGACAGCAACGGCCCCAGATCAGCGAAGACTTTCTCGGTCAGCTTCTGTTGGTCGGGTGCGGTCGAGGGAAGGTTCATCAGGTCCGGCATGTCGTTGCCGGCCAGCATGGTCTGGAACTTGTCCAGGTAGTCACCGGACGGGATCGGCATGAGGTCGACCGTGCAGCCGATGTCGTCCTGGAGTTGACCCCAGAACGAGTTCTTCGCCGCGCTCCCCGGTGAGGGGACGAAGGTGTTGTACATCATCGAGATCGACTCGAGCGCCTCACCGGGTGGGGTGTCGAACACCGGCGCCGGGTCACGCGGATAGGCGAAGTAGCCGGGAAGGATGGTCTCGGTGCCCGGCAGGTCCGGAGGAACCAACTCGACCGGCACATAGTTGGGCAGCACCACCTTCGAGTGCTGCTCGGCGGCCTCGCGTCCGGTCGGCCCGGGATCACTGCGGCATCCGGCCAGCCCCAGCCCGACGGCGGCGCTGGCACCTGCGGCACCGGCGAGGACAGTTCGCCTGTTCATCTTCTGCATGATCACTCCACTTCGTTGTTCAGTGATGGCCCGCCCCGCCCGGCCCACTGTGCTGTGGGCCGGGCATCTCTGGGCGACCGTCGGGGACGGACCGTCGGTTCAGTTGTCTGTTTCGTACGACCAGAGGTCTGGTCTCAGCGGGTGGCGGTGCGGATCTCGTCCGGCCAGGCCAGGCAGAAGCCCCCGTCGGTCGAGAGTAGCTGCTGGAAGTCCGCCAATCGGGCAGGATCGTTGCGGACAGCGCGGGGGCTCTCGCCCAGATCCAGGCAGTGCGCTGCGAGTCGACCTGCGGCTTCGCCGATCACCCATTCCACCGGGTGCAGGCGATAGCAGCCGTTGGTGATGTGGGTGACGCCGAGGTTCTTCGCCGCCGGGAGCAGGTTCTCGACCCGCTCGGGGATCAGCGAACCGAGCGGCACCTGGAACGGATGGTCGGCAACGTCGATGTAGTTGCGGGGACCGGATCCGTCGCCGGTGCTGGGGTGCAGATCGATCCGGTACGAGCCGACGCCGACCGAGTCGTGGAAGATCTCCGACCCCTCCGGGAGGCCGGCGGCCTTGCGCGCCTCGACACCGACATGCTGCTCCAGCACGGTGAACTCGGCCTTGATCCGGCGTGACTCGCGGATGTAGGGCCGCATGGCCAGATGGTCCTCCGAGCCGAGGATGTCGCCGCGAGGACGTAGCCCGGGAAGCCCCGTGCCTCCCTCGTGCGGATACTCGGTCTGCAGCCAATACAGGAACGACAGGCTCTGCTCGCGGGAGGCATCGAGACTGCGCTGGCGGGTCTCGGCGTCCACTCCCAGCAGCGGACCGTCCATGTAGTCGATCTGCGGCCAGTTGACCAGCGTCACGTCACTGTCATACCGCCCGGCCGGGTACTGGGCCACGCTGAAGATCCGGCGGTAGTTCCAGAAGCTACCGTCCTTGGCGCCGCGCCAGGACTGGTCGGTCTCGAACACCGGACGCGTGCGGGCCTCGAGCGTGACCGGGTGGACGTCGGCCACTCCGAGCAGCGGCCCGGGCCAGTAGTCGCCCGGGGTGTAGGAACGCCAGTAGTCGTAGGTGGCGGGCCGGGCGATGGTGTGGTCCTCACCCGGACGGTGGTCCATGGCGAAGCACCAGGTGAAGGACTGCTGGTTGAGCGGCTGGGCCGGCCCGTCGACGGCGTGGAGTTCTCCGGTGTCGTGGCGGGACTCGGCTCCGTAGACATTCTCCACCCCGGCCAGCTCGAGCAGCTGACCCTCCTCGGTGGCGTCGAGGATGAACGGTGCGGTTGCGACCACTTCGTTGCCGGTGCGGGAGGAGCGCAGGGTCACCGATGTGACCCGGTCCCCATCGGTCTCGGCTGACACCGGATCGTGCTCCATCAGCACCTCGAGCTGACGATCGCTGCGGTACTGCGCGAGCATCTCGTCGAAGACCGACACCGCAACCCGGGGCTCGTGGCAGAGTCGGCTGACTCCGCCACCACCGGGGTTGTACGGATCGGCGTTGGACGCCTCGTCGGTGACCGGCCAGTTGCGGCGGTAGTAGTTCCGCACCCCTTCGGCCCATTCGCCATAGGCAGCCGTCGGTGGGATGTCGATGATCCACGGGTGCTGGTCCGGCGGCACGGCCTGCGAGGTGAGCTGGCCACCGAGCCACGGCGACTCCTCGGTCAGGACGACGCGCTTGCCCTGACGTAGTGCTCCCAGGGCTGCCGCGACACCTCCCACGCCGCCGCCGATGACCAGGACCTCTGTTGCGAGTTCTCGCATGCTCCTCCTTGATTACGCGTAATACGTGGAACCTACTAGCGCCTCGCGATAAGGTCAACGGGTCAGGTTGGACATTTCGCCAGGTCAGGAGGCACCAGATGCGAGCCCGAGCTCCGCGTCGCAGGGTGTCGCAGGCCGATGTCGCCCGTGCTGCCGGTGTCTCGCCGGCCCTGGTCTCGGTCGTGGTCAACAATCGCACCGATGGGCCGATCCGGATCAGCCCGGCGACCCGGGAACGGGTCCAACGGATCATCGACGAGCTCGGCTACGTGCCTGACCCGGCCGCCCGCCGGATGGTCGGAGCAGCCAGCAATGTGCTCGGTGTCTTCACCTATGAACCGGTCTTCCCCCTCGGTGAGGAGAACTTCTACCGAGAATTTCTGGTCGGCGTGGAGGACGCCGCCGAGGAAGCAGGTCAGGACCTGCTGCTGATCACCAGTTCCCGCCGTGGCGAGCGCCGCAGCCTCTACGCCGGTGGGGTCAACGGGCTGCGTCTGGCCGACGGGGGCCTGCTGCTCGGCACCGGTGCCGATCCCGACGAGCTCCGCCGCCTGATCGACGAGGGCTACCCGTTCGTGTTCATCGGGGAACGTCACATCGACGGCTGCGAACTGTCCTATGTGTCGGCCGACTACATCGGTGGCACCGAGGCCGTGGTCGACCGGGTCCATGCCCTGGGCCACCGCCGGATCGCGATGTTGGTCACCCATGTCGACCCGGCTCCGGGGCGCCGGGTCGGTTATGCCCGTGCTTGCGAACGCCTGGGTATCGAGACCGTCGAGATCCCCGTACCCCGCAGCCATGTCGAACCGGGGCGGGCCGGCAAGATCATTGACCGACTGCTGGCTGACGGATTCACCGCAGCGATCACCCAGGGCAGCCCGGTGGCCGGCGAGCTCAGCCGCGAACTCACCAACCGAGGCCTGGTGGCCGGGCGGGACCTGTCCCTGGTCGATCTCGGCTCCGACACCCATCTCACCGGGCCCGGCGTCGCCGGGCTCCACCTTCCACGGCATGAGATGGGACAACAGGCGGTACGGCTGCTCCTTGCCCTGATCGGCGACCCGGACGGTGCGCCCCACCGCAGCACGGTCCGTTGCGGATTCCGCGAGGGCGAGAGCCTGCAGAAGTGCGCCGACCCGGACCCCTCGGGGGAGTAGGCCCGGGCCGGCAGTCCGGGAGGGGTCACGCCGGGGCGGGGACCAGCCCTTCGTGACGGACGGTCCAGCCCGCCGGGATCCCGGGCCGCGTCGGCCCTTCGTCCCAGCCGGCAACCATCAGCGCCACGGCCGCCAGCACTCCGCCGTTGCCGGGCAGGTAGGCCGGCAGCCGATCGTTCTGGCGGTTGTGTCCATTGGGTCCGTAGGTGTTCTTCTGCACCGGCATCAGCAGACCGTCGACCGCAGCCTCCGGCTCATTCAGTCGGCTGGCCGTCATGGCGAAGACCGGGTAGTCCCAGCCCCAGGTCGACTCCCAGTCCCAGTGGGCGGTGACATCGTCCAAGGTGGCCTTGGCCACGGCCGGATCCACCAACCCGACTGGCGGCACGAAGCCGAAGGCGGCCAGCATCGAGGGGTGGTCATTGCGGATGGTGAACGGTTCAGCATCGATGGCGGTGAGCACACCGTCAGCCACATGGGGTGGACGGATGTGGTCGGCCACCCGACGCCACTGCGGTGAGGACGCCAGCCCGAGGTCGTCCTGCCAGCGCAGGGCGACCTGCAGGGCCCAGCGCCAGTAGGCCAATTCAAAGGCCGGATTTGTCAGCCGGTCCCGGATGCCGCCGTACGACTCCTGCGCTGGCACCAGCGGTGGGCCCAGGGAGAAGGACCCGTCGTCGTTGGGTTCGGCGATGTCAGCCATGAAGTCGGCGCTGGCAAAGACCACTTCGGCCCACTGTCGCTGCAGCTCGTTGGCCCGGTCCCGGTCACCGCGGTGGCGGTGGGCGCGGATGACCAGCTCGGCCAGATGGATCGGGTGGGGCTGCTGCCACAGCAAGAAGGTGCCGATGTCGGACGGCGACTCCCGCCCGGACGGGTCGACCTGCTTGGGCCATCGTGCGCCCTTCGACTCCTGGCGTGCGGCGATGCCGCGGGCCACTTCGAGGGTGTCGACATACCAACTCAAGCTGGGTTCGATCAGCTCCGGACGCCCCCACAGGGCGAAGTGCGCCACATGCCACCAGTGCATCTCGAGGTGGAACTTGCCCCGCCACGAGTTGGTCAGCAGTCCGGTCTCCGACGGTGGCAAGGATCCGGCACAGTTGATCGCGGCCAGGTACTGCGACAGCACGATCCTGCGCTCCAGCTCGCCGGCCCGCGGATCGGCGGTCTCCCCGAAGTCAACCCAGCCGCCGGAGTTCCAGAAGTCTGCCCAGTGTGAGGCGGCCTCATCCCGTACGGACTGAGGTGTCAGGGGTGCCGGTGTCGCGTGGTCCGCCCCGGTCAGGTACTCGACCGTCAGGTCGAGCGGTCCCTCGACCGGGGTGATGGTGATGGTGTGTTCGGCGGTCTGGGTGAGGGTGCCGTTGGTGGTGACCACGACAGTGAACCGGGTCTTGTCGAGGACCCGATCAACCCGCCAGGTGCCGTCACCGAGCTCGACCACAGTGGTGTCGTGCGCCTCCGGTCGGGTCCAGTCATCGGCGATGGCCCAGGACTCGGACCCGTACGGGAAGCTGAGGGCGACAGGCCAGCCGGCGTCGGAGGTGATGGCCACTGCATCCCGTGCCGGGTGGGCGGCGGTGAGGACCGTGGCCCGCTGCGCCGTGGCGTCGGTGAACTGGCTGGTGATCTGTCCGGTCCACAGGTCGAGGTGCTGGTCCAGATCGGTCAGCTGCTCGATGGTGGTGTCGGTGACGAAGCCGATCCGGCCCAGGTGGAGGCGGTGCGGGTTGTTGCGCAGCCACTCCTCGGCCTCGGTCCCGCGCACCTGTTCACCAGGCTTGGACTGCTTGTCCAGGTCCACGTACAGCCGGGGGCCGCGCGGGGTCTGGTAGGTCTGGAAGGACTCACTCAGTGCGTACGGCCGTCGCGGCGGCAGGCTGTGCCAGGCCCACTGGGTCATGGTGCCCAGCAGGGTTCCCGAGGCGAGGTCCAGATAGTGATGGGGATACGCCTCGGGATAGGTCTGCAACCCCGTCGCATCAACGGCGAACGCGAATTCACCGTTGCCGACCTGCAGCGGCCATTGGGCTTCAATCCGGTCGTACCGGGGGCTGTGGCGTTCGACCACGGGCCTGCGGTTGATGGGGGGCCTGCGGTTGATGGGGGCCGACATCAGCCGATCGCCCGCTCAGCCTCGGTGAACCACTGCTCGGCAGCCTCGGCCGGCGACTTCCGGGCGAACGAGACCTCGGTGAACATGCGCTTGGAGATGTCGGCGACGGTGGTCGAACCGGTCGGGCCGATGGTCAGCGGCTCGAGGGGGCGCTCGCTGAGACGGGCGATGTAGTCGACCTCGACCTGGGCAGCCTCGGTCAGTTCGCCGCTGACGGCTTCGCGGATCGCGGCATTGGCCGGGACACCACGGTCGGTCTTGGTGATCAGTCCGGCCTCGGGATCGGTGAGCAGGAAATTGATCAGCCTGGCGGCTTCCTCGGGGTGTTCGGAGTCAGCGCTGATCGAGAAGTACATCGACGACTGCAGCCAGGTGCCCGGCTGGGCCTCACCCGGGACCGGGACCAACTGGAGTGCATGCCCGGCGGCGCCGGACAGGGCAGCGACCGAACTGCTCCAGGTGACCTGCATGGCGGCCCGGTTGGTGCCGATCAGGGTCTGTTCGGTGGGGACACCGTCGAGCTCGGAGACCACCGCGGCCGGGGGTGCACTGCCGTCGTCGATCATCGACAGGTGGTACTCGAAGAGCGCGGTGAGGGTTTCGCGGGTGAGGCCGAGCTGGCCGTCCGGGGTGTAGAGCGATTCGCCGTTCTGACGGGTCCACAGGTCGATGGTGTTGTGGTCGAACCCGGCGGCGGATCCGAAGACACCGTCCTCGGAGTTGTCGGAGATCTGCTGGGCGATTTGGGCGAATTCTTCCCAAGTCCAGGTCTCGCCGTCGGGCAGATCGACGCCGGCCTTCTCAAAGACGGCCGGGTTGAGGACGACCGACTGGGCATTCACCCCGGTGGTGGCGGCGTAGAGCGTGTCGCCGACCTGTCCGTTGCTGATCGCACCCTCGTCCATCCAGTCATGGATCGGCAGCTCGTCGCTGACCGTCGACAGGTCGAGCAGCGAGCCGCGACCGGCGTACTCGGCGACATAGGCGCCGCCGAAGGTCATCACATCGGGGGCGTCGCCTGCTGCGGTCTGGGTGGCGAGCCGGTCGAAATAGCCACCGAATTCACCGGGCAGGCCCTCGACGGTGATGCCGGGGTTCTTCGCGGTGAACGCGGCGATGGCTTGTTCGGTCATCTCGTGTCGGCTGGCGCTGCCCCACCAGGCGAACTGCAGTGCGACGTCGCCGTCGGCGCCGGAATCGTCGTTGGCGCAGCTGGCGAGCAGGGGAGCAGCGATGGCCGCCGCGGCGGTGCTGCCGAGGAACTGGCGGCGGGTCGGGAAAGCCATTGGGGTCTCCTGTAACGATTCAACTGGATGTGGTGCCAATCCAAGCACATGAAACGCACGATGAGAAACCCGTTGCTGGCGCCGTACGAGGTCGGCCGGGTCAGGTCAGATCCGCGGCCATTCGCGAGGCCGCGTGGTGGTCACTCGGCGAGGCCGAAGAGCCGATCGCCAGCATCCCCCAGTCCGGGGACGATGTAGCCACGCTCATCGAGGCGCTCGTCGACGGCGGCGACCACCAGCGTGCAGTGGATGCCCCATTCGGTGGTCAGGGCCTCGAGTTTGGCCAGGCCCTCCGGGGTGGCGAGCAGGCAGATGCAGGTGACGTCGTCGGCGCCCCGATCGTGGAGGAACCGCACAGTTGCGGCCAGCGAACCGCCAGTGGCCAGCATCGGGTCCAGCACATAACACTGCCGGCCGGTCAGGTCGCGGGGGAGCCGTTCGGCATAGGTGGTGGGCTCGAGGGTGTCGTCATTGCGGACCATGCCGACGAAGCCGACCTCGGCCGTGGGGATCAGCCGGATCATGCCATCCATCATGCCGAGCCCGGCCCGCAGAATCGGCACCACCAAGGGCGGCCTGTCGGCGAGTTTGACCCCATTCGCTGTGCTCACCGGGGTCTCGACCACGCACGGTTCGACCCGAGCATCGCGGGTCGCTTCGTAGGCCAGGAGGGTGACCAGCTCGTCAGTGAGGCGGCGAAAGGCCGGCCGGTCAGTCCCGACAGCACGCAGGGCCGTCAGCTTGTGTGCCACCAACGGGTGGTCGATCGCGCGCAACTCCACGGGAAGCACTCTGTCACAGATGGCTGGGGGTGTCACAGATGACTTTGGGGGGTGCCACATCCGCGTTCTTCTGACACCATGGAGCCGTGAATGCATCGCAGGACTTCGACTCCGACGAGTACGAATCGTTCGCGCTCGACAGCGCGGACGATCGAGAGCTGGATGACGACGAGCTCGACGACTTCGACGACGATGACGAGGTCGATGACGATGACGACCTGGACGACGATGACGATGACGACGATGACGACGACGATGATGACGACGACCTGGACGACGCTGAGGACGAGGACATCGACCTGGTCGTCGCGGCCTACACCGAAGAGGGCCAGCGCACCGCAGTCGGACTGACCAACGACGGGGCCAATGACCTCGAGGAGCTGATCCGTCAGCTACGCCGTCTGCCCGGTGATGCCGGTGCGGTCGGTTTCGTCAGCCTGGCCGGTGAGGTCTTTGTCATCGCCCGGGTGCGTGGCCCCAAGGTCGAGGTGCTGCTCTCCGACGGTTCGATGTCGGGCGAATGGCCCCTGGCCCGTGATGTGGCCGACCATCTCAACCTCCCCGATCTGCCCGACGAGGACGAGATCGACCCCCTCGGTGACCTCGACATCCTCGAGGACTCCGGAGTCAGCGAATTCGCCATGGCGCAGTACTGCGACGACGACGATGCCACTGACGAGACCGTGATGCGGATCGCCGCCGACCTCGGCCTGTCTGACAGCTTTGAGGCGATCATCGTCGAGCAGCACCGGGCGTGACCCCGTACGAGTTGATGGCGCTCGCGCTCAACGAGGCGCGAGCGGCCCTCGACCACGGTGATGTGCCGATCGGTGCCGTGATCACCAGCCCGTACGGGACAGTGGTCGCCTCGGCGCACAACGAGCGGGAGCTCACCGGCGATCCGACCGCTCATGCCGAGGTGCTTGCCCTTCGCCGGGCCGCTGCAGCCGCCGGGGAATGGCGCCTGGAGGACCTCACCCTGACCGTCACCTTGGAGCCCTGCACCATGTGTGCCGGTGCGCTGGTGCTGTCCCGTGTGCGTGGCCTGGTCTTTGGTGCCTACGATCCCAAGGCCGGCGCGGTGGCCTCCCTGTGGGACGTGGTCCGCGACCCTCGCCTGAACCATCGGCCCACCGTCATCGGCGGGATTGCCGAGCACGAGTGCGGCGAGCTGCTGCGGGAGTTCTTCGCCACCCAGCGGTAGGCCGGTCGCGTGTCGTGACCACGACGGTGAGGATTCCGACCCAAGGGGCCCTCCCGCGAGGATTCCGACCCAAAGGACAAGAATGAAGCGTTTCACGGCGTCCGATGGGTCGGAATTCTTGGTGTGTCGGGAGCTGGCAGGGTCCCTCAGCGCGCGTGGGTCGCCACGAATTCGCGCAGTGCCGCGGCGTCGTTGGCAATGTTGGTGACGTGCTGCTCGGCGGCGAGCATCTCCTGCAGTTTGGCCGAGTAGGTGATCTCGGTGCCGATCGCTTCGCGGATGGCGTCGGCGAACTTCTCCGGCTTGGCCGTCTCCAGCACCAACATCGGCACGTCCGGATCACGATGCTCCAGGGCCACCTTGACGCCGTCAGCGGTGTGCGGGTCGATCAGCACACCTGAGCTGTCGTGGACCCGGGCGATGGTGGCGAGCCGGTCGGCGTGGGTGGAGGTGCCCGACACGATCCCGAACTCGCTGGCAAACCTCGGCTGCTCCGCGGACAGATCGATGGCGCCGGTCTCGTCGAGCTCGGCCCACAGGGCCACCATCCGCTCGGGGTCCCGGTTGACCAGTCCAAAGAGGAAGCGCTCCAGGTTGGAGGCCTTGGAGATGTCCATCGACGGGCTGGAGGTCGCCAGCGTCTCGGCCGAGGACCGCGGCCGGTAGATCCCGGTCCGGAAGAACTCATCAAGGACATTGTTCTCATTGGTGGCCAGCACGAGCCGGCGGATCGGGACGCCGAGTTCCTGGGCGAACCACCCCGAGAGGAGATTGCCGAAGTTGCCGGTCGGCACCGCCACATCGATCTCACGTGGGCCCGAGTCGTCGGTGGAGCGCAGCCATGCCCAGACGTAGTAGACGGTCTGGGCAACAATGCGGGCCAGGTTGATCGAGTTGACCGCGCCGAGCCGGTGCGCCTGTTTGAAGGCCAGATCGCCGGAGAGCTCCTTGACCAGGTGCTGGCAGTCGTCGAAGACCCCCTCCACGGCAACATTGTGGATGTTGGAGTCGGTCAGGGAATACATCTGGGCCCGCTGGAACGGGCTCATCCGACCCTGCGGTGACAACATGACCACCGCCACCCGATCCTTGCCGCGCAGCGCGTGCTCGGCCGCCGACCCGGTGTCGCCGGAGGTGGCGCCGAGGATGGTGAGGGTCTGGTCCTTGTGTTCCAGGACATGTTCGAGAAGCTCGCCGAGGAGCTGCATCGCCATGTCTTTGAAAGCCAGTGTCGGACCCTCCGACAGCCCGACCAGAGTGAGGCCATCCACCAGGGGTCGCAGCGGCACGACCTCGGAGGGGAAACCTGCGTAGGCGGCCGCGCAGAGAGCTGACAGATCCTCGTACGGGATGTCGGTGGCGAACAGCGCCACCACCTCGGTGGCGAGTTCTGGGTAGCTGAGTCCGCGCCAGGCCTCGAGGTCGTTGATCCGGGGGTGGGCGGCCGGAACGGTGAGTCCGCCGTCGGGGGCGAGTCCGGCCAGCAGGATCTCGCTGAACGGCTGCGGCGCCATCCCGCCGCGGGTGGACACGTACTGCACGCCGACTCCTCAGGTCGTGGTCGCTACGACGAAGGCCCCGATCCGGTCTGGATCAGGGCCTTCGCCAAGAGCGGTGACGGTGGGATTTGAACCCACGGTAGGGGTGAACCTACACAACATTTCGAGTGTTGCACCTTCGGCCGCTCGGACACGTCACCGCCAAAAATGTTACAGGCAGCGACGCCGGATTGGCCAATCGGATTCAGCTCAGCCGGTCACTCGCCCCACGGGCGTCAGCCCGGAAATCGATCAGGAGCCCCCAAGGGCGGCAGCCCGGAAATCGATCAGGAGCCCCCAAGGGCGGCAGCCCGGAAATCGATCAGGAGCCAACGTAGGCGACGGCATCCATCTCGACGCGCACATTGGAGTGGGCGAAGTCGACGACCACGGTGGTACGGGTTGGGCGGTTGTCCCCGAAACGCTCGGCATAGACCTCGTTGAACTCACCGAAGAGCAGCGAATTCGACAGGTAGGCGCCGATCTTCACGACATGGGACAGGTCCGCGCCGTGCTTGGCCAGCTCCTCGCTGATCCGGTCGAGGGTGCTGTTCACCTCGGTGGGGAAATCGCCGACGTAGAAGTCCTTGGCGACCATGCCGGAGACATAGATGAAGTCGCCGACCCGACGGCTCGGGGAGAGAGGAATGGCCATGATGCGATCCTTTCGCGGAAAACAAGTTCTACCGTGCAGAACACAGGTTATCGCCAGCCGCCACCGTACGGGCCCAGATCTCAGCCGGAGCGGGTCAGAGAGGCTCGTCCGACGGCAGTGCCGGCAGACAGATCGTGCTGTCCTTGACCTTGATCGACTTCTTGGCCTTGGCGTCGAAGCCGCCGTACTCGTCACCGACCAGGACGTCGACCATCCGGTTCACTCGCGCCGGATC
The DNA here is from genome assembly GCA_945911015.1 of uncultured Propionibacteriaceae bacterium. Taxonomy (GTDB): domain Bacteria; phylum Actinomycetota; class Actinomycetes; order Propionibacteriales; family Propionibacteriaceae; genus Avipropionibacterium. Next base: position 15,297 of record CAMDZW010000049.1, read on the forward strand.
CTCGCGGATCTCGGCCTCCTTGAAGAAGGCGAGGACCAACTTGGCCTCGGGGTTGTCCTTGTCCTGGACAACGATCACCGTCGTGGTGACCTCTTCCTCGGTGTTGTCGACGGTCCGGACCAGGAAGCCGGCCGACCGCAGCGACTGGGCGACATCGCCGGCCAGACCACGCTTGCTGCCGCCGTTGTAGACCCGGATGCTGACCTGCTCGGCCAGGAGGGCCTCGTCCTCGATGCCCTGGGTCTCGCACGGGACCGGGGGCGGCGGCGGAACCGGGGCCGACACCTTCTGGTACCCCCACCAGGCCGCATAACCCAGCACTGCCAGCAGGATCAGCAGGGTGACCGGGGTGCGGAGGGCACGGAGGACCCGGGCAACCGTCCAGGGATTGGAAGCGCTCACTTCAGCTCGAGGACCCGGGCGTGCATCGTCTGCCGCTGTTGCAGTGCCGCCCTCAGAGCACGGTGGAGGCCGTCCTCGAGATAGAGGTCGCCGCGCCAGGACACGACATGGGCGAACAGGTCACCGTAGAAGGTCGAGTCCTCCTCGAGCAGCGCCTCGAGATCGAGGGTCCGCTTGGTCGTCACCAACTGGTCCAGCCGGACCTGGTGCGGGGCAATGGCAGCCCACTGCTTCTGGACGTACCCGTGGTCGGGGTACGGCCTGACGTCGCCCACGCGCTTGAAGATCACGCCCGCCACTGTAGTCAGTGGCAGCGTCAGACACAGAACCGACAGGCTAACGATTGTGTCGCAAAGTGATGTGGGTGCCCGGATCAAGTCTTGTCGAGGCAGTCCGACAGTGCTCACAGGCGGCCGGTCACGCAGGGACGGCCCCATCACCGACCCGGATGTTTCACGCAGATCCGAGGCACGGATTCGGTGCGGTGACCCACCTCGATGTGCCAGTCTGTCGCCATGAGCACTCCGGCGACCGAACACGCCCGACGCATTGCTGCTGGCTACTCCTTTCCGGACGCGATCGAGATCGGCGCCCTGCTCGAGGGCGACGAGCCCCGCCCCGAGGTGCCGATCCGTCTCCCGCTCGCGATGATGAACCGCCACGGGTTGATTGCCGGAGCCACCGGCACCGGCAAGACCAAGACGCTCCAACTGCTCACCGAACAGTTGTCCGCCGCCGGCGTGCCGGTGCTCGCCGCCGACATCAAGGGTGACCTGTCCGGACTTGCCACACCGGGGGAGGCGAGCGACAAGTTGCTGGCACGCACCACCGGGATTGGCCAGGAATGGCAGGCCACCGGCCATCCATGTGAGTTCTACGCCCTGGGCGGCAAGGGCACCGGCATCCCCTTGCGCGCCACGGTGTCGAGCTTTGGGCCGGTGCTGCTGAGCAAGGTCCTGGGCCTCAACGACACCCAGGAGTCCTCTCTCGGCCTGCTCTTCCACTATGCCGACACCAACGGGCTGCCCTTGCTGGACCTGTCCGACCTGCGTGCGCTGATGCTGTTCCTCACCGGCGACGAGGGCAAGGACGAGCTCAAGCAGATCGGCGGCATCTCCACAGCCACGGCCGGGGTGATCCTGCGTGAGCTGACTGCCTTCTCCGCCCAGGGCGCCGACCAGTTCTTCGGTGAGCCCGAGTTCGACACCGCCGATCTGATGCGGGTGGCCCCGGACGGTCGGGGCATCATCTCGCTGGTCGAGCTGCCGAACCTGGCCACCCAGCCGGCACTGTTCTCCACCTTCTTGATGTGGCTGTTGGCTGACCTGTTCCAGGACCTGCCCGAGGTCGGCGATGTCGACCGGCCGAAGCTGGTGTTCTTCTTCGACGAGGCGCACCTGTTGTTCTCCGGCGCCTCCAAGGTCTTCCTCGAGTCAATCACCCAGACCGTCCGGCTGATCCGGTCCAAGGGGGTCGGGGTGTTCTTCGTGACCCAGACACCCAAGGACGTGCCCGACGACGTGCTGGCACAGCTCGGGTCACGCATCCAGCACCAACTGCGTGCCCACACCCCCAATGACGCCAAGGCCCTCAAGGCAACGGTGCAGACCTATCCGAACTCCGACTATGACCTGGCCGAGGTGTTGCAGACACTGGGCACCGGCGAGGGCATTGTCACCGTGATGGATCCCGATGGTGTGCCGACTCCGGTGGCCAGGACCCGGATGCGGGCGCCGCTGAGCCTGATGGCGCCCACTCCGGAGCCGGCCATCGCAGCCCAGGTGACCGCCTCGCCCCTCCAGGCCAAGTACGGGGAGGCCATCGATCGCGACTCCGCGCGGGAGATGTTGGCCAGACGCCTCGAAGCCGGGGCCGAACAGGCCAGTCAGGAAGATCAGGCCAGTCAGGAAGATCAGACCAGGGGCGCAGTTGCCGCCGCTCCCGCCGGGCGGCCCGGCACAGGACGCCCGGTCCAGCAGGAGCGAAGCCGTACGATCAAGGGCAGCAACAAGGACGAGGGCGGCCTGGGCGGCTTCGTCCAGGGGCTCACCAAGAACACCATGGTGCGCCAGATCGGCCGGACTGCGGTGCGTGAAGTGATGCGTGGTCTGTTCGGTACGGGACGGCGCAAGCGCTGAACCCATCCC
>CAMDZW010000050.1 GCA_945911015.1 uncultured Propionibacteriaceae bacterium
CGGCAGACCTCGTTCACCCCGGTCGAGCTGCGCGAACTGTTGGGCCTCGACGACGTGGAGGTGGTTGTCGAGGGCGCCTCGGCGGCCGAGCTGTGCCAGGACGAGTCGTTGGACCGCCGGACGAATCAGGTGCTGGCTGCGATCCGGGCCGCGATGGATCGAGAGGTGCCCGAACCACGGCTACGGCTCCATCTGGTCTTCTGGCACCGGGTGTGGCGGATCGACGGGCCCGGTCAGGTCGAACGGGTCCGACTGGAGCGCACCGGACATGATGCGAGGGGTCGGCTCGAGGGAACCCAGGAATGGCTGGATCTGTCGGCCGAGCTGTTGTTGCGGGCGGTCGGCTATCGCGGTGCCCAGCTGCCCGGGCTGCCCTTCGACACCGTCAACGGCACGATCCCGAACCGGGACGGGCGGATGCTGGACGAAGCGGGTCGACCACAGCCGGGTGAGTACGTGTCGGGCTGGATCAAACGTGGTGCCGTCGGGGTGATCGGGACCAACAAGTCCGATGCCATCGAGACCGTCACCGGACTGGTCGAGGATCTGGCGAGGATGCCTCCGCGGGCCGGATCCGATCTGGTTGCCGAGTTGGCTGCAGCGGGCAAACCGGTCGCCGACTTCGCGACCTGGCTCCGCATCGATGCCGCCGAGGTGGCCCTCGGCGAGCAGCAGGGACGGGTGCGAACCAAGATCGCGACCTGGCAGGAGCTGTCGGAAATGGTGGCACCACGTGAGGGTGGTCAGACCCACAACAGTCCGGCGCGAAGGAGCCAGTCGCCGTAGAAGAGCATCACCCCGAGTCCGGCGCCGATGGCGGCAATGATCCAGAACCGGGTCGTGATCGTCTCCTCGGACCAGCCGAGCAGCTCGAAGTGGTGGTGCAGTGGTGCCATCTTGAACAGCCGCTTGCCCTTGGTGAGTTTGAACCAGTAGCGCTGCAGGAAGGACGAACCGGCGATCATCACGTAGAGGATGCCGATCACGACGAAGAGCAGCTCGGTGTGGGTGAGGACCGCGACTGCGACGAACATGCCGCCGAGGCCCAGCGAGCCGGTGTCGCCCATGAAGATCCGGGCCGGCCGACAGGCCCACCACAGATAGCCGGCGAGGCTGCCGAGCATCGCGCAGCAGACGATCGCCAGGTCATGGGGATCGGCCGTGGTGAAGCAGGCCGGGCCCGGGGCGATCTCGCAGGACTGGCGCATCTGGAACAAACAGATCACCACGTACGCCGCGAGCGTCGTGATGGCGGTGCCGACCAGCAGGCCGTCGAGGCCGTCGGTGAAGTTGACCGCATTGGTGGTCGCCAGTGACATCACTGCGATCCAGACCAGCACCAGGATGAAGCCGACGACCGTACCCCACCGCGCCAGGTCAGCCCAGTCGATGGTGCGGGTGAACGAGATCGCCCAGGCGGCCGCGGTCTCTCCCTCACCGTTGCGCCACCACAGCGACAACGGCACCCAGATCGCCACCACCACCATCTGTCCGACGAGCTTGCCTCGTTCGCTGAGGCCGGCGCTGTTCTGTCGATGCGACTTGAGGTAGTCGTCCAGGAAACCGACCAGTCCCATCCCGACCATCATCAACAGCACCAGGACACCGGAGGGGGTGATCGGGGTGCCGGGCACGAGGTGGGCAGCAAGATAGGCCAGGATCGCTGCCAGACCGAAGACCAGACCGCCCTTGGTGGGGGTGCCCTTCTTCACCAGATGGGTCTGGGGCCCGTCGGCGCGGATCTGCTGGCACCAGCCGAGGCGTACGAGGAGCTTGATCGCCGGAGGCACACCGATGAGGGTGAGCGCGCCGCCGACGCAGAACGCCACGATGAGGGAGATCACGAAGCGGTGCCTTTCGACGAGACGGTCGAGGTGGACCCTCTGACCTTAGCGGTGGATGTCGGTGTCAGGTGGAAGCCACGTCGACGGTCACGGACGCAGGCCTCAGCGACGGCCGTGGAGCCTGCCGAGGGTGATCGCCATGCGCATGGCGTAGGCATCGCGGGCATCGGTCGGGGAGTAACCGGTGATCTCGTGCACCCGGCGGAGTCGGTAGCGGACCGTGTTGGCGTGGACGAAGAGTCGCTTGGAGGCGATCTCGACCGAGGCATCCTCATCGAAGAAGGTGATGACGGTGTCGAGCAGGCCTCCACTAGCGGCGACGAGCGGTTCGTAGATCTCGTCCACCAGATCGCGACGGGCGTGGCCGTCACCGGAAAGGGCCCGTTCGGGGAGCAGATCGTGGGCTGACACCGGACGCGGTGCTCCGGGCCAGCCGGGTGCAGCACGATGGCCGGCCAGCGCTGCCCGGGTCGAGATCGTGGCGTCGAAGAGATGGTCAACCACCGGGCCGGCGACGACCGGGCCCTCGCCGAAGTGTTCGACGATGGCGCCGACCATGTCCATCGGATCGACCGGGCGGTCGCTGGCGGTCTCGGCCAGGGGGGCCCCGACCACCACATCGCCGGCTCCCACCAGACGAGGGCCGCCGAGCAGCAGGACGAGTCGGTCTCCCTGGACGGCTCCGAGGGAGTCCACGCCATGGCGGCTGAGATGGGTGCGGATCTCCTCAACCACGGTCTGGCCATGGATCGGATGGGGGTTGCCGGCCGGCGCATTGCCCACCACGACCATCACGGCCCCGGTGGAGCGCCAGCCCAGCGTGGATGCCCGGGACAGGACCGTCTCGTCGGCCTCGCCGCGGATGACGGCGTCAACCACGAGGGCTTCCAGACGGGTGTCCCAGGAGCTGCGCATCTCGGCGGCCCGGGCGTAGACACCGGCCGCCGCGAAGGCGACCTCTCGGCTGTACTGCCAGACAGCGACTTGCAGGATCGGCCGGTCTGCGCGGGGGAGGAGCTCGTTGATCTGGGTCTCGACCACGTCGATGGTGGCCCGGACGAGTTCGACGGTCTGTTGCAGGGTCACGCGGCGGGCGAGTTCACGAGGGGCCCGACCGAAGAGGGCCGCCGGGCTGTGCAGATCAGGGTTGGAGAACCAGTGGACGAAACCGTCGATGCCGCCCTTGGCCACCAGTGCGATCCACGACCGGTCCTCGGCATCAAGCCGGCCGAACCAGGTGTGGCGGCGCTCCATCTCGGCGACCGCTGCGGTGGTCATCGCACCGGTGGCGGCAGCCAATCGCTTGGCGATGGCGGTACGCGCACGAGCCGACGGCACCAGCGCACGCGGGAACTCGCGACTGGGAACGGTCATGACCCAGCACCCTACGGCCCGCCGTGGGCGCCGCACCACTCAGGTCGATCTCTCGGTACAGTCGGGGTGGAACAACAATTTCACTAGCAGAGACGAGGTGGCCGCCGTGCCGCGGATTGCTGTGGTGGGGTTCTCCCACGAGACCAACACCTACTCCCAGGAACTGTTCACTTTGGACAAGGTCGTCACCGGTCATCGGGGGCAGGCACTGATCGATGCCCAGACCGGGAGCAAGTCGACCATCGGAGGGTTTGTCACCGATCCGCCCGCAGGTGTGGAGATCGTGCCGATCGTCGATGCCCGGGGTGTGCCGAGCGGTCCGATGCCGGCCAGTGACTTCGCCGAGCAGCTCGACCTGACGTCCGAACTGTTGGCGGCGGCCGGGCCCGTCGACGGGGTGCTGCTGTCCATCCATGGGGCCATGGTGACCGAGTCGACCTTCGACGGCGACGCCGAGATCGCCCGCAGGGTCCGATCGGTGGTCGGGCCCGACGTCCCGATCGGTGCGGTGGCTGACATGCATGCCAACTTCGACCAGCCGCTGATCGATCAGTTGGATCTGATGTTCCCCTTCCAGACCAATCCGCATGTGGACGCCCGGGAGCGGGCGATCGAGTGCCGTGAGGCGTTGCTGGAGATCATCGCCACGGGCAGGCGTCCAGCCATGGCGCTGGAGCTGATCCCGCTCGTGGTCACGATCACCAAACAGGACACCCGAACCGAACCGATGCGTGGCCTGCTGGATCTGGCATTGGAGCTGGAACAGCGCGACGGTGTTGTGGATGTGTCCATCCTGGAAGGCTTCCCGTACGCAGATGTGCCGTTCCTGGGCATGTCAGTCGTGGTCACCCACAGGGACGGGAAACCAGCCGCTGAGACCATCGCCAAGGAAATGGCCGCGGCGGTCTGGCAGGCCCGCGAGGCACTCCAGGGAGACGGCCTCCCGGTCCCCGATGCGGTGCGGGCAGCAGCGGCCAGCGACAAGCAGCCGGTGCTCCTGCTTGATGTCGGCGACAACATCGGAGGTGGCTCCCCGGCGGATTCGACCGTTCTGGTTGCCGAGCTGATTTCCCAACAGGTGAAGGGATCCGTGGCGATCCTGCACGACCGGCTGGCAGTGGAGGAGCTGGGCGAGGTGGCCATCGGTGACCGGGTCGACATCGCGGCCGGGGCCAAGCGAGTCGAAGCTGCCGGAGAGCCTGTCCGGTTGGAGGGTGTGGTCAGTGGGATCGGCGACGGGGTGTACTCCGAGCCGAAGATTGCCCACGGAGGCACCAAGGACTTCAATGCCGGTCGGACCATTGCCATCACCACCGATGCCGGGCCGACGGTGCTGCTGATCAGCAAGCGGGTCCAGCCGACCAGCAGTCACCAGTTGATCAATGTCGGGATCGATCCGACGAGCCTGACCGTGATCGCAGCGAAGGGGGTCAACGGGCCGAGGGCCGGCTTTGGTGAGATCTGTGGCGAGTTCATCGAAGCTGACACTCCCGGCATCACCCGGTCGTCGGTCCTGGGATTCGACTACCAGAACCGACGCCGGCCGATGTATCCGTACGAACCGGAGACCGTCTATCCCTGATCGGAGCTGCCTGTGGGGCCGCTGTTCAGCGTGCTAGTGCGCGTCACGCTGTTCAGCGTGCTAGTGCGCGTCACGCTGTTCAGCGTGCTAGTGCGCGTAGCGCTGTTGCGTGTCCTCGCAGGTAGTGGGCCGGGTTGTCGGTGTAGTCGACCAGGGTGAGATCTTCCATGCCCAGCAGGGAAATCACTGACTCCCGGCCATCGCGGGCGGCCAGTGCCGTGAACAGTTTGACGTCGTCCATCGCTTCGCGGAAGACCCGGAGCCGCAGCGACGCCCAGGGGGTGCCGTCGGCACCCGGATAGACGATGAAGGCGTCTCCGGCCTGGAAGCCGTTGCCCGAGGACGGGTCGACGAACGGGTCGAGCGGGCGACGGGACAGTTGGGTGTTCCAGAAGTTGAAGCCCCAGTGAAGGAAGCCGGACGCGCCGTAGCGGAACAGCTGCCAGCCGAGCACCCGGTTGCGATAGGAGGGCATGGCGATGAAGCGGTTCGCCACGCCCTGTGCCTGGCTGGTGCAGTAGTACAGCCACGGATCGGTCAGGCCGGCGTCTATGAAGGGCTGAGCATGGTCGGTGGCCACGATCGGGGGGTCGATGAGTCCGTCGGACCACAGCTGCAGGTCGGAGAGGGCGTCGGTCACGGTGGCATCGGCCAGCAGCCCGGAGACTGCCTGCTTGAGTCGACCATAGCGTTCGGCGTGCTCGCCGCGGGGTTCGTCGGTGAGGTGCCAGAAGACCTCGCCGTCCCAGTGTTCGGCGAGACAGGCCTGCACAGCCGGAAGGTAGGCAGCGAGGAAGTCGAGGTACTCCGGGCTGAGTGAGTCGGTGTGCCAGCCGAAGAGCAACTGTCCTTGGCGGTCGTGGATGTTGGGTGCCGAGTTGCCGCCCCACTGGCTGAACAGGTGAGCCATCTCGAGTTCGCGCACGCCGATGCGGCGACACATCTCGAGCCAGGTGACGAGTCGGGTCATGTCGAAGGACCAACCGTCGTCGGTGCGGTCGATGCCGACCAGGCCGACGTTCAGGCGTTGGGTGCCGATCGCAGTGTCCATGGGTGGTGTGTGGATCGGCGTCAGCAGCGAGGTGGAGCCCGACTCGATGGCGGTGGCGGCGAACCGTTCAATGATCTCCCAGCCGGCCGCGGAGTAGGGCTCGACGCCGTAGTGCTGGGCGAGGCCGTCGACATGGAACCACTGGGCGCAGATGATCGGGGAGGCACCCAGGTCGACGTCGACCACGCTGATGGGCAGGTTGACGTCTCCAATCGGTTCGCCGGTGTGTTCGCTGCTCAGGGTGACCTGGATGTCGCCGTCGAGTGCGGTGTCAGCGGAGCGGACGGTGAACCACAGCGAGCGCCACTGCAGTTGCGCGAGGCCGAGTCCTTCACCGGGAGCCAGCGGTCGCAGCACATCCGGCAGCAGGGCCGGGCCGGTGTGGTCATAGCGTTCGTCGCTGCGGGAGCTGGCGGTCAGCGGGCAGGGCACCAGATCAACGGCATGGGCGGTCACCTCGATGCCTTCCGGGGCAGAGACGGTCGGGACGGCACCGCCGACATGGCCGGGGCTCCAGCCCGTCCGGGGGCTGATCGCCAACTGGAAAGAGGCGATCCCACTGCGGGGCATGACGACCTCACCGAGTGCGTGCGGACGAGGCTCGTCGAGTCCGTAGACCTTCTCGAGGGAGTCACACAGGACGACACGGTACGGGACAGGCTCAGATGTCATGTGGCCCAGCCTTGCAGGTGGCGACGGGCTGGGCGACAGCGGTGCCACCAACCGGACGACCACGGTAGCGTGGCCTGCATGGATCCGGTCGTGGCGTTGCGCGAGGTCGGCTTCTGGCTCGAGCGGGGCCGCGCCGACACTCATCGGGTGAAGGCCTATCGGCGGGCCGCGGACACGCTTGAGGCGATGCCTGCCGAGGTGCGTGACCAGCATGCGGCCGCCGGGAGCTGGCACTCGGTGAAGGGTCTCGGGCCGAAGACGATCGCGATCATCACCGAGGCGGTGGCTGGGGGAGTGCCGAGCTACTTGGTGCAGAAGCGGGACGAGGGAGCCGCGCCCTTGGCATCGGGTGGTGTCGGCCTGCGAGGGGCCTTGCGGGGGGACCTGCACTGTCATTCGACCTGGTCCGACGGAGGGTCGCCGCTGGAGGAGATGATGCTCACCGCCCGCGCTCTGGGCCATGAGTACTGTGCGATCACCGACCATTCGCCGCGACTGCGGGTCGCCAACGGACTGAGCGCGGAACGACTCCGTGAGCAACTCGACGTGGTGGCTGCGCTCAACGAGGTGTTCGATGACTTCCGTTGTCTGGCAGGGATTGAGGTCGACATCCTGGACGACGGATCGCTGGACCAGGAACGCGGACTGCTCGACGAGCTCGACGTCGTCGTGGCCAGCGTTCACTCCAACCTGCGGGCCGATGCCGAGACCATGACCGTACGGATGGTGTCGGCCATCGCGAACCCGCGTACGAACGTGTTGGGCCACTGCACCGGGCAGCTGGTGGAGGGGGAGCGCGGAACCCGGCCCCCGTCGAGCTTCGATCCGGAGGTGGTCTTCGCTGCCTGTGCCCAGTTCGACGTCGCGGTCGAGGTCAATTCCCGTCCCGAGCGACGGGACCCACCCGATGACCTGCTCGCGATGGCGGTGGAGGCCGGATGCCTGTTCTCGATCGACACCGATGCTCACGCTCCGGGCCAGCTGGACTTCCTGGCCTACGGATGTGAGCGGGCCGAGGCGGCAGGAGTGCCCGTGGATCGGATCGTCAACAGTTGGCCGGCGGAAAGGCTGCTCGAATGGGCCTCGGCGAAGAAGCGCTGACCTACACTCGCAGGGTGACCGAGCCGACCGCGCCCCAGACCACCGACCAGGCTGACCCCAACCGCCAGGCTGACCCAGACTGGTGGCGTCAAGCCGTCGTCTACCAGATCTATCCGCGCAGCTTTGCCGACGGCAACGGCGACGGGATCGGCGACCTCACCGGGATCCTGTCCCGGGTCGACCATCTGGTCGAGCTCGGTGTGGACGCCGTCTGGTTGAGCCCCTTCTATCCCTCGCAGCTGGCCGACGGTGGCTATGACGTCGATGACTACTGTGATGTGGATCCGCGGATCGGCACGTTGGACGAGTTCGACCAGCTGTTGGATGTCCTGCACGGTTTCGGGATCCGGGTGATTGTCGACATCGTCCCCAACCACACCTCCAACCTGCACCAGTGGTTTGTCGAGGCGTTGGCTGCGCCGAAAGGGTCGCCGGCCCGAGACCGTTACCTGTTCCGCGACGGTATTGGCCCGGACGGCAACCAGGCCCCGACCGACTGGATCGCCCAGTTCGGCGGTTCGATGTGGCAGCAGGTCGACGACGGACAGTTCTACCTGCACCTGTTTGCTCCGGAGCAGCCTGACCTCAACTGGGACAATCCCGAGGTCCGTCAGGAGTTTGTGCGGATCCTGCGGTTCTGGTCCGACCGGGGCGTCGACGGCTTCAGGATTGACGTGGCCCATGGGTTGGCCAAGGATCTGTCCGACCCTCTGCCCACCTTTGCGGAGTTGGAAGGGCTCACCGACGGGGCAAACCGGCTGTGGGATCGCGACGAGGTCCACGACATCTACCGGGAGTGGCGGGAGGTCTTCAACCAGTACGATCCGCCGCGGATCGCGGTCGCTGAGGCCTGGGTGCCGACCCATCGTCGTCCACGGTATGCCAGCGCCGACGGTCTGGGGCAGGCCTTCAACTTTGATCTGCTCGATGCCGACTTCTCTGCCGCCGAGTTCACCACCTTGATCACCGAGAACCTCGGTCTGGCCGCGCAGAGCGGTTCTTCGACAACCTGGGTGCTGTCGAACCATGACGTGGTGCGCCATCCGACCCGGTACGGCCTGCAGCCCATCGTGTCGCAGACCGGGGAACCGGCCCACCAGGACGGCAAGGCATGGATGCGGGACGGAGCACCGGCCGACCAGCTCGACGCCGACACCGGACTGCGTCGTGCCCGGGCCGCGACCTTGCTGTTGCTGGCCCTGCCGGGCTCGACCTATCTCTACCAGGGCGAGGAACTGGGCCTGCACCAGGTCACCGACATCCCCGATGACCAGCGGCAGGATCCGACCTTCTTCCGCAACCCCGGCGTTGACGTCGGTCGCGACGGTTGCCGGGTGCCCCTGCCCTGGCAGGCCGAGGGCCCTTCGTACGGCTTCGGCGCCGGGCCTGCTCACCTGCCTCAGCCGGAATGGTTCGCCGAGTCGAGTGTGGCTGCCGAATCGGGTGATCCGGCATCGACGCTCAACCTCTACCGGGCCGCATTGGCGGCGCGTCGGGTGTTGCAGACCGAGGAGGCCTTGACCTGGATCGAGGTTGACGATCCTGATGTCGTCGCATTCCGCCGCCCCAACGGATGGACCAGTGTGACGAACTTCGGTTCGGACCCGGCGGAGGTGCCAGCCGGGGAAGTCCTGCTGTCCTCGATCCCGCTCGTCGAGGGCAAGCTGCCCGGTGAGTCGACGCTGTGGCTGGTCCAGCCCTAGTCTGCTGAGCAGAGACCCTGTTCCCGACCACATCAAGGAGGTGGTTTCGATGCGCGTCATCGAGATCATCGCGGACCTGCCGGTGGATGACATTGACGCTGCCCGGGCGTTCTATGCCGACTACCTGGGCCTGTCGAACGAAGAGTTCAACCTGGGCTGGGTGGCCCGGTTCACCTCTCCCGAGACCGGACAACATCTCCAGGTCGTCACCCGCGACGCCACTGCTCCGGAGGATGCGGCCATCTCGATCAAGGTCGACGATGTTGATGCTGCCCATGCCGAGGCTCAGCGCCGAGGGTTCGAGATCGTCCATCCACTGACCGACGAGGAGTGGGGAGTGCGTCGCTTCTTTGTCCGTGCTCCTGACGGCACCGTGGTCAACATCGTGAGGCACCGGGACTGACGGCCCTGTGCCTGATTGGGCCTGCAGGGCGCGGTGGATCAGCGCAGGTCGGGCGCGCCGGTGCTGCGGCGTAGGTGCGTGAGCCTCTGTTCGTACGGCATCGCCAGCACGCGCGGATCGAGCAGGAGGAGCCCCGGCCAGGTGTGGTCGGAGCCCTCGACGGTGCGCGAAGCGACCATCGCGTGCTCCCAGATCAGCACGATGCGGTGTTCCACGGCTTCCAGTGGGGGTGGTTCGGTGACAGCGATGCCGAGGAAGGTCTGACTCTTTTCCATCACCAAGGAGCGCAGCCATTGCTGCAGGCTGTTCTGACGGATCTTCGGGGTGGTGAACAGGTCGATCCCCGCGGCCGCGAGCCCGTAGGGATCAGCGCTGAACAGATCGTTGAACATGGCAAACGGTGGCTGGGTCACGCAGGCTCCTCGGGTCCGGGTTGCGTCCATCGTGGCACACAGGCGAGGTCTGCTCGACGTGCTACCGTAGTGACCAGAGTAGAGCGTACGGTCACTAACTCGAGGAGGGTCGATGCCGCGTCCACGCATTCCCGAACGGCGTGAACGGATCCTCGATGCGGCCCGTGACCTCGCCCTGGCGAAGGGGTGGCGGGGGACTACTGTCGCCGAGGTGGCGGCGCGGGCCGGTATCGGCAAGGGGGCGGTCTACCTCGAGTTCGCCGACAAGCCGGCAATCCTCGAAGCGGCGATTTTGCGCAGCATGCAGGGACTCACCGCTGTGGTGCACGAGCAGGTTCTAGCCGCCACCGGAGTGGTCAGCCTTTCGGCGCTGTACGGATTCGCCGTCAATGCCCTGCTCGGCGACCCCTTGATGCGAGCCTTCTACGTGGGAGATGAGTCCGTGCTCGGCGATCACGTCCGCGCCGTGACCGATGACCGGTACCGCATGCGGTTCTCTTGGCTTCTCGACTACATCGCCGGTCTCCAGACAGCAGGGGTCATCGCTGCTGACATCCCGCAGGACACCTTGGGCCGGGTGCTCAGCACCTTCACGATCGGACTGCTCCACCTGCCCGACACGCTCGGCCCGATCTCTGACGACCAACTGCGTCGGACGGTCGCTCTCTTCGCCGACCTGGTCGAGCGCAGCCTTGTCAGTGGCGCTGAGGCAGATCCCGTGGCGGCTCGCGCCGTACAGACGGACGTGCTGGAGACCTTGGCCACCCAACTCGACCACCTCCAGGAGCAACCATGACCCCACTGGAATCTCGATTCATCGAACGCCCCAACGCCACGCTCCATGTGCGGCAGCGGCCCGCTTCCGACGGCAGATGGATGGTGTTCCTCCACGGGGCAGGGATGGACGGGCACATGTTCGACGCCCAGGTCCCCGCGATCCCTGACGACATCGGGATCTGTGTCTGGGATGCGCGCGGGCACGGACAGTCCACCCTCGAAGGCCGGTTCACCTACCAAGACATGGTGGACGACCTTGTGGCCGTCCTGGCCGATCTCCACGCTCGCGAGGTGACTCTGGTCGGACAGTCGCTGGGGGGACACCTCGCCCAGACCATGATCGAGCGCCATCCCGAAGGCATTGTCGGTCTGGTCCTGATCAATTGCAGCGACAACCACGGACCGTTGACCTGGCTGGACAAACTCGGCCTGGTCCTGTTTGCACCCCTCATGACGGTGTGGCCCTGGCGGTCGGCGGTCAAGGCATCCGCCAAAGCTTGTGGCACCGAGCCGGACACGGTCGCGTACGCCCAAGGTGCGCTCGAGGCGATCGGCAAACGACGCTTCCTCGAGGTGATGGACTTCGCCGCCGATGTGCTCGACCCTGACCCGGACCACCGGCTTGCCGTACCGGCCCTCCTGCTGTGCGGGGACGAGGACGCCACCGGCAACGTACGTGCCGCGATGCCTCGGCTGGCCGAGCGTGACCCGCGCACACGACTCGTGATCATCCCCGGCGCGGCACACAACTCCAACATGGATCGGCCAGTGGAGACCAACCAGCACCTCGTCGACTTCCTGGAGGGACGACATGACGACGGACACCGTTGATCTGCCTGGCGGGCGGATCCACTACCGGATCATGGGCAAGTCCGGGCCACCGATCGTCCTGTTGCACGGGGGTGGGATCGACAGCGGCGACTGGGTGTGGCGTTGGCTTGCGCCCGACCTCGCGACCGATCACCGAGTGTTCGTGCCGGACCAGCCGAAACATGGTCGGAGCTGGCCGTGGCGGACTCGGGCCGGGCAACACGTGCAGGAGGACATGCTGGGCAGAATGCTCGACCACTGGGAGCTCGAGAGCCCAACGCTCATTGGACTCTCACTCGGATCCGCCACGGGCCTCGGGTATGCCTTGCGGAGCCCCGAGCGGGTCTCCCGCCTCGTGTTGACCTCCTGCGGCGGCATCCAGGATCGGGTCCAGTCGCACGAGTTGGCTTGGCTGTCCCTGCGACGGCCGTTCTCCTGGCTGATTGGTCGCAGCATGACCGCGGAGTCGATGCGGCGCTGGGTACGGACCAAGGTCAGGTTCGCCGACTACGTGCCGAGGGCCGACATCGACGCTCTGGCCGACATCGCCGCCGAGGAACTGCTGACCAAACGTGGGCACGGCGGGCATATGTTTTGTGACTGGAACCGGTACGAGACCGCTCCTCGACACCACCGGGTCAACTTCACCGACCGTATGGGCGAGCTCACCCAGCCGACCATCTTCATCCATGGTGCCGACGACACGGCCGTGCCCGTCCGGTATCCCCGTGAAGCGGCCGCCGCCGC
This sequence comes from uncultured Propionibacteriaceae bacterium, assembly GCA_945911015.1. Lineage (GTDB taxonomy): Bacteria > Actinomycetota > Actinomycetes > Propionibacteriales > Propionibacteriaceae > Avipropionibacterium. The sequence goes on from CAMDZW010000050.1 coordinate 12,478, forward strand.
GGCGCAGGGGCAGCTCGCGGTGATCGAGGACGCGGGGCACTTCGTGCCGGTCGAACGACCGCGGGAGTACGCCGACGTGGTCCGAGAGTTTCTTGCCGACACACAGGTCACCCGGTGAACGACTGCCGTTGGTGATCGGCCAGAGACTTCTCGTAGCTGCTGGCCGGATCGACCTGGGTTACACCAGGATCGAGGCACTCCATCTCTCGGACATCTCGCTGCCCGGGGTGGGGAGAGGTCATCCACACGAACCAAGTACGCCAGATGGACGAAGTGCACCGCGCTCTGCGTGTCCCAGCCGGGCCGTTGAAGACCCCGATCAGCCCGATGTTCTCGCTGCCGAGCCTGACTCCCTTCCACAGCTCGCGCAAGGCCGCGACCGATGGGGACTCGCCAACTTGTGATGATGCCCCCTTGACAAGCTCGGGGATCAAAACGACAGACTCAGGCGTCGCCACCCTGCTGGTGCGGTAGGCGACCACGATCGACTCGGCCCGACCCGGGCGCGTCATCCTTTCCAACTTTCCTTGTAGGGTGTAAGTTTCGGGACATCCATGGACGCCGTGCGCGCGTCCCGGCTCAGGAGAGAGACCCATGACTGTTCCCTCACAGCTCACTCGCCGCTCGGTTCTCGGTGGAGGCCTGGCGATCGGTGCTGGCGTTGCGATGGCGGGCTGCCGCACGGACCGCAACGCCCCTCCGGAAGAGGTGACCGGAGAGTCGGCAGAGCGTCCGAGCTACATCAGATTCGACGGACCGGAGCCCGATCTTGCCGGTGACGGCGCAGCAGGCATCCCCGACGGGTATCTGTCCTATCCGGATCCTCCGGTCAGCACGGGGCAGGTGCCGTTGGAGGTCTCGGCGCCGTTCACGATGATGATGCAGCGCAATCCGTCGACCACGCCGCGCAGCAACAACCAGTGGTGGCAGAAGCTCGAGGCGGACATCGGCGCCGAGATCCGGGTCAGTGCGGTGGAGAGCACCCAGTACACCGCCAAGTTCCAGACCGCGGTGTCGGGCCGGTCGATCGGTGAGCTGACCCAGTGGGTGGATGTGCCCGATCTGCCGAAGATGCTGGAGGCGACCTTTGTTGATCTGAGCCCGTACCTGTCCGGGGACAACGTGGCCGACTATCCGAATCTGGCGAACCACCCCTCAGCAGCATGGGACATGTGCTCGGTGAGCGGCAAGATCTGGGGAGTCACCAACCCTCGTGTGGTGGCAGGAAACTTCCTGATGACCCGGGGCGACATCCTTGAGTCGAAGGGGATCGACCTGATGCCCGAGCTTGGTGACGGCGAGGACTTCCTCGATCTGTGCCGGGAGGTGACCGATCGGTCGGCCGGGGTGTTTGCGATCGGCCAGATCCCGCAGAACTGGACCGTGCCGGTCATCATCGAGTCGCTCGGCGGGCCGAACGGTTGGCAGATCAACGATGACGGTTCGTGGACCAACGCCTGGGAGACCCCGGAATTTGCCCAAGCCCTCGAGATCGTCACCCAGATGTATGCCGATGGGTTGTTCCACCCGAACTCGTACACCGACCTCAGTGCGACCCCGACCTGGTTCGACGCCGGGGTGACGGTGATGTTCGCGCAGAATTTCGCCATCTGGCAAGGGCTCATTGCCAACGCCGACTTTCCCTGTGGGGCAGTGAAAATGCCGAAGTGGGACGGCGGAGGCATGGCTGCCAAGCATCTCGGCGCACCTGGCTACGGTGCACCGATGGGCATCAAGAAGACCGATGACGAGGACCGGATCCGCGAGCTGCTCAGCGTGCTCGACTACGTCGCCTCGCCGTTCGGTACGGCCGAATACCTCACCGTGAACTACGGCATCGAGGACCGGCAGTGGGAACTCGTCAACAGCCAGCTGGAGCTCGACACCGAGCTCTACAACAACGAGATCATACCCGGTCTGGTCTATGCCGGTGCCAACACCACCGCGCTCTATTCCCCGGGACAGAGCGAACCGACCACGATGGCGTACGAGTTCTGCAAGGACGTGATCCCGGACGGGATCCCCAACCCGCAGTACGGGCGCTACTCGCCGACCGCTGGCACCGATGGCGCCAAGGCCAATCTGAAGCTCAATGACCTGATGGGCAACATCATCCAGAATCGGGCATCGATGTCGGACTGGGAGGGCGGCGTCCAGCAGTGGAAGTCCGAAGCCGGTGACGCCATGGCCCGCGAATACGCCGAAGCCTGACCGCATCACAGCTGCGGGACACCGATGGGAGCTGAAACGGTCAGTGTCGCTGGTGGTCAGTCAGCTGGAGTCCGCGTTCGATGCGTTTCCGGTGTCCACGGTGCATGACTTCGGGCAGCGCATTGGCAGCATGAGGTGTTGGGTCGTGAAGCGCCCCGTACACGCACACACACCCCAGTTACGCGAACACACCACAGTCACAGGTGTGGTGTGCTCGCGCAACTGAGGTGTTTGTCCTCAGGGACGGGGCGCGTCAGGCGTCGCCGCCCTCCTGGGCGCGGTCGGCGACTGCCGTCGGATCGGCGATCCGGTAGTCGTTGAAGGCCTGTGCGGCAGCGGCACGGTCGTACTTGCCCTCGGCCGCCAAGGACTGCAGGGCGGCGACCACGATCGACTCGGCGTCGATCTGGAAGAAACGACGAGCCGCCGGGCGGGTGTCGGCGAAACCGAAGCCGTCAGCACCCAAGGAGGTGTACGGGTTCGGCACCCACTGCCGGATCTGGTCCTGCACGGCGCGCATGAAGTCACTCACCGCGACGACCGGGCCCTCGACACCGTCCAACTGCTGGGTGAGGTAGGGGACCCGGGGATCCTGGTCGGCGTTGGCGAAGTTCCAGGCGTCACAATCCAGTGCCTCGCGGCGCAGCTCGTTCCATGAGGTCACCGACCACAGGCTTGCAGCGACGCCGTGCTTCTCGGCCAGGATGTCGCGGGCTTCCATCGCCCACGGCATGCCGACTCCGGAGGCGAACAGGTTCACGCGAGGACCGTCGACACCCTCAGGTGCGTCAGCGAATCGGTAGAGCCCCTTGGAGATCTGCTCGGGATCGAGCCCCTCGGGCTGGGCGGGCTGAGGGACCGGCTCGTTGTACACGGTCAGGTAGTAGATGACGTCCTCACCGGTCTCGCCATCGCCGAAGCCGTACATCCGCTGCAGACCGTCACGAGTGATGTGGGCCAGCTCATAGGCGAAGGCCGGATCGAAGTGCATGACCGCAGTGTTCGATGAAGCCAGCAGCGGCGAGTGGCCGTCGGCATGCTGCAGGCCCTCACCGGTCAGGGTGGTCCGACCGGCGGTTGCCCCGATCAGGAAGCCGCGGGACAGCTGGTCGGCAGCCGCCCAGATGAAGTCACCGGTGCGCTGGAAGCCGAACATCGAGTAGAAGATGTAGACCGGGATCATCGGGACGCCGTGGTTGGCGTACGAGGAGCCCGCGGCCATGAACGAGCCCATGGCGCCGACCTCGGAGATGCCCTCGTGGAGCAACTGCCCCTGCGTGGACTCCTTCCAGGCCAGCAGAAGCTTGCGGTCAACCGACTCGTAGTTCTGGTCCACTGCCGAGTAGATCTTGTTGGTGGGGAACATCGAGTCCATGCCGAAGGTGCGGAACTCATCGGGAGCGATCGGCACGATGTGCTTGCCGAACTCCTTGTCCTTCATCAGGTCGCGCAACAGCCGGACGAAGGCCTGGGTGCTGGCGACCTTGTTGGCACCGGCGCCCTTGGTCATTGGTTCGTAGGCCGATGCGTCCGGCAGAGGGATCGGCGTTGGTGCGACCTTGCGCTCGGGCAGGTAACCGCCAAGTTTGCGACGTCGTTCCTGCATGTACTGCATCTCGGGCGAGTCGGCACCTGGGTGGAAGTACGGCGGGTCGTACGGGTCCTGCAGGGCCGAATCCGGGATCGGGAGGTAGAGCCGGTCACGGAAGGCCAGCAGGTCCTTGCTGGTCAGCTTCTTCATCTGGTGGGTCGCATTGCGTCCCTCGAGGGCCTCGATGGTCCAACCCTTGATGGTCTGGGCGAGGATGACGGTCGGCTGACCGACATGCTCGGTCGCGGCCCGGTAGGCGGCGTACACCTTGCGGTAGTCGTGCCCACCGCGCGGCAGACGACGCAGGTCCTCGTCGGAGAGGCCCTCAACCATCTTGGCCAGACGCGGATCGTCGAAGAAGTGGTCCCGGATGTAGGACCCGGACTCGACCGAATAGGTCTGGAACTGACCGTCGGGGGTGGTGTTCATCTTGTGCACCAGCGCGCCGTCACGGTCCTGGGCCAGCAGCGGATCCCAGCCGCGGCCCCACAGCACCTTGATGACATTCCAACCGGCGCCGAGGAAGACCGACTCCAACTCCTGGACGATCTTGCCGTTGCCGCGCACTGGTCCGTCGAGCTGCTGCAGGTTGCAGTTGATCACGAAGGTCAGGTTGTCCAGGCCTTCGCGGGCCGCCACCGTGATCGCACCCAGCGACTCCGGCTCGCCCATCTCGCCGTCACCCAGGAATGCCCAGACGTGCTGGTCGGAGGTGTCCTTGATGCCACGGTTGTGGAGATACTTGTTGAAGCGAGCCTGGTAGATCGAGGCGATCGAGGCGATGCCCATCGAGACCGTCGGGTACTCCCAGAAGTCCGGCATCAGCCGCGGGTGCGGATAGGACGAGAGCCCCTTGTGAGGACCGAGGGAGACCTCCTGGCGGAACCCGTCGAGCTGATCGGCGGTGAGCCGCCCCTCAAGGAAGCCACGGGCGTAGTTGCCCGGCGAGGCATGTCCCTGGAAGTAGATGTGGTCGCCGCCACCGGGATGGTTCTTGCCGCGGAAGAAGTGGTTGTAACCCACCTCGTACAGGCTGGCGACCGACTGGTAGGTGGCGATGTGGCCACCGACCTCAAGGCCCTTGCGGTTGGCCTTGGAGACCATCACCGCCGCATTCCAGCGGATGAAGGCCCGGATCCGGCGCTCGACGTCCTCGTCACCGGGGAAGTAGGGCTCGGCTTCGGGCGGGATGGTGTTGATGTAGTCGGAGCTGCGCAACGCGGGGAGCCCGATGTTGCGCTCCCGGGCGCGGTCCAACAGCTTCGACATCACATAGCGTGCGCGATGCTTGCCGGAGGCGTCGACCAGTCCGTCCAGGGACTGCAGCCACTCGGCCGTCTCCTCGGTGTCGATGTCGGGAAGCTGGCTTGGGATGCCATGTGCTGTGATGGCAGGGCGATCGCCAGGACGGGTGGCCATACTGCGCTCCTTGTCAGGTCGTCTGGTGCCCGGTTTCCCTGAGTGTGGGAGACCGCGCACCCCCAG
>CAMDZW010000051.1 GCA_945911015.1 uncultured Propionibacteriaceae bacterium
GGCGTAGCCGAGACCGAGGCCCCGGCCGAGCAGCATCCCGGCCAGCCACATGATCGCGAAATAGACCAGCAGCGGCAGCGCGATCCGGGCGACGTCGAGCGGGTTCGACGTGATCGCATCGCCCTGCAGGGCGAATAGCAGCACGATCGTGAACAGCAGCCCGTATAGCGCCCACGGCCCGATCCGCGGCAGGAACTTCTCCTCGTACCATTCCCGGCCGCGGCGCTTCTCGCCGATCCACCGGGACGCGAAGCCAGCGACGAGCGGGACGCCGAGGAAGATCAGGACGTTGAGCGCAATCTGGCCGACAGACACGTCCAGTCCCTGCGTGTCCAGGCCCAGCCATCCCGGCAGCACGGTGAGGTAGAACCAGCCCAGCACCGAGAACATCACGACCTGGAACACCGAATTGATTGCCACCAGTACCGCGGTCGCCTCCCGGTCCCCGCAGGCCAGGTCGTTCCAGATCACCACCATCGCGATGCACCGGGCCAGGCCAACGATGATCAGGCCCGTGCGGTACTCGGGCAGGTCAGGCAGGAAGATCCAGGCGAGCGCGAACATGATCGCCGGCCCGGCGAGCCAGTTCAGCACCAGCGAGGAGACCAGCAGCTTCTTGTCTCCGGCGACCGCGGCGACCCGGTTGTAGCGGACCTTGGCGAGCACCGGGTACATCATCACCAGCAGTCCCAGCGCGATCGGCACCGATATCCCGCCGACCTCGAGCCGGGACAGCAGGCCGGACAGGCCGGGGACAAGCCGGCCGAGGAGCAGGCCGGCGACCATGGCCAGGCCGATCCAGGCGGGCAGCCACCGGTCCAGGGTCGAGAGCCGTCGGGTCGCCGGAGGCGCAGCGGTCGCCGCTTGATTAGACATACCTCTATATTGACATTATTCGATACAAAGGCGCAACCGGCGAGGATGCTCCGCTGGTGCAGGAGGAGCTTTGGACGGCGCAGCGAGGACTAACCGACGCTGAGCACTGCGAGCTGATCCGGGGTGCCGGTGACGACGGGGCGTAGGTTGCCGTTGTCGCCGTCGATCCCCCAGCCCACGAACGATCAGCAGCCTCTCTCGGCCGCGACAAGGTCGCGCAGCCGACGTGCGGAGTCGTCGGTCTTGGCGTAGTGCACGACCAGCCGGGTTTCTGCGCGCTCGACCTCGAGGAGGCGTTCCCCATCGAAGGACCGCCACCTCGCGAACTGCTCCGTGCCCGCGCTCAGCGTGAGCGCGCGGCGACCGGCCACCCGCAGACCTTGGTCGAACTGGTCGTCATCGTCGCCTTCGTCACGCTGGTGCCTCGATTGCTGCCCGCTCTGACTCCGGCCGATCGCGCCCGCAGATGTTAAAGCGAGAATCTCCATTCGACCACGTCGCCGTCCTGCATGACGTACTCCTTGCCCTCCAGGCGGACCTTGCCGGCACTCCGAGCGGCAACCATCGAGCCGGCAGCCATCAGATCATCGAAGGACACGACCTCAGCCTTGATGAAGCCTTTCTCGAAGTCAGTGTGGATGACACCGGCAGCCTGCGGGGCAGTCCACCCTTTGCCGATGGTCCAGCCGCGAGCTTCCTTGGGACCGGCGGTCAGGTAGGACTGCAGGCCCAGGGTGTCGTAACCGACCCGGGCCAGGATGTCGAGGCCTGGCTCGTCGATCCCCATGTCAGCAAGGAATTCCTTGGCTTCGTCCGGCTCCATCTCCGACAGCTCGGCCTCGATCTTGGCGTCCAGGAAGATCGCCTCAGCAGGGGCGACGAGCTCACGCATTCTGGTCTTGAGGTCCTCGTCGGCGAGTTCATCGGAGTCGCAGTTGAAGACATAGAGGAACGGCTTGGCCGTCAGCAGGAACAGGTCACGCAACGGCTCGGGATCCAGACCAGCAGCAAAGATGCCCTTGCCGGATTCGAGGACCTTCTGCGCCTCCTGGACCGCTTCAACGGCTTCGCGGCGGTCCTTGTTGATCCGGGCTTCCTTCTCCATCCGTGGCAGCGCCTTCTCAACGGTCTGCAGGTCGGCGAGGATCAACTCGGTGTTGATGGTGTCGAGGTCGCTGGCCGGGTTGACGTCGCCGTCGACATGGGTGACATCGGCGTCTCGGAACACCCGGGTGACCTGACAGATCGCATCGGCCTCACGGATGTGGGAGAGGAATGCATTACCCATGCCTTCGCCCTGGCTCGCGCCTCGGACAATGCCGGCGATGTCGACGAAGCTGACCGTCGCCGGGACGATCCGCTCCGAGCCGAACACCGTGGCCAGCTCCGCGAGTCGCGGGTCGGGCACACCGACCACACCAACATTGGGGTCGATGGTCGCGAACGGATAGTTCGCGGCGAGGACGTCATTGCGGGTGAGCGCGTTGAACAGGGTGGACTTGCCCGCGTTGGGGAGTCCGACGATGCCGATGGTGAGTGCCACGTCGGCCGAGCCTACCGGTCAGGACGAGCGAATGCTCACCGGAGGGTGGCAACAGCTGCGCTGACGGCTTCCAACCGGTCCAGTAGGGCCACGATTTCGGCTTCGCGCCGCTCGTGGAGGACCAGAGCACCCTCGGCGTCGAACTCGGTGAAGGTCGACAGCGAGAGCTGTTCCCGTACGGCAAAGAGGTGGGCGTTGGCGACCACGGTGCGCCAGTGCTCGACCGCACGGACTCCCCCGTCGGCGCCGTACGCAACGAAGGCCACTGCCTTGTTGCCCCACTCGGGGTAGATCGTGTCGAAGGCGTTCTTGAACGCACCCGGGATGGAGTGGTTGTACTCGGGTGTGACGAAGACGAAACCGTCATAGCCGTCAATCGCTGCACCCCAGGCTCGGGCAGCCGGGTTGTTGTACTGCCGCTGGGCCGCTCCGGGCACGACCGGATCGGTCAGGATCGGCAGATCGAATGAGGCCAGGTCCACCAGCTCGTACGAGACGTCGCGGCCCTCGGCGCGGTCCAGTACCCATCGGGCCACTGCCTCGCCCTTGCGCCCCTGTCGCACGCTGCCGATCACGATGCCGATCTTCATTCCGGTGGCCACCTTTCCTGTTCGAGCCTCGCCCATCGTACGGACCGGGTTCAGCGGGCTCGCACCGGACCTGTGGTGCCACGCGGCAGGAACTGGCCGTCGAGGCTGATCGACGGCACCTTCTCACCGGCCATCCGGCGGTTCAACATGTCGACCGCGATCCCGCCGAGTTCTGGGCCGGGGACCGAAATGGTCGTGAGCTGGGGGGTCATCACCTGGCCGAGGAGGACATCGTCGCAACCGACCACACTGATGTCGCCGGGCACGTCGAGTCCCATGCCGGCCAGGCCTTCGATGATGCCTGCAGCGGTGTAGTCGTCGATCGAGATGATGGCACTCACCCCGTCGGCCACCATCTCGGCGGCCTGGTTGCGACCTCGGGTGTGGCTGGCCTGACGGCGCCGCCCCTCAATCAGTTCGACCCGGTCGCCGCGACGAGCCTCGGCCCAGGTGCGCAACGCCGCGATCCGGCGCTGGGCCACCCAGGACTCGGCCGGCCCTCGGTCAAGCAAAATCTTGCGATGCCCCAAGGAAACAAGGTGGTCCGCAGCCTCGAGGTGGGCCTCGACGGCGTGACAGGTGACCGACGGCAGACCGCGTACGGCACGGTTGATCAGCACCGTCGGAGTCGTCCCGATGGCACCGAGCAGTTGCGGTGTCGGAGCCCACGGCGAGGCCATGATCATGCCGTCGACGCTGCCGATGACCTGCCGGATCAGTTCGTGTTCGGGACGACCGCCCGATCGGGCATCCAGGAGCAGGACCCCGGAGCCGATCACGTTGACCGCATGTTCGACCGCGCGGACCAACGGCGGGAAGAACGGGTTGGTGATGTCACCGACCAGCAGTCCGATCAGACCGTGCCGGCCGGTGGCCAGACTCCGGGCGACCCGGCTGGGGGCATAGCCCTTCTTCTCTGCCAGGGCGAGGATCCGCTCACGCACCGAAGCACGGACCAGGTCAGGACGGGAGAAGGCGCGCGACACCGTCGACGGGGAGAGCGAGAGTTCCTCGGCCAACGAATAGATCGTGGTCTCCTGGGTGCTCGACGCATGTTCGCCCGCTCTCATCCCGCGGCTCCCGTTCTCAGAAGGTCATCAGCGCGGTTGCTGCTCGGGCCAGTGCATACAGATCGTCGACCCCCGCCAGTTCACGGGCCGAGTGCATCGACAGCAGCGGCACACCGACATCGATCGTGGTGATCCCGAGTCGGGTCGCCGTGATCGGGCCGATCGTCGACCCACACGGGATGCCGTTGTTGGACACGAAGTCCTGGGTCGGCACCCCCGCCTGGGCACAAGCCCGTCGCCACAGGGCCGATCCCACCCCGTCGGTGGCATACCGCTGGTTGGCGTTCAGCTTCAACAGCGTGCCGCGGTTGGGCAGGGGCTGGTTGGCCGGATCATGGTGACCCACATAGTTCGGGTGGACCGCGTGCCCGGCATCAGCCGACAGGCAGACCGAGGAGGCAAGCATCCGCCGCAGCCCGTCTGCGTCGCGGCCCAGAGCGGCGGCAATCCCCCGCAACACATCTTCCAGAATCGGTCCGGCCGCCCCCGAGCGGCTCCCCGAGCCGACCTCCTCATGGTCGAAGGCCGCCAGGATGGTGATGGCTGCGGGCCGGGCGGCCTCGATCAACGCGGTCAACCCGGCGTGGACGCTGGACAGGTTGTCCAGGCGGCTGGAGGCCAGGAATTCACTGTCGGCGCCGAAGACAGCGCCACGCGCAGTGTCGAAGGAGACCACGTCATGGCCCAGCACCTCAATCGCGTCGATACCGGCGATCGCGGCCAAGTGGGCGACGATGTCAGCATCGGGCTCCAGACCCCAGATCGGCATGGTGTGTGCCTGCTTGTCGAGCTGGACGCCCTTGTCGTTGACCCCGCGGTCGAGATGGATCGCCAGCTGCGGGATCCGCATGATCGGGCCGGTCCGGACCAAATGCTCGCCGGTGGCGGTGACCAGACGTCCGGCCAGACCGAGTTCGCGGTCCAGCCAGGAGTTGAGCAGGGGCCCGCCGTACACCTCGACCCCGATGCCGGACCAGCCGGCCGAGGAGAGGTCCGGTGCGGGCTTGAGCTTGAAGCCCGGCGAGTCGGTGTGCGCACCGAGAACAGTGAATCGCCCGTCGCCGTCGATCTGCTCGGGGATCCGCCATGCCATCAACGCGCCGTCACGGATCAGGAAGTACCCACCGGGGGTGGCGTCGAAGGGTTCGGTCTCGATCTGGCGGCGGAAGCCGGCCGCATCCAGCCTGCGAGCTCCCTCGGCTGCCGCATGGAACGAGGATGGTGCGGCGGCAACGAAGTCGATCAGGTCCTCGACGTGGCCGGCGACGGCTTCGTCGGAGTGCAGGTCCCGGACGGGACGGGAGAGGTTGGCAGACATACCACCATCCAATCATTCCGCCCGTCCGGGACCGGCACGTCATCGCCGTGTCCGATCAGCGATACGCCCGAACCGCGATGATGTGGCTGTTCGGCGCACCGTTGGTGGCCAGGCAGTTCACCCGGACCGCGTCCAGGGTGACCGGCCCACCTGTACCGGTGTCGGACAACAGGTGCCGATGATGACGGTGACGGTTGTCGCGCACCTCGGCGACGGTCTGCCACTGCCCCTCGGAGCGGATCTGCAGGTCGTAGTCACGCAGCAGCGTCGGCAGGACCTCCTCGGGGGTGCGGTGATGATGCAGGTTGATCAGGTCAACCCGTACGTCATCGTCCAGGACGAGCTGCAGCTCGCTGATCTCGACCGGGGTGTCCCAGGCAAGCTGGAGCTGTGGTGTCGGATCACCGTCCTGGCCGGCCGAGGCCCACATGTTCGGCCCACCGTAGGGGCGGGCATAGGCGCTGACCACCTTCTCCGGGGCAAAGGCGGAGGTCGGGTCGGCGAACCTCACCGCGACACCCTCGCGTTCCCAGACCGGCTTCCACTCACGGAACTGTTCGGTCCAGGCGTCGTCGGGGCCGAGGTTGCGGCGCACCATGACGAGCATGCCCGGCAGGATTCGCTCGCCCAACCAGAGCTTCAGCCGGGGATCTGCCTTGACGACGACAACTGCCGTACGGGCCTGGTCGACCTCCAGATCGGCGTCCAGAGCGATCCACTGCTTCTCCCCGGCTGCCGCGCTGACCGTGCCGGAGCTGACCTGCTCCTCAGGCAGATAGTTGCGCTGGGCCGAGGTGAGCCACACTTCGTAAGCAATGTCGAGATCCTCGGCGACATCGAGCAGCAGTTCGAGGCGGCCAAGGCTGCCGTCAGCTGGCACCATCAGCGCCAGGTCGGACTCGAAGGCCACTCTCTCGCCCGAGGGGTTCGCCGTGGGCAGGGTCAGCGTCGAGGATGCGCTGACCTTCGCCCTGCGGGCGAGGTCGTCCTCGTCGGTGTGGGCCAAACCGATGGTGGAGGTGTCGTTGCGGACCATCGCATTGCGCATCAGCTCGAAACGCTCGGTGGCGAGCTGCCGGGCGCTGAGACCCTCGTTCTGCGCCACCGCGGCGGCCAGTCCGGCAGCCTCCCCGAGCGTGCCACAGGTGGCCATCACTCGCGTGGATCCGAACGCGACATGGGAGGCCGAGATGTTGCGGCCGGCAAACCACAGGTTCTTCACATTGCGCGAGTACAGGCTGCGCAGCGGGATGTCATAGGTGCCGGGGGGATGCCAGTGCATCGAGCCCTTCTCGGTGGCGTAGACGCCGCCCGGCGGGTGGAGGTCGATCGACCAGCCGCCGAAGGTAACCCCGTCGTCGAACTTGGTCTGACCCAGGATGTCGTGCTGGGTGAGGACGTGGTCGCCAACAAAGCGTCGGTACTCCCGCTTGCCGGGAACGGCCCCGATCCATTCCAGGGTGAGGTTCTCGACATCGTCGAACTCACCGGAGTTCTTGATGTGGTCCCAGATCCCGTAGACAACGGCCTGGAGCTCATCCCGGACCTTCTCGTTGTCGATGACGACGTCGAACTCGCCACCCCACTCGATCCACCAGTACGCGCAGCCCTTGGCCCGTTGGTCGATCACCCGGTGCTTCGGGATCGCGGTCTTGGTGATGTCGACCGCAAAGCTCGGCGGCACGAACTTCGACGGTTCGCCGATGTCCTTGCTGTAGAAGAGAATCGTCGATCCGAGAGTGTTGTTGTCCGGCACCTCGGGTGCCCAGGACTCCTCATAGGTCGAGCGAGGTTCCCGACCAATGCTGTACTCGGCGCCGGCCAGGTGACCGACGAGTCCATCACCGGAACAGTCGATGAAGGCCTGCGAGGTGTAGCGAATGACCTTCTCGCTGCCCTGCTGCCAACCGACCACCGAGCTGATTTCGACCGGCTGGCTCGGATCGGAGCCATCGGTGGTGGTCACCTCCTGCACATTCGTGTTGAGCCACAAGGTGATGTTGGGCTCGGCGTTGACCTTCTCCAACAGGACGAGGTCCCAGTAGTACGGGTTGCCCTCCGGGTTGGTGAACTGGTTCTCCAACCACAGCTCCCCCATGATGCCGGTCTCTCGGGCGTACGACTGGGCACCGTGTGCGGTGGCACCACACACCCACACCCGAACCTCGCTGGAGGAGTTGCCGCCCAGCACCGGGCGGTTCTGCACCAGATTGACCGTACGGCCCTGACGGGCGGCGGCAATGGCGGCACAGACTCCGGCCAGCCCTCCGCCCACGACGGTCAGGTCGGCATGGGCGTCAACCTGGATCAGCTCTCCCGGCGGGGCCGGCGTGGACGGTACGGGGGGAACGGGACTGGACATCGGTGTACTTCCTCCTTGAGTCATGCGCTTGCAGCCGCGATGACTGATTCGATGCGACGACGGGCGTCGTGCAGGACAAGTTGCAGTTCACGGTGGTCGACCTCGGCCGGACCGGCAATGGCCAGTGCGGTCAGATGGTCATCGGGGCCGGCCAAGGGGATCGCGCCGGTCACCGATCCAGCGGTCCATCGGTCCAGGATCAGCACGTCGTGGTCGATCAACGCGCTCGCCTGCTCGAGGACGGCCTCGGGGTCGGCAGGCAGGTTCGAGGTGCCCCGCCAGCCGTATCGGTCGCGCGACCGGTGCAGGGCGGCGAGCGCCTGGTCCCGCGGGAGGTCGACCAACAGCCGCAGGGCCGCCGAGGAGGAGTGCAAGGGAAAGGACAGCCCGGTGATCGGCTCGACCCCAGTCTGGGCACGAAGCAGGTAGACCAGTTCTTCGTGGACGTAGGTGCAGACGTTGACATGTGAGCCGGGACGCGCTTCGGCGATCTCGCTCACCACCGGCCGCAGTGCCGCGATCAGGGGGAAGGACTCGGTCACCCGAGCGAACCTGAGCATGCGCAAGGCGGGCACGTTGCCACCACGCACTCGGGCGACATAGCCGTTGTCGATCAGGGTCCGCAGCAGCCGCGACACGGTGCTCTGGTGGAGCCCGACCCGCCGGGCGATCTCACCGCCGGAGACCGGCGTGCCGGTCGACAGCAGGACGTCAAGGATCTCCAGCCCGTGCCCCAGAGCCATCACCCCCGACTCCCGCCGCTCAGTCATATTGCGCACTGTACACGAACAAGATTTGGACATGCGCATGACGCACACCGATGGTGTTTTCGGCAAGCCCTTGACAGGACATCAGTCACCATGACGATAATTACGTCGATACTCATCGTAATGAAGCGAACTGACAAGGCAGGGACCACCGATGACAGCCTCACCCCATCTCGACCGCCGCCACTTCATGGGCGGGCTCGCCACTTTGGCCGCGGGCGGAGCCGCGCTGACACTCGGCTGCAGCACCGATGCCGATCCCACTCCCCCGGGCTCGTCGGGAGGATCCCCCTCGGCCGCCCCAGCGGCAGCGCTGCCGTCGTTCATCCCGTACGAGGGCGTCACGCCCACCGAACCGTCGCTGCCCAATGGCACCTCCGCGTTCTTCGCCGATATCCCCGACAACCCACCGCAGTTCCTGACCGCCGCACCGGGCAAGGGCGGCCCGGTCCAGGCCCTCACGATCATGAACACGAGCCCGATCACCGCCGACAAGAACCCCCACTGGCAGGCAGTCAACGACCTTCTCGGCGTCGACCTCGACCTGATCGGGGCGGCCATCGGCGACTATCCGAGCAAGTTCAACACCACGGTTGCTGGCAACGAACTTCCTGATCTGAGCTGTGTGCTGCCGTCCTCGACGCCGAGACTGTCCGAGCTGTTGGAGGCAAAGTTCGCCGACTTGACCGACCACCTCAGCGGAGACGCGGTCAAGGACTACCCAGGTCTGGCCAACATCCCCAGCTACAACTGGGCTGCCACGGCCGTACGCCGCAAGATCTTCTTGATCCCCTCGCCCCGGTTCGCGCTGCTACGCCAGTACCTGGTCCGTACCGACATCGCCGAGGCCGCAGGGGTGAACCCTGCTCCGGCCAACGGTGAGGAACTCGCTGACATGCTCGCCGGCCTTTCCGACGAGAAGTCCAACCGGTTCGCGACGGTCAATCCCATGGGCCTGCTGGACATGGTCAACGAAATGATGGGCACCCCCAACAGCTGGGCGGTCGACGACAGCGGGACGTTCACCCGATCGTACGAGGATCCGCGGTTCGCCGATGCCCTGCAGTTCGTGGCCGAAGCGTGGAGCAAGGGTCAGATCCACCCCGAGTCCTTCGCAGCGAATGCCTCGACCAATGCGACGACCCAGTTCGCCGCCGGGGAGTCCCCGTTCTTCCCGTCCACGGCCAGCTTTGCCCCGAATGTGGTCGCGGCCAAGGAAGCCGACCCGAATGCCACCGTCGCTGCGATCGATCTGAAGGCCTGGGACGGCAGCGGCTCCGCGGTTGACCGTTGGTTGGGCCCCGGGACCTTCTACTTCGTCGGACTCAAAAAGGCCGATCCCGATCGTATTGCCGAGTTGCTCGGCGTCGTCAACGCGTTGGCATCGCCCTACGGCACGGCGGAGTACATGACGATCGCGTACGGACGCGAGGGTGCCGACTACACCGTCGACGACGGTGTGGTCACACTGACCGACGAAGGCAAGAACAACCAGATGCAGCCGCTCAACTACGTCGGGGCACCAGCCATGGTGCACACCTCCACCGACACCGATGCTGCCCGCCTGCAGTACGAGGCCGAAGCCACCGCGATGGACCACGCACTCGCCCGACCCACCACCGGACTCGAGTCGAGCACCGACCAGTCCAAGGGGTCCCAGATCGACCGCATCATTCGCGACGCCATCACCGGCATCATCACCGGCCGCACGAAGGTCGACACCTGGGAGTCGGTTGTCAGCACCTGGCGCAGCTCCGGCGGGGACACCATTCGCCATGAGTACGAGGAGTCCTGGGCCGCCAACCAGTGACCGCCCCCTGGCGCCCTCCACACCCTGTTTCCACCCTGCCCCCAGTTCGACCCCCTGACCCCTGTTCGACCCTGCCCTGTTTCCATCCATGCACAAAGGAGTCCAGCATGTCCCAGAACACCCCCACAGTTGAGGGATCCCCGAAGATCGCCCGACGCGGGCTGGCCGCATTCGCCGGCGCCGTGGGCGTTGCCGTGGCTGCATCGGCCGCCCCCCGCCCGGCACAGGCCGCACCCACCTCGCGCAACTTCGTCGCCTCAGTCGCCCAGTACGGCGCCCGCGGAGATGGCAAGCACGACGACACCGCCGCGATCCAACGAGGTATCGATGCCGTCGCCGACACCGGCGGAGGTGAGCTTCGGGTCCCGACCGGCACCTACCGGACCACTGCACCACTGATCATGAGGTCCCTGGTCCGTCTGGTCGGTGAGGGCGATGCCTCAGTCCTGAAGGCGGCCAAGCACAAGGACTTCGGCGGCGGCCGCGCGGTGATCGAGATGGACCGGATCGAGTCGGCCACCGTGGCCCACCTGAAGATGGACCAGGGCGGCACGGGCCGCAACGCCTTTGTGGCCAAGGTGTCCCACGCGATCCTGATCACCCAGAGCTCGGACATCGAGCTGTTCGACGTCACCTTCGTGGAAACCGGCTACGAGGCCGAGTACGGCTGGCCCGGTGGCCCGGTGGTCTACATGCACGTACTGGAGACCCACGACCGTCCGGTCGAGAGGGTCAACATCACCCAGTGCCGATTCATCCAGCCGGACAACCTGCATCTCAACTTCGCCATCCGAGCCACCACAGACTTCCTGACCCCCAACCCGTCTGGCCGGTGCAGCCGCGTGGCCGTGTCGAACTGTCATTTCGAGGGCACTTGGGGGTGGAACACCGTCGAGTTCGCCGGTCCGGGCACCAGCGACAGCTCGGTCATCGGCTGCACCTTTGACGGGATTTCCTTCACCCACATCGACTTCGACAAGGGTGCTTCCAACTGCATCGCCGCCCACAACCACATCCTGTCGGCAGGCAAGCCGCCCCATCTGATCTCGAACCAGAACACCAGGGTTGCCGCCATCAATGACCACGGCAACTACAACGGCGGCAACGGGACAGGACATCGCAATGCCAACAACATCATTGCCCACAACACGATCACCAACACCGTGACCGACGGCGGTGTCGACACCAAAGAAGCGGCCATCACCATCGCTTTCTGCACCAACAGCTTGGTTGTCGGCAACCAGATCACCAACGTGAACAATGCCACTCTGGGTGGTGGGATTCACATCCAACGCGATGTCACCGACGGCGCAATCCGCGACAACCACATCAGCGGCGTCAAGTACGGGATCTGGTTCGACGACAACTTCGCCGATTTCAACGGCATCCGGATCGAAGGCAACCAGGTCAGTTCCACCGCCGAGGCGATCCACATCAACAAGCTGCCCGATCATGGCAAGGACTTCGTGATCACCAACAACCAGGTCGCCCCGGGCAAGAATCATGCCGGTATCGGCTTCGTCGCCGACTCGGCCGAGATGCCGGTCGTCGCCCACAACACCTGCGAGGGTGGCAAGATCGGCATCAACATCGGCAACAACGACGCTGTGGTGATCGGCAATGTCGTCAAGCGGGCCGCGACCTCCTTTGCCGCGTCGGGTGATCGAGCCACGACCTTGATCGGCAACGCCTCGATCGCCCCCACCGATGATGATCTCGAAGCCCCTGTGGGCAGGATTTCCCTGGTGGGCAACCTGTTCTCCGGTCCCCAGTCCGCGATGGGTGCACCCACCTCGTACGGTGCCTCGGCTCCCACCGACGGAGAGTGGGTCGTCGGATCGGTGGTCCACAACAGTGAACCTGCCAGCGGATCGGACACCGGCTGGGTGTGTGTGGCCGCAGGTAGCCCGGGCACGTGGAAGTCCTTGGGCACGATCGCCTGAGCCTGTCCTTCACGTACGGGCCCCGGACCTGTCGGCCGGGGCCCGTACGCATGACCCTCACCCCCGTGGGCTGGCGAGCGTCACCGGCCACAGGATCGACCGATCAGCCGGCAACGATCCGCTCGACGGTGCCGTTGTGGCGGGCGGTCTCGGCCGCAAAGGCGGCCAGGTGGCTTTCGAGCGACTCGTCGGGGCCGGACCGGATGTGGCTCGGATCGCCGGTCTCGACGGACCGGAGGAAGGCGTCGATGAGCGCCGCGTCTCCGCCTCCGTGGCCACCGCCGGCCGTGGGGTCACCAGGAAGCGGGACCTCAACCGTACGGTGTTGTGCACTGCGGAAGTCGAACAGGTCGATGGTCAGGTCGTGGGTGTCGATGAACCCCGCTGTGCCGAAGATCCGGGAGCGCCGCCAGGTGCTCGGGGTGAAGGCCGCCATCGTCATGCTTGCTGTTCGACCACCCTCGAGCTCCAGGTTCACGATCTGGTGGTCGTTCACATCATTGTCACCGGAGTAGACGCACCGGCCGAAGTCCCCGGTCTCAAGTGCCTGGTCAATGGCCTGGGGTGTCGACTCACCGTTGGTGATGCGTCGTACGAGGATGTTGTCGGGCGCGAGGACCTCGTGGTAGATCCGTCGGGCGGAGAACGCACAGCTGTCCTCCACCGCACAGTCCAGGCATCGTTCACCGGCACCGGCCGGCTTGTTCTCGGGCGTGAAGTGGGTGAGCGAGCCGAAGCTGGACACCCGCGACAGCGGCCGCCCCATCACGAACCGGATCCAGTCGAGGTCGTGACAGGACTTGGCCAGCAGGACCGGGCTCGAGGTCCGGCCGCTGCGCCATGGTCCACGGACATAGGCGTGGGGAAAGTGCCACCAGCCGACCGGCTCCAGATGCTGCATGCTGACCGGGTCGCCGATGGCGCCACCGCGGACCAACTCGATGATCCGATCGGCGAACCTGGTGTAGCGCAACACATGGCACACCGCGAACTGACCGGCACTGCGTCGGGCCGCCTCCACCACCTCAATGCAGCCCTGGGCTGTCGTGGCCATCGGCTTCTCCAGCAGGATGTGGTAGTCCTGCGCGGCTGCCGCGACAGTGGCCGCGACATGTTGGCGGTCCTGGTGACAGATGATGACCACATCGGCGACCCTTTCCCGAGCCAGCAACTGATCGGCACTGTCGAAAACCAGGCTTGGCTCGATGGCGTGATCCCGGGCAAACCGTTCCCGGCGGGCCGGGTCCGGCTCAGCCACCGCCACCACACGAGCGCGGTCGTCGTGCTGCCGGATCCAGTCTCCGTAGATCGTTCCGCGCGATCCTGCGCCGATCACAGCAACCGTCGTGCCAGTGAACATCAAGGTCTCCCACTCGCCATATTTCGATGAGTCTCATCTTAATCATGGGAATCGGTCAGCAGCACCATCCGGATCGCTAGAGTGGCGCCATGGCCGAGCAGGGAACACGCGCACCCGACCCCTCACTGCTGCGGTGGATGAATGCAGTGAGCGTGATCCGCACGCTCCGTACGGTTGACCAGATGACCTCGACCGGGCTCGCTCAGACGCTCAAGCTCGCCCGGTCCACCGTGGAGGAGGCGTTGAGTGTCCTCGCCGATCGGACACTGGTCGAGGAACTGCCTCCAGCCCCCCGCCGCCGAGCCGGACGACCTGCCCGACGCTATCGGTTCCGCAGCGAAGCCGGCCATGCCGTGGGGATCGGGTTCGACCACCTCCGCATCACCGCCATTGTCAGCGATCTCAACGGCGATCCGGTCACCCACCACACCCGCGCCCTGCCGTCCGACATCGACGCCGTTGATCCCGTCGACGAGATCGTTGCCACTGTCACCGATGCCTTCGCAGAGGCCGGACTGGACGGTGCCAGCCCGTCGGCCGTTGCCGTGGGCCTGCCCGGTGTGATCAGCCCGGATGGCACCGTGCTGCGCAGCGACCCGGCGCCGAGCTGGGTGGGCCGCACCATCTCGGCCGACCTCGAGGCCCGCCTGCACTGTCCGGCCGTCACCGAGAATCACGGCCGGATGGCCGTCCTGGGTGAGTGCTGGCGCGGACTTCCCGAACCGGCACGCGATGTGGTCTTCCTGATCGGCGGTGTCGGGGTCGGCGTGGGCACCATGGTCAACGGCGAGATCGTCCGGGGCCACCACGGATCTGCCGGAGAGGTCGGTCACCATCCGATGCTCTCCGACTCCGCAGTCCCCCGGCTGCGGGAGCTGTTGGCCGCCGTACGCCCCGGTCTGGCGTCGGAGGAGGCGGCGGTCGAGGCCTTTGCCGCCGGTGACGACCCCGCCTTCGCCGAGTTCCGCGAACGCTATGTCACCGAGTTGTCTGCTGTCGCCACCATGCTGGTGCTCACCGTCGACCCCGAATACGTCGTGCTGGGCGGTTCGTTGACCGATGCCGACGATGCCTTGGTCGAGCAGATCACCGCGCAGATCAACCGTGCCGCCATGTTTCCCCCGTCGGTGGTGCGCACCGGTCTCAGCGACGATGCGATCGCCACCGGCGGCGTGCGGCAGGCCCTGACCCTGGCCGAGCGGGTGCTGCTCGACCCGGTCGCCCTCTCCTCAGCCACCTTCTGAGCACACCTGGCCCGTCGGGCGCGCCGGACCGGGATTGTCAGAGGCGGCTGCAAGGATCGTTGCCATGGAGTTCACAGCGATGGTGACGTTGGTGCTGGGTCTGGCGCTCGGAGTGGCGATGGGTGCCGCCGCGGTGCTGGTGACCGTCCGGGCCCGACAGCAGTCCGAGCGGGCCGAGGCGCAGGCCCTGGCCGAGCGGGCCCGCGCCGAGGTGGCCGAGGCCAGACGCGAGACGGCCCAGGCACGGGAGGACGCTGCCCGGATCCGAGAGGAGTCCGCCCAGGACCGGACCGAGATCGAGCGGGCCCGGGCCGAGGTCGCCGAAGCCGTCGCTGACCGTGCCGAGATCTCGGCCACCCTGGCCGCCACCCATGCCAAGCTCTCCGCCGCCGAGCGTCGAGCCAGCGAGGCTGCCGAGCGGGCCGACCAGGTCGCCGCCGACCGGGAGGTCCAGCTCAACCAGTTCAAGGTGTTGTCGGAGGCCACTCTCGATGTCCAGGGTCGCAAGGCCGACCAGACCGCGGAGGCCAGGTTCAAGGCAACCGAACAACTCATGGGCCCGGTGGCCGACAGTCTGCGCCAGCTGCAGGACCGCCTCACCGCGGTCGAGAAGGACCGGGTCGCCCTGTCGACCGACCTGCGCAACCAGGTCCAGGCCGTCCAGTCCACCGGCGAACATCTGCGCCGCGAGACCCACGCACTGGTGACCGCCTTGCGCAAGCCGCAGGTCCGCGGCAACTGGGGCGAGCTCCAACTGAAGAATGTGGCCGAGCTGGCTCACATGACCCAGCACTGCGACTTCGACCTCCAACACAGCACGACCACCACGGCCGGGGCAGGGATCCGTCCGGACATGCGGGTGAACCTGTCCGACGGCAAGTGCTTGTTCGTGGACTCGAAGGTGCCCCTGATCGGCTTCCTCGATGCACACGACACCGATGACCAGTCCGTACGGGAGCAGGCCCTGACTCGCTTCGGCAAGGCGGTGAAGAACCATGTCGACCAGCTGTCGGCCAAGCAGTACTGGGCCGTCGACGCCCAGACTCCTGAGTTCGTGGTGATGTTCCTGCCGAGCGAGGCGCTCGCCGCAGAAGCCATGAACCAGCTCCCCGACCTGCACGAATATGCCGCCCGCAAGGACATCGTGATCGCCTCGCCGTCCACGCTGATCGCCTTGCTACGCACCGTGGCCCACACCTGGAAACAATCGGCCCTGGCCACCAATGCCAAGGAGGTTGCCGATCTGGGTCGGGAGCTGTTCTCCCGACTCGCGACGATGGGCGGGCATTTCGACCGCTTGGGCCGCCAACTCACCGGAGCAGTCAACGCCTACAACAAGACCCTCGGCTCGCTGGAGGGCCGTGTGCTGGTGACGGCCCGACGGTTCACCGAGCTCGACGTCACCGACCAGGTGCTGCCCGCCCCCGACCAGGTCGAGCAGCTGCCCCGTCAGGTCAGTTCACCTGAGCTGGTCGAGGATGCGACGCGCGTGACCCCGCTGATCGGACGTGCCCTCCCGGAGGCCGCCGAGCTGGTCCGGCCCACCCCGGACCTGCTCGACGAGACCATCAGTGAGGCCTCCCGGGAGGAGCGCCGCAGCAGCTGATCAGCTCAGCCGGGATTCGAGTTCGTCAACCCTGGCCACCAGGGCCGCCTTCGCACCGGCCGACACACCGTCCGAGGCACGTGTCACTGTGGTCCGCAGCGGTCGGACGGCCGCTGCGGCACGGGTCGGGTTGTCGGCATCCAGTGCGTCGCGGACCCGTTCGATCCCCGCTTCGAGCTGGTCCAGGTAACTGTCGATCCCCTCACCCCACTGCCGCAGATGGGCGACGATCTCATCCAGGCCCACCGTTGTCGGCCCGATCTCGTCAAGGGTGAGCTGCTGGTGGACGATCGAGGCTGCTTCGGCATCTCGCACGGCCGGGTCGTTGAGGGTCAGCGTGACCCCGAAGCGCGGAGCCGCACTGTTGTCCAACACTCGCGTGGCATCGCCGTCGAGGGCAATCCCCATGCCGGGCGGGAGCGCCGCCCAGGCGGGATGGGTCTCGCTGTCCTCAGGATCGTGGAGCTCGACGATCCGGTTACCCGCTGCGGTGGTCACCGTGCCGACCACGCCGGTGTCCCATGATGCGGCACAGGCATCGTCTGAAGTGACCACCCGCCAGGCCGGGGTGCCCGACAGGTCGCGGATGAGGTCACCGTCCTGTTGGAACAGGCGCAGCTCCTGGGGATCGGTCTTGTCCACCGGAAGGTTCTCCACCCCCGACCACACCGATCCGGCGACAGCCTCAGTGTCGTTCCAACCGATCTGCCAGCTCTGGAACTGGTGTCCCGAGTGCAGGAAGTGATCGGGACGTTGGCCATCGGAGTCGGCCCTGACCACATTGTTGTCCACGGTCAGGCCGTAGACCGCAAACCGGGGTCCGATGACGCAGGCGGTCTCGGTGCCGTTCTCGTAGCGGCGGCCCTGGTTGTGGAAGACATTGCCCCTCACCCGGACGCGGTACAAGGTGTCCAGCAAGGAGATCACGTGACCCCCGAAGTCCTCGAAGGTGTGGTTCTCGATGGCAACGTTTTCACGGGAGGAGAAAGGGAT
>CAMDZW010000052.1 GCA_945911015.1 uncultured Propionibacteriaceae bacterium
GGATGGCACCGCGAGCTGGTCGATGCCCTCCGTCGCGGCGACGCGGCCCTCTACTCCCAGCGGATGCGGGACCACTTCTCCGGGATCCGGGTCCGACTGTCCCGCAGCGAGGAATAGCCATGAACACTCTCGTCCGAGCCGGCGACCACGGTGATCACACCGCCAGGATCCCTGCCTTGGTGGCGATCGGGACGGCTCTGGTCGCCTTCTGGGAAGGTCGGCGTGACTCCGGCTCCGACACCGGGGAGATCTGCATCCGAGCAGCCATCAGCGCCGACGGCGCCACCTGGTCCGCGCCACGCACGGTCACCGCAATGCCGGGACGGACCTGCGGCAATCCGGCGCCGGTCGTGCTCGACGGGTCGACCGTCCTGCTGGTCAGCACCAGCAATGCTGCCGCGGTACATGAGCGCGACATCGTCGCCGGTGTCGTGTCGCCGGCCGACAGCCGCCGTGTCCATGTGCAACGGATCGGGCTGCCCGACCTGAGCGCCAGCGAGGTCGCCGACATCACCGATCAGGCCAAGCGTGAGGACTGGGGGTGGTATGCCACCGGACCCGGCCACGGGACGGTCCTGCCGAGCGGTCGGATCGTGATCCCGGCCAACCACTCGGTCCTGCGTCCGGCAGACCGGTCGGGGACCGATCATCGATCGGTCTACGGCGCACATCTGGTGCTGAGCGACGACCACGGCCGGACCTGGCGAATCGGCCATGTCGAGCCGGGCGGGCCGGGCTGTTCGGGCCCCAACGAGTCCAGTGCCGCTCTGGGGTCGGAGGGGGAGCTCGTGGTCAGCATCCGCAACGAACACCGGGCCGATCCCGAGCCGACTCGTGCCCTGGCCCGCTCCGGCGACGGCGGCCTCACCGCCAGACTGGAGCCACGCCCGGACCTGACCATGCCCCGGGTCCAGTCGGCCCTGCTCAGCTTCGAGCTGGCTGGTCACCGCCTGTTGGTGATGAGTGGCCCGGCTGATCCGGAGGCACGGGCAGATCTGGCGCTGCGCCACTCCCAGGACAGTGGTCGGACCTGGTCGTCGCCGTGGGTGATCGCTGCCGGACCGGCGGCTTATTCCGATCTGGCCGTCACCGACGACGGAACACTCCACCTGCTCCATGAGGGTGGTGGGTCGTCCCCGTACGAGGTGATCAGGCACCACCGGATCGACCCCGACCAGCTGCGGGACTGGATCCAGAAGTCCCAACCGTGACATGGGGGACCATCGCAGCGATGGCATGTGGCAAAGTGAGATCCATGCCCGGAGACCCTGACAGTCCCCGCGCGATCGGGGGAGCGCTCCGGGCCAATGGCCCGGCCCCGGTCGCCCAGACGGAGCGCATGACCTCGCGATGGCCGAGGCGACAGATGGTGTCCCCGCCGAGGGAACCACTGGTGGCTGCCCTGCGTGGGGCACTCGACGATGCCGACTACCGGGTCGATACCGTGGTCGACCTACTCGGAGCCAGCGCCCATGCCGCGCTCGGCCGCAACCACACCGTGCCCGGCCGGCGGGTGCTCGACGACGATCGCAGCCCGCTGGCGACACTGGCCCGGATGTGGCTGCTGCAGGACAGCGTCGACCGGTCCGCTGCCGGCACCGCACTCCCCGGGCTGGTCGACGAACTCGTCGAGGCCCAGATCCTCGAGTCCGATGGGGACCGGATCCGGGCCCAGGTCGACATTCGCCCGTACGGGACAGATGCACCGGTGGGGCATCGCAGCCATGATGCATGGATCGTGTGTGACCTCACTCCGGGGATGGATGGTCAGATCGACCAGGTCGCCGACGACTACGTGCTCGGGGTGTCGTCGGCATCGACGACGCTGGCCCAACTCGCCACCCGCACTCGCGTGGGGACTGCGCTCGATCTCGGCACCGGCTGCGGAGTGCAGAGCCTGCACTTGGCCGAGCATGCCGACCGCGTCGTGGCCACCGATGTGAATCATCGGGCGCTCCGACTGGCCGAGTGGACCTTCGCGCTCAACCAGGTGAGGGTGGACCTGCGCCACGGCAGCCTCTACGAGCCGCTCGGCGACCAGCGTTTCGACCAGATCGTCTCCAACCCGCCCTATGTCATCTCCCCACCCGACACGGCCCACCTCACCTATCGCGAACAGACCATGCCCGGCGACCAACTCGTACGGGAAGTGGTCGCCGGAGCTGCTCGGCGACTCAACCCTGACGGCACCGCGCAGGTGTTGGCCAACTGGGTCCATCCGGTCGACGGTTCGTGGACCGAACGGCTCGCGGGCTGGGTCAAGGACACTGACTGTGACCTTCATGTCATCGAGCGGGAACTTCTCGATCCGGCCGAATATGTCGAGTTGTGGCTCGCCGATGCCGGGCTGACCGCTGACTCCCGGTACCGCAGTGCCAGCCGTGCGTGGCTGGACCACCTGGCGGCGCTGGGGATCGACTCGATCGGCATGGGGTGGATCATGATGGTCCGGGCCGGACGGGAGGTCCCCGAGATCACCGTCGAGGAATGGCCGCACCGGGTGATGCAACCGGTCGGACTCGAGTTCGCAGCCTGGCCGGCACGGTCCCGCTGGGCCAGTGCCGATGAAGACGCATTGCTGGCGACCCGATTCGCGGTCGCCTCCGATGTGGTGGCCCAGACCCATGGTCGACCCGGGGCCACCGACCCGGAGCGGCTGATCCTGCAGCAGACCCAAGGCCTGTGCCGGACCCACCATGCCAGCACCGCGGTGGCCGGCATCGTCGGTGCCTGCGACGGAGAGTTGCCGCTGGGAGTCATCATCGACGCCGTGGCCCAGTTGACCGATGCTGAACCGACCGCGCTGGTGGACGAGGTCATGCCCGACCTGCGACTACTGATGAGGTACGGGATGCTCACCGCTGCAGCTGGGGGTGTCGATCGGTGATCATCAACATCATCTTGTTGGTCATTGCTCTGGTCCTGGTGGCGATGTGTGGGTTGTTCGTGGCCGCCGAGTTTGCCTTCGTCACCGTTGAGCGCAACGCCGTCGGTCGGGCCGCCGCGGCCGGTGACCCCGGAGCTGTCGGTCTGGACCGCGCGTTGAAACACCTGTCCACACAGCTGTCCGGTGCCCAGGTCGGCATCACACTGACCAACCTGATCATCGGCTTCCTCGCCGACCGCTCCATTGCCGGCCTGCTCAAACAGGCGCTGGCCGGGCTGCCTCCCGCGGCGGCCGAGGCCATTTCGCTGGTCGTGGCGTTGGTTCTGTTGAACGTGCTCACCATGGTCTACGGCGAGCTGGTCCCGAAGAACCTCGCCATCGCCCGTCCGCTCGAGGTCGGCAAGAAGGTCCAGGGCTTCAACCGGGCCTTCACCACGATCATGTACGGGCCGATCCGTGCGCTGAACAACTTGGCCAATGTGGTGGTCCGGTTGTTCGGGATGGAGCCGCAGGAGGAACTGCGCTCGGTCCGTAGCCCCGAGGAGATCGCCTCGGTGGTGAGGAAATCGGCCAAGGAGGGGGTCCTCGACGACGACACCGCCGCACTGGTCGAGCGCTCGATCCTGTTCGGCACCCGGACTGCTTCGGACATCATGACCCCACGGATGAAGATGCAGGGGGTCAAGGCCACCGACACCGTCGCCACCGTGATCGAGGCCGCCCGCCGGACCGGACATTCCCGGTTCCCCGTGCTGGGCGAGGATGCCGATGAGGTGGTCGGTGTGGCGCACATCAAACATGCCGTCTCCGTGCCGGTCCACGACCGTGACTCGCGACGGGTCGCCTCGATCGCCCGGCGACCCCTGCAGGCGCCGTCGTCGATGGAGCTCGATCCGCTGCTCACCTTGTTGCGCGGGGAGGGCGGCATGCAGATGGCTGTCGTGGTGGACGAGTATGGCGGCACCGATGGTGTGGTCACGATGGAGGACCTGGTCGAGGAGATTGTCGGGGAGATCTCCGACGAACATGACCGGTTCGCCAACCAGGGCAGCCAGCTGCGCGACGGCTCGTGGTCGCTGTCGGGACTGCTGCGGCCGGATGAGGCTGGGGACCTGACGGGGGTCGACCTCCCCGAGGGAGAGCACTACGACACCATTGCCGGTCTCTTTCTCGTCGAGTACGGAGCGATCCCGGAGAAGGGGGCCAGTGTCACGATCCCCCTTGTCCACAAGGTGGATCTGGACGCTGACGACACGCCCGACCCGGTGGACCAGGTGGCGGAGTTCACCGTGCAACGGCTGGATGGGCGTCGCATTGACCGGTTGCTGATGCAGGTCCGCGAGGCGCCGGTGGTCGAACCGCAGGAGGACGAGGATGAGTGACCTCACCGGCGTGCTGGTCGCCCTGCTCCTGTTGGCCCTGAACTTCTTCTTCGTGGGCGCCGAGTTTGCGGTGATCACCGCCCGCCAGACCCAGATCGAGCCCAAGGCTGCCGAAGGGTCGGCGATTGCGCGGATCACCCTGCGGGCGCTGAAGGATGTGTCACTGATGATGGCGGGCGCTCAGCTCGGCATCACGGTGTGCACGGTCCTGTTGGGTGCCGTCGCCGAGCCTGCCGTGGCACACCTGTTCGAGCCGCTGTTCACCCTGTTCGGGGTGCCGGAAGCGGCTGTGCACATCGTGTCGTTCATCCTGGCGATGGCGATCGTGGTCACCTTGCATGTGGTGGCCGGCGAGATGGTGCCCAAGAACATGGTTCTGGCTGCGCCAGAACGTGCCGCGCTGATCCTGGCGCCGCCGCTGTACGGCATGGTCACCGTGCTCAAGCCGCTCATCTGGTTGCTCAACCAGACGGCCAACCTCACCTTGCACATGCTCAAGATCGAGCCGAAGGACGAGGTGTCGACAACTTTCACTGCCGAGGAACTTGCCGGTCTGGTTGACGAGTCCCGTCGCGAGGGCATGATGGACGACGAGGCCTATGGCTTGGTCTCCAGCGCCCTCACTCTCACTGAACGGACGGTCACTGCCGTCCTGCTCCCGGTGGAGTCACTGGTCTCGGTCAGCCCGACCGCAACCCTGGCCGACGTCGAGGACAGCTGCGCCGAGACCGGCTACTCACGGTTCCCGGTGATCGAGGACGGCCCGGAGGGACGGATCGTCCACGGCTACCTGCACATCAAGGACGTCCTCGAGGTCGATCCCGAGCGACGCGAGCGTCAGATCGACCGCAAATGGTTCCGGGTGATGCCCTCGCTGGCACCGACCACCGAGCTCAACGACGCCATCAAGGTGATGCAGTCCAAGGAGGCCCACTTGGCGCAGGTTGTCTCCGCCGAGGGAGAGCTCTGCGGGATCGTCGCCATGGAGGACGTTCTTGAGGAGCTCGTCGGTGAGATCCGCGACATCTCCTACCGCGGCCCCCAGCCCCACGGGGCCAGCTCGCCCGACTGACGTCGAGCCGAGAACAGCTACGCAGAACGACCGGTGACCACACCGGTCGTTCTGCGTTGCGCCGTTCGGCGGCCGATCGGAAGGGTTGACACCGTGGGTTACCCGTGTAATCTACGGGTGGTTCAAGGAACGTGTGATTTGGTGACGAATCGATCGAGATGGGACCAAAGATGGTTGACCTCAAGGATGTGACCCTCGGCCGGCGGCGTCTGCTCGCCGGTGCAGCAAGTCTGGCTGCGCTGAGAGCCGGGAGCTGCGAGACCCAGGGGCCGGGCGGTACGGCGCCCACGTCCGGCGCAGGCACTCAAGGATTGGTGTACGAGCTGCCGACCTTCACCCCGTACGAGGGCGTCACTCCGGATCTGCCCGCGCTGCCGAACGGGACGAGCGCGTTCCACGAGCGATTGCCGGCCGATCCACAACCGTTCCTCACCGAGACGCCGGGCAAGGGTGGTGCGGTGAATGTCTTCTCCATCGTCAACTCACCGGTGGTTCCACTGGACCGCAACCCTCGCTGGGCTGACCTGAATGAGATGCTGGGCGCCGACATCAGCCTGACCGGCGCCCCCATCGGTGACTACCCGAGCAAATTCCAGACTCTCGTCGCGGGCAATGACCTACCCGACATCTGTGCCGTCCTGCCGACGATCACGACCAGGATCCCGGAGATGCTGCGTGCTACCTTCACCGACCTCTCCGAGTACCTCAGCGGTGATGCGGTCAACGACTACCCAGCACTGGCTAACATCCCCACCTACAACTGGCAGAACGGTATCTATGGCGACTCGATCTACCTCATCCCCTCGCCACGGTGGATCCTCTACCGGGCTTACGTCGTGCGCGCCGACATCGCGGAGGCTGCGGGGGTGGACCCGCATTTCAGCAACGGCACCGAACTCGGTGAGCTCCTTGCCGGGCTGAGCAACTCCAAGACCAACACCTTTGCCACCGCATCAGCGCTGGCGCTGTTGGACATGGTCAACGAGATGATGGGCACCCCCAACAACTGGGTGGAGGAGGACGGCAGATTCACCAAGGACTATGAGGCCGAGAGTTTTGCCGAGGCCCTCGATGTCGTTCGTGGATTCTGGGACAAGCAATACATCCATCCGGACTCCTTCACGCCGAATCTGTCGACGAACCTGACAGCCATGTATGCCGGGGGACAGGCCCCCTTGCTGGGTGCATCGGCGACCTGGGCGAACCTGGCTGCCGAGGCGACCAAGCAGACCAGTGCGGCACGCTCAGAGGCGATCGTGCTGCCTCAATGGGATGGTTCAGATGCCCCCGTGCTCCGCTGGCAGAATGCCGGAACCCCTTACCTGGCAGGGATCCCCAAGGCTGAGCCTGAGCGGGTTCAAGAACTGCTGGCCATCATCAATGCGTTGGCCGCTCCTTTTGGCACCGCCGAGTTCATGACGATCAAGTACGGCACTGAGGGCCGAGACTGGAGCCGCAACGACGACGGCACGATCGCCCAGACCGAGGATGGCGCGGCCAACCGGGTCGCTCCGTTGATCTATGCCGGGTCGCCACCGCAGGTTCACAACCATCTCGACGCCGAAGCTGCCCGGGCGGAATACCACCAAGAGGCGGCAGACATGGAACACACCGCTGTCCAAGCCCAAGCCGGCCTCGAATCGGCCACCGACCAGAGCACCGGTGGTGAGCTTCGCACCCAGATCGACGACGTGATCGCCGGCATCATCCAGGGGCGCTTGACGATGGATGACTGGGCGCCGGCGGTCCAGGAGTGGCGCGATCGCGGTGGCGACACCATCCGCGACGAGTACGAATCGTCCTTCGCCACCGTCAACGGCTGACGGTGCCATATCCGTGTCGGCCATCGGGAGCGGTGGCCGAACCCCCATCAAGAGATCAACGAGGACTTCCATGACAACACGACGTCGTTCGCTGCTCGGCCTGGGTGTCGCCGCAGCCGTCAGCGGCGCACTGGCGCCGAAGGTGCAGGCCGCTCCCCCGCAGGGAGGGCGGGCTTTCGTGACTCGCCGAGGTGCTGCTCAACTGACAGTGGTCACCCCGCCGGACCGGAGCATCGACCTGAGTACGCCGTTGGCTGAGCAGGATCAGCTCACTCATGCCGCGGTCACTCTGGTCGACCACATCGAGGCGGCGACGGGAGCCCGACTCCCTGTCATCGCTGCCGAGGACCTGCCCCCGGGCGAGCCTCGTGAGCTACTGCATCTGGGCTGGGTCGGACCCGGTGCCGCCGACGGCACGGCGGAGGCGCTCGATGGGCTGGACCCTGACGGATACGTGGTCAGCGCCGGTCCGCGCGGCATGATCACGATCTGCGGCGCGACCGATTGGGGCACTCGGTTTGGGGTGTACGAGTTCCTCGAACGTTTCGTCGGTGTCCGTTGGGTGCTGCCCGGCGCAGACGGCACCCACGTCCCGCAGGCCGACACCCTCACCGTACCGAGCACGCTGCTCCGACATGAACCGTCGCTGCGCAGTCGTGTCCTTCCCTACCTGTACAAGACACACGCACCTGATGCCGAGGACTGGACCAGTGACGATCCGCAGGTGCAGTGGGCGACCAGGCAGCGCACCCACAACAGGATCACCGATGTCGGCAGCCACAACCTGTATGCGATCTTTCCCTCGGCGGTCTACGCCGACCCGACCAAGGACACCTACCAGCCAGAGATCTACCCGATCATCAACGGCGAAACGAAACTGCCGGCGCTGGGTGCGACCGGAGGCTGGCAGCCGCGGTTCGACATCCCCGAGACTGTCGACATTGCTGTCGAGTATGCGCTGGAATACTTCGCGAATGGACGCGAGCTTCCCCTGCTGGGCTTGGGGATCAACGATCACGGCGGCTTCAGCGAGACCGATCTGGACTCGGACCTGATCAACTCGAACGGTACGGCCAGCGGCTCGGCCTCCTACTTCGCATGGGTCAACGCTGTCGTCAGCGAGGTGTTGCGTCGCCAACCTGACCTTGGTGACAAGTACTTCACTGTGCTGGCCTACGGGAACGTGATCGACCCGCCTGACTTCGATCTGCACCCGAATGTCGTACCGATGATCACTCGGGAAACCCATGCCTGGCAGGACCCAGTCATCCGTACCAAGCTCGAGGCTCTCATCGCGGCATGGTCGGCTCGGTGTGCGGAGTGGGCGTGGTACGACTACGCCTCCGGGACCCGATATGTCGCCCCGCGCATGCACGTCCCGGTGATCGCTGATGCGTTGCGTCATGGGTACGCCAACGGGATGCGCTACCAGAACTGTGACCTGGCGCCGGCTGTCGTGGGTGAAGGCCCGAAGACCTGGGTCTACGCGAAGTTGCTGTGGGACCTCGATGCTGATGTCGACGCCTTGGCCATGGACTGGTGTCGTGCTGCGGTCGGACCGGACGCCGCGCAGTACGCCTATGACTACTTTGCGTGGTGGGAAGAGTTCTGGGCTGAGCGGGTGCCTACGGCCGGGTGGTGGCAGTACACCCGCATCGACACGTACTTCGCCTTCACCCTCACCGACTACCTGGCCGAGGTGGGTGACGATGATCTGGCACACCTGCGAGGCTTGGTCGAGTCCATGGTCAGTCATGCGCGGACCGCGCCCCAACAAGCCCGAGCTGAGCTGATTCGGGACGGGCTGAGCTACTACGACGCTTGTGCTGCTAGCTACCCCCAGCATCTGAGTCGGCCCGATGGCACAGTCGAAGTGCTCGCGATGACCACATCGATGACTGACCGCATCGACGGTCGGGTCGCCGCTGCCCAGCAGCGATTGGACATCGAGGCGCACCACGAATCCGACCCGGTGTTGCGACATCGCACCGACCATCGTCGCTTCAACCACAACTGGTCCGGCTTCAACGGCACCGAGGTCTGGGCGATGGTGGATCACTTGCGCACGCATCCCGAGCCAGATGACCCCGTACGAGCTCATCTCCAGCAGACAGTCACCGAGGAGGAGAACCAGGCCCAGCGACTCAGTGCCTTCATCCTTGCCATCGCGGATGGGGAGAGTGTTCAGCGGGCGATCAACCCCTCCTTTGAAGAGGGATCTGCACCCTGGGTCTGGGTCAACCATGTCAAGCCGGTGCCGGGTCTGGGGCGAGACGGGGGTATCGCGCTGCGACTCGCGCCGCCACCAGCCGAGCCGACCCGGTCACGGGAAGAAGCTGTCGTCCAGTCCATTGACATCACGCCCGGCCTGCTGGCCGCACGGATCCACTACAAGGTCACCTCCGACGAGGCTGAGCAGGGCCAGCTGTCTGTGCGGTTGCAGTTGCTCAACTCCACCGGAACGGCCATCCAGACCATCCAACAACCGTTCCGGCTGGTGAGTGAATCGACCGGTGACTGGACCTGGATCGGGGTCTGTGAGGACATTCCCGATCAGGTCAATGGTGTCGGTGTGGCCAAGGTGAAATTTGTTGCCTCGCTGATCAGATTCGATGGGACGGGTGAGGTTCACTTCGACGACGTAGAGGTCTTCACCGAACAGCCGCTCCCGGCTGGAGCACTCGATCCACGCGTCGTTGTCGAATGCCCAGATCTCGACGGACCCGGGACAGCTGTGGTCGCAACCGTCACGGTCGCGGCAGCTCCGCTTGCCGGGTTCGCCGGCTCGCTCGACATCGCCCTACCTGCTGGCTGGGATGCGGAGCCGGCTTCGATCCCCGTCACCGTCGCCGCCAACACCGTACATTCGGCATCAGTCGTGGTGCGTGCCGCTGGTGATGCGGTGTCAGGCGAGTTGCACGAGGTGCGGGCGACAGCTGGTCCGGTGAGTGCGTCCGTGGCCGCAGCGGTGGGGGCCGTCTCGGAGTCGGCTCGGCAGACCCTCACCACCAGGTCGGCGAGTTACGTCGAGGACGGGCCGTGGGCCGCCTCAAGTCTGTCAGGCCATGACGGTGGTCGGACCCGCTATGCCAGGCCCGGGCAGGGGGCGACTGCCAGCTGGGTCTGTGACATTGCCGACGCGGGAACGCACCGCATCAGCGTCTGGTATCCGCGGTACGGACTCAACACCCGCAGCGCTGCCTATTCCATCGGCGGAGACGATGAATCCGCCCGTCTGGACCAGGTCGACGGAAGCGAGTGGATTGAGCTCGGCTGGCGAGAGCTGCCCGGTCCAAGTGTGACGGTGACCGTCACCGGTGAAGATGCGCGGGACCTTCGCACGGACGCCATCCGGGTGGAGCGGGTCGTGCCGGCGGCCCAGCCGAGGGAATGACCTGTTGCGCAAAGTGACCGGTGAACGTTCACCGGTCACTTTGCGATCGCTCGTGGGCATGACCAACCCCCGGGGCCAGTGGCACCCGGGGGTTGGACGAGAGTTCAGTTGTTGTTCTTGTTGCCGAGGCCGTCGACGAAGTTCTTGGCGGCGTCCTGACCCTGGTCGACCTTATCGGCGTACTTGCCTTCGGTCTTCTCATCGACGAAGTCGCCGGCCTTGTCGATGCCCTGGTCAACCTTGTCGCCGTGCTCGTTCGCGAGGTTCTCGGCAGCTTCCCTGGCCTTGTCAAAAATCCCCATTGTTTTCTTCCTCTCGTGCGGGAGTCGGCACAAGCTAACCACGACCTCGGGGGCATCGCAATGACTGTGATTACGATGGGGTGTGGAGCGGTCCGGAGATGGCCGCGGCCGGGGAACGTTGACATCCCGACTACCATGCAGGCTGTCCAATGACACAGAGAGGAACCCGTGGCTGCCACCAAGACCCCACGCCGTCTCGTCATCGTCGAGTCGCCGACCAAGGCCTCGAAGATCGCGAGCTACCTCGGCGACGGCTATGTCGTCGAGTCCAGTCGGGGGCATGTCCGGGACCTCCCTACGGGAGCGGCTGACGTACCCGCCAAGTACAAGGGAGAGAAGTGGGCCCGCACCGGGGTCGATGTCGACAACGACTTCGCACCCTTGTATGTGGTCCAGGCCGACAAGAAGGCCACGATCAAGGCCCTGAAGCAGAAGCTGGCCGACGTCGACGAGCTCCTGCTCGCCACCGATGGTGACCGCGAGGGGGAGGCCATCGCCTGGCACCTCCTCGAGGAGCTGAAGCCGAAGGTGCCGACCAAGCGGATGGTCTTCCACGAGATCACCAAACAGGCCATCACCGAGGCCGTCACCCATCTCCGTGAGGTCGACACCGATCTGGTCGATGCTCAGGAGACCCGCCGGATCCTCGACCGTCTGTACGGCTATGAGGTCTCCCCGGTGTTGTGGAAGAAGGTCATGCCGCGCTTGTCGGCCGGACGGGTGCAGTCTGTGGCGACCCGTCTGGTGGTCGACCGGGAACGTGAGCGGATTGCCTTCCGGGTCGCCTCCTACTGGGATCTGGATGCCACCCTCGATGCTGGCCCCTCGGCAGATCCGAGCCAGTTCTCGGCACGCCTGCAGCAGGTCGACGGCCGCCGTATCGCCCAGGGGCGTGACTTCGGTGCCACCGGCACCCTCAGCGACGCCAAGCTGCTCCACCTCGACGAGGCGGCTGCCCGGGCGCTGGCGACCCGGCTGGAGACCGCAGCCTTCACCGTACGGAAGGTGGAGGCGAAGCCCTACACCCGCAAGCCGTACGCACCGTTTCGTACCACCACCCTGCAGCAGGAGGCCGGACGCAAGCTCGGCTTCACCGCGCAGCGGACCATGTCGGTGGCGCAGGAGCTGTACGAGGGCGGCTACATCACCTACATGCGTACCGACTCCATCACGCTCGCCTCGTCGGCGATCTCGGCGGCACGCGCCCAGGTCAAGCAGCTGTACGGCCAGGATTACCTGCCGACGTCGCCACGGATGTACACCTCCAAGGTCAAGAACGCCCAGGAGGCCCACGAGGCGATCCGTCCGGCCGGTGACTCGTTCCGCACCCCGGCACAGACCGGTCTGACCGGTGACCGGTTCCGGCTCTACGAACTGATCTGGATGCGGACCATCGCCTCCCAGATGGCTGATGCCAAGGGCGAATCGGTCTCCATCCGGATCGACTCCCGCGCCACTGCCCCCGGCGAGCTGGGCGACAGCTGCGAGTTCGTGGCCTCGGGCCGTACGATCACCTTCCCCGGCTTCCTGCGCGCCTATGTGGAATCGCTCGACGAAGGGGCCGGCGGCCAGTCCGACGATGCCCAGTCCCGTCTTCCGCAGCTGAATGCCGGCCAAGACCTGGCGCCGGTCGACGTGGTCGCCTCCGGCCACGAGACCCGACCGCCGGCCCGCTACACCGAGCCGAGCCTGGTGGCGAAGCTGGAAGAACTCGAGATCGGGCGGCCCTCGACCTACGCCTCAATCATCCGGACCATCACCAGCCGTGACTACGTCTTCAAGAAGGGCTCGGCCCTGGTGCCGACCTGGCTGGCGTTCGCCGTCACCCGGTTGCTGGAGGAGCACTTCGCCCACCTGGTCGACTACCAGTTCACCGCCGACATGGAAGGTGTGCTGGACAAGATCGCCGCCGGGGATGCCCGTCGGGTCGAGGTGCTCAGCGACTTCTACTTCGGCGACGGCTCCGGATCCGGCCGGGACGGTCTCAACTCGCTGGTCACCGAGCTCGGTGAAATTGATGCCCGGGCCCTGTCGACCTTCCCCTTGGGTGACCTCGACTCGGGAATCGTTGTCCGCGTCGGGCGCTATGGCACCTACATCGAGGACGAGGCGGGCACCCGTGCCAATGTTGACGACGCCCTACCCCCGGACGAGCTGACGCCCGAGTTGGCCAAGGAACTTCTCGCCTCCTCGACCGGTGACGAGCGGGAGCTCGGACTCGACCCGGACAACCATCGGATGATCGTGGCCAAGACCGGACGGTACGGGCCCTATGTCACCGAGCTGCTCGAAGAGGACGCACCCAAGTCGGCCAAGCCCCGTACGGCATCGTTGTTCAAGTCGATGTCGTTGGACACCATCGAGCTCGACACCGCCTTGCAGCTGCTGTCACTGCCGCGGGTCGTTGGTGTGGCTGCCGACGGCGAGGAAGTCATTGCCCGAAACGGAAAGTACGGGCCGTTCTTGAAGAAGGGCACCGACTCGCGATCGTTGACCACCGAGGAACAGATCTTCACCATCACCTTGGCCGAGGCCGAGCAGATCTACTCCCAGCCCAAGCAGCGTGGTCGGGCAGCAGCCAAGCCGCCCCTGAAGGAGCTCGGTGAGGATCCGAACTCTGCGCGGCCGATCGTGGTCAAGGACGGCCGGTTCGGTCCCTACGTCACCGATGGTGAGACCAATGCCACCTTGCGTCGTGACGACTCGGTCGAGGACCTGACTCGGGAGCGGGCGATTGAGCTGCTGGTCGAGAAACGGGCCAAGGGCCCGGCGCCGAAGAAGCGCGCAGCCAAGAAGTCGACGGCCAAGAAGACCACCGCGAAGAAGACCACCGCGAAGAAGACCACCGCCAAGAAGGCGCCGGCGAAGAAGGCCGCGACGAAGAAGACCCCGGCCAAGAAGACCCCGGCCAAGAAGTCTGCGGCGAAGCGAACGTCCTCAGGGGCGGCAGACGGATGAGCATGGTCGGGGCGGTGCCGGCCCGGGCCGGGAAGACCAGGATCCGGGTCGAATTGCCCTTTCCGTCACTGTTGCCGCCCCTGGCCCACCAGGTACTCGGGCTGCGCAACCTCACCTTCCGGGCCGGGAGTGCCCGGCGCAACGTCACCACAGTCGCCGACACCGCTGACTTCCGGTTGGTGCGCGCCGGTGTCGTGCTGATCCACCGCACCGATCCTGAGGGCAACGAGTGGGGCCTGTCCGCGGCCAAGTGGCTCGAACTCGACGAGGACCGCACGCTTCCGGCTCCCGACACCGAGGTGCCCACCGAATGGGCGCCGATCCTTGATCCCCTGCGTCGCCACGCCCCGTTGAGCCCGGTGGCGACTCTCCAGGTCGAACGGCAGGACTTCCAGATCCGGGGTACCGCAGGTGAGGACCTGGGCGTCCTCAGCGATGCCAAGATCACCATCCGGCGCGGTGGGGTGACCACCTCCCGATTCCGCGAGGTGACCGTCGGGACGATCCGCAAGGGGCTCAACCCCGATCAGCTGGCCTGGATCGAACACACCCTGGTCGATGCCGGTGGCACCAGCGTCTCCACCTTCCCGAGCCTGGCTCGCCGGCTGGGTGCACCGGCGACCAATGACACCGACTTCCCTGATCCGGCACGGCTCTCGGCCGGCTGGTTCGACCAGTTCGTGGCGCGCAAGATCGCCAAGTGTCTGCGTGCCCTGGTGGTCGGTCCTGCGGCAGGTCCGGCGGTCGAACTGTCACATCAGTTGGCACTTCTCGAGCCCGGGCTCGATCCACAGTGGGTGGCCGGTCTGAGATCTGCCCTGGATGGCTATGCCGATTCCGACCAGGATCTTGACCAGCGGCTGGGGCTGATCGACCTGCTGGTCGCCGACGTGCGGGCCCCACAGCTGCGCGACACCTGGCCCACCGACACCGATGCTGCCCTGGAGCGACTCCGAGGCGTCGCGCTGACGCAGGTCGAGCAGGCCCTCGGACTGCTGACCGAGGATGCCGAGGAGCGGCTGTGGGCCGAGGCACGTGATGCGATCGCGCCGGCGCGCGACGTCATCCTCTCCTTCGCCCGTGGCGGCCGGGACCGCAAGCGGGCCAAAAAACTTCGTCGTCTCGCCGACCGTCTCGACGACTGTGTCGACACCGAAGGGGAGGCCTTGCGCACGCAGGCCAGGACCGCCATGCCGACCGAGGCGTTCGAGTTGGGGCGGGAGTACGAGCGAGTCCATGGCGAGGCTGGTCGGCGGCGCCGCAAGCTGCTCAAGGAGCTGGAGTCCTTGATGGCCGAGGTGCGTACGTGAGCGGCCTGTTCATCGTCCTCGAGGGCGGCGACGGTGCCGGCAAGACCACCCAGGCGGCGTTGCTGGCCGAATGGCTGGTGGCCCAGGGGCGTGAGGTCGTTCGTACCTTCGAGCCCGGAGATTCCCTTGTGGGCAAGCAGATCCGGGGGCTACTACTCGACCCGGTGTGGGGTGAGATCGACCCTCGTGCTGAAGCCCTGCTCTATGCCGCGGACAAGGCTCAACATCTCTTCTCCCTGGTGCGGCCAGCGCTGGCCCGCGGTGCTGTGGTGGTCTCCGATCGTTATGTCGACTCGATGTTGGCCTACCAGGGAGCCGGTCGGGTCCTGGAGGTGGCAGAGGTGGAGTCGATCGCCCGCTGGGCCACCGATGGGCTGCGGCCCGACCTGACCGTGCTGCTCGATGTTGATCCGAGCGCCGGTGTGCATGCCAAGGCTGACCAGGACCGGGTCGAAGGAGCCGGGGCCGAGTTCCACGCCCGTGCCCGGGCCGGCTTCCTGTCCCTGGCCGCCCAGGACCGGGAGCACTACCTGGTGTTGCCGGCCCGCGACTCCCGGGAGTCGATCGCAGCCCGGATCCGGGAACGCGTCCTTGAGCTGATTCAGACCTGAGCCCGTGCCGGACGTGCCGTGGTGGTGTCGAGTGCAACCGTGTCAGGGGGAGGCGGCACAATGGTGGCCATGAGCCAGACGACCACGACCGAGCCCGTGCTGACGGGAGTCTGGGCCGATCTCGTCGGGCAGGAGCGGACCGTTGCCTCGCTGCGGCGGGCGGTTGACCGCGAGCGACATGCCATGAGCCATGCTTGGTTGATCACCGGGCCACCTGGATCCGGCCGGTCCAACACGGCGCGGGCCTTCGCCGCGGCACTGCAGTGTGAGCGGGGCGGTTGTGGTGAGTGCAATGTCTGCCGGACCGCGGCCAGCGGTGCCCACCCCGATGTCACTCTGGTCCGGACCGAGAAGTTGTCGATCGGGATCAAGGAGGTCCGCAGGCTGGTCATGGGGGCGATGATGTCGCCCACGACCGGCTCGTTCCAGATCATCGTCATCGAGGACGCCGACCGGCTGACCGAGGGGGGTGCCAACGCCCTGCTCAAGAGCATCGAAGAACCTGCCCCTCGTACGGTGTGGATCCTGTGTGCCCCCACTCCCGATGACATGGTGACCACGGTGCGGTCGCGGTGTCGGCTCGCCACCTTGCGCACTCCGCCCACCGATGCCGTGGCGCAGCTCCTGGTCGATCGCGACGGGATTGATCCTGTTGACGCCGACCGTGCTGCGCGTGCGGCCCAGGGACACATCGGGCGGGCACGGATGTTCGCCCGGGACCCGGAGGCGTGGGTGAGGCGGCGCGAGATCTTGACCATCCCGCACCAGGTGCGCGGATTGTCGCAGTGTCTGAGTCATGCCAAGCGGCTGGTCGACACCGCAGCGGCCGATGCGACGGCGGCCACCGAGCAGTTGGACGAGCGGGAGACCGCTGAGTTGTCCGAGTCGCTGGGCATGGGCACCAAGGGCGTCCGGGCCCGCAGCGCGGCCGCTGCCCTGAAGGACCTTGCCGAGGAGCAGAAGACCCGCCACAAGCGATTCCAGCGTGACGCGCTGGACCAGGCGCTCACCGAACTCACCGCCTACTACCGCGATGTGTTGTCGGTGCAGACCGGCGCCCGGGCCGAGCTGGTCAACATCGAGCTGCTGGACCAGATCACCGAGGTCGCCGGTCGGGACGGACCGGACCGGACGGTGCGGCGGATCGACGCGATCCTGGCTTGTCGCACTGCCCTTGAGGGCAATGTCACGCCGCTGCTGGCGATCGAGGCATTGCTGATCCAGTTGGTCGATCCCTGAACTGATTTCCGCGCGCCTCCACTGGGTGGCCGGTCCGGAGTGGCACGATGAAGAACGTCCATGCCCAGTCGAGGAGGGAACGCCATGTCCCAGACGTCCAACGAGACGGGTTCGCCTGTCAGCCCCGGCACGCCGGCGTCCACGTCCAGTCCCGCCGAGTCGTCGGCAAGTGGGTCGACGCCTCCTCCCATGCCCAACGAGGCGTCATCGGGCCCGTCCTCGCCGCTGGCCCAGACGTCTCCATCGACCCAGACATCCCCGTCGACCCCATCGGGGGTGGCGCCACCTGCCTCACCGTTTGATCCGCCAGCGGCATCAGCTGACTCGAGTGACGATGAAGCGACCGTGCTGCAACCTGCGGTCGAGGGGGAGAGCAGCACCCCGAACCAGCCCAGCCCGAACCAGCCCAGCCCGAGCCAGCCCAGCCCGAGCCAGCCCAGCCCGAGCCAGCCCAGC
>CAMDZW010000053.1 GCA_945911015.1 uncultured Propionibacteriaceae bacterium
CAGACCTTCATCGACACCGGCAACGAGATTCTGGTGCCGTCGCCGGACTACCCCTTGTGGACCGGCATGACCACCCTTGCCGGCGGCAAGGCGGTGCACTACCTGTGTGACGAGTCAAACGGGTGGATGCCCGACCTGGCCGACATCGAGTCGAAGATCACCGAGAACACCAAGGCGATCGTCATCATCAACCCGAACAACCCCACCGGCGCGGTCTACTCCGCTCAGCTGCTGCGCGATCTTGCTGACATCGCACGCCGCCATGAGCTGACGGTCATGTCGGACGAGATCTACGAGAAGATCCTGTACGACGACGCTGTCCACCACCACACCGCCGAGTTCACCGGCGACGACGTGTTCTGCCTGACCTTCTCCGGGCTGTCGAAGGCCTACCGGGTCGCCGGCTACCGGGCGGGGTGGGTCAAGGTGTCCGGCCCGCGACATGCGGCAGCCGACTTTCTGGAAGGGCTGACGCTGCTGGCGAACATGCGGATGTGTGCCAATGTTCCGGGCCAGCACGTGATCCAGACCGCTCTTGGCGGCCGGCAGTCGATCAACGACCTGTTGCTCCCCGGTGGTCGGCTGTTGGAACAGCGCAACACCGCTGTCCGCCTGCTCAACGAGATCCCCGGTGTGGACTGTGTGGCGCCGATGGGTGCGATGTACTGCTTCCCTCGGCTCGACCCGCAGGTCTACCCGATCGAGGACGACGAGAAGTTTGCCATCGACCTGCTCCGCGCGACCAAGATCCTGATCACCCATGGAACCGGCTTCAACTGGCCGAACCCCGACCACTTCCGGCTCGTCACTCTGCCCGGAGTCGCCGACCTCACCGAGGCCATCGGTCGGATCGGTGACTACCTGGGTTCGATGGCCCGAAGCTGAACCAAGGACGGCAGGCACCGTCCGTGCCGGTGCCCGCCGTCTCTGATCTCGGTCGATGCTGATCTCAGTCGTCGTTCTCCACGGTGTGGGTGGCGACCAGTGCACCGAGAGCGGCGGCGACATCGTCAGCCGGCGCCGTTTCGGTCCGAGCCTCACCCTCGGCTGAGGGCCCGTCAGCAACCGGCTCGGAGCCGTCGGGCTGGTTCGAGGTCCGCTTGCGCGTCCGCGGCGACTTGGCTGCGGTCTTGCGGGTCCGCTTCGGCGTGCTCTGCTCGGCATCGGCCAAGGCGGTGTCGGTGGGCCCGACCTCCGGCTCCGCGCTCTGCGTGGGTTCCTCGGCCGTGGCGGCCACAGCCTTCTTGGTGGTGCTCTTGCGGGCCGTGGTCTTGCGGGTGCTGGTCTTGCTGGCCGCGGACTTGCGGGTCGTCGTCTTGCGAGCCGCGGTCTTTCTGGCACCAGACGCCGGCTCTGCCGTGGCGTCGGCCGGTGCGGCCTCAGATCCTGATACGCCCGAAGCGCCTTCCTCGTCCTGCTTCGCCCACTCGTCCTGCTTCGCGGATTCACCCTGCTCCTGCTGGGTGGACCCACCTTGGTCGCCGGAGTCACCCGCCTCGACCCGTGTGATCGCCTCGCCTGTGTCCCCGGCGGACGATTGGTCCTGGTCAGCTGAGGTCTGCTGCTCGGCCGACTCCTCCGAGTCGTCGCCGTGGGAGACCGGGGCAAGCCCCGGCGGTGGCGGCGGCATGACCTTCGGCAAGGGCTGACGCGGCGGAGTCGGTGCCGACTCTGCGCGTGCCTTGGTCGACCGTTCCGAGCGGGATTGCTTGGCGCCACCCCGATTGCGACGCGAGTTGTTGCCGTTGTGCTGGTGATCCTCAGCGGGTGTCTCGACCGGCTCGACATGGCTGATGAAGCCCTTGCCCTGACAGTGTTCGCACGCGGTGGTGAAGGCCTCGCCGAGGCCGGTACCGATCCGCTTGCGGGTCATCTGCACCAGACCGAGACTGGTGACCTCGGCCACCTGGTGGCGCGTACGGTCACGGCCCAGACATTCGACCAGACGCCGCAGCAACAGGTCGCGGTTGCTGGGCAGCACCATGTCGATGAAATCGATGACGATGATGCCGCCGATGTCGCGCAGCCGAAGCTGACGCACGATCTCTTCAGCAGCTTCGAGGTTGTTGCTGGTGACGGTCGCCTCGAGGTTGCCGCCGCTGCCGGTGAACTTTCCGGTGTTGACGTCGATGACGGTCATCGCCTCGGTGCGGTCGATGATCAGCGAACCGCCTGAGGGCAGGTGCACCTTGCGCTCGAGCGCCTTGGCGATCTGCTCGTCGACGCGGTGAGCGACGAAGACGTCGTCCCCGTCCCAGCGCTTCACCCGGTCCAACAGATGCGGGGCGACCTGTTCGACATAGCCGGTGACATTGTCGTAGGCGTCGTCGCTGCCACCGGTGCCGGAGATGATCAGCTCGGAGAAGTCCTCGGTGAACAGGTCCCGCACAATCCGTACGGTGGGATCAGGCTCGGTGTGCAGGGCCTTGGGCGCGCCACCGTTCTTGATCTTCTTCTCGATCGCATCCCACTGGGACTTGAGCCGAGTGATGTCGCGGACCAACTCGTCCTCGCTCGCACCTTCGGCCGCGGTCCGCACGATCACGCTCGCCGAGTCGTCGATGTGCTCGGACAGGACCTGCTTGAGACGCTTGCGTTCGGTGTCGGGCAGCTTGCGCGAGATCCCGGACAGGTGGCCGCCCGGCGAGTAGACGATGTAGCGGCCCGGCAGTGACACGTGATGGGTCAGCCGGGCGCCCTTCGCGCCGATCGGGTCCTTGGTCACCTGCACCAGGACGGTCTGTCCGGACTTCAGCACGGACTCGATCTTGCGATCACGCCCACCCTGGTCGAAGGCGTTCCAGTCGATCTCACCGGCGTAGAGCACGGCATTGCGACCCTGACCGATGTCGATGAAGGCCGCCTCCATGGACGGAAGCACGTTCTGCACCCGTCCGAGATAGACGTTGCCGATCAGTGAACGGGTCGAGCTGTGGTCGACGTAGTGCTCGACCAGGACGTCGTCCTCGAGGACCG
Source organism: uncultured Propionibacteriaceae bacterium (assembly GCA_945911015.1). Taxonomy (GTDB): domain Bacteria; phylum Actinomycetota; class Actinomycetes; order Propionibacteriales; family Propionibacteriaceae; genus Avipropionibacterium. The sequence continues at coordinate 2,977 of CAMDZW010000053.1, forward strand.
CAATCTGGGCGAGACGCTCCCGCTGCCGGATCACCATGGTCCGCTTCACCGACTCACGGCGAGCCAGGAACTCGGCCTCGCTCAGGATCGGCGTACGACGGCGCCCGGCCTCGCGACCCTCACGACGACGCTGACGCTTGGCCTCGAGCCGGGTCGAGCCATCGATCCCGGTGACCGCATCGTTGGCGCGGCGCCGGGCGGTCTCGTCGGAGTCCTCCCCGGAACGACGGCGGCGGCGACGACGCCGACGGCCGGAGCCTTCGTCATCGTTGCTCTGGTCGCTGTTGTCCTCACCGGAGGTGTCCTCGGACTGCTTGTCCTCGGATTCGGAGGCCTTGCCCGACTCGCTGTCAGCCTCGGTGTCGTCACCGTCGGAGGACCGGCGGCGACGACGGCCACCACGGCGCCGACGCCGGCGACGGCTGCCGCTGTTCTCGTCGTCCTCGCTGTCGTCGGAGGACGCGCTGTCGTCAGAGGAGTCGCTGTCGTCGGTCTCGTCGTTGGATTCAGTGTCGACGGGGGCAGCAGCCTTGCTGGCGGCGAGCTGGTCGAGAGCCGCGGCCAGAGGGTCGACCCCGGACCCAGCGGTCTGTGACTCTTCGTCCTCGGCCGAGGGGGCTGGGTCGGCAGCTGCAGTGTCGTCAGCGGGGGGAGCTTCGACAGGCGCGCTCTGTCCACGGGTGGCGCGACGCCGACGGCGCGGCGCGGGCTTGCCCGCGTCAGCGTTGCCCGCATCAGTGTTGCCCGTATCAGCGGTGGTGTCACTGGCCTTGGTATCACTGGGTCTGGTGTCACTGGCCTTGGTGTCACTGGCCTCGGGATCGGTGTCCTCGGAGCTCGGTGGGCGAAGCCCTGACACGTCGATCTGCGGCACGGCGAAGGGGTCGGCGACCGCAGAGCGGCTGGCGCGACGGCGGCGGGAGGTGCTCGACGCCGTGGACTGGAACGGGCTGTCGAAGACCGGGTCCGCAGCCACCACATCGGTGGGGGTCTCACTGGTGTCCTCGGCGACCGGACCCGCGCTCGTCACGGGCTCAGTCGCGGACGCATCAGCAACGCGCTCAGTGGCGGGTTCGGGGGTCATGGGTTCGGGGGTCACGGGTTCGGGGGTGACTGGTTCGGGGGTGACTGGGCCGGTGCTGACCGGGGTCGGCGCCTCAGCGCTGACCTCCTCGTCCTCGACGGCGTCAACGGCCACGGGTTCAGGTGTGCTCTCCGGTACGGCAACCGGCGGTCCTGCCGGCCGGCTGGCGGCCCGGCGACGGCGGCGAGGTGCCGGGGCTGAGGCCTCGGCACCAGCCGTCACTGCGGCATTTTTGGAATCGGACGACTCATTGTCGAGCATGCATGCTCCTTCGGGCGCTGTGGTGCGCCGCTGGTACACCCGCACGAAGCGGGAAAGCTGTCGGACGTCGGCCGGAGCATCCGGTCACCGCGGTCGCATCTGGCGTCGCGGTCACCTGGACGGGATCGTGAGCTGTCACCTCAACGACATCCGGTCGAGCTGCGGGGCACTGGATTGTGCCCTGTCAACCTGTGCGCCAGTATCCCACACATTCGTCCGATTCCCTGCAGTCGGATCTCGGTGCGCCGCTCGATGGATCCCTCCGGCATGGTTGGCGACGGTCGTCGTGAGATGAGTTTTCGACATGATCTGATGGGCCCCATGACGCGCAGCCTCTACGTCGCCTCCCCGTCCGGCCAGGCCGGCAAGAGCATGATCGCCTTCGGCCTGGTCGACCTGTTCTCCCGCCGTGTCGCAACGGTGGGGGTGTTCCGTCCGGTGACCACCGATCGGGACCGCACCGACACCGTACTGTCGCTGTTGATCAGCCACGACGGTGTGACGACCTCGTACGAGGATGCCGTCGGCGTCACCTACGCCGAGGTCCATGCCGATCCCGACGCTGCGCTCAGCACCATTGTCGAGCGATACCGGGCCGTGGCTGCCGAGTGTGAGGTGACCATCATCGTCGGCTCCGACTACACCGGGGTCAGCTCCCCGACCGAACTCGCCTGGAATGCCACCATCGCTGCGAACCTTGGCGCACCGGTGGTGTTGGTCGTCCCTGCACTGGGCCAGGATCAGCACACCGTGGCCCAGACCGCCGAGCTCGCCGCAGCCGAAATCGGTCACGGCCACGCCCAGTTGGCTGCGGTGGTCCTCAACCGGTGCGCCGAGGACACTGCACCCATCCGGGAGGCCGTACGGGAGGCGCTCGACGACGGAGTCGGTCGGCTCGGCAGTGCCCCGACTGTCCCGGTCTGGGCCATCCCGGAGATCCCGATCCTGGCCGCACCAACGGTGGCCCAGATCGCCACCGAGCTCGGTGCCGAGCAGATCTTCGGCGACCCAGACCTGATGACACGCGAGGCCGAACACATGTTGGTCGCCGGCATGTCGGTCGAACATGTCCTGGAGCGGCTCACCGACGGACAGCTCGTCATCGCCGCCGGGGATCGCCCCGAGCTGTTGGTCGCGTTGCTGGCCGCTCACCGATCGGCGGTCCACCCGTCGCTGGCCGGGGTGGTCCTCAACGGTGGATTTCTGCCGTCCCCACAGATCGCCAGTCTCGCCCGCGGTCTCGACGCCCAGTTGCCTGTGCTGGCGACCGGACTCGGCACCTTTGAGACGGCCTCGATCGTGGCCCGCACCCGTGGCGTCATCTCTGCCGCTACCCAACGCAAGGTCGACCTCACCCTCGGGGTCCTGGGTCAGCACCTTCCGGCCGAGGAGGCACTCGCTCTGGTCGATGTGCCAGGCGGCGACATCGTCACCCCGCTGATGTTCGAGGCGACCCTGGTCGACCGGGCCCGTGCAGATCTGCGCCACATTGTGCTGCCCGAGGGAGACGACGACCGAGTGTTGCGGGCCGCCTCGACGCTGCTCGCCCGCCGGGTCGCCGATCTGACCATCCTCGGGGAGGAACAGGCAATCCACCAGCGGGCGACCGAGCTCGGGCTGGACATCAGCGCCGCCCGGATCATCAACCCGAACAGCTCAGCGCTGCTCGACGAATTCGCCGAGGAGTTCGCCCGGGTCCGCCACCACAAGGGCATGACCGTTGAGCGGGCCCGCGAGATCGTCACCGATGTCTCCCACTTCGGCACCCTGCTGGTCCACACCGGCCGAGCCGATGGCATGGTCTCCGGTGCCGCACACACCACCGCCCACACCATCCGTCCGGCCCTGCAGATCATCCGGACCGCACCGGGCACCGCGATCGTCTCGTCGGTCTTCTTGATGTGTCTGGCCGACCGGGTGCTGGTCTACGGCGACTGTGCGGTCAATCCGGATCCGAATGCCCATGAACTCGCCGACATCGCGATCTCCTCGGCCGCGACGGCGGCTCGCTTCGGGATCAACCCCCGGATCGCGATGCTCTCCTACTCGACCGGAGACTCCGGCTCGGGCGCCGAGGTCGAGGAGGTGCGGGCGGCCACCGCCTTGGTGCGACAGCTGCGACCGGACCTGTTGGTCGAGGGGCCCTTGCAGTACGACGCTGCCGTCGAGCCGAGCGTGGCCCGTACGAAGTTGCCGGACTCACCGGTCGCCGGCCAGGCCACGGTGCTGGTCTTTCCCGATCTCAACACCGGTAACAACACCTACAAGGCCGTCCAGCGGTCGGCGGGTGCCGTCGCGATCGGGCCGGTGCTGCAGGGGCTGAACCGTCCGGTCAACGACCTGTCACGGGGAGCAACCGTCACCGACATCGTCAACACGGTCGTCATCACTGCCATCCAGGCACAGGAGCAGTCATGACCGTGGTCCTGGTGATCAACTCCGGGTCGAGTTCGATCAAGTACCAACTGATCGACGCCGACTCCGGTGCGGTCTCGGCGAAAGGGCTGGTCGAGCGGGTCGGCCAACCTCTGGGGCGGGTCAGCCACGACGTCGATGCCGAACACGTACGGGAGGTGGCGATCCCCGACCATGACGCGGGCATGCGTGTGGTGCTTGAGATGTTCGCCCAGCACGGTCCTCAGCTCAGCGAGGTCGACCTGGGTGCAGTCGGCCATCGGCTGGTCCAAGGTGGCGAGCTGGTCGTGGGCCCGGTTCTGGTCACCGATGCATTGTTGGCCCGCATCGTCGAGCTGAGCCCGCTGGCCCCGTTGCACAACCCGGCCAATGTGACCGGGATCGAGGTCGCGCGCCGGCTGTGGCCAGAGCTGCCGCATGTGGTCGTCGCTGACACCGCCTTCTTCCACGATCTTCCCGAGGTGGCACGCACCTATGCCGTGGACCGCGACATCGCCAGCCAACACGGGATCCGACGGTACGGATTCCACGGCACCTCCCACGAGTGGGTGAGCCGCCGGATGACGGCGCTGACCGGACGCGACGATCTCCGGCAGGTCGTCCTGCACCTGGGCAACGGCGCATCGGCCTCGGCGGTGGTGGCCGGTCGGCCGGTCGACACCTCCATGGGCCTGACCCCGTTGGAGGGCCTGGTGATGGGGACTCGGTCCGGCGACATCGATCCAGCGGTCATCGCCCACCTCCATCGGACCACCGGGATGGATGCCGAACAGCTGGATTCGCTGCTCAACAAGCAATCCGGGCTGCTCGGACTCACCGGGCACAGTGACATGCGGGAAGTGAAGGCGCGTGCAGCTGCCGGCGACGAGACTGCGCTCCTGGCCAGGGCGTTGACCGCCTACCGGATCCGCAAGTACATCGGTTCCTATGCGGCGGCGATGGGCGGCATCGACGCAGTTGCCTTCACCGCCGGGATCGGTGAGAACGACGATGACCTGCGCGAGGATTGCCTTGCTGGCTTGGGATTCCTCGGACTCCAGGTCGACCCGGAACGCAACCAGACCGGTCGTGGAGAGCGGCGGATCTCACCCGAACGCACGGGCGGTCAGGTGTGGGTGGTGCCCACCGATGAGGAGCAGGCCATCGCCGTACAGACGGCTCGGCTGATCCGGCAATAGTCAGAGGTTGGGGAACCACAGCGCGATCTCGCGGGCAGCTGAGGCCGGCGAGTCGGAACCGTGGACAAGGTTCTCCCGGTTGGACAGTGACCAGTCACCACGGATGGTGCCCGGAGCGGCCTTGCGACCATCGGTGGCACCGTTGAGCAGGCGTACGGTCTCGATGGCCTGGTCGCCTTCCAGGACCAGTGCGACCGACGGTCCAGACTGGATGAACTCGCGCAGCGGCGGGTAGAAGTCCTTCGTGACATGCTCGGCGTAGTGGGTGTCGGCCAACTCGCCGTCGACCTGTCGCTGTTCAAGGGCGACGATGCGCAGCCCTTTCGACTCGAAACGGGACAACACGGCACCGACCAGTCCGCGACGGACGGCATCAGGCTTGATCAGGACGAAGGAACGTTCGCTCATACCGGTGAGTTTACGCAGGTCAGCTGGAGGTCGCCGCATCCTGGGGTTGTGCCTCGAGCTTCTCCAAGCGCTTGCCCAGCACGAAACTGATGATCCACAGGCCGGCAAAGAGCCCACCGACGAACCACATGCCCGGTGTGAGCAGCCCCATCGACACTGCTCCGATCTGGCTGAGCCATCCGATCGGATAACCAATCCGCGCCGACCGCATCGCTCCCGCGGCAATCAGCGCGAGCAGGGCCACCGATCCCCCCACGATCCCCGCCGTCGCTCCGGGCACACCGTCAATGGTGATCATGACCGGGATCGCGAGCCCACAGCAGATCACCTCGAACAGCAGCACCGACAACAACACCTTGGTCATCGGATTGCGTGGGTGCAGCATCAGTGCAGACATCAGTCCTCATCCCCGAACAGGTCATCGAGATCAGGCGCCTCGGGCGCGGCCAGACCAAGAGCGGGTGCATCGGTCGGGTCTGGAGCGCCGAGCAGATTGCGGGCCTCCCCGACCAGGATGATCGACCCGGTGACCACGATGCCGCCGTTGCCCTCCTCGTCGGCATCGGCCAGCTCGACCGCGCGTTCCAGAGCATCATCGAGCCGGTCGACCCAGGCCACCCGTGACCGATCGAAGACCTCGGCGGCACGCTCGGCCAACGCGGCGGGCGCCATCGCCCGATCGGTGCTGGCCGGGCGGGTGCAGATGACCTGATCAAAGATCTCCGACCAGGCCTGCAGCAGGGCGGACACATCCTTGTCCCCCATCACGGCGATGACTCCGACGGCGGGCCGGAAGCTGAACACCTCGGCAACGGTCTGCGCCGCAGCCCGGGCACCGTGCGGGTTGTGCGCACCGTCGAGGACGACGGTCGGTGTCCGGCGGACCACCTCCATCCGGCCCGGCACGCTCACATCAGCGAAGCCTTGGCGGATCACCTCGTCGTCCAGCGCGGCCATCCCCCCGAAAGCCGAGACCGCGCCGAGCGCAACGGCGGCATTGCGGGCCTGATGGGCACCGTGCAACGGCACCATCACGTCCTCGACCGGGCCGCCAGCAGCCTGTAGGCGCAGGACCTGACCGCCGACGGCGACAGTGCGGTCCAGCAACGCAAAATCGACTCCTTCGCGGTACGGCATCGCACCGACCTCGGCACATCGGGCGAGCAACACCTCGGCCACTTCCCTGGACTGGCCGGCCAGCACAGCGGTCGCACCGGGCTTGATGATCCCCGCCTTCTCACCGGCGATCTCGGCAGCGGTGCTGCCGAGGAGATGGGTGTGGTCAAGGTCGATCGGGGTGATGACAGCGACATCGGCATCGACGACATTGGTTGCATCATGGGTGCCGCCCAGACCGACCTCGATGACCATCACGTCCACCGGAGCGTCAGCAAAGGCGGCGAAGGCCATGCCGGTGATGACCTCGAAGAAGGTCATGGCGATCCCGTCGATCGCCATCTCGTCGACCATCTCGACGTACGGCTTGACGTCACGCCAGACCTCGGCAAAGCGTGCCCTGGAGATCGGCACCCCGTCGATGCTGATGCGTTCGGTGACATCACTGACATGGGGCGAAGCGAACCGGCCGGTGCGCAGGCCGCGCGAACGCAGCAAGGCATCGATCATGGCCGCAGTGGAGCCCTTGCCATTGGTGCCAGCGAGCTGGATCACCGGCGCACACCGGTGCGGATCGCCGAGCAGTTCGACCAGGGCCCGCACCCGTGCGGTCCCCGGGCCGATCCGGTGTTCGGGCCAGCGTGCAGTCAGGGCGGCGGTCAATGCTGCATGGTCGGCGTCGGGGACCTCCTGATCAGGCACCTCGACGTCATCGTTTTCGGAGTCAGCTGCGCTGAGCGCGAGCTGAGGCGCGAGGATCTCGTCCGAGGAGAGTCCAAGCCCGGGTGCCTCTGGATCAAAGTCAGTCATGTCAGGACCATCGTAGTGGCCCGGCCCTTGGTGCGGCAGATGAACCTGTCACCGGCCTTGCGTAGGATTCGGTGTCATGACTGATCAGAGCACCCAGCCCACACCCGCGACGACCCTGCCCCACCGGCCGGTCGACGTTGTGGACCGGGGTGGGAGGGCCGTACCGGACCGGCCCGCTCTGGAGGGTCTGGAGGAGAAGTGGTCGCAGCGCTGGCTCACCGACCGGACCTACGCCTTCGACGGCGCGACCTCCCGTGACGAGGTCTTCTCCATCGACACCCCACCACCGACCGTGTCCGGCTCGCTCCACGTGGGCCACATCTTCTCCTACACCCACACCGATCTGGTGGCTCGCTACCAGCGGATGCGCGGCAAGAAGGTCTTCTACCCGATGGGGTGGGACGACAATGGACTGCCGACCGAGCGACGGGTCCAGAACTACTACGGGGTGCGATGCGATCCGACGGTCCCGTACGATCCCGACTTCACCCCGCCGGCCAAGCCGAACCCGAAACGACCGCTGCCGATCAGCCGCCGCAACTTCGTCGCGCTGTGCCATGAGCTGACCGATCTGGACGAGAAGGCGTTTGAGGACCTGTGGCGACGGGTCGGGCTGTCGGTGGACTGGGACACCCTCTACACCACCATCTCCGATGACGCCCAGACTGTTGCCCAGAAGGCGTTCCTGCGCAACGCTGCCCGCGGCGAGGCCTATCTGGCGGAGGCCCCGACGCTGTGGGATGTCACCTTCCAGACCGCGGTCGCCCAGGCCGAGCTGGAGGCGCGCGAGTATCCGGGCGCGATGCACCGACTCGCCTTCCACGGCGACGACGGCGACGTCGAGATCGAGACCACCCGGCCCGAGCTGCTGCCCGCCTGCGTCGCCCTGATCGCCCATCCCGACGATGAGCGCTACCAGCCGCTGTTCGGCAGCACCGTCACGACTCCGTTGTACGGGGTCGAGGTGCCGGTGCTGGCCCATCCCGGCGCCGAGAAGGACAAGGGTGCCGGGATCGCGATGTGCTGCACGTTCGGTGATCTGACCGATGTGGTCTGGTGGCGTGAGCTGCAGCTGCCGAACCGGACCGTGATCGGCCGCGACGGTCGGATCCTGCGTGAGGTGCCCGACTGGATCACCGGGGACGGGGTCGCGAGCTACGAGTCGATCGTTGGCAAGACCGTCCACACCGCTCGTGAGCTGACCGTGGCGGCGCTGCGTGAGTCCGGCGAGCTGATCGGTGAGCCCACGCAGACCCAGCGCATGGCGAACTTCTTCGAAAAGGGCGACAAGCCGCTCGAGGTCGTCTCGACCCGCCAGTGGTACATCCACAACGGTGGCCGCGATGCCGATCTGAAGGCAAAGCTGCTGGCCCGCGGCGCCGAGCTGCAGTGGGTGCCCGAGTTCATGAAGCATCGGTACGACAACTGGGTCACCGGACTCAACGGGGACTGGCTGATCTCGCGTCAGCGGTTCTTCGGCGTGCCGTTCCCGGTGTGGTACCGCCTTGATGCCGACGGTGAGCCGGATGCCTCGGCGCCGATCATGGCAGACGAGTCCCTGCTCCCGGTCGACCCGTCGAGTGACTGTCCTCCGGGGTTCACCGAGGACCAGCGGGGCGTGCCGGGAGGTTTCATCGGCGACCCAGATGTGATGGACACCTGGGCGACGTCGTCGCTGTCACCGCAGATCGTGTGCGGGTGGGAGCGCGACCCGCAGCGTTGGGCGCTGACCTTCCCCATGGACTTCGCCCCTCAGGCCCACGACATCATCCGGACCTGGCTGTTCTCCCGAGTGGTCCGTTCCCACCTGGAGCACGACTCGCTGCCGTGGGCCCGGACCGCGATCAGCGGTTTCGTCACCGACCCCGACCGCAAGAAGATGTCCAAGTCCAAGGGCAATGCGACCGTCCCCGACGAGGTGCTGAACAAGTTCGGTGCCGACGCCGTACGGTGGCGCGCTGCCATGGCCCGCCCGGGACTGGACTCGCCCTTCGACGAGGCCCAGATGAAGGTCGGACGCCGCCTGGCGATGAAGGTGCTGAATGCATCCAAGTTCGTGCTCGGCATGGTCACCGAGGGAGATGGCGCGACCGGGTTGGATCGGATCACCGAACCCGTCGACCGTGCGGTGGTGTCGGGGCTCAGCCAGGTCATCGAGCAGGCCACTGATCGGTTCGAAGCCTTCGACTACACCGGTGCCCTCGAGGTGACTGAGGCCTTCTTCTGGTCGTTCTGTGACGACTATGTCGAACTGGTCAAGGAGCGTGCCTATGGGGCTCGTGGCCCCGAAGCCGCCGCGTCGGCCCATGCCGCATTGTCGGTGACCATCGACGTGGTGCTCCGCCTGCTGGCACCGTTCCTGCCGTTCGTCACCGAAGAGGTCTGGTCCTGGTCACATGACGGCTCGATCCACCGAGCTGCCTGGCCCTCGCCGGCCGAGATTGCTGCGGTGGAAGGGGATCCGGCGCTGATCGATGATGTGGGCGCCGCCTTGATCGGGCTCCGTGGCGCCAAGTCGAATGCCAAGGTCTCGATGAAGACCCCGATCACCGATGTGGTCGTGACCGGCCCGCAGGACAGCCTTGACCGCTTGCGGGGCGCCGCTGGCGACCTGGTTGCGGTCGGTCGGGTCGTCGGCGACATCAGCTGGACCGCGGAGGGGGAACACCTGGCCGTCACCGCATCCGTGGTCGTCGAGCAGGACTGACCTCCGGTGGGGTTGACGTCAGGGCCCTAACGCGGTTCTGCGGCCCGATTGCGTCGCCGGGTCGTACGTGGCGGGTGCCCGCCGAGGTATGACCGGCCGGAGTCGACCACGTACCCCTGCCGCAGGGCTTGACGGCCGATCAGCATCCGGAAACCCATCTCGTCGCGGCGGGTCAAAGTGACCTCAGCACTGACCCGTACCCCCATCAGTTCGATGTCAGTGAGCACGACGAGTCGCTCGGCCGCGTGCCCGGACGAACTGCGCACCAGGCGGCGATCGTGGATCGGGAGCTCGGCGGCCACCGGATCAGCGGCCGAGACCTGCCACGGGTGGATGACGAACCGGACCCAGTCCGCGCCGTCGCGCCGGAACTCCTCAAGATCAAAGGCATGCAGAGCCGAGGTCCGAGCGCCGGTGTCCAGTTTTGCCTTCAACCACGGCACACCCAGGCCGGGCAGTTTCACCCATTCGCGCCAGCCTGCAATGATGTTGGTGTCTGGGGCTTGATCCACCTGCTCATCCTTTCAGGAACCGAATGAAACTGGCGATTCTGTCGCGCGCGCCGCGCTGCTACTCCACCCGTCGGCTGCGGTCTGCCGCCGAGGCACGGGGCCACACCGTCAAGGTGCTGAACACGCTGCGGTTCGGCATCGACCTGTCCGGCAGCGAGCCGGACCTGCAGTTCCGCGGCAAACCCCTGTCCACCTACGACGCGATCCTGCCCCGGATCGGGCCGTCGATCACCTACTTCGGTACGGCGGTCGTCCGCCAGTTCGAGCAGATGGACGTCTACACCCCCAACACCTCGTACGGGATCGCGAACTCCCGCGACAAACTGCGCGCCACCCAGATCCTTTCCCGTCACGGCATCGGCATGCCGCCGACGACCTTCGTCCGTGACCGTGCCGACGTCCTGCCGGCGATCCAGCGAGTCGGTGGTGCCCCGGTGGTCATCAAACTGCTCGAGGGCACCCAGGGCATCGGCGTCATTCTCGCGCCAGAGTTGAAGGTGGCCGAGGCCATCATCGAGACCCTGCAGTGGACCCGGCAGAACGTGTTGGTGCAGAGCTTCGTCTCCGAGAGCAAGGGCCGCGATGTCCGTGCCCTGGTGGTCGGCGACCGGGTCGTCGCGGCCATGCGAAGAGTCGCCTCGGGCGACGAGTTCCGCTCCAATGTCCACCGTGGCGGCCGAGTCGAACGGGTCACGCTCGACCCGGCCTTCGAGGAGGCCGCGGTCCGCTCGGCACAGATCATGGGCCTGCGCGTCGCCGGCGTCGACATGTTGGAGGGCAAGGATGGCCCTTTGGTGATGGAGGTCAATTCCTCCCCTGGGCTGGAAGGCATCGAGACCGCAACGAACCTCGACATCGCCGGCGCCGTCATCGACTACATCGACAACCAGGTCGCCTTCCCCGACATCGACATCCGGCAGCGACTCACGGTGTCGACCGGATATGGCGTCGCCGAGATCGTGGTCCACGCGGGCTCGGAGCTGGTCGGCAAGACCGTCGGCGACTCCGGCCTCGACGAACGGGACATCTCGGTCCTGACCCTGCATCGTGGCGCCACTGTCATCCCGAACCCCCGTCGCAGCCACACCCTCCAGGACGGCGACCGGCTGCTCTGTTTCGGCAAACTCGAGGAGATGCGGTCCATGATCCCGTCACGGAAGCGCCGGCGGCTCCGCAAGCTCCCCAAGGACGCTGCCGAAACACCTCCGGAGTGACCTGTCACCTGATCAGTCCCTCACCGGATCAATCTCGTAGGGCCGGATGGGTCTGGCGCACTGACCGGCGCCAGGCTCGGGCCGGCTCCCCCACATCGGTGGCGATCGTGCCCAGAGCAACACTCGGGCCCGTGGTCGAGCAACGGGCCACCCAGGCGCCGTCCGGACTGATCAGACCGGCGGGGTCGGCGGAGCCGGCCGGAAGTGCGAATCCCACCCACAGCTGGTTCATGCCGGCCTGGGCGACGGCGTGGCTGGCAAATGGCGCGGTAGCAGTGAGGTCCGGCGGCCCTGCAGTAGAGAACAGCACGCCGTCGACGCCCGCCTCCTCGTACGCGGTGTACAGCTCGGGAAAGTGGACCTCCAGTCCGCTGGTCAGCCCCAGGCGAACTCCGTTGACGGTGAAGACCACCGGGTCGGTTCCGGCGCGGTACATGAAACTGTCCTTGGTGTGGGAGAGCACCCGTTCGTCATAGCGGGCCACGACGGTGCCGGTCGGGTCGATGACGGTCAGACCGGTTGCCGGTCGTCCTTCAGGCTGTTGCTGCGGGACGCCGATGACGGTCCAGAGCTTCAACCGGGCCGCCTCAGCCGAGATCGTATCGAGCTCGGCCCGCAGGGCGTCCCAGGCGAACCGCTGCCAGTCTGCTTCGGCGACCTGGTTCGGATCGCTGGACAGAGCCCGCTTGGACGGGAAGCACAGTGCCCCCTCAGGGAACTGGATGAGCTCGGCGCCGTCGGCTCGGGCCCGAGCCATCAGAGCACGGATCTCGGCACCGGCTGCGCTGAACCCGGCGATGTCGGCCGGGTCGTCGCGGTAGGTGGTCTGGGCCACGGCAATCGTCAGTGACCGGGTAGGGGTGGTGGACATGGTCGCTCCTTCGGCTGACCGGAGGTGCCGAAGCGCAGCGGTGTAGGACTCACCGGTCCGGGCAGCACGGGCCCGTACCCGGTGTTTGAAACGTCGACGAGCTGTCATCCTCGGTCCCTCCACGTCTCGGCCCTGAACTCCCCAGCAGTCATGGTCCAAGACGGATGGACGGGTGACAGCGACCCGAGGTCAGCAAACCCCTTTGCCCTTCGTACCAAGAGAACTGACCGTGCTGGGGACGGTCCGAGGAAGGGTGACGCGTGGGTCACGCGCTGACGCTGACTCTAGGCCGCGCGGACCTGATCTGCAAGGACCTCAGGCGGACTTGTCGCGACGCTCTCGCTTGGCCAGCTTGGCCCGCGGCACGAGCGTGGGCACCGCATTGGTACGGACCACATCGGCAGTGATGACGACCTGGCCGATGTCCTCGTTGGACGGCACCTCGTACATGACACCGAGCAGCACTTCTTCGAGGATCGCGCGCAGGCCACGGGCCCCGGTCCCGCGCTCCAGAGCGAGGTCAGCGATCGCGTCGATGGCCTCCTCGTCGAACTCCAGATCGACCCCATCCAGCTCGAACAGCTTGCGGTACTGCTTGATGAGAGCGTTCTTGGGTTCGACCAGAATCCGGATCAGCGCATCCCGGTCGAGCGGGGTGACCGAGCTGATCATCGGCAACCGGCCGATGAACTCAGGGATCAGACCGAACTTGTGCAGATCCTCGGGCCGGACGTCGGCGAACGGGTCGGTCGGCCGCGGCGCACGGGACTCGGCCCCGTTGTTGAAGCCGAGCGGCCGCTTGCCGATCCGCTCGTCGATGATGTGTTCCAACCCGGCAAAGGCACCGCCGACGATGAACAGCACATTGGTGGTGTCGATCTGGAGGAAGTCCTGATGCGGATGCTTGCGACCGCCCTGCGGCGGGACCGAAGCGGTGGTGCCCTCGAGGATCTTCAGCAGCGCCTGTTGCACACCCTCGCCGGAGACGTCACGCGTGATCGAGGGGTTCTCACTCTTGCGGGCGACCTTGTCGATCTCGTCGATGTAGATGATCCCGGTCTCGGCCTTCTTGATGTCGAAGTCGGCGGCCTGGATCAGCTTGAGCAGGATGTTCTCGACGTCCTC
>CAMDZW010000054.1 GCA_945911015.1 uncultured Propionibacteriaceae bacterium
CAAACCAACATTACAGAAGAAAACCAACCGAGTCAAACCCGCCCGATTCCTTCTGAACCTTCAATTCCCGCAATGTCAGTGGGCCCGACAAGGGCGCGCACCATCGTGGTTCCTGAAGATGTTGTTTGTGCCTTTTCGGAATCTTTCCGATCGGGCTGAGCCAGCCTAGTACCTCGTATGACTGGTGTCAACTCGGTCTTCCTGGCCCTGTCGTCCGGTGTTTGCGTCCCTGTCCGGGCCGCCCCTGACGACTCGGAGAACAGTACAGGCCCGTCCGTGGGTGCGCAAATCGGCTCCCCCGGTGTCCCTGGGACGTGTTCGGGGACGACTCTGTCAGTGCCACCGTCTACCGTGATCCTCACAGTCTTGAGGCCGTCGGCGCCAGTCCGACGACAGCGGTGAAGGAGAGCAATGGACCAGCCCGATCTGACCGAGACCCATGTCGGGATGGTGGCCGGCACCGAGGACTCGACTCCGCTGAGTTTCCATGTTGCGGTGCGTCCCGGGCAGTACCTCCAGCTCGACGATGTCGTCGTCACCCGCCGTTCGGTGCCCGGCGTCGGTGACATCACCACATCTGGTGTGGTCACCCAAGTGGTCGCCCGCCACGAGGGGGCGAGCTTTGGGTCCGACGTCTTCCTCATTGCTGATGGAGTCCTGCCGGCGGCGACACAGGAGATCGCCGAGGTCTCGACCACCCGGGTCGACCCCGAGTGCTACATCCCTCCTCGCCCGGGCGAGGAGGTGGCACGTGCCTCCGGAGCCGGCCGGAAGTCAGCGCTCTACTTCGACCAGATGGAACACACGGTGCCGGTGGGCACCGGCCGTGACGGCGAGCCGATTGTGCTCAACCTCGAATTCCTTGACGGCACCCGCGGTGCCCATGTCTCGATCTCCGGGGTCTCGGGAGTGGCGACCAAGACCAGTTTTGCGCTGTTCCTGCTCCACTCGCTGTTCACCTCGGGAGCGCTCGGCCGACGCAGTCACAATGCCAAGGCCCTGGTGTTCTCGGTCAAGGGTGAGGACCTGCTCTTCCTCGACAAGACCAACCGCAAGGTCGACGACACGCTGCGCCGTCGTTATGCCGATCTCAAGCTGCCGTGCGAACCCTTCGCCTCGGTCGGCTTCTTCGCTCCGCCACTGCCGCAAGATCTCACCGGGCGGCCGCACGTGGCCGGACGGACCGATGGGGTGTCAGCCTTCTGGTGGACCCTGCTCGAGCTGTGCCAACAGGAACTGCTCCCCTATGTCTTTGCCGATTCCGAGGACGACCGCCATCAGTACACGATGGTCGTCCACCAGGTGACGGCGCAGCTGAGGGCGCACGCATCCCCGTACGGAACCGATGGTGCGGTGAGCGTCGAGGGACGTCAGTGTCGTACCTGGAGTCAGTTGATCGATCGGATCGCCGAACTGGTCAGCGACGACGAGACCCGCCGGGACTGGGCGGGGCCGGCCACCGGGATGGGCACCATCAACGCCTTCATTCGCCGCCTGCGTTCCTCGCAGAAGGCCCTCGACCCGATCCTGCGTGGCGACATCCCCCTCGATGGCCGCCGTCGTACGGTGACAACCGAGGGGCAACAGGTGACCGTGGTCGACCTGCACAACCTGCCCGATCGGGCCCAACGATTTGTCGTCGGAGTCGTACTGGCAGCCGAGACCGAGCGCAAGGAGCGCAGCGGACAGGGCGCGCTGCTGTTCACCATGTTGGACGAACTCAACAAGTACGCCCCTCGTGACGGATCGTCGCCGATCAAGGAGGTGCTGCTCGACATCGCCGAGCGCGGCCGCTCATTGGGGATCATCCTGATCGGCGCCCAACAGACCGCCTCGGAGGTCGAACGACGCATCATCTCCAACTCGGCCATCCGCGTGGTGGGACGACTCGATGCTGCCGAGGCCGCCCGCCCCGAGTACCGCTTCCTTCCGGCCTCCCAACGCCAGCGGGCCACCTTGGCCAAGCCGGGCATGATGTTCGTTTCCCAACCGGAGATCCCTGTCCCCCTGGCCGTGGAGTTCCCTTTCCCGGCCTGGGCGACCAGGGAGTCCGAGGTGGACCAGGACCTTGAACGTTCCCGCAAGGCGAGCCGGCCAGGCTCCGACCCCTTCGCGACCGCCGGTGGCACGGTCGACGACGACGGCTGGACCTTCGACAGCGAGGAGAATCGGTGAAGTTCCTGCACACTGCCGACTGGCACGTCGGAAAGACGCTCAAGGGCCGGGACCGGATCGAGGAGCAGACCGCGGTGCTGCGTGAGCTCGTCGGCCTGGCCATCCGGCACGAGGTCGATGCCGTCCTGGTGTCTGGTGATCTCTTCGACACCTCCAGCCCAAGTGCACCCGCCCAGCAGTTGGTCTGGCGCACACTCCACGAGCTCTCCTCGCGCGGCATCGAAGTCGTCGTCATCGCCGGCAACCACGACCATCCAGCCATGCTCGACGCCTTGCGTCCACTGACCACCACCGCAGGGATCCAGGTCCGGGGACGGGTCGCGCCCCCCGACAAGGGTGGAGTGCACACCTTCACCGCACGCTCCACCGGGGAGAAGTGCCAGGTGGCACTGTTGCCCTTCCTGTCGCAGCGTCACGCCGTACGGGCATCACAGATCATGGCCAACACACCAGCTGAGAACGTCGGGGCCTATGACCAGCAGATCCGAGACCTGCTGGGCGCGCTCTGTGCCGGATTCGATCCCGATGCGGTGACTGTGGTCATGGCCCATCTCACCTGCACCGGCGGACTCTTCGGTGGCGGCGAGCGGCAGGCCCAGTCGATCTTCGAGTACCACGTGCCAGCCTCGATCTTTCCGCCGGAGCTGCACTACGTCGCCCTGGGGCACCTCCATCGCCGCCAGCAGGTGCCGGCCTCCTGTCCGGTGCACTACAGCGGTTCCCCGATCTCGGTCGACTTCGGCGAACAGGACTACACCCCCGTGGTCTGTCTGGTCGAGGTGACCCCGGACACTCCCGCGAGGGTGACCGACCTACCACTCAGCCAAGGGCGTCGGCTGCGGACGGTCACCGGTACGGTCGCCGAATTGCTTGCTGACCCGGACCGGTACGGCGATGACTACCTGCGGGTCGTGGTCACCGAACCCGGCCGCGCCGGGCTGCGGGACGAAATCGTCGAAGCGCTCCCCCATGCGCTTGAGGTCCGGATCCATCCCGACCATGCCATGACCGCACCGGCAGCAGCGTTGGCCGTCGACCGGACGATGCGCTCGCCGGCAGATCTGTTCGCCGACTACTGCGCATCCGTTGCCCTCGACGATCCGCGGGTCAATGCCCTGTTCGACCAGATCCTCGACGACCTCTCCACCTCCTAGGACCATCCGTGCGCCCCGTTCAACTCACCCTCGACGGCTTCGCCTCCTTCCGGGAGTCGACCACGATCGACTTCGGCGAGGCCGACTACTTCGCGCTGGTCGGGCCGACCGGGTCGGGCAAGTCGACCGTCCTGGATGCCATGATCTTTGCCCTCTACGGCACGGCCCCTCGTTGGGGCAAGAAGAATGCGATCGCTGATGCCCTCGCCCCCACCACCAGCCGTTGCACGGTTTCGCTGGTCTTCGATGTGGCCGGGCATCGCTATCAGGTGGCCCGTGAGGTCCGTCGCACCGGCGCGGCGCCACAGCAGCGCAATGTCAGTTTGGTCAGGTTTCACGACCCGACCGCGCGGACCTGCGATCTGGACACCTGTGATGTCGTGGCGGGCGAGATCAAGGAACTGCAGGATGCCGTCACCGGCCTCCTCGGACTCAGCTATGAGAACTTCTGCCAGTCGGTCGTCCTCCCCCAGGGACAGTTCGCCCAGTTCATGACAGCCCCGGCGCGTGATCGTCAAAAGATCCTGCTCACTCTGCTCGGCGCCGACCAGTATGACCTGGTCGGCCGGGAGGCCGGCATCAGGGCAGAGGCCAGCAAACAGCAGGTCATTGCCCTGACAGCACAACAGGAGCACCTGACCGATGCGACCGAGCAGGCAGTCACCGAGCTGACCGCGCGGCAGGACCTGCTCATCTCAGTCGAGGCCGAGATTGCCGAGTCACTGCCCGAGGTCACCCGGCTGGACGCCGCGATCGCGGATCTGGATGAACAGATCGAGGCCCAGCGACACCGCAGGTCGCTGACCACTGCTCTCCGAGTGCCCGAGGGCGTCGCTGAGCTGCAGCACCGTCTCACGCAGGCCCGCTCCGCTTTCGCCGAGGCCGATGAGGCGAACCGGGAGGCGGCAACGGCCTACCGCAACACCGTCCGCGCAGCCGAGGCCAGCCCCAGTCAGGAAACGGTCCGCCAGTGGACCAGCCGGTACGACGACCAGACCCAGCTCAGCACTGACCTCTCCGCGGCCGCAGCCGCCATGACCGAGGCTTGCCGTACCCGTCGCGATGCAGACGACGTCCTCGCCGCGGCACGCAAAACGCTCGCCACGGCCAGCGACACGGCGCGCACGGCACAGGTCAAGCTGACCGAGACACAGGAGCGGGTCCGGCAAGCCGAGGAGCGGACTGCGCGACTCGAAGAACTTCGCACCGAGGTCAATGCCCTCGTCGACCGGGCCGCCGAGATCGCCCAGGCCCGACGAGCCCTCGACGAACACGCCTCCGCCCTCGCCGAGCTCGTCGAGGCCAGGACCGAGGCCGAGCGGGCCGTCGAAACGGCCGAAACCGCTCTCGAGCACGCCCGCGCACGCGCTGAAGCTGCTGTCCTGCGCCCCCATCTCGAGATCGGACAGGACTGCCCGGTCTGCGCCCAATCCGTGGCGACGCTGCCGCCTCCGTTGGCCGATCCCGGGCTCGACCGGGCCCGCGACGATCTCACGACGGCGAAGGAGATCCAGCGTCGTTGTGCCACCGACGCGACACGTGCCGAGGAGGCCCAACGCTCACGTCAGCAGGACATCGATGTGTTGGAGCGAACCGTCACCGCTGGCTGGGCGCGCCTGGCCTCGGTCGAAGGGCTCCCTGACGAGCCCGTACGGGCTGCCGCGTGGGTTCGGGCCCGAGCCGAGGAGGCGGCCACGGAGCTGGTTGCTGTTCACCGGGCCGTCACGGAGGCAACTGCCGAGCTTGACGCAGCCAGCAACCAGCTCAGCACGGCCACTGCCACAGAATCGGATTGCACACGGGCCCGAGAGCAGGCACTTCTGGCCGAACAGCGGACCACCGCCCACCACCAGGCACTGGCCGACCAGCTCGAGCGGATCGAGGCCATGCTGGACAATGTTCCCGACCGTGCCGCCCTTGCCGATCTGATGACCGAAGCGGTACGCCTGGCCACGGCCCGGACCACAGCCGAAGCTGCGACGACCACCACCGAGTCCGCCTTGGCTGACGCGCGCGACCGCTTGACTGACATGACCGGGCAGGTGGACGACGCCCGCCGGTTGATCGACCAGGCTCGAGACCGACTCGCAGGCCTCAACCCGCCTGTGGTCAACACCGATGACCTGACCGTGGCCTGGGCCGAGCTCACCGAGTGGGCCAGGAACACTTCCGAGGACCTGTCCGGCCAGATCCGCGGGTTGGAGGACATGCGGTCGAACGTGGTCAGCGATCGTGACCGATTGAGCGAGGCGATCCGTGCCCAGTTCGCCCGTGCCTTCGATGACCGCCCGTGTCCGGGTTTCGACCAGCTCGGCCGCCAGCTGGTCATCGAGGTCGAACAGGCACGCTCTGCCGCCTCGCGGATGACCGAACGCGTCGAGCAACGCTTGGGTCTGGCCGCACAGATCACGGCAGCCCAGACCGAGCACGATGTGGCCGCTCAGCTGCGCAGCATGTTGCGTTCGAACCAGTTCCCGCAGTGGCTGGCCGACACCGCCCTCGACTCGCTCGTGGCGACTGCCTCGCACACCCTTCGGCGGCTGTCGAACGATCAGTTCGATCTGACCCACGAACGTGGCGACTTTGCGGTGATCGACCACAGCGACGCCGACTCGATCCGTTCGGTCCGGACTCTGTCGGGCGGAGAGACCTTCCAGGCCAGTCTCGCGCTCGCCCTGGCTCTGGCCGATCAGCTCGCCGGGATGGCCGGTGCGGCGAAGCTGGAGTCAATGTTCCTCGACGAAGGCTTCGGCACCCTCGACCCGGAGTCGCTCGAGGTGGTCGCCGCGACCTTGGAGAACCTTGCCAGCGGCGACCGTACCGTCGGGGTCGTCACCCATGTCCAGGCATTGGCCGAGCGGGTCCCCGTACGGTTCCAGGTTCGTCGCGACAGCCGCACCTCCTCGGTCACTCGGGAGGCGTGGTGAGATTCCACGTCGACAGTTGGGACCCGGCGTACGGGTCGAGTGTCGATGCTGCCGAGTCCGGTTCGTCGACGGCACGGATCGAGGCCGATGTCGAGGTGGCCGCTGCCAGCTGGGCCCCGATCGCGCCGACACCGGTCACAGTGCCACCTGCTGTGCTGTTCATCGACGGAGTACGGCGCGTGGATGCCCGAGTGTGGTTGCCCGAGCCGCTGATCGACCCCGACACCGGTGAGGTCCTTGGTGTCCAACCTGCGATGGGGTTGTGCGCCTCGTACGGGGCAGGGGTCGTGTGCAGTTGTGGCCAGGGTGCCCATCTGCTGCGAGCCCTGACCAGACGGGGACTGTTCACCACAGCGTCCTCGGCCACTGACATCGCGACGGTGGCCGGCACCTACCAGGCCCATGTGGTCGACGATCGGGGCGAGGAAAACCCGGCCGCGGTCTTGTCGGCGGCCCTGCAACGGCTCCTCAATGATCTGGAGATCATCGCCGCTGCGGAAGCTCGGTCTGCCTTGACCGACCATCAGGTCGAGCCAGAGTCTGCGCTGGTCGTGGTCGACGGCCCACTGCGCGGCCGGGCATCACTGGCCATGACCCTGGGCTACATCAAGTCCCATCGGATCACGTATCTGCCCCCGGCGCTGCATGCGGTCATCGCCCACCTGGCCGCCGGCGAACGCACGCCGATCTTCTCGATGGGGACCTCCTGGGACCGGCTCAGCTGGTATCTGCGTCTGCCGGCGAGTCAGGCCCCCGGCGACGACGGTGCACTGTGGTTCGGGGTGGTGCGGGTCGAGTGTGCAGCCGAGTTGCCGATCGAGCAGGCGATTCAACTGGCGAATCTGTCCCAGTCGGTCCTGCCGCGCTATGCGACGTCAGAGTACAAGGACCATCGGGCACCGCAGAACCTTGCGCCGATTGCCGGGGTGGAGCGCGAACTACGACGACGACTCGGCGATCCCCTGGTGATCGACCGGGCCCTGCGTCAGGCCTCGTTCGGCTGACAGCCGCCCAGTCAGGTCCGGTCCGGCACCAGATCGTTGATCCGGGTGAGCCCGTCGCGGAGCTGCTCGATCCCCTCGACACCCAGAGTCGCCGTCCATGCCTCGAGGACCTGCTGTTCGGCGGTTTCGGTCGCCTCACGTACCTGGCGTCCCCGGTCGGTCAATTCCACCGAATCGCCGTCGTCATCCACCGCGACACAGCCGGCCTCGGCAAGGCGGGCCAGTAGCGCCCGTGCGGTCGGTGCGGCAAGACCGGCGTGTTCTGCCAACTCAGTAGTCGGTGTCGGCGATGCCGCATCCAGTCCGAGGAGCAGTTGGTGCTGGGCCCGGGTCAGGCCCACAAATCCGCCATCATGGAGCTGGGACAGGATCTGGTCCTCCGCTGCGCGAAAGGCGCGGTACATCAGGACCCTGATCGGGATCTCTTGGCCGTCGGTCACCGCGACAGAGTACCGGCCGGACGCGGCCAAGTGGTGGATCTTCGACGGCAGGGCCGGTGATCACTGACATCATGACTGCCATGACGACCCCGGAGCAGATCCCGGGCCTGATCTCGTGGTGGGACTTCCAGCGAACTCTCACCGCCCGCGGCCCACACCCCACCGAACTCACCATGAACGGCAATCTCGAGTGGGTCCGCGACGGAGCCTTCGGCGACTGGTCTCTGGAGTTCGACCATGTCGACAGGATCGCTGCCGGTCACCTCAGTGCCAGTGCCGCCGAAGCACCGCAGCTCAACATCGGTGGACCCGACGCGACCTTCACCGTCGCTGCCTGGGTCCGGCGGCGCCAGAGCGACTACACCGGCTGCGAGTTCGTCGCCGGTGTCTGGAATGAACATGGCCGTCGCCAGTTCGGGATGTTCCTCAACCTCAGGATCTGGGACGGTGACCAGTCAGTCGGGGCCCATGTCTCGAGCCATGGCGGTGCAACACCGGGCTACCCCTACTGCATGGATGTTGCCCTCGGCGCCACCCCGGTCAGCTTCGACCAGTGGCATCTGATCGCCATCACCTACGACGGCACCCAGGCAGCGGCCTGGCTTGACGGCCGCCTCGATGCCCGGGAGCCCGCCGGCGCGCTCGGCGGCAACCCATTCACCATGCCGGGCGGCCTGCTCGATGGCGACGCGCCGTTCACCGTCGGTGCAGTCGCCCGCCCGGAGAAGGTCACCGGCAACGCTGAGGAAGGCTTCATCGAGACCGGCAGTGCCGTCGCGAACCCGTTCATCGGTCGTCTGGGCGGGCTCGCCGTGTTCGACCGGGCGCTGAGCGCCGATGAGATCGCTTCCCTGGCCTGAGCACACCTGATCCGACGAGCCCACGCACACCTGCAATGGCCGAGGCTGCTGTTCATCGTGCTGCTGCTCGCCCTCCAAGGCGGAGCGATCACACGAACCCATTCGATGTCGCACAGCTGACCAACGACAAAAAAGAGCCCGACCGAATGGTCCGGGCTCTGGTCAGTGACTCGAAACATCACAGGAGTGGAGCTAAGGGGATTCGAACCCCTGACCTCTTCCATGCCATGGAAGCGCGCTACCAACTGCGCCATAGCCCCTCGCCCCGGCCTTGCCGAAGCAACTCGAGAATCTTAACCACACAAGGGCACCGATGTGAAATCGGGCGACGCCGAGTGGCCACAAGCCGGACAGAATCGTCCCCACTCCGGTGTGATTCAGTTCCCGACGGTCCTGATCGGCTGCTCGCCGTCGAGGAAGTTGTCCGGCCCGACGTTCCAAGCATGGATCCGCCAGTCACCCTGGTGGGTTCGGCGCAGCTCTATCCAGTGGCAGTTGGTCAGGCCGTCGAAGCGATCCCACAACGAGTGCGGCACACCGACGAAGGTGAGTGCTCCGGTCTTGGCCGCGAGCCCATGCATGCCAACCAACACCGTGGCGTCGTCAGCCGCTGTGGCGATGACCTGCTTCAATCGAGCCGCCACCCGATCCCCGACCTCGCCGGTGGTTTCGCCGGTCGATGAGCGACGTACATCTTCGCCCGCGGCATAGCGGTCGGCAAGATCGGGTTCACGATCGTGCAGCTCGGTCAGGGTCAGCCCCTGCCACTGGCCGACATGGATCTCACGGAAAGCGGGATCGGTGCGGACTTGGAGCCCGACTCGCTCGGCGACAGCTTGCGCGGTCACCCGCGCACGACTCAGGTCAGAGGCCCAGATCTCAGTGATCGTTCGTCGCGACAGGACCTCGGCCGCCAGCTCGGCCTGCTGGACACCCAAGGCATCAAGGGGAATGTCTGCCTGGCCTTGGAGCCGCGCGGCGGCGTTCCACTCAGTACGACCATGTCGCAGCAGGATGACCTGTTTCGCGCCCTTCTGGACAACCACAGCGCATCAGCGCCGTTCGTCGAGATTGAGTTCGATCTGAGGACAGTCGCCCCACAGCCGTTCCAACGAGTAGAGGATGCGTTCTTCGACATGCTGGATGTGGATCACGATGTCGAGGTAGTCGAGGAGCACCCACCGGTTCTCTCGCTCGCCCTCACGTCGAGTCGGCCGGACGTCGAGTTCACGCAGGCGTTCTTCGACGGCGTCGACGACGGTCTCGACCTGACGTTCGTTCTGGGCAGTCAGCACCAGGAAGACGTCAGTGATGGCGAGTTGCTCGGAGACGTCAAAGGCCACCGGATCGGTCGCCAATTTTGCGATGGCCGCTTCGGCGGCGGCATGGGTCAGTTCGAGTGCACGGTCCGTGGCGGCCATGATCTCCTCAGAGGTGAAGGAATGATGTCATCGATCGTACAGACCACGCTTGTGGATGTACTGCACGATGCCATCGGGGACGAGATACCAGATCGGTGCCCCGCCACGACTGCGCTCGCGGCAGTCAGTCGACGAGATCGCCAGCGCGGGCACCTCCATCAAGGTGATGCGGTCTGCCGGCAGATGCTCCACGGTCGAGGAGTTGAGGTCGCTGCCCGGCCGGGTCACCCCGACGAAGTGGGCCAGATCGAACAGCTCCTCCACACCGCGCCAGGTCAGGATCTGCTCCAGAGCATCAGCACCGGTGATGAAGTACAGGTCGACGTCGTCTCCCCATTCGGCCCGCAGGTCCTTGAGCGTGTCGACGGTGTAGGTCGGGCCTTCCCGGTCGATGTCCACCCGACTGACACTGAACTGGGGGTTCGATGCAGTCGCGATGACCGTCATCAGATACCTGTCCTCAGCGGCACTGACGTAGCGGTCGGCCTTCTGCCAGGGCTCACCGGTGGGGACGAAGACGACTTCGTCGAGTTCAAAGGCCGATCGCACCTCGCTGGCCGCCACGAGGTGGCCATGGTGGATCGGGTCGAAGGTGCCACCCATCACACCAAGCCGGTAGCGGCGTGACGGTCCACCATTTTCTCGGCGTGCCAGACCCGAGGCGGGAGCGCTCATGTGTCGCAGTGACAGAACTCAGCTGTGGGAGCGGCCCGAACCGAAGAGCAGGAGCGCACCGAGGGCGACCATGAAGATCACAAAGGGAATAAAGAAGAATCCGATGACCGGGATCGGCAGCTCGGTCTCCATCAGGATCGGCAACATGAGCGGTAGCCTATCGGATCCGGCACAGTTCAGGTGACCAGGCCCTCGGTCACGGGCTCGAGTTCGTCCTGGATCGGCGGCTGCCGTAGCTCGGCGATTCCTTCGCGGATGCGTCGCAGCGCCGCTCGACGCTGTGACAGTGGCAATGAGGTCGTCATCAGCACCGAGATGTTGAGCTGGGTCCACACATGGCGCAGGAACCTGCGGTAGACGTTCTCCCAGTCCTCCCACAGCCCACCGGTCCACAGGAAGTCCCGGATGACCCGGGCGGCCCGCAAGTAGTCCTGTACGTTCTTGTCAGTGAAGTTTCCCGTGATCCCCGTACCCCGCAGACAGTAGTGGTAGAGCGCACGGTGGGTCACGGTCACATTGCCCGCACGTTCCAGGACGCGTGCAGCGGTCGCCACATCCTCGTAGTACATCGAGGGGAACTCGATGCCGTCCCACAATTCGCGCCGGTAGAGCTTGTTCCAGGCGAAGGTCGGCACCGTCAGCAGATCCATCGAGTACTGAGCTGCACGCTCGCCGGTCAGTCGCCTCCGTGGCGTCAGCAGCGGGAACGGGACCCGGGCACCGTTGGGGAAGTCGAAGCTGAAGTTGCAGATGGCGATGTCGGCATCGTGCTTGAGCAGCTTGTGGACCATCCGGCTGACGAACTCCGGTTCGACGAAGTCGTCCGAGTCGACGAAGCCGATGTAGTCACCCCGCGCCAGTGCGATCCCGGCATTGCGCGCGGCACCGACTCCCCCGTTCTCCTGGTGAACGGCGCGGATGATGTCATGACGGCGAGCGTAGGCGTCAATGATGTCAGGACATTCGTCCGGGGAACCGTCGTTGACGACGATGACCTCGAGGGGGCGGTGGTCCTGGGCCAACAGCGAATCCAGACACCGTGGCAGATAGACGGCGACCTTGTACACCGGGACGATGATCGACACCTTGGGCTGCATCTCACCATTCCTGCTAGACGGCCTGTGTGAAGGCGGGTTCGTACAGTGTGCCCTGCCCGCCCCAGCGGTGTCTGCGGAGCACGCCGCACATCGGGCTCAGCTCAGGGTCAAGTCCGGGTTGTCCGATTCAAGCTCGCACCAGGTCGACGACGGCAATCAGCGGATCTGTCCTTCGCCGGTGACGACGTACTTGGTGGTGGTCATCTCCGGCAGCCCCATCGGGCCACGGGCATGCAGCTTCTGGGTCGAGATTCCGATCTCGGCGCCGAACCCGAACTCGCCGCCGTCGACGAACCGACTCGAGGTGTTGACCAGCACCGCAGCGGCATCGACCTCGGCTGTGAACCGGTCCGAGCTGGTCAGCGAGCCGGTCACGATGGTCTCGCTGTGACCGCTGCCATGGGTCCGGATGTGGGCCAGAGCAGCGTCCAGGTCGTCGACCACACCGACGGCCATGTCGAGAGCGAGGTACTCGGTCTCCCAGTCCTCGGCCGCCGCGTCCACGACCTCGACGCCGGTCTTGGCCAGTGCGGCCGCCGCCCGGGCATCGGCATGCAGCCGAACCCCATGCTCAGCCATGGCCCGACCCAGGTCAGGCAACACGTCATCCACCCGGTCGGCATGGATCAAGAGGGTCTCCACCGCATTGCAGACCGAGGGCCGCTGCACCTTGGCGTTGACCAACACTTCGCGGGCCATGTCCGGCTCGGCGGATGCATCGATGAAGAGATGGCAGTTGCCGGTCCCGGTTTCGATCACGGGCACCTGTGAGCCGGTGACCACGTATTCAATCAGTCCTGCACCACCGCGCGGGATCAGCACGTCGACCAGACCACGGGCCCGCATCAGCTCACCGGTGATCTCGCGGGGGCCGGGCACCAACTGAACGGCGTCCACCGGCAGTGGCGTACCGGCCAGACCGGAGCGTAGTGCCTCGACCACGGCGGCGTTGGAATGAGCAGCCGAGGACGAACCGCGCAGGAGCACGGCATTGCCCGACTTGAGCGCAATGCCGGCCGCATCGGCAGTGACGTTGGGGCGTGCCTCATAGATGATGCCGACCACACCGAAGGGCACCCGGACCTGACGCACCCGGACCCCGTTGGGGTTGGTCCAGCCACGCACCACGTCACCGACGGGGTCAGGCAGACCGGCCAGGTCACGCAGCCCCTGGACCATGCCGATGATCCGGTCCGGGGTCAGTCGGAGCCGGTCGATGATTGCCGCGCTGGTGCCGTTGGCCTCGGCCGCGGCGACGTCGAGCGTATTGGCTTCCAGCACCGGTTCCTCGGCAGCAGTCAGGGCGTCGGCCATGGCATGCAGGGCGGCGTCCTTCGCGCCTCGGTCGGCAGTGGCCAACGCCACTGCGGCAGACCGTGCGTCGAGCGCCTGTGACCGTACAGACTCCGAGATCTCCATGGTCGACAAGACTACCGAGCCCGTACGGCCACGGTGGCCACGTCCGCACGGTGAAGCGAGTGGCCTTGCCGAGGGTCAGCCGATCATCAACCCATCGTATCCAGACCATACGGTATGGTATGGGAAACTCTGATGAGGAGGTCCGATGTCCGCATTCCCCGATCCGATCTGGCCGGTGATCGTGCTGGCGATCATCTCGGCCGGTGACGCTGTCCTGTGTCTCAAGCCGGTCGCGTTCATCGCACAGTGCTTCGACAACGTCGGCTGGCCCGAGCGGCTGTGGTGGGTCATGCCCACCCTCAAGTTTGCTGCCACCGCAGGGTTGGTCGCCGGGATCTGGATCCCCTACCTGGGTGCCATCACGACGGTGGCCCTGGTGGTCTACTTCGTCGCCGCCATCGGAGCGCACGTCCGGGCTCGAGACTTCGGACGCAATCTGTTCGTCAACGCCACCGGCATGCTGCTGATCTGTGTGGCCGTGCTGCTGTTCAGCTTCATCTTCTGACCACGACCGGAGGCAGGACCATGAGTGAGGCCCGCGAGCGTTGGCTCAACGAGGGTGTCGAAGTGCTCGCCGAGGAAGGAGCGACCGGTCTGCGCATCGACCGGATCGCGGCCCGGCTCGGACTGTCGAAGGGGTCATTCCACCACCACTTCCGCGGTGCTGCTGGGTTCCGCCGCGACCTGCTCGACCATCTGGAGAGAATGCAGACACGTTCCTTTGCCGACGCCGTGGCCAATGCCAGCAGCCACGGCAACCCCTCGCCACACGAGGTGCTGCGCCGGTTGATCCCCTCAACCGCCGACACCGACAGCTTCTACCGCCCCGAGCTCGAGACCGCCCTCCGTGCCTGGGCCCTGACCAATCCGGATGCCGCCGCCACGCAGACAGCGATCGACCGGGCCAGGCTGGCAGAGCTGCAGGGCATCTGGCGTCAGATCACCACCGACGAGGACACCGTACGAACTGCGGCCTTGTTGCCGTACGTGATCGCTCTGGGCGCCAGTGTCGCCATGCCGCCGATCGGGGTCGACGACCTCCAGCGGCTCTACGAGTGGATCATGCCGTTCGTCCCAGGGGGATCAACGAGACCAGGCAGCAGCTGAGCCGCCGAACATGCGCCCGCCCCTACGGCGTTGCGTTGGGGCGCACCAGCACCTTGGCATGGCGGGTCTCGCCACTGTCCAACTCTGCGAGTGCCGGAAGATCATCCAGAGCGACCGTCCCAGTCACCAATGGTTCGGCGCGCACCGAACCATTGTCGATGGAGCGCATCGCACCGAGGAAGTCAGCATGGGTGTAGGCCAAGGAGCCGATCACGGTGAGTTCACGGCTCTGCCAGTCACCGTAGGAGACCTCCGAGCTGTCCATCGGGTAACCGAGCAGTGCGAGAGTGCCGCCGCGGCGCACCAGTTCAGCGCTCGGCTGGAACAGCCCAGCGACGCCGGTGCATTCGTACACGACGTCAGCGCCCAGACCATCACTCAGCTCGATGACGCCGAGCTGCTCGTCGGTGAGACCGTCCAGCGCCTTGCGGACCCTACGCTCGGCCACCGTCACATGTTCGGCGAACGCACCGTGACTGGGGGGTCCTCGTCCACACCGTTGGCCTCGGCAAAGGCCCTGTCGCAATGGTCGGCACGCCGGCCCGACACATCGCACAGGCGCCGCAGGCTGGCCCGACGCTGGCCACCACCCGGTCACCGGGCGCAACCGTGGTGACGTCCTGCCCCACTGCAACCACAGTGCCAGCCCACTCGTGGCCGAACACTGCCGGTGGGATGAATCCACCCGAGGCGTACGCATGGGTGTCAGTCGCACAGACGCCGACGTGCGCGATGCGAACGATGACCCGGTTCGGGCCGGGTGGCGCCAACTCCTCCTCACCGAAGGCCACTCGGCACTCACCGTCGACGTAGGCGTAGCGGCTCGTGGCGGGGAGTGGGGCGAGAGTGTGATCAGTCATGTCCTCGGCCTAGGAGCCAGGACCGACGATCAACAGCCCATCGGCCGAGCGGTCGGCCCGGCCGGTCGATAGGGGTCAGTCCCCGAGGATCCCAGCCAGCACCTTGGCCTGGCTGTGCTCGACGTCCTTCGTGGCCGTGAGAAGGGTGAGGCGTTTGCCCCTCACGCAGCCACGAAGCCGATCGAGCGCGTCGCGGCCGTCCTTGGCGTCCAACTCCTGACGGTAACGCCGGGCGAACTCGTCGAACTTCTCCCGATCGTGGCCGTACCACTTGCGCAGCTCGGTCGACGGTGCGACGTCAGTGTTCCAGTCGTCAAGGTGAGCATCCTCCTTGCGGATGCCTCGCGGCCAGAGTCGGTCAACGAGAACGCGCGTGCCATCGTTGTGGCTGGGCTCTTCCTGGATGCGCTTCACAACAACATTCATCCTTCATCTGTACACCGACACCACGCCCATCACCAGAGTGCGCCGACAACGAGCTCGGCCACGGCAGCCTACGCTTGCCCCATGGACAGCATGTCTCCCGTCGGGTCGGTTGCCACCAGCCGTACGGTGAACGCGTCCCGCCACAGCCTGCCAGGGCCAACACCGCTGAGCTCACCGACCGATCCCACGGACCGGGTCAGCCTCACCCGCAACGAGGTCTGGGTCGACGGACTCCGACTCGCGACGACCACCGTCACGCCGACGGTCGACCACGACCGGTCACCTCTGGTGGTCACTCTGGGCATCATGGCCCGACTCGATGCCTTCGAGGAGCAACGCTTCCGACTGCTGGCCGATCGCCTGAACCGGCCGGTCATCGCCATCGACACACCCGGGTGGACCAGGGGCGGTGGGACCCTGCCGTCACAAGTCCGTGCCCGGCTGCGCAGCGGCGGATTCGACTGGCTCGCCCACCTGCTGCGCCATGCCCTACGCGGCGCCGAGCCCGGGATCACGGATCTGACACCAAGCATCCTCGGCTATTCGCTGGGTGCATCGACCGCGAGCGCACTGGCCCACGAACTGGTCGCCAGCGGCGGGCAACTGCGGGGCGTGACCCTGGTCGAGCCGGTCGCGATCCGGAGACAGACCATGCCCGAACTCACCGTGCGCAATCTGCTCGATGCCCGCCATGTCCGCCGCTACGCGATGACGAACAACCAATTCCCCTGGGCAGTGACCTCCGCAGGCCCTGGCCCACTGCCCCGCGCCACCGAGCTGCTCCTCTTGGCGCGGGCCATCAGCCACGGCCAGATCCTGCATTCACTGCAGTCGCTGCCCACCGAGGTCCCGGTCGTCCTGGTGTCAGGCGAACACAGCACCCTCGTGCCCAAGCGTGCAGTCAGTCGTTTTGCCACGACCCTGCAGCACCCCGGCCGCCGGGTCGACCAGCTCATCGTCCCCGAAGCGCATCATGCGCTGTGGAACTCGCTGCCCGTGGTGGACCGGATCACCGACTGGATCACCTGACCCGCTACGCACACCACGACGAGGACGTCGCCCACCTACAACACGACGAGGACGTCGCCCACCTACAAC
>CAMDZW010000055.1 GCA_945911015.1 uncultured Propionibacteriaceae bacterium
CAATGTGACCCGCCTCCTGCGGTCGGCCGGTCTCACTGACAGTTTCACCGGTTCCGGAACCTCGCTGGTCCCGACCCATCCCGCCGCCCCGACCGCCACCGGGAACCCGCAGGTCCTGGACTGGCAGTTCCACCGAGGCCCGATCCGCGCCATGAACAGCAACGTGGGCGGCTACTACTTCGAGGACCTCTCACCGTCGGACCACCTCCCGGTGATCGCCACCTATGCGCTGGAGCCCTGAGGGCCGCAACACTGGGCTGGCGTATCGACGGTGAGCACGACCGCACTGGCGTAGTGTCTCCGCATGCTGCAAGCAGTGGTCTGGGGCGGTGTGGCCGCCTCCTCACTCGTGATCGGTGCCCTCCTCGGTGTCGTACGGCGATGGCCTCCGCTCCTGATCGGTGTGGTGCTGGGATTCGGTGCCGGAGCGTTGATCTCGAGCGTCGCCTTCGATCTTGCCCAGGAAGGGCTCGCCCTGTCCGGGGCGGTGCCGGTGGCGATCGGGATTGCCCTCGGAGCGCTGGTTTTCTTTCTTGCCGATGCCGTGGTGGAACGGATCGGTGGCCGATCCGGGGGCGGCGCAGCCGGTCTGGTCCTCGCTCTGGGGGCATTGCTGGACGGCATCCCCGAACAAGCGGTCCTGGGCATCGGTCTGGTCTCCGGCGGCGGGATCAGCGTCGCTCTGGTCGTGGCCATCTTCGTCTCCAACCTGCCGGAGGCGATCGGGTCCTCGGCTGACATGGTCGAGGCCGGCAAGTCGAAGCGCTCCATCGTGGTGTTGTGGCTCGTCGTTGCCGCGATCTGTGTCACCGCGACGCTGGGCGGCGCCGCTGTCGCATCCGCTGCATCCCCGGAACTGCGCGGTGGGATCAACGGATTCGCTGCTGGCGCGTTGCTGGTCATGTTGGCCGACTCGATGATCCCCGAGGCCAAGGAGAAGGCCCGCAACTGGGCCGGGCTCAGCGTCGTGGTTGGTTTCGCCGTCGCGGCCGGGCTGTCACAGTTGGCCTGACGGCTCCAGCGCAGTTGTGGATGTGGTGGAGGGACGTCACCGAGTCGCTCGCGCCACGGCGAGTGCCAGTGCGGTACGGTCGCGTACCTCCAGCTTGCGGAACAGCGCCGACACCGTGTTCTTGACAGTGCCTTCGGCCAGTGACAGGTCAGCGGCGATCTCGGCATTGGACATGCCCCTGGCAATCCGCTCGGCGACCGATCGCTCAGCCGCGGTCAGAGCGCTCAAGGGATCTTGAGGTGGGGACACCACCAGCCTGGCGACCCTGGGATCGAGCACCAGGCCGCCTGACCTGACCGCCCGGATCCCGTCCGCCAAGGTGTCGGTCGACACGTCCTTGAGCAGGAACCCGGCCGCACCGGCAGCATGGACCGCGCGGACCACCTCGGCATCGTCGAAGGTGCTCAACACCAACACCGGCAGTCCGGGGTGCTTCTCAGCGCACGCAGCGACAAAACCTTCCCCGTCGAGCACTGGCATCCGGGCATCGGCCAGCACGACATCGGGCCGCGATCGCTCGACCCGGACCAGCGCCTCCCGCCCGTTGGCCGCCTCATCGACGACCTCGATGTCGTTGACGGTTTCGAGCAGCAGCCGCAGACCGCGCCGAAGCAGTTCTTGATCGTCGACCACCAGCACCCGGATCATGTGGTCGCCACCGCCGGCATCGTCGGCAGCCGAAGACGTACGGTGAAACCTGCCTCGCTCGCGTCGGCCGCAAGATCACCGCCCAACTTCTCGGCCCGCTCCCGCAGCGAGCGCAACCCAAAACCTTCGACCGGTGCGGGTTCGCTGACCGCTCCACTGCCGTCATCACTGATGGTCGCAGTGACATTGTCGTCGACTGAGATCTGCAGCGTCGCCGCTATCGCCTGACTGTGGCGAACCACATTGGTCAGGCCCTCCTGGACGAACTGGACCAGCAACAGGACCTGCTCACGGTCGAGTCGGTCGACGCCGTGGACCTCGACCTGGACGTCGAGCCCGGTACGGCGGAAACCGTCGGCGATCGCGCTGAAACTGTCGTCAGTGCCGGCGGTGCTCAGGTCGACCGGATGCATGGCGCGCACCAACCGGCGCATGTCGGTGAGCGCAGCCGCGGCCTCTGTCCGGGCTCGGACGACCTCCTGCCACGCCCGGTCCGGATCGGTGGCCTGCATTCGTTCTGCGAACTCGAGCGACATCCCGACGGCGGTCAATCGATGCCCCAGTCCGTCATGCAGGGCCCGGCCGGTTCGTGCCCGTTCCTCGGCCAGCACGAGATCTTCCTCGGAGTCGTAACGTTGACGCAGTGCCGACAGCGCTGCCAGCCGATCGGAGTTGAGCTGGTCGGCCGCTCGCAGGGCCTGGGCAAGCAGGATCCCGAAGCCGCTCAACAGCCCGACGGCCACGGCTTCCAGCGAGGCAGTCAACAGGTCACGACCAACCGTCAGGTGAGCGGTCAGGCCGATGCCGACCAGCACGATGCCGTAGGCCAGACCCGCCCACGTCCCCAATTCCAACACGACCATCAGCGCAGCAGCCCAGACCACCCCGAAAGCCACTGGGGTGTCGCCCAGGAGTGCGGTCGGAATCGAGGCAATCGCGACCAGGATCACCGCGGCGCGGCGGATACCAACCGGCAGCCGACGTCCGTGCGGCATGACCCGCCAGAGCACCCAGCCGAGCCCGATCATGACCACCAGGCCGACCAGCGGCCCGCTCGCCCACTGACGTTCCGGCTCGGACAGGGTGAGAAGGACACCTGCCAGTGCGGTGATCAACAGCGCATCGAGCAGCGGGCTCTGGAGCGGACCGTCCATGCTTGCCATGCTAAGGCCGGTTGGACTTGGTCCGCCCGTGCCGAGTGTAATGCTCAGCCATGACCCGAGTCATGGGCGGTGGTGACTGTCGAGGGGTGTGGGGGTCGGCGTCGATCCCTACCGTGGACACCATGCCCACCAACGATGGAAGTCCGGCCGCCAATCTCGGTCCGCGACTCGGAACCGGACCACTCGGAATCGCCGTACGACTGGTCGTTGCGCCGGCCATCATGCTCGGTGCGAACCTGGTTGTGCTGCCGCTCTGGCAGATTCCTGCCCTGGCCCGTTTGCGGGCCGAGACGAGTCCCGGATCGCTGCTGACTGCTGCTCTCGTGACCATGGCGAGCTGGCTGCTGGTGGGGATCACCATGGTTGGCCTCACCGCGCTGTGGCTCCGACTGATCGAACGGCGAACCCTGCGACAGGCCGGCGTTGCCTTCACCCTGCGTGGCCTGACCTGGATGGCGGTTGGGCTGGCGTTGGCGGTCGCCGCCGTACTGGTCGGAGCGCTGCTGGCCCGCGCCGTGGCCGGACCCGATGCGCTCGGTGGACCCGTATCCTACGACGGCTTCCCTCTCGGGTTGCTGATTGCGTACATCCTGGTTCGATCCTTTGTGCTGCAGGGAATCGGCGAGGAGGTCGTCTACCGCGGCTGGTTCATGGATGTCCTGCGAGACCGGCCGGTGGCGGCGCTGACGGTGACCACGCTCGGATTCACTGCGCCTCATCTGTTGTCGAGTGGCGGCCAGTCCGGTTGGGTGGAGAGGGTGATCTATCTGGCCATGCCCTTCGGCTTCGGTCTGCTGGCTGGAGCCATGGTGCTGCTGACCCGTACGGTGTTGCCCGCCGTCGGGGTGCACGGTGGATGCCACATCGGCAACGCGGTCGCCGGCGGGCTGTTCGGCACTGACCTGATGTCACCGGTGGCCTGGTTGGCCATCGGCGGTGTCTTCGTGGTGCTGGGGCTGGCAGTGACTGTGGTGTGGAGCAGGACTCGGCTGGTCATCAGTGGTTGAGCTGGGCCTGCACCGCTGTGACTGCCTCATCGATCGGCGCCCCTCGACCGACAGCCAGACCGAGCATGAAACAGGTCAACGGTCCGGCTGGTCGGACCACGCCGTGGGCGACCTCTCTGGTGACATCGAGCAGCTGGTCGACCGGCACCTCGCCCGGGTCGAGGTCGAGCGCTTGTGCGGCGGCACGGACCCACACGTCGAGTTCAACTTCTTCGGAGGCCATGGACCGATCATGCTCGGTCGGAGCGCAGCTGTCGACCCCGCCCACCGACCGCGAGGGTATGGTCGGGCCGTGGGCAGGATCACGACGCGCCGACCGGTGGAACGGATCACCGCTGACCAACCGGCACAGCGGCACATCGACACGCTCGCCGTCGAGGAACCGCTGGAGGTCCGCATCGGCGGCACCCCGTTCGTCGTGACCATGCGCACGCCCGGTCACGATGTCGAGCTTGCCGCGGGTTTTCTGGTTTCCGAGGGCATCGTCGCCAGCACCGACCAGATCGTGGCGGCCATCCACTGCGGTGGCCCCGGCGTCGGGGGTGAGGAGAACACGTACAACGTCCTCGATGTCACTCTCGCCCCAGGTGTGCGTGTCCCGACGGCGGACGAGGCCCGGCGCTTCTGGACCACCAGTTCGTGCGGAGTCTGCGGGAAGTCCAGCATCGAGACCATCGAAACCACCTCCCACTTCGGTGTGACCAGCGAGGACGTTCGGATCACCTCCGACTGGATCAGCACCCTCCCGGACCGGCTCCGTGCCGGCCAGGACGTCTTCGACAAGACCGGCGGTCTGCATGCTGCCGCACTGTTCGACGCCCAGACCGACGAGCTACTGGTCGTCCGGGAGGATGTCGGGCGTCACAACGCGGTCGACAAGGTCGTCGGGTGGGCCCTCCTACAGGGGAGGCTGCCGCTTCGACGCACCGCCCTGCAGGTGTCGGGACGGGCCAGCTTCGAGCTCACGCAGAAAGCCGCGATGGCTGGTGTCCCTGTCCTGTCGGCGGTGTCGGCGCCGTCATCCCTGGCCGTTGAGCTGGCTGAGAGTGTCGGTATCACGCTCGCCGGGTTCGTCCGCGGCCGCTCCATGAACATCTACTCCCATCCCCATCGCGTGACCACGGAGGCACCGTCATGACTGTCGACGATCTCAATGCGGGCAAGGGCCTCAACCTGGCCACTGACCACAACTTGGGTCCGGTCGGTCCCGCCCCTGCCGGCGCTTGGTCCCACACTCCGTACCGGCATCCGGCCGCTGGCTGGGGTGCGGCGATGTCGGTGGGAAAGGTTGCGGTGAAGCAGAGGCTGCCGCTGGCCACGGCTGGTGCCATGTTCACCATGAACCACGGCCAGACCGGCTATGACTGCCCCGGCTGTGCCTGGCCCGACGATCGGGGCAACCTCGCCCTCGACATCTGCGAGAACGGGATCAAGCACGTCACCTGGGAGATGACCCGCAAACGCGTCGACCGGACCTTCTTCAACGAGCACACAGTTTCCGAGCTCGCGAACTGGAACGACTTCGACCTCGAGGATCAGGGCCGGCTCGTCGAGCCGCTCTCCTATGACCGGGCCACCGATCGCTATGTCCCCATTTCCTGGGATGCCGCCTTCGCCATGATCGGCGACGAGCTCCGCGGTCTCGACAGCCCCGACCAGGCCACCTTCTACACCTCCGGCCGACTCAGCAACGAGGCCACCTTCTTGTACCAGTTGATGGTCCGCGAATATGGCACGAACAATCTGCCTGACTGCTCGAACATGTGCCATGAGGCATCGGGGCGCGCGTTGACTGCCTCCATCGCCAGCGGCAAGGGCACCGCCGACCTCGCCGATTGGGACGAGTGCGACGCGCTGTTCGTGATGGGCGTCAACGCGGCCTCCAATGCGCCTCGCATGCTCACCGCCTTGTCGGATGCAGTGGCCCGGGGCGCCCAGGTGGTCCATGTGAACCCGCTCGTCGAAGCGGCAGCCACCCGCACGATCGTGCCGCACGACTTCGTCGACATGGCCCGCAACAAGACCACCAACACCTCGACGATGAACCTGCAGGTCCGACCCGGCGGTGACCTCGCCCTGATCCGGGGCATCGCCAAGGCTGTCTTCGAGGCTGCCGAGACCGACCCGTCCGCCATTGACGAGGAATTCCTCACCACTCACACCCACGGCTGGACCGAGTACCGCGATCTGGTGCAGCAGACCCCGTGGTCGGAGCTGGTCGAACAGTCCGACATCCCCGAGGAAGGGATCCGCGCCGCCGCCGAGGTCTACCTCGCCTCGAAGAAGACGGTGATCAGTTGGTGCCTGGGTGTCAGCCAGCACGAACACGGCGTCGACACCGTACGAGAGATCGTCAATCTCCTGCTGTTGAAGGGAAACATCGGCCGCCCGGGGACCGGCCCCTCGCCCGTACGAGGCCATAGCAATGTGCAGGGCAACCGCACCTGCGGCGTCACCCACCGCCCCAGCGAGCAACTGCTCGACAAGTTGGCTGAGGTCTGTGGCATCGATCCGCCCCGCGAGCACGGCCTCGACACCGTGCGGACCGTGAAGGGGATGCATGCCGGATCGGTGAAGGTCTTCGTCGGGATGGGCGGCAACTTCGTCCGTGCCGCCCCGGACACCGTGATGACCGCCGAAGGCCTGCAACGGTGTTCCTTGACCGTGCAGGTCAGCACCAAGCTCAACCGCAGCCATCTCGTCCACGGCGAGAAGGCGCTCATCCTGCCGTGTCTGGGACGGACCGAACGGGACGTCCAGGCCACTGGCGAACAAGGCGTCACCCTCGAGGATGCGATGAGCATGGTGCATCTGTCGGTGGGGCGGAAGAAACCGGCCTCCGGGCTGTTGCGCTCAGAGCTGGCGATCATCGCCGGGATGGCCAAGGCCACCCTGCCCGAGACCGTGGTCCCGTGGGACGACTGGGTCGCCGACTATGACCGGGTCCGCGATGTGATGGCGAAGGTGCTGCCCGGGTTCGAGGGCTTCAACCAACTCATCCGCAATCGGCATGGCTTCCGCATCCCGCAGCCGGCCCGGGAGCGAGACTTCCGCACCCCGTCAGGGAAGGCGGAGTTCTCCCATGCGCCGTTGCCGCCGATCATCCCCGCCTCGCCCGACACGCTGGTGCTGCAGACCATGCGTTCCCACGACCAGTGGAACACCACGATCTACTCCAACCATGATCGCTATCGGGGCGTGAAGAATGTGCGCGAGCTGATCTTCATGCACCGCGGTGACATGCGTCAGCGGGGCATCGCGGACGGGGACCTGGTCGACATCGTCGCCACCTCGAAGGACGGGTCGACCCGGTCGGTCACCGAGTTCCGTGCGATCGCCTACAACCTGCCCCGCGGCAGTGCGGCGGGCTACATGCCGGAGATGAACGTGCTGATCGGGCATGCCGACTACTCCGAGCAGAGCGACCAGCCGCTGATGAAGAGCCTGCAGGTGACGGTGACGAAATCCGCTCGCTCGACCCCCTGATTGGCAAATATCTACGTATCTAGCGACTTCGGCATAGGGGTGAATACGATGTGATCGTGTGGTCCGGGGTCGGCACCGGCCGGTCGATGGCGATCAGTCGTGAGAGCCGCACGAGGTGCGGATGACCAGCTCGGGGTGCATGTTCACATGACTGGTGGTGGTGATCCGGGACTCGAACCGATCGACCAGGATCCGGGCGGCTGTGGCGCCGATCTCCCAGCGGGGCAGCCGGAGTCCACTGAGGGAGTAGCTCTCCGCGGCTCGGTCACACAGCTCCATCACCGAGAGGTCGGTCGGGGCCCGCAGGCCCACCTCGGACAGAGCGCCGAGCAGCTCGATGGTCTGCGCCTCATGGGCGGCGAAGACTGCGTCGGCGCCGTACTCGAGACAGCGTCGGGCGAACTCGGTGGCCTGACCTGGATGGGCCTGGCTGATCTCGATCAACTCCGGCCGCAACGGCGCCCCGGCCTGGTGGGCCGCTTCGACGAAACCGTCAACGATGTCGCGCCACAATCCGTAGAGGCCAGGCACATAGAGCGCAAGCTGGTGCCGACCGTGGGAGAGCAGGTGGGCCACCGCGGCACGGGTCCCCTGCCGCAGGTCGCTGGTGACGTGGCTGATCCGGCACCCGGGGACATCGGGTGGTTGGCGTTCGATGAACACGACCGGGACCGCCAGTTCGGCGAGCACCTCGGTCCACAACGGCGCGGTCGCTCCCAGGTCGCGGATCGGCGCCATGATCAGCGCATCCGCCCCGGCCCGGAACGCGTGGGAGACAGCGTCGATCTCGCCTCGGGCGTCGCTGTGGGTCACCGTGACCCCGATCTCGACACCGCGTGGGGTCAGCACATGGGCGATCCCGTCCAGGGCCCGCTCGAAGTGGCGGCGCATCGGCAGGATCACCGCGACCCGGCGCAGCGCGGTGCCGACCTCCCCGGGGTGGCCCACGACCCAGATCCCTGCGCCGGGGCGGGTGGCGACGACACCGACGTCCTGCAGGATGCCGAGCGCGGCCTGCACCGTCGACAAACTGGTGCGGTACTGCTTGGCCAGTTGCCGGGTGGTCGGCAGCCGTGTCCCGATCCGCCAGCGGCCGGTCGAGACCTCTTCGGCCAACAGGGTCGCAAGCTGGACGTGACGTGACGGGCGACTCTCGGTCACCGTGACCCTCCTCAGCCGGGACCGGGCATCCCGTGATGGGGACGTTAGCAATTCCCGTACCGGTGGGCCATCGGTCGGCTCGCTCAGGTGTGCTAGCGTCGCAAACCCCCGGGTCGTGTCCCGGGGTGAAAGAGGAGGTCATGGCACAGCGGAACGATGCATCGTCGGAGTGGACCATGGAGGACGCTGCGCTGGCCTACACGTGCCGGGTTGCCATGTCCTTGCTGGTCGGCGGCAAGGTTGACTACGATCCGCACCACGTCGCGTTCGTGCCGCAGCTCGACGAGAACGAGAACTTCATCGCCCAGGCTTTCTTCGAGCGGTACGGCTTCGACTCGCCCGGTGACGGCTCCTATGTGGCGACCGGCGGCACCCCTGGCCTCTATGTGACGAACTCAGCCGCCAACATGGCCGGCTTTGCCATCGGGGCGGGTGTGGTGCACGGCCTGGGCAACCGAGCCCGCCGCAAGAGGGCCGAACGAGACGCCCAACCACGCTGGATGTTGCTGAACAGCGGCGACTTCCACCTCTCCACGCACGGGATCTACTTCCAGCCACAGGGCAGCAACCTCACCTGTTGGTCCTGGGGCGCCATCACCCAGATGTCGATGGTCGGGCCGAACATCTTCGAAATGGTCGGCAATGCCGACACCGGTGACACCATCACCTGGCGGGTGCGGTCACCCTTCGCCGAGCTCGCCTTCGCCTGCTGGGCCTCGGTCCGCAACAAGAAGCATCCGCAGCTGCGAGACGGCAGCTGGCTGCCGCCGGGATGGCTGCACCGTGCCGTCCAGCTCGGTCGCGTCGCACCGGCGAGCCTGGAGACCATCAACCACTACGGCCAGCTCTCCGATCAGAAGGCCCTTGAACGTTGACCGTTCGAGGAAACGATGCTCGATTGATCCTCAGCCCGGTGCCCGGTACCGGTCGATCGGGGACTCTGACGTACGGGTGATGACAATCTCTCCGGGCAGGCCGGGAATCATCAGGTCAGCGATCCGCACCCGACAGGTGACGCTCACCCCGACGACACCGGCCTCCCCGAGGCCGTGGTGCCACTGGCCGGTCACCGTTGTCGACGGTGTGCAGGTCAGCCCAGCGCCGTCGAGGTCGATCTGCACGGCGTCCCGGGCGGCGGCCGCACCGGCGATCTCGGTCCGCTCGAGACTGGCCGCCCTGGCTCCGGCCGCTGCAGCACCGGCAACGGCCTGCTGGGCCAGCGCGATCCGGGCCCCGGCGATGATCACCAGCAGGAACAGCAACAACACCGGGACGATGATCGCGGCCTCGACCGAACTCGATCCCCGGTGGTCGCGTGGACGGCTCATCCCAACCGCTCCCTGGGCATGGTGACCGCCTGGCTGATCTGTGGTCCGACATGGACCAGGGTCGGCGCGTTCCCGCTCACCCGGCACACGACGGTGGTGGCATCGCCGGTGACCTCGACCGACACCTCGGTCAGCCCGTCGACCTGGTCGAGGGTCCGTTGCGCGGCTGCGGCCCCGTCATCGAGGGTGTGGTCGAACCCTCGGGCCCGCTCGGCACAGGCCGACGCCGCCGAACGTGCCGTGTTGTTGGCGTGATGCCAGATCGCGACCTGCACCGTGCCGAGCACCACCAGCAACAGGACGGGCACGATGATCGCCAACTCGATCGATGCCGAACCCTGCTGCGACCTCATTCCAGGCCGGGCAGCCTCGAGTCGACGGCCGCCTTGATCGCAACTCCGATGA
Organism: uncultured Propionibacteriaceae bacterium; assembly: GCA_945911015.1. Taxonomy (GTDB): domain Bacteria; phylum Actinomycetota; class Actinomycetes; order Propionibacteriales; family Propionibacteriaceae; genus Avipropionibacterium. Next base: position 10,211 of record CAMDZW010000055.1, read on the forward strand.
TGGTGGCGACCACAATCACCACGCCGATGATGATGGCCATCTCGATCGAGTTGTTGCCGCGCACGTCCCGAGTATGTGGCCGCCTGCTCTGCTCGGCCCACCACAACTGGGCCCACACCATCAGTCTCATCATTGATCTCCTTGTCTGCACCACAATCGTTGAGTACGGGGAATGCTGGCGTCCTCATGTGGCCACCAGCCGTAGCAGGGCCGGAGCGCCCACGAAGACGAGAAAGCACAGCAGCAGCAGTCCGGTCGTGGCGACCTGACGCTGGGAGGCGGCTCCGGCCGCCTCGACATCGCGGTGCAGCCAGGCATTGCGGATGTCACCGGCCCGCGCCTTCAACTGTTCGGCCATCGGGGCTCCCTTCACCCCGGACAACTCCAGGACGTCGGCGAGCTCGGCCAGGTCAGGCAGGTCGACATCCTTGGCCAGTTGGCGCAGGGCCGTCCACGGTGGTCTCCGCTCCAGCTGGTGCCGGGTGACGGACTGTCGGATCCGCACGAACAAAGGGGCAGCACAGACCTGGGAGGGTTCGATGATCGCGGCGGCCAGTCCTGCGCCGGAGAGGCGTTCGAGCACCACCAGGTCGATGTAGGCGGTGATCGTGCGGGCAAAGCGTTGCCGGGTGGCCGCAGCCCGTTGCCGTACGACCAGATGCGGCAGGCACCAGCCGATGGCGGCGAGCAGCAGCGCCACCAACACCGGCGACGACCAACCCCAGGACAGGCCGAACAGCGACGACAGGCCGAACAGCGACGACCATGCGATCAGCACCACCGGTGCGGCCAGTCCTGCGAGTGACCAGAAGAGCTTGTGGGCATGGAATCTGGCATTCGACAGGCCCAACAGATCAAGGTCGGCATCGGTGACGCCGAACCGGGGCAGTGCCCCGGTCCGGGTCTGCACCCACGCGCCGAGCCGCTCGATCCCCCGAGGCCCGGCCGTGGGCATCGCCGCCGCGGCCGGTGAGCGGCGGTGCTGCAGGCGGTCCACCACGCTCGCCAGGTCCGGAGTGGTCGGCGCAAGGGCCACAACCAGGGCGATGATCGCCCCGGCAGCGGCGAGCCCGCACAGGCAGGCGGCGACAAGCCAGTCAGCCATGAGCCGCGTCCCGTCCTCCGGCGTGCTGCACGCTTTCTGCTGCCCGATCACGGCCCGGCCATAGTCGCGGTCGGTCCGACACCGTGGTCACCCGTCGGACCACCCACAGCGAGAGCAGAAATCCGCCGATGGTCGCCAGCAGGATCACCTGACCCGAGCCGGTCGTGTACGGGTCGAGATAGCCCGGATTCAGCCAGGCCAGACCGAGGCCCATGGCTGCAAAGATCAAGGTCAGGTAGCGGGCGGCGGCCCGGGTCGATGCCCGTTCTCCTTCGATCCTGCGGCGGGCCCGGACCTCATCGGCGACAGCGGTGGCCAGTCCCTCGAGGATCTCGGTGATCCCGGTGCCGCGTCGACGGGCCGCCAGGATCAACGCTGCAGCAACCACGTCTCCGGTCGGATCGGCCAGGTCGTCGGCGAAGGCGGTCAGTGCCCGATCAGTGGGCCAGCGCGCCGAGATCCGGGCGACGAGAAGCCGTACCGGCTCGGCGATCGGGCCCGGCGCGGTCTGCAGTGACGACTGCAGAGCCCCCTCGAGGGTGTTGTCGGCGCCGGAGAGGAGCACTGACCGCAACGAACGGACCCATTGGTCGATCGCCGCAGTCCGGGCGATCGGATCGATATTCGGATTCGACAACAGCCAGGGCAGCACGATCACCACCACCGGTACGGCGACCACCATCACCGGCAGTCCGGTCACCGCCCAGGCCACGACCGCGCTGACCCCACCCGCGGCCCACCGCAGGTCGCGTCGCCGGCCAGCGGCACCAGCCGGGCGGTGCGTCAGCCTCACCCATTCATCGCGCCACGACCGCCGTGTCGCCACTGTCGCAGTCCGGGATGTGCCCCGGATCCCCAGCACAGCAAGGAGAATCGCGGCCCCGACCAGGACCCCGAGGGTAGCTCCGATGGCAGCATTCACGGTGTCCACCCGTGCAGGGCCAGGGCCGCACGTAGCTGCGGTGAGCACAGTTCGGTCCGCAATCCGGCATCATCGCCGGCCCGATAGAGAGTTGCTGTCGCCGGAAGCGCCGGCCCATCGCCTTCGGCGAAGCCCTGGATCTCGGTGATCTCATTGACGAAACGGTGATAGGTCCCGCCATTGGATCGTCGGTCGACGGCATCGAGGTGGACGATCAGGTGGAGGTTGACCGCGATCTGTCGGTAGGCATCGGCTTGGGTCATCCCGCCTCCCAGGGCGGCTGCGGTGACCAGACGTTCGATGGTGGCCCCGCTGTGGTGGGCATGGATCGTCGACAACGACCCGGCACCGGACTGCATGGCCTGGAACATGCTTGCGGCCTCGGCGTCCCGCACCTCGCCGACGATGATCCGCGACAGATTCTGCCGCAGCGACGCGGCCAGGTGCTGATGCACGGTGAACTGCCCCAGCGGGCGTCCGTCGGGCCCGAGGCCTTCGCCGCTGCCTTCACGGGCGGTGAAGTTCACCACCCGTCCGCGGCCGGGAAGCTTGTGCAGGAAGAGTTCGGCATCGGTCTCGATCACTCCGACCGCCTCCGACGGGTCCATGGCGCCGGCCAGGGCCCGGACGAATGTGGTCTTCCCCACGCCCTGATTGCCTGACACCACGATCGAGCGTCTTGCGCGAACGGCTGCCGCGAGGAACTGGCCGACCGCCTCCGGCATCATGCCGGCCGAGGCCAACTCGGGCAGCGAGAGTCCGTCGAACTTGTGTTGTCGGATGACGATGGTCGGTCGGTCCACCACGTCGAAGGCGACCGCATGCAGCCGGAACCGGTCCTCCAGGTTCAGGGTCATCTCCGGATGGGCCGGTGAAAAGGGCTTCGGCGTCGGGGCAAAGGTGGCGATGAACGTCAGCTGTTCGATCAGCTCCTCGTCCGAGTCGGCGACCGGCTCGCCCTTCTCGATCCGATCGGCGTGGACCAGATAGACATGGTCGTGGCCCCGGATCTCGATGTTCTCCAGCTCGGGGTCGTCCAGCAGCGGCTGCCAGCGGCCGTAGCCGAAGATCGCCGAATCGACGGCCCGCACATAGGCCGGCAGCTCCGCACGCGCGATCTGGTCACTCACCTGACCGGCGACGATCGCCTCATCGGAGTGCAGCTTCACCACATCCGGGATCAGCTGTCTCCCGCGGGCGATCCGATCGGCGTCACTGACCTCCGGCCCGATCTCGGTCGACAGCCGCTCGGCCAATCGCTCCCGGATCCGATAGACCAGCTGCCAGTCGACCGATCCGCTGGCCCGTGCCGACTGCTGGGCCGGGCGGATGACGGTCTGCTCGCCCTCGTCGCTGCCGGCCCACGGTGGTCGCACCGCCGACGGCCACGGCGGACCGACCCTGACGCGGTTGAGGACGTCATCCAGATTCGGTACGGGGACAGGTGCGGTCATTCAGCGTCCACCTCCGATCGGTGGGCCACTGGGCACCAGAACCGCCCGCCCTTGGGCGATCCGAGACGTCAGGTCGCGGCTGCCGTCCCGGAAAGCCTGCATCAGGGCCGAGGACTCGAACTTTCGTTCCACCGCCCCGTCGGACAGCACCCGCGCCATCCGGGCATCCTCGGGGACTCGCAGGCCCAGCGGCGCGCCGAGGGCGCGAGCCACCTCGGCCGGGGTGTAGTCGGCCTGCCCGATCACGACCAGTCCCAGGCGATCCGACCATCCGCGCGCGGCCAGCCCGGCATTGATTTCGGCGACCAGGGGTTGTGATCGCACCGCCGACGCCAGCGTCGCCCGGCACACCACCAGCACCAGGTCGGCGTGGCCGAGCAACATCGGCGCATGCCGGTGATGGGCCCGTCCCAGATCGATGATCACGGTGTATCCGGCGGTGTCGAGCTCGTGCAGGGCGGCACCGATCTGGCCCCACCACGGTTCGATCGTTGCTGCTTGCGCGGGGTCGGCCAGCCCGAGCAGGATCCGCCGTTCATCGGTCTGGTCGACCAGCACCGATTCGCGCAGGATCCCGGCCGCCACGCCGTCCCCGGAGTCGAGGGCGAGGTTCAACAGTCCGTGGGCGGGGTCACTGGCCCCTCGGAACCAGCCGCTGGCCAACGCCGAGCCAGTGGGGTCGGCCTCCACCAGCAGCGTCGGCCCGGCTGCGGTCAACGCCAGGCCCAGTGCAGTCGTGGTGCACCCGGGTGCACCCGCTGCGGTCGTCAGGGCAATGATGGCCATCTCACTG
>CAMDZW010000056.1 GCA_945911015.1 uncultured Propionibacteriaceae bacterium
GACACGAGGTGGTCGGTCAGTTCGGTGAATTCGCGGTCGTCGCCGGTGCACCAGTGGATCCGGTCGGGCGTGGCGAGGGCAGCCACCTCAGCCACCCAGCCCAGCAGCTCGGGATGGTCCGTGGGTGGGACCCGGTACCGGTCGACGCCGGACACGGGGTGGGTCGGGGTCGTTGCGGTGGTGGTCATCTCGGCTCCTCAGGCAGACCAGTGGGTGAGTGGTCTGACAATAGCCCAGTGGCCACACTGGTCCTATCCATTTTCAGAATCTGCGCATGTGAACGTGATCACAGTGACGTTCCGCCTTGTGCGCAGTTTCACAAACGGACAACCGATCTCGTACGGTCAGAGGTCCGAAAACAGCAGATGCGGCTGGCCATGTGGGCCAGCCGCATCTGCTGTGTGGAGCAGGAGTCGGATCGGGTCAGCGGATCCAGGACGCCAGGTGTTCGTCGATGAAGGCGTCGTCGCGGAGCTGGGGGTAGGCGTCCCACACCCGGTCGATCTCCTCCAGCTGGCCGGGGGAGAGCTTCTCGTTCGGGTCCAGACACCACAGACCGTCCATCAGGCCCTGACGGCGCAGTCCCTCGTGGATGCCGGGGAGACAACCAGCGAAGTTGCCGAGCCGGTCGAAGAGGGCGCCGTTGGTGTCGGTGAGCGGGACATCGAGCGCGTCGAGCTCGGCGCGAGCGGCCGCGTCCCCGGCCTTGGCGCGCTTGCTCAACTCAAGGATCCGGACCGCCTCGAGGGTGAACAGCGACCACTGACCCAGCAGTCCGCCCACGAACTCGAGTGGCTTCTTGCCCTCACGGGGGTACTGCAGCAGCAGGTCGCCGATGATGTGGTCATCGTTGCCGGTGTACAACGCGATCTCGTCGGCACGTGAGGAGTGGGCCACCCCCCACAACACGTCGGCGGTGCAGTACCGGTTGAACGGAGCGACCTTGATCCCGATCGTCGAGGGCTGATCGGCCAGCTGCTGCCAGAAGTCCTGGGACAACAGGCGTCCGCCGACGCTGGGCTGGAGGTAGAAGCCGATCACCGGGCCGATCTGACCGACCTGGCGTGCGCGCTCCAACAGGCCCGCCTCGTCCAGGTCCGATGCGCCCTGCGGTGCCAGTAGGACGGCGTCATAGCCCATCGACATGGCCTGCTCGGCCTCGGCGACGGCCTGCTCGGTCGGGCCGCAGACCCCTGCCACCATGACGGTGTCGGGATCGCCGTGCTCGGCGGCGACGTCGAGGGCCTGCTGGAGCACCGGACGCAACAGGTGGCCGTGCTCGTAGTGGATGCCGAACTGGGTGGAGTGCACACCCACAGCGATGCCGCCTGCGCCGGCAGCCAGGTAGTAGCGCGACAGCGCGCGCTGACGCTTCTCATCGAGAGCGAGGTCTTCGGTCAGCGCCAAGGGCTGGGCCGGGATCACTGTCCCAGCGGCAAAGCGGTCGAGTGCGGTCATCAGAACTTCCCGTCGCGAGTCTGGAAGTGAGTGGGCTTGTCGAGCAGCGGCAGGTCGTTCTCCACCCAGGCTGCAGTGGCGGTGACCAGTTCGTCGGTGCCGACGCTCGGTTCGCCGAAGAGCTCGTGGCACAAGGAGGCGTTGGACAGCAGCGCCGTCTCCGCCTCGGTGCCGACGATGGAGGCCTCGCGCCCCATGGCGGCGGCGATCTTGCCGGCGGTCTCGCGGATCGACAGGGTTTCCATGCCGGTGAGGTTCAGGATGAACGGCGGGTTCGCCGCATGACGCAGCGAGCGCAGGATCACCTCGTTGCAGTAGCCCTGCCAGATGATGTTGGCGTAGCCCATGGTGACGTCGACATCCACGCCGGCCTTGATCTTCGTGGCGATGTCGATCAGCACGCCGTACCGCATCTCCACCGCGTAGTTGAGACGGATGATCGACAGCGGGGTGTCCTCGGTGATGGCGAAGTGGGTCATCACCCGTTCGCGCCCCAGACAGGACATGGCGTAGTCGCCCACCGGGCCGGGGAAGTCGGTCTCCACCGCACCGCCGGAGTCGATCGGGGTCAGCGGGTAGACATTGCCGGTCGACAAGGCGGTGACCCGTGAGTCAGGGAACCGCTGCATGACCCGACCGGGCAGATAGGTGTTGGTCGCCCAGGTGGCGTGCTCATTGCCCTGGGTGCCGAACTTCGCACCGACCAGGAAGACCACGTTCTTGGCATCGGGGAGGGAGGAAAGACCTTCGTCGGTGGAGACATCGGCCTTCACGACCTCTGCCCCGTACGACGCCATCTCGTCGGCCGCAGCGGGCGAGCTGAACCGGGACGCGGCGTAGACCTTCGCGCCGGTCCCGGCCTGCTCGACCGCGCGGCAGGCGAGGTTGACCAAGCTGGGGCCCAGCTTGCCCGCGGCTCCCACGACGAGGATGTCACCGTCGAGTGCGGTGATGTCCTCCACCAGACCTGGCGACACTGTCGCCATGGCCTTGTCGAGGGCCTCCGGTGTGGAGAGATCGGGCATGCTGGTGCTCCTTTGGATCAGGGTCTGTCAGTAATGCTGGGTCTGTCGGTACTGCTGGGTCTGTCGGTGATGGTCAGCGCAACTCGTCGAGTGAGTTGACCACCTTGGTGATGGCGGTGGCGACCGAGCGGGTCGTCTCCTCCGAGCCGAGCATCCAGTGCTGCGGCAACCAAATGGTGTCACGGCACAGTTCGTCGGTCACCGGGCACTGCGCCTCCGGGTAGGGCTGGCCCAACCGGTCGGCGATCGCACGCGCATCGCGGACGACGGCCTCGTTGCGGTGCAGCGGGACGTAGCCCGACGAGGCGCTGGCCAGGCCTTCGGCCTTGAGTGCCTTCAGTGCGGCATCGCGCACCTCCGGATTCCCTTCGAAAGCAGGGAAACGCATCATGTAGAGGTGGCGGCCGTGGGCGGTCCACCGCTCATCAGTGGCGTCGGGCACCACGCCGTCGACGTCGGCGAGGAGCTCGTCCAGCAGCCGTGCATTGTCGTCGCGCTGCTTCTGCTGGGCGTCGAGACGAGACAGCTGGCTGCGCAGGATCGCACCCTGGAACTCGGTCATCCGAAGGTTCCAGCCGACGACGGCGTGCTCGTACCAGCCGCCGCCGCGTACCCGGCCCACGTTGATCTGGGCGTACAGGTTGTCGGCCAGTGCGGCGTCATTGGTGGTGACCACGCCACCCTCACCGGCGGTGAGGTTCTTCGAGGACTGGAAGCTGAAGGTGCCGATGTCGCCGAGGGTGCCGACCGGGGTGCCCTTCCAGGCGGCGCCGGTTGCCTGGGCCGAGTCCTCGATGATGATCAGGTCGTGTTCGCGACCCAGAGCGGCGAAGGCATCCATGTCGGCGATGGCGCCGGCGAGGTGGACCGGGATGATCGCCTTGGTGCGCTCGGTGATCGCGGCCTTCGCAGCGGCCGGGTCGAGCAGATGGGTGGTCGGGTCCACATCGGCAAAGACCGGGACGGCCCCGACGAACAGGGCTGCGGAGGCGGTTGCGATGAAGGTGTACGGCGGGACGATGACCTCGTCGCCGATCCCGACGCCGCCAGCGCGCAGGGCCGCTGCCAAAGCGAGGGTGCCGTTGCTGAGGGCGAAGGCGTGATCGGCCTGCTGGTGAGTGGCGAACTCACCCTCGAAGGTCTTGACGACATCGCCGCTGGTGGTGCCCCACTTGCCGGACTTGAGCACCTCCATCAGGGCGTCGGCTTCGAGCTCGTCATGGACGGGCCACACCGGTGCGGGTGTCGAGATGGCTGCGGTGCCGCCGTTCAGGGCCAGGCCTGAGGTGGACATTTCACTCCCTGTAGTTTCGGAAACCCACTATTGGGGGTTAATGCTAGCGTCAATATCGGGTCGTGGCTAGTGTTGACCGGTACGAAGTTGGGCTCTGTCCGTGGTGGTGGACGAAGGTTCTCGAAAAGGTGCGGTACGAGTCAAAACCGCTCCGGGTTGCGATCTCGGCGAGGCTCAACGAGGTCGACTGCATCAGCTCCAGAGCGTGGCCCAGGCGCAGCTTCGACAAGTTGGTGGTGAAGGACTCGCCGGTCGCCTGCTGGAACATCCGGCTCACCGCCTCCGGTCGCAGACCGCAGTCCCGGGCCACGGAGGCCCGATTGACCGGTTCGGTGAAGTGCTCCCACAGGTGGGCCAGCACTCGGGCGTAGTCATCGGGTGGGCTGGTTGACTCGATCGGACCGGAGGTGAGCTCATCCCGTACGGGGTCGGTGGCTGAGCGCAGGAAATGGACCAAGAGTTGGGTGATCAGGGCACAGGCGACCGCGCCCCCTCCCAGTTGGAGGGACTCGCGTTCGGCCAGCAAGGCGCTGAAGGTTGCGGCGACCCGCTCGTGGTCGGCAGGGGAGAGGTTCACCGCCGGTGGGAAGCGGTCACCGACCGAACGCAGGTGACCGAACAGGTGATCCCTGGCCAGCAGGGGCTCGATCATGCCCAGATCGAACATGCAGACCCATTTGGCTGATGGCTGGTCCTGGGTCTGGCCGTGCAGGACGTTCGGCGGGGCGAAGGCCAAGGTACCGGCGGTGGTACGGAGGCTGTGGTTGCCGATGTGGAGGGTGCCCTCGCCGTCCTGGATCAGGGTGATCTCGGCCATCGAGTGGAAGTGCATCGGGATCGATGGCACCAGGGAGCGGTAGACGCAGTACCGCTCGGCACGACCGGAGGGGCGCACCATGATGACAGGGTTCGGCGACCAGTAGCGATGGTGCGGTACGGAGTCATCGATGGTGGTCACCCCTCCGATTGTGGTGGGGGATGTGACCGTCCTCAACTCGGATCAGTCGACGAGATGATCACAGCCCTCGCAGGTGCAGTCCTTGCACTCGCAGTTTGCGCATTCACAGCCGGGCTGACAGTTCTCGCAGTCACACCGGGCCGGCATCGTTGGGTCAGTCATGGCCACCTCCTGGGGGCTTGTTGTTCTTCAGTGTGACCCCAGTCACGTTTCTTGGCAAGGGATCAGGCTTTTCCTGAATCATTCTTGTTTGTGGCAACGAAGTGGGCCACACTGGTGGCATGCAGACGACACTTGACGAGCAGTTGCTCCGTGGTGCTTCGCTGCGCGTCACCAAACCACGCCTCGCCGTGTTGGCGACCGTGCGGACCATGCCTCATGCCGACACCGAGAAGATCCTGACTGCCGTACGGGAGATCCAGCCGAAGGTCTCCCACCAGGCTGTCTACGACTCGCTGCGCGCCCTGCACCAGGCCGGGCTGCTGCGCAAGATCCAACCGTCCGGATCGCTGGCCCGCTACGAGGCACGGATCGGTGACAACCACCATCACCTGGTGTGTCGATCATGCGGCGAGATCGTCGATGTCGACTGTGCCAAGGGTGAGGTCCCCTGTCTGGACCCCGATGACGACCACGGTTTCCACATCGACGAGGCCGAGGTCATCTACTGGGGACAGTGTCCCGCCTGCAGCCCGGCTGGAATGCCAGCCTCCGCCCCCGGCGGTTAGCCCCTGGATCCGCCACCGTGGCCGGACCCCTTGTATGGAAGGAAAGCAATGTCTGATGACGCCGTACTTGCCGATGTGAACGAGGAGGAGGCCGGTGGATGCCCGGTCGCTCATGGGGCCGGCGCCCCGCGTTCGACCAATGACAACCAGCAATGGTGGCCGAACCGGCTCAACCTCAGATCGCTGAAGCGGAATCATCCCAACGGAGATCCTCAGGGCCCCGACTTCGACTACCGGGCGGCGTTCTCGGCGCTTGATCTGGCCGCGGTCAAGGCGGATCTGGCCGAGTTGCTCACCACCTCCCAGGACTGGTGGCCGGCCGACCACGGTCACTACGGCCCGCTGATGGTCCGGATGGCCTGGCACTCGGCCGGGACATACCGGATCGGCGACGGCCGTGGTGGTGCCGGCGGTGGCCAACAGCGATTCGCCCCATTGAACAGTTGGCCCGACAACGTCCTGCTGGACCGGGCACGCCGGCTGCTGTGGCCGGTCAAGAAGAAGTACGGCAAGGCACTGTCGTGGGCCGACCTCTTCGTGCTGGCAGGAAATGTGGGTCTCGAGACGATGGGCTTCCAGACCTTCGGCTACGCCGGTGGTCGACACGACGTGTGGGAGCCGGAGGAGATCGACTGGGGTCCGGAGCAGGAGTGGCTGGGAGAGGAGCGCTACACCGGTGAGCGCGACCTCGACAACCCGCTGGCTGCGGTCCAGATGGGCCTGATCTACGTCAACCCCGAGGGGCCGGACGGCAACCCGGATCCGCTCAAGTCGGCCATCGACATCCGCGAGACCTTCGCCCGGATGGCCATGGACGACGAGGAGACGGTCGCCCTCATCGCCGGCGGTCACACGTTCGGCAAGACCCACGGTGCCGGCCCGGTCGAGCCCCATGTCGGGCCCGAACCCGAAGCTGCCCCACTGCATCATCAAGGTCTGGGGTGGGTGAGCACCTATGAATCGGGCAAGGGAGCTGACGCGATCGGCTCCGGCCTCGAGGTCACCTGGACCTACCACCCGACCCGTTGGGACAACGAGTTCTTCCACATCCTTTTCGCCTACGAATGGGAACTGTTCACCTCGCCGGCGGGCGCCCAGCAGTGGCGGCCCACGAACGGTGGCGGCTCGGACATGGTGCCGAACCCGGACGGCAACGGCCGGCGTGAACCACGCATGCTGACCAGCGACCTGGCGTTGCGCTACGACCCGATCTACGGTCCGATCTCGCGGCGGTTCCTTGACCACCCTGACGAGTTCGCCGACGCCTTTGCACGAGCCTGGTTCAAGTTGACCCACCGCGACATGGGCCCGGCCACTCGCTACCTCGGGCCGGAGGTGCCGAGTGAAGAACTCATCTGGCAGGACCCGGTGCCGGCCGCCACGGGCGAGCCGATCAACGAGGGAGATGTCCTTGCCCTGAAGGAACGGATCGCCTCCTCTGGTCTGTCCACCCAGCAACTGGTGCGTACGGCATGGGCCTCGGCCGCGACATTCCGCTGCACCGACAAGCGCGGCGGCGCCAACGGTGCACGGATCCGGCTGGAGCCGCAACGCCACTGGCAGGTCAACAACCCGGCCGAGCTCGACCAAGTGCTGCCCGTGCTGGAGCAGATCGCTGCCGATTGGAATGCCGGGTCCGAGCGTCCGGTTTCGATCGCCGATGTGATCGTGCTGGCCGGAGGCGTCGGGGTCGAGCAGGCGGCAGCCGCCGGAGGACGGCAGGTCACCGTACCGTTCACCCCGGGCCGGACCGATGCCACCCAGGAACAGACCGATGTCGAGTCCTTCTCGGTGTTGGAACCCCACTTCGACGGCTTCCGCAACTACCTGGCCGCCGGAGTCCCGGTCCCGGCCGAACATCTCCTGGTGGAGAAGGCCGCACTCCTGGGGTTGACCGGACCGCAGATGACCGTCCTGGTGGCGGGACTGCGTGCCATCGGCGCCAACCATGACGGCTCTTCGGTTGGCGTGCTGACCGAGACCCCCGGTGCGCTGACCAATGATGTCCTGGTCAACCTGGTCGAGCTCGGCCAGACCTGGACCCCGGTGTCGGCGGCCGAGGATTTGTTCGACATCACCGATGCAGCGGGGAACCCTCGTGGCACGGCGAGCCGGGTCGACCTGGTGCTCGGCTCCAATTCCGAGATCCGGGCCCTGACCGAGTCCTATGCCAGTGACGATGCAGCCGACCAATTCGTGGCTGACTTCATCGCAGCGTGGGTGCAGGTGATGGAAGCCGATCGGTTCGATCTGCACGCCTGAGCACCACCCTCTGCCCGGGGCCGCACAGAATGTCCGGCCCCGGGCACATGCTGTCCTCCTTTGCCTGCGCGGTCCGTGTTTGGATGGAGGGCATGACTACACAACTGGCCAGTGCAGGCGGACAGCCCATCCGTACCGCTCCCTTCCCGGGAGTGAGTGACATCTCGGGTCGCCGCATCGGCGACGAGGAGATTGCGGCCGTCACCGAAGTGCTGCGTTCCGGCAAGCTCAACTCCACCGTCGGCCCCCGCACCCACGAGTTCGAGCGGGCCTTCGGCGAGCTCTACGGTGTCGAGCATGTCGCCGCATCGAGCTCGGGCACCTCTGCCCTCCATCTCGCGGTCGCTGCGGTCAACCCCAACCCGGGCGACGAAATCATCACCACCGGCCTCAGTGATGCCGGCACCGTGTTGCCGATCCTGGCGCAGAATGCGATCCCGGTCTTTGCCGATGTGGATCCGGCCTCCGGCCTGCTGGACGTCGAGTCCGTGCGGTCCAAGATCACTCGCCGCACCAAGGCGATCATTGCTGTCCACCTCTACGGACAGCCAGCCCCGGTCGAGGAGCTCCGGGCTCTGGCCGATGAGCGTGGCATCTTCCTGATCGAGGACTGTGCCCAGGCCTATCTCACCCGTACGCCTTCAGGCCGTCTGGCCGGCACCGTCGGTCACCTCGGCTGCTTCAGCTTGCAGCAGTCCAAGCACATCACTGCCGGTGACGGCGGACTGACCATCAGCAATGACGCCGAGCTCGGCCGTCGTGCGCGACTGTTTGCCGACAAGGCATGGCCGCGCGACACCGATGAGCGGACCCATCTCTTCCTCGGGCTGAACTACCGGATGACCGAGCTGCAGTCCGCGCTGGCGCATGTCCAGCTCGGCCGACTCGAGGGGATCGTCGGTGACCGGCAGCGGCAGGCCAACAAGCTCGTCGCCGCCCTGGCCGACCTGCCCGGTCTGACCACCGCGCCGCATCCGGAGGGCACCACCTGGTGGTTGTTCCCGATCTTCGTCGATCCCGAACTGGCCGGCGGGGACGCTCGGGAGTACGGCAAGCACCTGGGTGCCGAAGGTGTGCCGGCGAGCCCGGGCTACATCCAGCGCCCGCTCTACCTGACCCCGGTCCTGGCCGATGCCCAGACCTACGGCACCTCCGGCTATCCGATCGCGGAGTACTCGGCCAACTATGCCGAGGGTCTGTGCCCGATCACCGAGGACCTGATCAGTGGTCGTTCCATGATGGTCCTGCCGTGGAATGAGAACTTCACCGACGCTGACACCGATGACATCATCGCTGCCGTCCGCAAGGTGCACGCTGCTCTCACCGCCTGAGCACTTCCATCACGCGCTGACCCGTCCGATCCCTGCTCACCGGGGATTGGACGGGTCTGCTGCTTTCAGCGGCGGCCGAGGTCGAGCAGGGCGTTGGTGAGAATCGGCTCGAGGTCACTGGTGAACCGGCCGGGCAGGCCGAACCAGTACGGCGCATCCTCGACCTCGTATCCGCCGTCCTCCTGCTGCATCGCTGATGCGACGTAGCACAACATGCCGTTGCAGTAGCCCAGCGTCAGGGTCCGTTCGCCACATGCAGCAGTGACCGAGTTGGCGTACGGACTGGTCACCTCAGCCGAGAGGCCGAGCAATTGCAGTCCGTCGCCGAGGACGAGCTTGGTCAGCCTCATCGGGGCACCGGTACGGCGCTCCGGTCGGGCCAGGAGCAGCTTGGCCCAGCCGGATTTCATCAGGTTGTCATCGGCCGCGATCGTCTCCAGCGTGGAGATGTCGGGGCATGGCTCGGTCGGCAGGTCCACTTCTGCCCGGTCCGTGGCGATGCTCGCAGTGATCGGTTCAGCTGTGGGTTGCAGGGCCCGTACGGCATCGGCCAGTTGGCCGCCCATCCGGTCGATGTCGTCCTTGCTGCCCGACTGGAAACGCCCGTCACGGTAGGACGGCGGATTGACATTGCCGCAACATCCCTGCAGATACAGCGAAATCTCGGACTCGTTCTCCAGCGATGTCATCGCTGCACCGGGAAAATCAGCCGAGACCGCGTTGGCGTGGTGGTACGTGGGATGGCAGGCATGGTGGAACAGCGTCGCCACCGGGGCGCCGTCGGTGCCGCGGAACGTGATCACGCTGAGCAGCTCCGACAGCTCGGCGGCCCGCTCCTTGCCACCACTGCGGGTGAACCGCCGCTCGATGCCCAAGGAGTAGCGATCCTGGGCGAAGTCGACCCGGACCTCGGTCATGTCCGCCAGAGCAGCTCCGATGGCCCCGATCGCCTGCTCGTGCAGCACATCCACCCACGCCGGGTCGGACACACCGAGCCCGATGGCGAACCAGTCCGACGGCTGTGGACCGGAGTGGGTGTGGGTGCCCTGGACGATGAGCTGATCGGGGCGGAGCCCATGGGCCTGGGCGACATCAGCGTGGAGCCGAGCCATGTTGTCGGGCCCCCACCACAACAGGTCGGCCACCATGATGACCACCGGATCGGCACCGGGCTGTTGCAGGGCGATCGTCCGCAGGTGCAGCGGACTGGAGACCTCGCTCGCCGGGCCGAGTGCTGCCCGAGCAGCAAACCCGGCCAGTGGCACCGGATGATCTGGTGTGATCTCGCGGCGATCCCAACCCAGCAACAGATCGTGAGGGCCCGCACTCATGCGGGGACGACCTGCCAACGGCTGGTGCCGGGGGTGACATCGACCTTCAGTTCGTGCCAGCGGCGGCCGTGACGGGTGACCTCGACGATTTCGGCCCCGTCGACCGCGACCGGGTCGTTGGTGTCGAGGTGGAGCAGCAGCCCGACTTCGGCGAGCGCCACGGTCGAGTCGATGCCCACCTGCCAGCCGTCGCCCGATTTCTCCACCTGGACCGAGATCTCACGGCGAGCGCGTTCCCAGTCGTTGATCTGGCCGGCGGTCCACCATCGCATGCCACGTGCGCGGGCGAGCTGGGCCACCTCGGCGCAGGTCTCGCGGACGTACGGCTTGGTGCGCAGATGCGGCCCGTGGTACAGGAAATGCGCAACCCCGTGGACCAGTTCGGCTCCGTCCAGGATGACGTCACGACAGGACAGATGCCCGGCCCAGCCGAGGTCTTGGGTGTGCAACGGCAGGTTGAGCACATCCATCCGGCGGTTGCCGAGGGCCACCTCACCCATCGGGAAGTCGACGTGGGCGGTGCCGAAGGTGAACCCGACGGTGCCCAGCTTGCTCGGGCCACGGGACTCGTCGATCTCGATGCCGAGCCGTTCACACCACTCGTAGAACTCGGTCCAGTTCTCCCACCGGGTGTAGTGGTTCTTGTTCGACCGGATCTTCTCGACCCCGGTCACCTTCTGGGCCCAGGCGTACTGGTCGCGGATCTGCTCCCATCCCCACTGGGCGATGTCGGCATCATCCATGGCGTTGTAGTGCAGGGCATGCTCGTGCCCGTCCGCGGTGATCTGTTCGTAGATGTGGGGGGAGTAGGCATTGTCGCGGTAGACCTGACACCAGGTGACAGCGACCTCGGCCTCGGCGAAGGAGTCCAGGGCGGCCTGTCCGTCCTCGTCAATGTTGCCGTCGGAGTCATGCGACATGTGTGCCATCGCCGGGACTCCGGCCGGCCAGTAGTGGATCCAGCCGTGCGCTCCACCGGCGTCGAGCCCGGTCCACAGGGTCTGGGTCAGCACCGACACCCACAGGTCGGCCTGGGGCAGGTCGAAGATCGGCGGACCGTACGGCGGCGGGTGGATGTAGGCGTAGCTCCCGTCCACGGCCGGTTCTCCCGGGGGAGTGCGACGGTCGGCATCGACGTCCAGGCCGAGCCCGTCCTCACACTTGAGCACACCCTCGTCCATCGGTGCCGAGCCGTCAGCCGCAGGGGCATGGTCGGCCAGCACCGGGTATCCCTGCAGGATCCGGACCACGGTCTGCCACAGGTCCACACCGAAGATGGTCACGGTGCCGGCCCCGCGGCGGGTGCGCACGACGGCGGCCGGTCCATCGGTCCAGGAAGCCAAGACCTCGGCCTCAGCCGGGGCGCCGGTGAGTGCGTGACCCCCCAGGGCGCGCAGGGCGCGGGACGGACGTTGGGCCCACTGGTCGGCGAAGTCGACCAGACCCTCAGAGTGGGCCTGTGCCTGCAGGCCGGCCAGGTTGGCGAGCGACTCGACGGCCGAGGTCACCACCAGGTGGCCACCGGCCTCGACCCAGGCGGTCAGGGCGGCGGTGTCGACGGTCTCGGCCTCGGCGACCAGCAGCACCCCAGCCGGCGGCAGCGGCTGGGAGTCGCGCCATTGCTCGTACGGAAGACGAAGGTGGTCGAGTGCCTCGAGTGCCTGGAGGCCGTAGGCGTGGTCCCCGTCGGCCTGACGTCGGGAAACTGCTGCAGGATCGACAAGTACCTGAAGCTGCGTGGCTGTCATTGCTCTCCGATGTGCGAGTCGCTGATGGGAGAGATTCAACCCCACTCCAGCCATTGATGCAATGCCGGATTTACCGTTACGGACAGAACGAATGGGTTCAGTCGGCGCTCTGACCCGGTTCGGGCGCCGTTACGGTCCCGCCGTCGAGCCGCTCACCCAACAGCTGGTACAGCATCGGCGGGCGCCCGACCTTCTTCGTCCGGGCCGGCGGCAACGGCCAGGCCAGCCCCTGGGTGACCAGCGCCTGCAGGGTGCGACGGGCGGTCCGCAGGGTGACCCCGGTGATCGCGGCCACCGTCGAGGCCTCCACCACCAGACGGCCGTCACCGGCATCACTGAGATGGTCGACCAGGGTGCGCAACACACCGAGCAAGCGGTCATCGGACTCCTCGACGTCCTCGGCCGGAGTCTCGGGAACCGCTCCGTCGGCGCTCAACCGCAGACTGGTGCCGTCCCCGCTGACCAAGTAGGCCGAGCGGCCCTCGCCGCTGCCGGACCGGGCGATGGCGCGATAGGCATTGTTCTCGGCCTCCACGGTCGAGCGGCCGAGCCCGATGCCGACCTCCAGATCGATGCTCAGCGCATTCGACACGCGCTGCACAAAGGGCGCGGTGGTCAGGTCATCGGTCACCAGACGTAGCGAGCCGTAGGTGGTGAAGACCAGGAAGCTGTCCTGGTCGTGCGGCAGCACGATCGCATCCATCCGGCGAGCTTCGCGCAACAACTCCCGCTGCAGTGCGAGGCGGAGCTCCTGGAACCAGTACTGGGCCGGGCTGGTCCGCGGCGGCAGCGTGCTCGCCGGGAACTGCACGATGATGACCGCGATCCGCGACTCCTCGAACTGTGCACCGCTGCCCAACAACACTGCGGTCTGCAAGCTCTGGCGCAAGGTCAGCAGTGCTGGCTCCATCAGCAACGCCGGGATCCCGGCCTCCTGCAGCTGGCCCAGCACCCGCGGGATCGTGGTGATCGCCCCCGCGGTGCGGCCCTTCTCGTACAGGGCACGGTGGAAGTCGAAGTAGCTCGAGTAGTCGAACCTCTCCTCGTACGGCATGGCATGGGTCTGCCGGGAGGAGATGCCGACCTCGGTGTAGGCATCGGCGATGTCGCCTTTGGCCATCGAGTCGATGCTCAGTCGGCGTGGGTCGAGCCCCTCGGACTGTGCCCGGACCAGCGAGGCGTGCAGGGCCGGCCCACCGGTGGGGA
>CAMDZW010000057.1 GCA_945911015.1 uncultured Propionibacteriaceae bacterium
GGCCCGAGCTTCGCCGAGGTCGACACATCGGTGTGGAAGCACTACTCCCGACCGCTGGTCTATGCCGCGGTCGGGATCGTCGCCGCCGTCATCGTCGCCACTGTGTTGGGCTTGGTCTCCCTGCCCGGCTCGGCCGTCCTGGTCATCCTCTCCCTGACCGGTCTGATCGCCGGCGGCGCCTTCGTGCTCTGGCCCCGCAGCGCTCCGCGCTCCTGACCCGCCGTCGCTCCCTTTCTGGCCACCCCCACCCTCAGAATGGCTCAGGTTTCCGATCCATCGAGCGGGCCGGGCCAGGTTTCCGACCCATCGGACGCCTGTGAAGCGTTTCAGGGCGTCTGTTGGGTCAGAATCCTTCCCGAGGGGGCTGATGGCCTGATGCGCAGGGTGGTCACGTCCCGGCGAATCGTGGCCATCGACGCACCCGTTGACGGCCTGATCGGGTTAGTCTGACGCCGTGACCGAACCCTCAGCTGCCGACCTGTGGACCACCGAGGCCCATCTGGCCTATCAGGCCGCCGTCGATCTGGTGAGTCGTGCGCTCGATGAGCATGCCGGCGCCATCGCTGCGAAGAAGGCCGATGACCTGGGGGTGACTGCGGCCGCGCTCGAGGCGGCGCTGGCCGATCTGAGCGAGGTCGAAGTCGCCCTCACCGGGTCGGCTGCGTTCTGGCTCGACACCGAGGACACCGAGGGCACGGACACCGACGACACGGGCGACACGGGAGACTCGGGCGACATTGCGCTCGACGAACCGGCTGAGGGAACTCCTGCGGTGGTGAATCTTCAACTGTCCTTGGACGTTCTCGATGTCGACGGGCTGATCACTGCGGCCCGCGCGCTCGATGGGGATGCCCAGGTCGACACGGTCGAGGATGCCCTGTTCGTGATCGGCGCCCGCGCCGGGTGGGATGCGGTGATCATCGATCAGGTCGACGCCATCCGGATGCGCAGTCTCGCTACCGAGGTGCATGTCCGGGCGTGACCGTACGGGTCACCAGATAACGGTGGTCCCGCTGCACCACTTCCGTCGAGCCGATCCTGCGAAGGTGTTGCAGGTAGGGAAGATGGGCGTTCCACACCATCATGAGTTCGCCGCCGGGCTGCAACACCCGCGCCGCATCGTCGATGATCCGAAGGGTCGGGGTCGAGTCCTTGGCCGCACCCACATGGAACGGTGGATTCGACACCAGGGCAGCGACCGATCCGTCCGCCCAGGCGGACAGCCCCTCTCCGCGGGTCACCCGCACCGGCACGCCTGCTCGATCCACGGTCAATGAGGCCGATGCGACCGCAGCGGCCGAGGTGTCAGTGGCCACGACCTGGCTTCGGGACCTGGCCAGCCATGTGGCCAGGATCCCCGTACCACAACCAATGTCGACGATCTCACCGTCCGGTGGGGACCACTCGGCCAGTGCTGACAGCAGCAACCTGGTGCCCCGGTCCACTCGGGTTCCGGCGAACACGCCGGCCTGGGCGAACACCTCAAATCCCAACTCGGCAACGAAACGTGACCGGGGCCAGCTCCGGTTCACACCGTCCTTGGGTGCACAGGCATGCAGCACTCGTGACTTGTTGCGCCCGAGGCTTCCACGGACCTCGTCGAATCCGCGGGCCAGCGCATCGTTCATGGCCGGCACCAGATGCTTCACTCGGGCACCACCGACGATCCGGGCATCGGCCGCTCCGAGCACGGCAACGTCCTCGGCCAGGGACCCGACTGCATCCACCTCCCGCGGCAACCGGGCCAGGACCAGTTCGGCATTGGCCAGGGCCAGGTCCCGGGTCGACTCGACCCGCACCTGAGGCGAGAGGTCCCGTACGGCATCGGAGACCGCCTGCTCGTCCACCCACGAGTCCGCATGCGTCACCACCACAGCCGACGGGCTGCGCCGGGCGACCGCCCGGGTCAGTTCGCCGGAGGGGTCGTCGATGACCGCGATCCGTTGGGCATCGGCCCACGGCTCGGATTCGTCGATGATCAGCCGGTCCACCGGGTTCTCCACGTCCATCGGCCCATCGTGTCATCGACCTGCTGACCCCATACACTCGCCGCGTGCAGCTCGACTTCCACGCAGTGAGCCATCATGGCTGCGTCCGGACCAACAACGAGGACTCCGTGCTGGCCCATGCACCGCTGTTCGTGGTGGCCGATGGAGTCGGTGGCGCGGCAGCAGGAGAGGTCGCCAGCGGCATCGTGGTGGAGGAGTTCGCCCGGCTGCTGCCCGGACCGGTGACTGATGCCGACATCTCCGATGCGCTGCGTGAGGCCCATCGCCGGGTCCGATTCCACAACGACCGGCTCCAGGTCAATGCCGCCACCACCGCTGCCGGAGCCGCCGCACTGCAGCTGGCCGGCGGTCAGGCGTACTGGCTGTTCTTCAACATCGGCGACTCTCGTATCTATCGGCGCGTGGGACCGGCCGGACATCCGTTGGTCCAGGTCAGCGTCGACCATTCCCGGATCCAGGAGCTGCTCGAGGAGGGCACCATCCATCACGAGCAGATCGCTGACCATCCTGAACGCAATGTTGTCACCCGTGCCGTCGGCGCCGAGGACGCCCTGGTCCCTGATTTCTGGCTGCTGCCGATGCATGCGGGGGAGCGGGTGATGCTCTGCTCCGACGGTCTGCTGAATGACTCCCCGTACCCATTGGTCAAGGACATCGTCAAACATGCCGAGGGTGCGGCCACCGCGGCTCGTCGACTGGTTGACCTCGCGCTGCACCATGGGGCTCGGGACAACGTCTCGGTGGTCGTGGTCGACGTGGTTGCCTCGACGGTCGAGGTCGACAGGAAAGCTCCCATGGCACAGACTGTGCTGACGGCAAGGAGGGATTCATGACCGAATCACAGCGCACCTCGATCGGGTACTGGCGTGCCACCTACACGCCCGGTTCCTGGATCGTCCTGTCCGGACCGACCTCAATGGTGGTGATGCAACCGGCGCCCGCTTCGGCCTCGAACCTGCTCAACTCCATCTGGGACGTGGTCGTGGCCGGCACCTCGCTGCAGGACGTCGCGGAACGCCTCGCTGCCTTCGGACTGGACAAGATGCCGTCCTTTGCTGCCTTGTTCTGGGACGGCGACGGACTGCGCACCCTCGTTCGCGGTGACATCAAGCTGATGGACCTCGCCAGCGGCGAATTCGTCGCCACCGGCGAAGGCATCCAGACTTGGAGCGAGGTCGGCCTCGGTGAGGTGACCCAGGTCCGGATCGACATGGAGGGCGACCCCGAGGAATCGGTCGATCAACTCCAGCTTCCGCTCGTCGTCGGGGCGGTCTCGGCCTCGGCCGTCGTGCTCGACGCGACTGAACCGGCACGCGTCAGCTCGCCACAAACCATGGCCCGTACGGGAGAAGCTGCGGTGGTCAGCGTGGCCGCTGAGCAGGACCGGTCGGACCGGGCCGAGGAATCGGTCGAGGTGGTCGACGAGGACGCTGTTGCCGAAGCTGCCCAGCCCACCGAAGCTGCCCAGCCCACCGAGGAAGCACAGCCCACCGAGGAAGCACAGCCCACCGAGGAAGCACAGCCCACCGAGGAGGCACAGCCCACCGAGGAGGCACAGCCGGTTGAGGACGTGCAGCCGGTTGAGGACGCGCAGCCAATCGAGGAGGACGTGCCGCCGACCGAGGAAGCCCCGGCCGACGAGGCGGCACCCGCGGGACCGCAGGACCCGGGTCTGGCTGCCTTCGGTGGGCTTGGTGACGCCCCGGAGCCTGCTGGTGGCCCAGATGCTGCTGGCCCCGATGTGGGCGAGCCGGCGCCGAGCGCCAACCCGTTCGAACCCGCCGAGGAAGCGCTCGACCAGGCCGAGCCCTCCATCGAGATCAGCGGCCCGAAACCGACGCCCAATCCCTTCGGTGCTCCACCACCGCCGCCGATTGACCCGACGCCGGCAGAGCAGTTCGGTCAGGACAACCCCTTCGCCACACCTGCGCCGGATGCCCCTCAGCCCGACGCGCCACAGCCGGACGGCCCACCACAGGGCCCGCCACCAGGATTCGGTGGACCCCCGCAGGGGGCTGGCCCGGACGGCCCCCCACAAGGCTTCGGCGGCCCCCCGCAAGGCTTCGGCGCTCCTCCCGCTCCAGGGTTCGGGGCTCCGCCTGCACCCCCGGCCCCGTTCGGCGGCCCGGTGCCCAGACCGAACGGACCCGGCGGCCCCGGATTCGGCGGTCCCCCGCCCGCCCACGGCGGACCTCCGCCGGGACATGGCGGCCCACCACCTGGCTATGGGGCGCCGCCCCAGCAGGACCAACAGGCGCAGCCGGGCAACCCCTGGGGTCAACCTCCCCAGCAGCCCGGACCCCAGCAGCCCGGACCCCAACAGCCCGGACCCCAACAGCCTGGACCCCAACAGCCCGGGCCCCAACAGTCGACCCATCAGCCGTCGGCCCCACAGATGTCTGCCCCGTCGGCAACCCCGCAGCCCTCTGCGGTGCCGGCTGACGACGCCGACCATGACGGTGCAACCGTGTTCGCGACCGGGTTGGCCCGTTCGCTCAAGGCCCAGGACCCCGGCAACCAGTCCTCCGACCTCGTGCTCGCCGTGCTGTGCACCAGCCACCATCCCAATGAACCGGGCTCGCCGGCCTGCAGCCGCTGTGGCGGCCAGATCCCGCCGCAGAGTCCGCAGTTGGTGACCCGGCCCGCGCTGGCCGTGCTGCGCACGTCCCACGGTCATCAGGTCGAGGTCGATCGGGCGGTGCTGATCGGTCGTTCCCCGACCGCCTCGAGGGTGCCGCGCGAGCAGTTGCCGCGACTTCTGGCCGTACCGAGCCCCAGCCATGACATCAGCCGCACCCACCTCGAGGTGGCACCGGACGGCTGGCGGGTGTTGGTCAAGGATCTCTACTCGACCAACGGCACGACCTTGGTCCGTCCTGGCGACAACGCCCGTGAGCGGCTGGTCCCCGGGGAACCGGTCCAGGTCGCTCCTGGCTGGGTCATCGATCTCGGTGACGGCCTGACGATCACCGTCGAGCCGCCACGGTGAATCCGTACCGCCCCCACCACAACAGATGAGCCGCACGCCTGCCGCGCCGCCCGAACTCGACGGATATCGACCTCTGCGCCACCTCGGCTCGGGTGGGTTCGCTGACGTCTTCCTGTACGAGCAGCAGCTGCCGTTCCGGGAGGTTGCGGTCAAGGTGCTCGCCGACCCGATGGGGTCAGCAGATGCGCGGCAACGGTTCATCACCGAGGCCAACACGATGGCGCGGCTGTCGGCCCATCCGTCGATCGTGACGATCCACTATGCCGGCATCGCCAATGACGGCCGTCCCTGTCTGGTCATGGAGTACTGTCCGCGGCCCAACCTGGGGATCCGGATGCGCACCGAGCAGATCGAGGTTGCCGAGGTGCTGCGGATCGGGGTGCGGCTGGCCGCAGCTGTCGAGACTGCCCACCGTGCCGGCATCCTGCACCGCGACATCAAACCGGCCAATGTGCTGGTCACCGCCTACAACCTGCCCAAACTGGCCGATTTCGGCATCGCCGGCCAAGGGCTCGCCCTCGAGGCGGAAGCCATGTCGATCCCGTGGTCGGCCCCGGAACTGTTCGCTGCGGTGCCGACCTCCGACGTCACCACCGATGTCCATGCCCTCGGTGCCACCGTCTACGCCCTCCTTGCCGGCCGTGCGCCCTTCGAACTGCCTCATGGCGACAACTCGGCTGCCGCGATGATCCAACGGATTGAACGCCTCCCGGTGCCGCCGATCGACCGGGACGACGTGCCCGGCGGGATCCACCAGATCCTCGCCCGAGCGATGCACAAGCGGTCCGAGGCGCGGTTCAGCACGGCCCACGAGTTCGCCCTGGCGCTCCAGGCCGTCGAACAGGAACGGGGGCTGCCGCCCACACCGATCGAGGTCCTGCAGGCCGGCGCCGCACCCACCACCGCAGCCGACGAGGCTGGCGTGACCAGGGTCCGGCAGGTGGTGACGATCAGCGACGAACCCGGCCTCCAGCTCGCTGAGGACTCGACCTCTGGCCGTACGGTGTCAGCTCTCGAACGCACGGACCCGAGCTCAGGGACCCGCCCGGTGGCGGTCCCCGATGAGACGGCCCCGACCCCGCCCGGGCGCCGGATCGGCGCCGTGATCGGCATCGTCGTGGTGCTGGCGATCATCGCCACCGTGGTCGGTGTCCTGCTCTGGGGGCCGGACGCCGACGATGACGACGACGCCCCGACCCCCGGGAACACCGAGGTCATCCGGCAGGACCCTGTCGCCGCACCGGTCGACGGCACCTGCACCCGTGAGGACGATCGACTGACCTGCCTGTGGACCCAGCCTGATGAGGCCACCGGCTGGACCTGGCGGCTGAGCACCGATGCCTCGGTCTTCGGTTCGGTCGATGAACCGCGGGTCGAGGTCGAGCTGCCGCCGAATGTCCCCCCCTGCATCAGCGTCACCGCACGCAACGACAGCGGCGCCACCAGCAGCCCCGCCACATTCTGTGCCTCCTGAGCACACCACCTCACGCCACCGGTCGGCCCACCCTGCTGTTCGACCCCTCCTGTTCGGTCCACGGCCCCTCCAGACGACACCGCGGTGATGGCACAATTGCCAACGATGCCTGCTCCGTCGACTGTCAAGCACGCGGCCCTGAACAAGCGCCGCGTCAACCGATGGGCCGCCATCGCGGTGGCTGCCGTCGGCGCAGTACTGGTGGCTCTGGCCGTGATCGACCCGGGCATTGCCGCAACCGATCCGCAGCTCCACGACGGCTCGGTCTATGTGACCAACACCAGTGCCGAACAGGTCGGCAAGTTCAACCGGCAGATCGACGAGCTCGCCGGTTCGGCGGCACTGGGCCGACAAGGCGATGTCGTCCAGGACGGCAATGACGTCCTCACCGTGGACCGTGACACCCTCCAGCTCACCCCGCTCGATGCCGCCACGCTCGGGCTGGGCAGCGCTGCGCAGTTGCCCAGTGGCGCCGATGTCGCGCTGCGGCACGGGATGGTCGCGGTGTCCGATCCGGTCACCGGCGCGCTGTGGGTCCGCCCGTTCAGTCAGGTTGCCGGGCTGATCCTTGCCCAGCAGTCGCCCGATGCCGACCTCGGCCCTGGCGGTCGCAGCACCGTCGGCCCCAACGGCACTGTGTACGGGCTCAGCGTCGAACGATCCGAGCTGGTCACCCTCACCCGTGGCCCCGAAGGACTGGTCGTGGAAACCTTCCCGATCGAGGGCCTCGACCTGTCTGGGGACCTCCAGCTCACCGTCGTCGACGAGACCGCCGTCGTGATGGCCCGCGACACCGGCGCGTTCTGGATCGCCGACCGCGGCGTCGTCGAAGTGCCTGACCTGGCCGCTGCTCAGCTCCAGGCCCCGTCTGCCCGCAGCCCACGGATCGCCGGTGACAAGCTCGCTGTCGTCTACGCCACCCCCGATGGACTGTTCGGGGTCGGGGAGAAGGGCCCGGTGCTGCTTGGCGAGGCGCTCGGCGAGCCGGCCCAGCCGGTCGTGGTCGAGGGGTGCGCCCACGGCGCCTTCTCCGGTGTCGGCACCACGGTGGTCCTCACCCGCTGTGACCGCTCCGATGCCACGACCGCCGAAGCCACCGGATGGACTCCGGGACATGCGGTCGTCTTCCGGGTCAACCGTGACGAGGTGGTGCTCAACGACGTCGTCGAGGGCACCATCTGGTTGGTCACCGAGAACATGCGGCTGGTCGAGGGCTGGGACCGGATCACCCCACCCGAGGAGGGCAAGGGGGAGGAGTCCGAGGACGAGGAACGGTCCGAGGTGGTCAACCCCAATCGGGACAGCGCCAACCGGGCGCCGGTCGCGCGGCCCGACCAAGTCACCGTCCGTGCCGGTCGGGCGACCGTGCTGCCGCTGCTCGACAATGACTCCGATCCCGACGGTGACGTGCTCACCTTCGCCGAACCGCCCGAGCTCAGCCAGGGCACCCTGGGCAGAGTCCGCGGCGGGACCGGACTGCAACTGACCGTCGACGACAACGCCGCCGGCCAGTCGTTCAGCTTCACCTACACCATTGAGGACGGACGAGGCGGTACGGCCTCGGCCCGGGTCCAGGTCCGAGTCGTCTCGGCCGATCAGCAGGAGGACAACAGCGCCCCGGTCCCGGTCGAACATCCCCGCACCTGGACCGTCCGCAGTGGCGGTGACCTCACCGCCCGGATCCTGCTCGACTGGCGGGACCCCGAGGGCGACGACCTGGTCCTGGTCAGCGCCAGCGTCGGCGGTGACGACGAGGTCTCCACCACCGGCGACGGCCAACTCACCTTCCGTGACAACGGCACCGAGACCGGGCGCAAGGAAATCACCGTCGTCGTCTCGGACGGGGAGTCGGAGACAACCGGGACCGTCCTGGTCCAGACCGTGGACAGCGCCGTGCCGCCGATGGCCTTCGGAGACTTCGTCACCACACAGGTGGGCGAACAGATCACGATCAACCCCCTGCTCAACGATGTCGGTGACGATCTGGTTCTGGCCCGCATCGACCAGGCCCCGCCCAACACCAGCGTCGCCCTCATCTCCCGAGACAGCTTCACCTTCACTGCGACCGTGGCCGGCACCTACTACCTCAGCTATGTGGTCAGCAACGGGCCCCGCAGCTTCGGCCTGATCCGGATCGACGTCCATGACGCCCCTGACGAGAACCGGCCGCCGGTCGCCGCCCGCGACACCGCGCAGTTGCCGATCGGTGGCTCGGTCCTGGTTGATGCTCTGGCCAATGACGAGGACCCTGACGGTGACGTCCTCGCCATCCAGTCGGTGTCCACCTCGCCGGACCTGGAAGTCCGGATCCTGCACCGTTCGCAGTTGCTGATCATCGCCAAGCGGACTCCGCAACGGCCCATCGTGTTGACCTACCAGGTCTCCGACGGACACCACTCGGTCCCGGGCACGGTCATCGTCCTGCCGACCGCGTTGACCAAGGACGCGCCCCATGCCGAGGCCGACAGCCTCACCGTACGAGCCGGAGACATCGGTGCCGTACGGGTGTTGGAGAACGACTCATCGCCGTCGGGGCAGTCGCTGCGGATCACCGACCTGACCGAGGAACCATCTGCCGGGGAGGCGTGGACCAGCGGTGAGCTGCTGCGGTACCGGGCCCCCGACCGGCCCGGCGAATACCGTGCGGTCTACGAGATCACCGACGAACAAGGCCGTACGGCATCGGCCTCGGTCCGGATCTTCGTCATCGACAAGGACGTCGCCAACACCGCACCACGCCCGCGAGACGTCGAGGATCGCGTCCTGGCCGGCACGACCAGCCGGGTCGTGGTCAACCTCCGCGGCATCGACCCCGAGGGTGACTCGGTCCGACTGGACGGCATCGACAGCCCGCCGCAGCTGGGCCGGCTGGTCTGGATCGGTGACGGTCAGCTCGGCTACGAGGCTTATCCCGACGCGGCTGGCACCGACACCTTCACCTACCGGGTCGTCGACGCCCAAGGAGCTGAGGCGATTGGCACGATCCGGATCGCCGTCGTGCCCCGCGGTGTCGGCAACGGGGCGCCGATCGCGGTCGATGACATCGTCTCGGCCCGTCCCGGCCAGACACTGCGGATCGACGTGCTGGCCAATGACTCCGATCCCGATGGCGACAGTTTCGGCTTCGCCAGCAATGACCTCCACGGCTTGCCCGGCGCCGAGATCGTCGACGGGCGCTATGTCGAGCTGAACGTGGGGAACGAGACCGGCACGCTGACCGGCAGCTACACCATCGTCGACAGCCGCGGGGCTGAGTCCTCGGCGACGATCCGGATCACCGTCGACCCCGATGCCGAGCTGCAACCCCCAGTGGCCGTGGACGACTTGGTCTCGCCCTGGCAGGTGTTGCAGGAAGCCGACGAGGACGGTCGGCTCAAGGTGGACGTGCTCAGCAACGACATCGATCCCGACGGTGACATCACCCTGGCCACGGTCACCCTGCCCGGTGCCACCGAGGACGGCCCGCAGGTGATCGACAACATGGTGCAGGTCACTGTCACCGACCGGATGCAGGTGATCCGCTACGAGGTCACTGACACCGACGGCCAGAAGGCGTGGGCGACGATCACCGTCCCCGGCTTCGCCGATGTCTCCCCGGTCCTCGACCCGAACCTGGCCGAGCAGTTCGTCACTGCCGGTGAGCCCAAGACCTTCGACCTGAACGAGCTGGTCCAGCCTCGACCCGGACGTACGGTCCGTCTGGTCAACGACGAACGGGTCTGGGGCACCCACGGTGAGACGACCGCGACCGGCCCGTCGACGCTCACCTTCCTCGCCCCGGTCGACTACGTCGGTCCGGCCTCGATGAGCTTCGAGGTGACCGACGGCAAGGACGGCACCGATGACGAGGGCCGTACGGCGGTGCTGACTGTCCCGATCACGGTGCTGGAGGCGCCGGCGACCGAGCAGGAGAAGATCAATGAGCCGCCGGTGACCCATCCGGTCAACCTGACGATCGCGGCCGGTGAGGCCGAGCGTGGGGTCGACCTGTCCCGGGCCATCTCCGATCCCGACGGTGACGAACTCACCTTGTCGGATCTGCAGATCTCCAGCTCCCCTGGGGTCACGGTCACTCTGGACGGTGACCGGCTGAGCGGTGAGGCCGCCCCGGATGCCGAGGTCGGTGCCGTGCTACGGGGCACCATCACGGTGTCCGACGGCGAGTTCGAGGTGCCGTTGGAGGTCACCGTGGAGGTGACGGCCAGCACCCGTCCGCTGCCGACGGCAGTCGACGATGTGGTGCCCGAAGCCGTCCAGGGCAAGACATCTGTGGTCGATGTGCTGAGCAATGACGTCAACCCCTTCGACGACATCCCGCTGACCGTGGTGATGGCGGTCATCGAGACCGGAAACGGCACGGTCGAGTTCACCTCGGACCGGGTCTCGATCACACCGGCCCCTGACTTCGTCGGCACCATGGTCGTCCGCTACACCATTGAGGACGCCACCGGCCAGGGCAGCCGCAGCGCTGAGGCCAGGATCCGGCTCTCGGTGTTGGGGCGACCCGACGTCCCCGGCACCCCGCGGATGGTCAGCGTCGGCGACCGGGAGGCCGTCATCGACTGGACCGCACCTGCTGACAACGGTGCCGAGATCACCACCTACACCGTGACCGCGGCCGGGGAGAATGGCCAGTCGATCAGCCAGGCCTGTGAGACCACGACCTGCACCGTCACCGGTCTCACCAATGACGTGAACTACCGCTTCACGGTGACCGCGACGAACCGGATCGGGGAGTCGGACCCCTCGTCGCCGTCGGCGCAGATCCGCCCCGATGTCCGGCCTCTGGCCCCGACGAATCCGGTCGCCACCTTCGGGGACCAGGAACTGGAGCTGACCTGGGATGCCGCCCGCACCAAGGGTTCGGCCGTCAACGACTACGAGATCGAACTCAGTGGGCCCAATGGGCTGGTGCTGCGTTCGGTCGGCCCGGGCACCAGCTACACCTGGACCGGCCTGACCAACGGTGCTGCCTACACGTTCCGGGTCCGCGCCAAGAACGATGCTCCCGAACCGAGCGACTGGTCGACTCCGTCGCGGCCCGAGGTCCCGGCCGGGGTGCCGACTCCGCCGCGGATCGTCGCGGCCGAGGACAACCAGGCGCCGACCGGGCGTCAGCTCCGGGTGGTGTGGAACCCGCCGGCCAAC
>CAMDZW010000058.1 GCA_945911015.1 uncultured Propionibacteriaceae bacterium
GCGCCTTGCCACCGGTGGTGGTCTCGGGCGAGCCGAACATGACGCCGATCTTCTCTCGCAGCTGGTTGATGAAGATGGCGGTGGTGCCGGCACCGGACAGGGCACCGGTCATCTTGCGCAGGGCCTGGCTCATCAGACGCGCCTGCAGACCGACGTGGGAGTCGCCCATCTCGCCCTCGATCTCGGCGCGCGGGGTGAGCGCGGCAACCGAGTCGATCACGATCAGCGCCAGTGCCCCGGAACGGACCAGCATGTCGGCGATCTCGAGAGCCTGCTCACCGTTGTCGGGCTGGCTCACCAGCAACGCATCGGTGTCGACACCGAGCTTCTTGGCATACTCCGGGTCGAGCGCATGCTCGGCGTCGATAAAGGCGCAGATGCCGCCCTGCTTCTGGGCATTGGCGATCGCGTGGAGGGCAACGGTCGTCTTGCCGGAGGACTCCGGACCGTAGATCTCCACGACCCGGCCGCGGGGCAGGCCGCCGATGCCGAGCGCGATGTCCAGCGCGATGGAGCCCGAGGGGATGACCTCGACCGGCGGCCGGGTGTCATCACCCAGTCGCATCACCGAACCCTTGCCGTACGCCTTGTCGATCTGCGCCAATGCGGCGTCAAGCGCCTTGGTCCGATCTGCCACTGCTGCCATGGTTCTCACCTTTCCTCGACCCGATCCGTGACCGGAGTGTGCTTGCCGTTGCTGTCATCCAGAACACTAGGGACAGCCACTGACAATCCGTCACCGAATCGGACGACCTGTGGATGGTGCTTCGTGCTCGATCCGGACTGTGCACAACTTACCGAACAACTGTTCGAAGGCCAATCGACACGCCGGTGTGTCGTGAGGCCAACGGAGTCAGGAGTCGCTGGCCGACAGGTCCAGGGCGGCCGCCACCACCCGCCAGACCTGCTTGCAGGAATGCCCGGCGGCAAGCGCTGCATCAACGGTGAGGCCGTCCAGGGCAGTGAGGGTCTGCTGACTCGCCCAGGCCCGCGCATAGGACCGTCCCAGATGAAGCTCCATGCGCTCCCAGAATTCTGATTCCTTCACTGCTCCTCCTCCCACGACTCGGCCACGGCGACACGATACAGCCCCGCTCTGCCACATTAGAACACCTGCCCGTAGGACCGTGCGGTCATCCCGACGGTGCCGGATCCACCCCGACGCGTCGACCTCGCCCCGTACCCTGGGCCAGACCGACCCCGGACAGCACGATCAGGCCACCGACGACGTGATGCCAGGTGAGGTGCTCACCCATCAGCGTGACCCCGATGATCGTGGCGAAGACCGGCACCAGATAGGTGACCGTCGAGGCCGCACTTGCCCCCAGCAGGCCGATGTTGCGCAGGTTGATCGCAAATCCGACACCGGTGCCCAGCGCACCCAGCGCCGCTGCGGCGGCCAACGGCACCGGCCCCGGCACACCGGGCGGGCCGGCCACCAGCAGGGCTGTGGGCACCATGACGATGACGCCGACGATCATCTGGATGGCCGCCGCCACGATCGGCGGCTCGGGACGGGGCGAGAGAAAACGGCGGCTCCATGCCGTACCAATGCCGTAACAGGCCGAGGCACCCACACACATGAGCTGACCGGCCAGGTCATGTCCCCCTCCGGACAGGTCCCACACCCCCAGCAGCACCATCGCCCCGCCCAACCCCACCACCAACCCGAGCAGACGTCGTGCGGTGAAGGGCTCGGTCCGGAAGGCAAAGATCGCCAGCGGCAACACGATCAACGGCGTGGTGCTGTTGAGTAGACCCGACAACAGCGACGGGATGCGTTCGCCGGCGAAGGCGAACAGGCTGAACGGGATCGCACAGTTGACCACGCCCAGGAAGGCCCCATGACCCCACGCGCCCGGACTCCTCGGCAGGCGCAGCCCACGCACCGTCATGACCAGGGCCAGGATCAGTCCGCCGAATCCGACCCGACCGGTCGCCACCCAGAGCGGATGAAGATCGACCACCGCAAGTTTGATCAGCACGAAGCTGGAGCCCCACAGGGCCCCCAGCCCGAGCAGCCAGGGCAACCAGTCGACGACGCGACGATCAGCGGTACGGGCAGCGGGCACGCCCCGGACCCTATCGTTGCTCGACCCGGATCCTCGGTCGATTCCGCAGTGCACTGACGGTGAAGGTGATCAGTGCCAGCCAGACCAGACCGAATCCGATCCACCGCCCGTTCGACATCTGTTCCCCGACCACCACCACCCCGATCACGAAGTGGAGGCAGGGCGTCAGGTACTGCAGCAACCCGAGCACATTCAGCGGGATCCGGGTGGCGGCAGCTCCGAAGCACAGCAGGGGGATCGCGGTGACCACGCCAGCAGTCAACATCAGCACCGTGTGCCCGGCACCTTCGCTGAGGAAATGGCTCTGCCCGGTGAGGGTCAGCCAGATCAGGAAACCCAGCGCAAAGGGGGTGAGCAGCATCGTCTCGACGGTGAGGGACTCGATCGCTTCGACATCGGCCTTCTTCTTGGCCAGCCCGTACGTGCCGAAGCTCAGTGCCAGCGTGAGCGCCACCCACGGCGGCCGTCCGTAGTCGATGGTCAGCACGACACAGGCCAGGGCCCCAATGCCGAGGGCCACCCACTGTCCGCGACCCATCCGTTCGCGCAGCACGATCACGCCCAGCAACATGGTGACCAGCGGGTTGATGAAGTAGCCCAGCGAGGTCTCCACCACCCGGCCCGAGGTCACCCCGAAGATGAACATGCCCCAGTTGACGGAGATCACGACGGCGGCCAGGGTCAAGAATCCGAGGGTCCGCCGGTCGGCCAGCACCCGGCGGAACTGCCGCCACCGGCGTGCAGCCAGGACCACGATGGTCATGGTGACGAAGGACCACAGGATGCGGTGGGCAAGGATCTCGACGGGACTGCCCGGTTCGAGAAGGGGGAAGTAGAGCGGAAAGGCGCCCCACAGCAGATAGCCGGCAACACCGAAGAGGTAACCAGACCGGGATTTCGTCACGGCGGCAGTGTAGGCATGATGGTCCTGTGCCTCCTTCGCCGCTCGATCCGTTCTCGGCTCCGACTCGGACCTGGTTCGACGAGGTCTTCGACGAGCCGACGGCGGCCCAGGTGGGGACCTGGCGGGAGGTCGCTGCCGGCCGTCACGCCCTGACCATCGCTCCGACCGGGTCGGGCAAGACCCTCGCAGCCTTCCTGTGGGCACTCGATCGGTTGGCCAGTGAACCGGTCCCGGAGAAGGAACAACGCTGCCGGGTGCTCTATGTGTCGCCACTGAAGGCCCTCGCGGTGGACGTCGAGCGCAACCTGTCCGCGCCGCTGGCCGGGATCTCCCGTACGGCGACTCGGCTCGGCCTGCCTGTCCCCGACGTCACCGTCGGCCTCCGTACCGGAGACACTCCCCCGGCGCAGCGGCGCAAGCTCATCAGCACCCCGCCCGACATCCTCATCACCACCCCCGAGTCACTGTTCCTGCTGTTGACCTCCGCCGGTCGCCAGACCCTGACCGGGGTGCAGACAGTGATCGTCGACGAGGTCCATGCCCTGGCCGGCACCAAACGCGGTGCCCACCTCGCGGTCAGCTTGGAACGGCTGGCCGAGCTGGTCACCGGCGCCGGAAACCCTGATCCACAACGAATCGGGCTGTCCGCGACGGTCCGTCCACCCGAGCGGGTCGCTGCGTTCCTGGGCGGAGACCGGGCGGTGACGGTGGTCAGTCCACCGACCTCCAAGCAGTGGGATCTGGAGGTGGTCGTCCCGCTGCCGGATCTGACCGAGTTGGCGGTGACCGGCGACGATGCCGCCCCGAACCGTTCGATCTGGCCCCATCTCACCGAGAAGGTGCTCGACCTGGTCGAGTCGACCCAGTCCACGATCGTCTTCGTCAACTCCCGCCGGGTCGCCGAACGGCTGACCACTCGTCTGAACGAGCTCCATGTCGAGCGGCTCGGTCTGGACACCGACGCCGACCATGCCCCGCCGGCACAGGTGATGGCCCAGTCCGGAGCGAGTCACGGTCAGGGAGGCGAGCTGCCGATCATCGCCCGTGCCCACCACGGATCGGTGTCGAAGGATCAGCGCTCCCAGACCGAAGACGCCCTCAAGTCCGGCGCCCTGCGATGTGTGGTGGCGACGAGTTCGTTGGAGCTGGGCATCGACATGGGTGCGGTCGACCTGGTGGTGCAGGTCGCGGCCCCACCGTCGGTGGCCAGTGGGCTGCAGCGGGTCGGGAGGGCCGGTCACCAGGTTGGAGCGGTGTCGCGAGGTGTGGTCTTCCCGCAGTACCGCGGTGAGCTCGTCGAGTCAGCTGTCGTCCTGGAACGGATGCGTACCGGGGCGATCGAGGAGGTGGCCGAGCTGATCAACCCGCTGGACGTGTTGGCCCAACAGCTCGTGGCGATGTGCGCTCTGGATGTCCGCGAGGTCGACGCCACCCATGCGCTGGTTCGGCGGGCAGCCCCGTACGCCGAACTCACCTCTGGCGCCTTCGAGGCCGTGCTGGACATGTTGTCGGGACGCTACCCGTCCGAGGAGTTCTCCGAGTTGCGTCCCCGCTTGGTGTGGCACCGCGACACCGGTCAGGTCGAGGGGCGACCGGGCAGTCAACGACTCGCCGTCACCTCGGGCGGGACCATTCCCGACCGGGGCCTGTTCGGCGTCCACCTGGTCGGCGACGACGAAGCACCCGGCAAGCGGGGCGGAACACGCGTCGGTGAACTCGACGAAGAGATGGTCTACGAGTCCCGCGTGGGCGACGTGATCACTCTCGGCACCAGCTCGTGGCGGATCGAAGACATCACCCACGACCAGGTACGGGTGTCACCAGCACCTGGCCTGCCGGGCCGGCTTCCCTTCTGGACAGGGGACTCGCCGTCCCGACCACTCGAGCTGGGGCTGGCGATCGGGACGTTCACCCGAGAGCTCGGCGGGTTGGACCACAGCGCCGCCCGGGCACGTCTGGCCGATGCCGGGCTCGACGAGTGGGCGGTGGACAACACGCTGGCCCACCTGGCCGAGCAGCGCGAGGCAACCCGGGTCGTGCCGACCGATCGCACCATCGTGGTGGAACGGTTCCGCGATGAGCTCGGCGACTGGCAGGTCTGCATCCATTCGCCGCTCGGCTCTGCGGTGCTCGGGCCATGGGCCCTGGCGATCGAGCGCAACGCCCGCGACCGGCACGGCCTGGAGGTCCAGGCGACTGCTGGCAATGACGGGATCGTGCTGAGGATCCCCGACACCACCGATCAGCCGCCCGGTGCTGACCTGGTCGTGCTGGATCCGGAGGCGATCCGTGACGTCGTGACCGACGAGGTGATGGGATCGGCGGTCTTCGCCTCCCGGTTCCGTGAGTGTGCGGCACGGGCGCTGTTGTTGCCACGGCGAGATCCACGCTCGCGTACTCCCCTGTGGCAGCAGCGTATGCGGGCATCGCAGCTGTTGGCCGTAGCTGCCCGCCACCCGGAGTTCCCCATCATCTTGGAGACGGTACGGGAATGTCTGGCCGATGTCTTCGACCTGACCGGGTTGGTCGACCTGCACCGAGCCATCGATGCCGGGCGGGTGAAGGTCGTCGAGGTCGAGACCCCGCGCGCCTCCCCGTACGCCCGGTCATTGTTGTTCGGCTATGTCGGCGAGTTCATGTACGCCGGGGACACACCCCTGGCCGAACGCCGGGCCGCTGCGCTCACGCTGGACACTGCACTGTTGGCCGAGCTGCTCGGCACCGATCAGGCTCGACAGTTGCTGGATCCGGATGTCATCGCCGAGGTCGAGGCCGATCTGCAGGCTCTCAGCCCAGCCCGGAAACGCACCAGCGTTGAGGAATTGTTTGATCTGATCCGCACCACCGGCCCGTTCTCCGGCTCGGAACTGGCTGCGCGCTGGGCGGGGTCGGTCGACGTTACCGAGGCCGTGACCTCCTTGGCCCGCGACCGTCGGATCGCCGAGCTGCGGGTCGGCGGCCAGATCTGGTGGGCGACCATCGAGGACCTGGCCCGCTTCCGGGACGGCCTTGGGGTGCCGGTGCCCCCGGGGATGCCGGTCCCGCCGACCACCAGTGACCCGCTGGGCGACCTGATCGTGCGGTGGGCACGCACGCACGGGCCGTTCACCGCTGCCACCGTTGCGGAGCGCTACGGACTCGGGATCGCCGTGGTGGAACAGAAGCTGGCGAATCTTGTCCGTGCCGGGACGGTCGTGGCGGCGGAGTTCATCGAGGCCGAGGACCGTCGCCAGTACTGCGATGCACGGATCCTGGCGATCATCAAGAGGCGCACTCTGGCCGCACTCCGTGCCGAGGTCGAGCCGGCCGAACCTGCTGCGCTGGCCCGGTTCCTGCCGCGCTGGCAGCAGGTCGCCGCGCACGGCGAACTGCCGTCCGGCCACGGGGTCGACGGTGTGCTCGGTGTGATCGAACAACTCGCCGGACTTCCGTTGCCGGTGAGCATGTGGGAGTCGTTCATCCTGCCGTCCCGGGTCGCCGACTACAGCCCAGCCTGGTTGGATGAATTGATCACCGCCGGCGAGGTCACCTGGGTCGGGTGCGGATCGAGTGGCGAGCACGATGCGTTGGTCGCTCTGGCCCCGGCCGGGATGCCACTGCCCCAACCGGAGACCGCGGTCGGGGTCTCCGAGTCGGCGGAAGTGCTGCTGGACCGGTTGCGAGGCGGTGGCGGCTGGTTCCTCGACGACCTGGTCACCGATCCGGCCATCCGAGCCCAGACCATCACTGACCTCTGGGAGCTGGCGTGGGCTGGCCGGGTCACCGCCGACACCTTCGCCCCGGTCCGGGCACGGGTCCAAGGCACCCGAGCAGCCCCGCGGAAGCCGAGCCGTCACCGTACCGTCCGGGTCGGCGTGCGCCGCCGCGCTCTGGGCTCGCTGCGCGGTCCCGCACCGGTGACCGTGCCCGGTCGCTGGTCGATGGTGCCGCGGTCCGAGCTGTCGGTGACCGAGCGGGTGGCCGACACCGTGCTCGGGCTCCTGGACCGGTACGGTGTCCTCACTCGCGGTGCTGTGATGGCCGAGGGAGCACCGGGCGGATTTTCCGTTGCCTACAAGGCGTTGTCGCAGTTGGAGGAATCCGGGACCTGTCGTCGCGGCTATGTCGTGGCAGGACTCGGTGCAGCCCAGTTCGCGCTGCCGGGCGCGGTTGACCAGTTGCGCCATCACACCGATCCCGATGAGGTCGTCCATGTCCTGGCAGCCTGCGACCCGGCCAATCCCTACGGGGCAGCCCTTCCCTGGCCCGCCCGGGAAGGGCACCGACCCGGACGTCATCCCGGCGCCGTGGTGGTCCTGGTCGGTGGTCAGCTGACGCTCTACCTGGAGCGTGGCGGCAAGTCGCTCCTCGTCTTCGGTGAGTCCATGGCCGATGCTGCGTTGGCTGCGCTGGCCGACCGGCTACGCACCGGCGTCGTCGGTGTCGTCACCATCGAGCGGATCAACGGAACCGAGGCATTCAACCATCCGCTTCGGCAGCTGCTCGAAGCGGTGGGCTTTGTGATGGTCCCCCAGGGGATGCGGATTCGTATGTCTGACAAGGCAACTACAGTGCGGCCATGACCAATGGCGCACCCGACATCCTGCTGATCATGACCGACCAACAATCGGCCATGACCATGAGTTGTGCCGGGGCTGCTGAACTGTCGACTCCAGCCCTCGACTCCCTGGCCCGCGACG
Organism: uncultured Propionibacteriaceae bacterium; assembly: GCA_945911015.1. GTDB lineage: Bacteria > Actinomycetota > Actinomycetes > Propionibacteriales > Propionibacteriaceae > Avipropionibacterium. Next base: position 7,656 of record CAMDZW010000058.1, read on the forward strand.
GGGTCCGATTCACCAATGCGTACTGCACGAACCCGCTGTGCGCCCCGTCCAGGACATCGATGGTGTCTGGTCTCCTGCCGTCACAGGCGGGGGTCAACGACAACGTCAGAGCCGTGCCAGACGACTTCGCAGCCGACCAGACCCTGGGGCACCTGTTCGCCAGATCTGGATATGACTGTGTCTACGCTGGAAAGTGGCACGTCCCCGGCGTCCGCCATGAGAACGAGCCGGGTGACTCGGCACCGACAAGTGGCTTCGATCTGATCCATGCCGGCACCCACGAGGGCCTCGCTCAGGCCTGCATCGATCATCTCGAGGCGCGCGATGAGGATGCCGCACCGCTGCTGATGGTGGCCTCCTTCAACGAGCCGCACGGGATCTGCGAGTGGGCTCGGGGCCAGACCCCACCCTCGGGTGAGATCGAGGATCCGGACTGGCGGGATCTGCCACTGCTGCCGCCCAACTTTGCCCCGGCCGCCGAGGAACCTGAGGCGCTGCGCCTGGTCCAGGGGTTCGCCTGGCCCATGCATCCGACGACGAATTGGACGGCCGAGAAGTGGCGTCGTTACCGCCATGCCTACCACCGGCTCGTGGAGCGGGTCGATGCCGAGATCGGCACCCTGCTCAACGCCTGGCGTACCCAGGTTGATCCGTCACGCTCGTTGATCGTGATGCTGTCCGATCATGGCGACATGCAGGCCGCACACCAGTGGAACCAGAAGAAGCAGCTGTACGAGGAGGCAGCCGGGGTGCCCTTCCTGGTCGTGCCGCCCACCACCGATCAGGTCACAGCAGGCCAGACCATCGACACTCTCGTCTCGACCGGCCTCGACCTGTTGCCGAGCCTGTGCGACTGGGCCGACATCGAGCTGCCCGACGCATGTCTTGGACATTCCGTACGACCGCTGCTCACCTCGGCGAGTCGGGACCATCGACCGGCACGGGAGACGTTGGTCGTCGAGACCGTGTGGCACTTCCCGATCATCGTGCCGCCGCCGGCGCTGGGGACACTGGTCGCGCGGTCAATCCGGGTCGGCGATCACAAGTACTCCTGCTACTCCTGGGGCCAACACCGAGAGCAACTGGTCAACCTGGCCGACGATCCCGGCGAAATGACCAATCTCGCCACCAGCGGCGCTCATCAGACCATCTTGCACGACCTACGTCGCAGACTGCGGGATCACTGTGCTGACCATGATCCGGACTTCGCCGTGTTCATTCCTGAAACGGCCAGCCCACGCTGATCACGGCCGAGGGCTGCGTACCGACCTACCGGTGAAAGTTGCGGTCCACACAGAGTACCTTCGGCTTGCTCACTCAAATTTGCCGTGGTCCAAACCGATCTTCCACGTGCTGTCCGGTTGAAGCTGCACGAAGAACCGGAACTCAGGCTGCTGTCCATTGATTTCGCCGTACACCGCCCACGTGGCACTTGACTCGGTGGGCTCGTACGAGATCGTCGTGAACTGGAAGTTCGGATCGCCCCAGCGTTGCACCATACTCGCTGCGCTCTCCTGATTGGCCCGTGCGCCGTAGGCCGGGTCCAAGAGCTTGCTGACGAGCTTCGCGTCTGAGCTTCGCAGAGCGCTTTCGAGCGCACCAACAGCTGCCGTAGGACTGGCGGGAGCAGCCGGAGTCACGCGACCAGAGGCGACGACGACCCAACTTGTGGCCAGAAATATGAGCACGACGCCAAGGACAACAATGCTGAACGCTGTGGGGCGATTGTGGGTTCGCACCTTGTGGCTGGCTGTGATCGTTGTCATGGTGTCACCTTGGTCTCGAGGCATTGGCATTCTCGTCTAGTGAGGCGGATGGAGCTCTGAGTGCGGAGCACCGAGCCGATGCAACAGGTCGTGCGCGGTCTGGTCGGCGAGCTCGAAGTGCCTGCTGCGGCCCTGTGGCTCGGATCGGACGAGGCCGGCCTCGGTGAGTTGGCGCAGTGCCTTGGTGGCGTTGTTGGGCCGGATTCCGACGGCTTCGGCGAGCTCGGCCACGGTCTGCCCCGGCGCGGCATGGATGGCATACAGCAAGCGAAGGCGGACCGGGTCGGAGAGTTGTCCGACCAGTTCCTGGGTGCTGGGGTCCGCTGCCGCCGCCGCAGCCGCCGCCACCGACGATCCGTCGACCACGGCCACTCCTTTCCGTACTAACATGTGCCTCGCGGGGCACATGATGGTGTCACGCCTCGACCGGACCCAACCCACGAGGACCTTCGTGCGCATCCGACTGCTCGCTCCACTGCTGCTCGCCATCGCCCTGCTGGCCAGCTGCAGCAACCTTAACCCGGCTGACTCCGCTGGAGCGGGCACCAACCGCGACCAGCTCACCCTGGCCGAAGGGATGGAACCGACCAGCCTGTCTCCCCTGGCCGGGATGTACGGACTGGCCACCAAGTTCTACGACGGCCTGGTCACCCTCACTACCGGCGGCACCGTCACTCCGCAGCTGGCCGACGGCCCCGTCCGCAGCAACAAGGACGCCACCCGGTGGGAGGCCACCCTCCGCCGCGATGTGACCTTCTCCGATGGCCGACCCCTCACCGCCGACGACGTGGTCGCCACCTACCGAGCCGCTGTCGACCCCGAGACTGCGTCGCCTCTGGCCGGCACCTTCACCATGCTCGATCGGGTCGAGGCGCACGACGACACTGTCGTGTTCACCCTCACCGAGCCCTATCAGGGATTCGATCTCCTGCTGACTGTCGGGATCGCACCGGCCGCTCTCGTCACCGGCCCGGTCGACGAATCTCCGCTCACCCGCAACCCCATCGGCTCCGGCCCCTATGTCCTGGCCGACTGGCGGCCCGGGCAGTCCATGACCCTCACCGCGAACCCGGACCACCGTCCCCGGTCCGAGGTCGACCGGCTGGTGATCACCTTCGTCTCCGACCAGAATGCGATCCTGCAACGGGCCGCCGCCGGGGAGATCGATGGCGCCCAGCTCGCCCCAGCCCTGGCCCGTACCTTCACCGACCGACCCGGATGGACCGTGTGGACCAACCCGTCGGCCGACT
>CAMDZW010000059.1 GCA_945911015.1 uncultured Propionibacteriaceae bacterium
TGGGTGATCATCGAGTACGGACCGGTCGAGCGGGCGTGGATCTTGTCGTCGACCAAGTGGTGCAGCTTCAGCATGTAGATGTAGCCGACACCGACCGGGTCCGGGTACGGCTCGCCGGAGCGGCCGTCGAACAGCTGCGCCTTGCCGTCGCCGCTGACCATCCGGTCACCGTCACGGTTCGGGTTGACATTGGTCAGCAGCCCGGTGATCTCGGTGTCAGTGGCACCGTCGAAGACCGGCGTGGCCAGGTTCGAGTCGCCCGAGACATGTTCCAGACCGACCTCACGCAGCCGATCGGCCCACGGCTCAGCAACCCCGTCGAGGTTCCAGCCGACCTTGGCCACCCACCCGAGGTGGGTCTCCAGGATCTGACCGATGTTCATGCGGCCGGGCACGCCCAGCGGGTTGAGCACGATGTCGACCGGGGTGCCGTCCTCGAGGAACGGCATGTCCTCGACGGCGTTGATCTTGGCGATGACACCCTTGTTGCCGTGACGGCCGGCAAGCTTGTCACCGATGGAGATCTTCCGCTTCTGGGCCACGTAGACCCGGACCAGTTGATTGACTCCCGGCGGCAGCTCGTCGCCCTCCTCGGCATCGAAGATCCGCACACCGATGACGGTGCCGGTCTCGCCGTGGGGAACCTTCAGCGAGGTGTCACGGACTTCCCGTGCCTTCTCACCGAAGATGGCGCGCAGCAGACGCTCTTCCGGAGTCAGCTCGGTCTCACCCTTCGGGGTGACCTTGCCGACCAGGATGTCGCCGGTCGAGACCTCGGCACCGATGCGGATGATGCCGCGCTCGTCGAGGTCAGCCAACATCTCGTCGGAGATGTTGGGGATGTCGCGGGTGATTTCCTCGGCACCAAGCTTGGTGTCGCGGGCGTCGACCTCGTGCTCCTCGATGTGGATTGAGGTGAGGACGTCGTCCTGGACCAGCCGCTGGCTGAGGATGATCGCATCCTCGTAGTTGTGGCCCTCCCACGGCATGAACGCGACGAGCAGGTTACGGCCGAGCGCCACCTCCGCGTTGTCGGTCGCGGGGCCGTCAGCCAGGGGCGTACGGGCCTCGACCCGGTCACCGGCGGCGACCAGCGGGCGCTGGTTGATGCAGGTGCCGGCATTGGAGCGCTTGAACTTCTGCAGCTTGTAGGCCCGGTACGTGCCGTCGTCGTTGGCCACCTCGATCAGGTCGCCACTCACCGACTGCACCACACCGGCCTGCTCGGCCAGGGTGACGTCACCGACGTCGACTGCTGCGCGGTGCTCCATCCCGGTGCCGACGAACGGCGCCTCGGAACGGATCAGCGGCACAGCCTGACGCTGCATGTTCGAACCCATCAGGGCACGCGAGGCGTCGTCGTGCTCGAGGAACGGAATCATCGCGGTCGCCACCGACACCATCTGGCGCGGTGAGACGTCCATGTACTCGACTTCGGGGGCCGGGACGGTGTCCAGGTCACCCTTCTTGACGCGCACCAGCACACGCTCCTCGGTGAACCGATTGTCCTCGTCCAGCGGCGAGTTCGCCTGAGCGATGAGGTAGCGGTCCTCCTCGTCAGCGGTGAGGTACTCGACGTCGTCGGTGACCACACCGTCGACGACCTTGCGGTAGGGGGTCTGGATGAAACCGAACGCATTCACGCGGGCGAACGAGGCGAGCGAGCCGATCAGACCGATGTTCGGTCCTTCCGGGGTCTCGATCGGACACATACGACCGTAGTGCGAGGGGTGGACGTCTCGGACGTCCATCTGGGCGCGGTCACGGGAGATGCCGCCCGGGCCGAGGGCCGAGAGGCGACGCTTGTGGGTCAGACCGGCCAGCGGGTTGTTCTGGTCCATGAACTGCGACAGCTGCGAGGTGCCGAAGAACTCCTTCAACGCCGCCACCACCGGGCGGATGTTGATCAGGGTCTGCGGGGTGATCGCCTCGATGTCCTGGGTGGTCATGCGGTCGCGGACCACACGCTCCATCCGACCCAGGCCCGTACGCAGCTGGTTCTGGATCAGTTCACCGACGGTACGCAGACGGCGGTTGCCGAAGTGATCGATGTCGTCGGCCTCGACGATGACCTCGCCCAGCTGCTCCTTGCCCTCGTGGAGCGCGACGACGTACTTGATCGCGGCGACGATGTCGTCAACGGTCAGCACCTGCTGGTCCATCGACTCGGTCAGGCCGAGCTTCCGGTTGACCTTGTAGCGACCGACCTTGGCCAAGTCGTACCGCTTCGGGTTGAAGTAGTAGTTCTCCAGCAGCTGGTGGGCGGCCTCACGGGTCGGCGGCTCACCCGGACGCAGCTTGCGGTAGATGTCGAGCAGCGCGTCGTCCTCACCGGTGGTGTGGTCCTTCTCGAGGGTGAGACGCATCGACTCGTACTCGCCGAACTCCTCGAGGATCTGCTCGGTGGTCCACCCGAGGGCCTTGAGCAGTACGGTGACGTTCTGCTTGCGCTTGCGGTCCAGCCGCACGCCGACGGTGTCGCGCTTGTCGACCTCGAACTCCAACCAGGCGCCTCGCGAGGGGATCACCTTGCAGGTGAAGATGTCCTTGTCGGAGGTCTTGTCCGGGCTCTGCTCGAAGTAGACACCGGGCGAACGCACCAGCTGCGAGACCACGACACGCTCGGTGCCGTTGATGATGAAGGTGCCCTTGTCGGTCATCAGGGGGAACTCCCCCATGAAGACGGTCTGGCTCTTGATCTCGCCGGTGTCGTTGTTCATGAACTCCGCCGTGACGAACAGCGGAGCGGAGTAGGTGACGTCCCGCTCCTTGCACTCGTCCACGCTGTTCTTCGGCGGCTCAAAACGGTGGTCACGGAACGACAGCGACATCGTCCCGGAGAAGTCCTCGATCGGGGAGATCTCCTCGAAGATCTCCTCCAACCCGGAACGGGTGTTGACGTCGGTGCGACCCTGCTCGAGCGCCTCCGACACCTCCTGCTGCCAGGGCTCGCTCCCGATCAACCACTGGAAGGAGTTGATCTGGATGTCGAGGAGATCCGGAATCTCGAAGGGTTCGCGGATTTTGGCGAAAGAGATACGACCCGTGGGTGAGATGACATTGTGCTTCGACGTGGTGGTGCGCGAGGCGGCCAAGAGTGGTCCTTCCGAAGGCACGCGAGCGTTTGACTGCACGCTGAACGACCCGTGTCAAGCGCACGGGCCATTGATCTGCTTGGGGCAAAAACCTACAGTACCCGACCAGGAGCGAAGTGTAAAGCCCTCGGGTTCACCAGTCCTCACGACGCGCCGGGTGACATCCCATCGGCACCGTGCAGCCACGTCGTTGACCGCATTCAGCTTACCCAGTGGGCGCCGGGATGCAACCGCGACACCCCTTGCGGTGGGCCAGGGCCGACGGCTCAGCCGCCTACACTGACCACCACCCTCCCCCGCCGAGATCTGAATGGACTCCGATGAACACCCCGGCTCGACACGTGCGCACCCTCGCGCGTCTCAACGGGTACGGGTTCCGGTTGCTGCACCTGATCGATGCGGTCGTGATCTATGCCGAGTTGTGGCTGGTGACCGCAGCACTGATGCTGCTGCGCGACGACTTCAACGCCGCAGCCAATGTCGATCGCTACCTCTGGACGTACGGGCTGATCATGGTGAGCCATTTGGCGATCTTCTACGCCGGAGGCCTCTACGACCGTCCACCGCGCGTGCTGGCGCGGCCGATCCTGAGCCGACTGGTGATCTCGGTGTGGTTCACCTCGCTGTTGTGGGGCACGGTCAGCCTGATGTTGCCGCAGTTCCCCATCCCCCGCAGCGTCCTGGTCTTCCATGCTGTCCTTGCGCCAGTCCTGCTGGCCCTGAACCGCTGGGGCTCGGATCGGCTGCGTCGCCGCCGTGACGGTCCGGCGCCGGTGCTGTTGGTCGGTTCGGCCGACTCGATCGAACTGGCCCGCGCCCATCTGGCCCCGATCCCGAACGAGGTCAGCGTGGTCGCCACGATCCCGGACATCGACCAGGTGATCGCCACACTGGACCGGAGCGGTGCCCAGGTGGTGGTGCTGCTCGACACCGAGAGTCTCGATCCGCTCTACGCTGGACCGCTCGACCAGCTCGAACAGCGCGGAGTCGCGGTGTTGCGGCTGGTCCGCCCCCAGGATTCACTGCTCGGGCTGGCTCGGGTCGGGGAGCTCGGCGGGATGCCCTTCGTGGCACTGTCCAGCCATGCCCTGGCACCTTCGCAGGTCCGGTTGAAGCGCGCCATGGACCTGACGGTGCTGGTCCTCACCGCACCGATCTGGGTGCCGCTGTTGCTGGTGACCGCGCTCTACGTCGCGATCGTGGTGCGGCGCCCCCTGCTGTTCATCCAGGACCGGGTGGGCCGAGGTGGGCACCCCTTCCCGATGTACAAGTTCCGCAGCATGGTGCTCGATGCAGAGGCACGGTCGGGTCCGGTCGGCGCTGCGGTCAACGACCCCCGGATCGTACGGGGCATGGGCTGGATCCGTGCGACACGGCTGGACGAACTACCCCAGTTGCTCAATGTCGCACTGGGGCACATGACGATTGCCGGGCCGCGGCCGGTCCGACCCGAGGAACTCGCCGAGTACGAACAGCGGTTCGCCGGCTACCACCGACGTCACCAGTGCCCACCGGGGATCACCGGCCTGGCGCAGGTCTACGGTCACTACCACACCCACATCGAGTACAAGCTCGGTCATGACCTGTACTACCTGGCCAACTGGTCTCCCCTGCTGGACCTGCACATCATGCTGCGTACGGCCTGGGTGATCCTCAGCCGCCGCCTCTGAGTCGTTGTTCCCAGTGCTCGTGGTCGGACCAGGTGTCGATGTCGCCGACCGCAGCCGCTCCTTCGGCGATCCGGGCCAGGTTGAGCCCCTCGGCAATCGTGCGCACGGCGACCTCGTGCCCGGTTCCGTGCGGAGACAACGCGGTGAGCAGGGCGTCGCGGCGATAGACCGCGAGCAACCACTGCGGGTGTCCACCAGCATCCTCTTGGCAGAAACCGTCAGCCCTGCCATGGGGTTGGCCAGCCGCCGACAGCAGCGGGGCAAGGGCCTCGGCCGCCGCGGGCTGGTCGACCGCCACCACCGCCACCCAGTCCTGGGGTGTGCGACCGTCGGCGAGTGCGGCCAAGCCGGCGACGAGGCCGGCGACCGGCCCTCCACCGGGAGGGTCCTCCACGACCTGGCGGACCCCCTTGGGGACCTCGACAGCACCGACCACCACGACCTTCTCGGCGCGGTCGACGGCCTCGAGAGCGCGGTCCAGCAGCGGGCGACCCGCCACCGCCAGGGTTGCCTTGTCGACCCCTCCCAGCCTGCGGCCGGTGCCACCGGCCAGAACGATCGCGTCGTGAACGGCTGCCATGCTGATCACCCTCTTTCCCTTGCTGTGGTGACCCCACCGTACGGGGTGGCACCACAGTTGTCAGTGGGTCGTGGATCACGACCTGATCTCGACCACGACCGGTAGGCTCGAGGCCAGTTCCCACTCACCGCGGTTGCGCCGAGGTCCGGCGACGGCCCAGCACCCCTTGAGGATCACCCGTGGACATCTCCTGCGACATCGCCATCATCGGCGGCGGCATGGGCGCCGTGGCCGCCGCGCTCGCCGCGCTCGAGGCCGGGCGCCGTGTGGTCATCACCGACCCGACCGACTGGCTCGGTGGGCAACTCACCAGCCAACTCGTCCCCTCCGACGAGCACCGCTACATCGAGACCGATGGAGCCAACCGGTCCTACCGGCGACTGCGCGACGGCATGAGGGACTACTACCGGCGCAACTATCCGTTGACTGCCGAGGCAGCGGCCGACCCCCATCTGAACCCGGGTGAGGCCTGGGTGAGTCCGATCAGCATGGACCCGCGGGTCGGTGTCGCGGTGATCGACGAGCTCCTGGCCCCTTGGCGCAGCTCTGACCGACTGCAGGTGCTGATGCGTACGGTCCCGGTCGCGGTCGACACCGACGGCGATCTGGTGACCGCGGTCCGGGTCCGGGAGGAGGCCGGCACCGAGCACACGCTGAGCGCACCGTACGTGCTGGATGCCACCGAGTTCGGGGATCTGCTCGAGCTCGGCGCTGTGGAGCATGTCTCGGGACGGGAGTCGCAGGAGCAGACCGGAGAACCGAGCGCATGGCCCACGGCCGATCCGCTCGACATGCAAGGAGTGTCGTGGTGCTTCGCCATCGAACACCTCGACGGTGAGAACCACACCATCGACCGACCCGAGGACTACGAGCACTGGCGGGACCTGCACCCACCGCAGTTGGACGGCTGCCCGCTGCTGAGTTTTGCTCGTCCGGCCAAGAAGTCGGAGGCCAACGAGCCAGAGCGGATGTATCGCCTCACCCCCAACATCGAGGGCGAGACCATCGACCTCGACCACCGCAACATGGGGGCGGAGCCGGAACTGTGGAACTATCGCCGGATCGCTGCCCGGCGACACTTCACTCCGGGCTTCTACCGCAGCGACGTGGTGGTGGTGAACTGGCCGCAGAACGACTACATCGGAGGGCCCCTGTTCGGGGTGCCCGATGCCGAGTATCACTGGCAGCAGGCCAAGGCTCTGAGCCGCTCCTTGTTGTACTGGTTGCAGACCGATGCGCCCCGACCCGATGGCGGCACCGGCTGGCCCGGGATCCGACTGCGCGGCGACGTGGCCGGGACCGCCGACGGATTCGCCATGCACCCCTACGTCCGGGAATCGCGCCGGATCCTTGCCCAGCGGACGATCGTCGAGCAGGATCTGTCAACCAAGTTCCGTGGTGACGGTGGTGCCGAACGCTATCGCGACACCGTCGGCACCGGGCACTACTACTGGATCGACCGCCACCGCACCACCGGTGACGGCAAGGGCGCCGGCGGCACCCCACACCCCTTTGAGATCCCGCTCTCGGCGCTGATCCCCCGTCGGGTACGGAATCTCCTGCCGGCCGGGAAGAACATCGGCACCACCACCATCACCAATGGGTCCTACCGGCTGCATCCGGTCGAATGGTCCATCGGCGAGGCCGTCGGTGCGTTGGCCGCGTACTGCCTTGACGCCGGGACCGAGCCACATGCGGTCTCGGCCAGCGATACTGCCGTGGAGGATTTCCAGCGACTGTTGGTGGCCCGCGGGGTCCAGCTGCGGTGGGACCCCTCCCTGCGCTGGTGACCTCGACCGATCCCGGACATGCGAAACGGCGGTGGACCCGGTCGGGGCCCACCGCCGTTTGCGGTGATCAGCGTGTTGCTACACGCTCAGTGTCCTTGAAGGGACTGTGTCATGTGAGGGACACAGCTCACTTGAAGGAAACGGTGGCGCCGGCGGCCTCGAGGGCCTCCTTGGCCTTGTCTGCGACGTCCTTGGCAACCTTCTCCAGGACGGGCTTCGGAGCGGCCTCGACGAGGTCCTTGGCATCCTTCAGACCAAGGCTGGTCAGGGTGCGGACCTCCTTGATGACCTGGATCTTCTTGTCGCCAGCGGCCTCGAGGATGACATCAACCTCGTCCGAGCCGGCGTCCTCAGCGCCAGCGTCGCCACCGGCAGCCGGAGCGCCAGCAGCGGCAACGGCGACCGGGGCAGCAGCGGTGACGTCGAAGGTCTCCTCGAACTGCTTCACGAACTCGGAGAGCTCGATCAGGGTCATTTCCTTGAAGGCGTCCAACAGCTCTTCGGTGCTCAGCTTTGCCATGTTCTTCTCACTTCTCTTCCGCAGCGTCCGCTGCCTGGTTGTCGTCGGCAGCAGCGGCTGCCTCGGGTGCGTCGGCCTCGGTGGAGGCGTCAGCGGAATCGTCCGACTGGGACTGCTCACCGGCGCCGCCGATGAGCGCAGGGTTTTCCTTCGCCGCGTCGATCAGCGCCGCCTGCAGGCGGGCCGCCTTCGACAGCGGAGCAGCCAGGACAGCTGCAGCCTTCGACTGGGTCGCCACGAATGCGCCAGCCAGCTTGGCCAGCAGCACCTCGCGGGATTCGAGGTCAGCAAGCTTCTTGACCTCGTCGATGGTCAGGACCTTGCCGTCCAGTACACCGCCCTTGATCTCCAGCAGCGGATTGTCCTTGGCGAAGTTGCGCAGGCCCTTGGCCACAGTGACCGGATCACCATTGATGAAGGTGATGGCGGTCGGACCGGTGAGCAGCTCGTCGAGCCCCTCGACACCGGCCTCATGTGCAGCCACACGGGTCAGCGTGTTCTTCGACACCCTGTAGTTGGCGTCCTCCCCGAGCGAACGGCGCAAGTCCTTCAGCGCCGCCACGGAGAGTCCGCGGTACTCGGTCAGCACGACGCCGGAGGCCTGGGAGAACTTCTCCTTCAGCTCCGCGACCGCGGCAACCTTGTCCGGGCTAGCCATGGGTCTCCTTTCCACTTCCGTCATGGGTACGGCTCACGACAGCGATCCGTACACCCGCGACCCTTGGCGAAAAGGACCCTCAGAAACGAGAAACCCCGCGGCGCAGTGCCACGGGGAGGACATCGGTCGTTCACGACGGACTGTCCGTTACGAGGTCACCTGCGCGGGCCATCCAGCTACTGTGGACACTTCGGGCCGAGCAAGCTCGACCAACCAGCGGTCTTGGGCAACGGTCACACTACGCGACCAGAGACATCCGAACCAAATCAGCGGGCCGGGGCCCGTACGGGATCAGCTCGCGAACCGCGCTCGGGACCGTGCCCGGGCCTTCGCTGCCTCGACCTCACGGTCCTTCGGCGGCGCACTGGTGGTCAGGTCCTCCAGCAGATGCGAGGTGATGTGCGCGATCTCCTCGACAGCCCGGTCGAAGGCGGCCTGGTTGGCCTGTGACGGCTTGGTCCTGCCGGAGATCTTGCGCACATACTGCAGCGCGGCGTCGTGGATCTCCTGCGAGGTTGCGGCCGGTTCGAAGTTGTGAAGGACACGGATGTTGCGGCACATGCCTCCACGGTCGCACGGCAGCCCTCCGCAGACAAGAGCCCAGCACCCCCAGGTTCCCCACCCAAAGGCCCAACTCCCCCAGGTTCCCCACCCAAAAGCCCAACTCCCCCAGGATTCCCACCCAAAAGCCCAGCCCCCCCAGGATTCCGACCCAACGGTCAACATTGAAGCGATTCAGGACGTCCGTTCGGTCGGAATGGTGCGTTGCGGGGTCAGACCTCCACCATGGCTGGGCTGCTGGGGTGGGCTGGGCTGCTGGGGTGGGCTGGGCTGCTGGGGTGG
>CAMDZW010000060.1 GCA_945911015.1 uncultured Propionibacteriaceae bacterium
CACCAGTGACTGGAGTTCAGACGTGTGCTCTTCCGATCTACAGCTCCAGCGCCATGTCGGGGACAAAGGACCCAGTCCTCGCCGACCGGCCCAGCAACAACACCCTCGAACTTCGTTGTCGGCCGAAACACTCCCGCGGCCACGACCAAGGGCACCCATCGAGGCAACCACAGATCCGCAGGGGTTAAAACCCCTTGAAAGCTCTCAAGGCATAACGGTCTGGTCACAGCTCACCTGGCGCCCCCCGGACATCCAATGGTCGCTCGACGGGTCGGCGCGATGCTCAGCGAGAGGCCGGGTGGGTCAAGCTTGACCGGGACGATTCGAAGTCTTCACACAGCCGGACGAGTTCGCGGTAGGCCGGTTCGCCCATCAGCTCGGTGAGTTCGTCGGCACTGCTCAGATAGACCGGCAATGTGGCGGTGTGGGCCTCGGTGTTCGAGGTGCAGTACCAGTCCAGTTCGTGTCCGCCGGGTCCCCAGCCTTCGCGCACGTACTCACCAATCGTGATCTCGAGGTACTCGGTGTCATCGGCACGGGTGACATGACGAAAGCTGCGCCGCAACGGCAACTGCCAACACACATCCGGCTTGGTCTCGACGAAGCTGATGCCTCGGTCAAGAGCAAGCTTGTGGAGCGCACAGCCCTCTCCCCCGGCGAAACCTGGCCGGTTGAGGAAGATGCAGGCTCCCTCCACCACCCGCGTCTTGCGGGCCACTTCACCGTCATCGCCGGTCTCGGTCTCGATCCAGCCCTTCTTGCCCATCCCTTTCGAACGGAGCTGCCAGGTCTGATCATCGAGCTGTTCGACATAGGAAGCGACCCGAGCCTCATCGTCCTCATCGGAGAAATGGGCGCCCAGTGTGCAACAGCCGTCATCGGGCCGGTCGGCATAGATCCCCTTGCACCCATTGCCGAAGATGCACTGCCAGCGCGAGGTCAGCCAGGTGAGGTCGCACCGATAGGTCTGATCAGGGTCAGCAGGGTCGACGAATTCGACGAAGGCCCGCGGAAAGGGAAGGAGTACCTCTGGCACGGGACCACCCTACGCCGTCCCTCGTGGCAGACCGACCGGTGGCGAGGGGACCCCAACTACCTCACCGTCCGGGCGTCGTGTTCAATGCCACCATGCATCTTGATCACGTTTCCTTCGCCGTGACACCCGAAGGCCTGGCCGCGAGCGCCGACCGGCTGAGCAAGATCTTGGGCGCAGAATTTGCCGATGGCGGCATCCACCCACGCTTCGGCACCCAGAACAAGACCCTCCCCCTCGCCGATGGTCGCTACCTCGAACTGGTTGAGGTTCTGGACCATCCTGCCGCCGACAAGGCGCCCTTCGGGCAGGCCGTGCGGGCCCGCAGCGAGGCCGGTGGCGGCTGGATGGCCTGGGTCTTGGCGGTCGACGACCTGGCTCCGTTCGAGGAACGGCTCGGCCGGCAGGCGGTCGACGGCACCCGCACTCTGCCCGATGGCACCCGTCTGGAGTGGAAGCAGCTCGGCATCAAGGGCCTCCAGGCCGATCCCCAGTTGCCCTTCTTCGTCCGTTGGGAGGGCGAGGGCCCGGTCCACGGCACCACCGCCCCCAGCGACCTGACACTGAAGCGCATCATCATCGCCGGCGACCCCGATCGGGTCCGCGACTGGATCGGTGGTCGGGTCGAGGACGTCGTCGACAACCTCGAGGTCGAGTGGACCGCTCCGATGGGCAACCCCGGCCTGATGGGAGCCGTGTTCGACTCCCCGCGCGGCGAGATCCGCCTGTGACCGAACCCGACCCACCAGTGACTGGACCTGGCTCGACAGTTCCGGTACGACCAGAGGTCGCCTCACTGCCGGCCTATGTGGCCGGCAAGCCGGCTGCGGCGAGCGCCGTCTCGTACAAGCTGTCCAGTAACGAGAACCCGTACCCGCCGCTGCCGTCAGTGGTGGAGCACCTCTCACTGGGCACCTTCAACCGTTATCCCGATGCCGGCAACTCCGCGATCACCGCGGCCGTCGCCGACCACGTGGGGGTGGACGGGCAGCGGCTCGCCTTCGGCACCGGAAGCGTCGCTGTCCTCTACCACCTGCTGCAGGCGACTTGTGCCGCCGGCGACGAAGTCGTCTTTGCCTGGCGCAGCTTCGAGGCGTACCCGATTGCGATCCAACTGACGGGGGCCCGGCCGGTGCCGGTGCCGCTCGGACCGGGCGCCACCCACGACCTGGACGCCCTGCTGGCTGCTGTCACACCGCAGACCCGGGTGGTGCTGTTGTGCACACCCAACAATCCGACCGGACCGACCATCGCCCATGCCGAGGTCGAGGCCTTCCTGGACCGGATCGACCCGTCGGTGATGGTGGTCGTTGACGAGGCCTATGTCGAGTTCGTCACCGATCCCGCCGCAACCCGGGGGTTGGACCTACTGGACCGTCCCAATGTGGTGGTCCTGCGCACCTTCTCCAAGGCGTACGGGCTGGCCGGTCTGCGCGTCGGATTCTGCGTGGCCGAGCCGAACCTGGCCGCCGCGATCCGCGCCACCTCCCTGCCGTTCGGAGTGTCGTCGGTGGCCCAATCGGCGGTCGTGGCCAGCATCGATGCACTCGCCGAGCTGCAGTCGCGGGTGGCGGCCCTGGTCGAGCAGCGGACGCTGATGGTCGACGGTCTGCGCGGCCTCGGGTTGGACATCCCCCAGGCCCAGGGGAACTTCGTCTGGTTGCCGGCCGGCCCCCGCACCGGGACTTGGGCCGACCATTTCACCGCTGCAGGTCTGACCGTACGGCCGTATGTGGCCGGTGAGCCCGGCGACGGCGTGCGGATCACCGTCGGCGAGACCGAGGCGAACCGACTCGTCGTCGAGCGTGCCGCGACCCTGCCCTGACAGGCACTGTCAGTGGCGCCGTCTACGGTGTGACCCATGGCGAAGGCAGCGACGAAACCAGGATTTGCGTGCACCGAGTGCGGGTGGACCACGGTCCGGTGGGTTGGGCGCTGTGGTGAGTGCCAGGCCTGGGGCAGCGTCACCGAGGCCGGCGGCCCCAAGCTCAAACAGGTCAAGGCCTCCGCACCCGAGACCAAGGCCGTGCCGATCGGCCAGGTCTCGGCCACCGAAGCGCGCCGCGCGCTGACCGGAGTCGGCGAGTTGGACCGGGTCCTCGGCGGTGGCTTGGTGCCCGGTGTCGTGGTGCTGCTCGCCGGGGAGCCCGGCGTCGGCAAGTCGACACTGCTACTCGAAGTCGCCTCCTGCTGGGCCAAGAACGGACACCGGACCCTGTACGTGACCGGCGAGGAGTCTGCGGCGCAAGTCCGGCTACGCGCCGGCCGTACGGGAGCGGTCACTGATGAGCTCTACCTGGCGTCCGAGACCGACCTGGGCACGATCCTGGGCCATGTCGAAGAGGTCGGACCGTCACTGATGGTCATCGACTCCATCCAGACCATCGGTGCCGCCGAGGTCGAAGGCTCCCCCGGAGGTGTCTCCCAGGTCCGCGAGGTGACCGCCGGACTGGTCCGGGTGGCGAAACGGCGCGGCATGGCCGTGGTCATCGTCGGCCACGTCACCAAGGACGGCTCCATCGCTGGGCCGAGGATGTTGGAGCACCTGGTCGACGTGGTGCTGTCGTTCGACGGCGACCGACATTCGGGTTTCCGGATGGTGCGCGGAGTGAAGAACCGGTTCGGACCGGCCGACGAGGTCGGCTGTTTCGAGATGTCCGAGCACGGGATCGTCGAGGTCACCGACCCGAGCGGGCTGTTCACCACCGAGCGGGACGCCCCGACACCGGGGACGTGTGTGACCGTGACCTTGGAGGGCCAGCGGCCGCTGCTGGCCGAGGTGCAGGCGCTGGTCGGACCGAAGCAGGACCAACATCCGCAGCGGGTCACCCACGGCGTCGAGCGGAGTCGGGTGCAGATGATCATGGCGGTGTTGCAACGGCATGCGCGGATCCAGCTGCACGACCGCGATGTCTATGTCTCGACCGTCGGCGGAGCCCGGTTGGCTGATCCGGCCGCAGACCTGGCCATTGCCATGGCGATCGCATCCGCGGCCCGCAATGCGATCATCCCGGACCGTACCGTGGCGCTGGGAGAGCTCGGTCTGGCCGGGGACCTGAGGCGGGTGGCCGGGGCATCGCGGCGGGTGGCCGAGGCCAACAGGCTCGGATTCACTGCGGCCTTTCTCCCCCACAATGCCCAGGTCGAGGCGGGCGACACCTTCGAGTTGCGCCGGGTCGCACGGATCGCTCGAGCGGTCGAATGGCTGACCGTGGCATGAGGTGGCCCCTGGTGAGGCGTGCCTTGCCCTAGAATTGACCCGCCCACCACCTGAACGAGGACGCCGCCCGTGCCCACCGTGTCTCCCGCTCTCCGCCACTACCGCGCCCTGATGGCCCCCGGCACCCCATTGCGGGACGGTCTGGAACGGATCATGAAGAGCCGCACCGGTGCACTGCTGGTGCTCGGCCACGCCCGGGAAGTGGAGCAACTGTGCACCGGCGGTTTCCAGCTGGACGTGCCGTTCACTCCGCAGAACGTCCGTGAACTGGCCAAGATGGACGGCGCGATCGTCCTCGATGCCGACGCCAACCAGATCATCCGGGCAGCCGTTCACCTGATGCCCGATGCCACCATCGAGACCGAGGAGACCGGCACCCGCCACCGTACGGCTGACCGAGTGGCCCGCCAGACCGGGGCAGCCGCGATCTCGGTGTCGGCCTCGATGGCGACGATCTCGCTCTTCCTGGACGGATCACGACATCTGGTCGAGGCGTCGGCCGAAATCCTGTCGCGGGCCAACCTTGCCCTGCAGACGCTGGAGCGGTACCGGGCACGGCTGGGCCAGCTGACCTCCCGACTGTCCGCGCTCGAGGTCGAGGACCAGGTCATCCTGCGCGATCTCACCCTGGTCGCCCAGCGGATGGAAATGGTGCGACGCCTCGAGGCCGAACTGGGGGTCTACGTGTTGGAGCTCGGCACCGACGGTCGCCTGCTCGACATGCAGTTGCGTGAGCTCTACGCCGGCACAGAGGAACTCAGTGCGCTCATCGAGATGGACTACGACGTGGTCGCCGATGCCCAAGGATTCGACGCCTTGCAGACCCTGACCACCGACGAACTGCTCGATCCGGTGTTGGTCGCCCGCACCCTGGGCTATCCGCCGGCGGACCACCTCGAGTCGAAACTGGCCCCGCGCGGGATCCGCCAGCTCTCCCAGATCCCCCGGCTGCCCCATTCATTGGCACCGCGCCTGCTGGAACACTTCGGTTCCCTGCAAGCGCTTTTCGCGGCCAGCGCCAGTGACCTGCAAACCGTCGACGGGGTCGGCGACAGCCGCGCCAAGATCATCCGTGAGGGCCTGACCCGGTTGGCCGAGTCTGCCTTCAACGAGCAGCTCTGACCGTCGCCGCCCCTTTGGGGACGTGATCTTGGCTTGTTGCGGCGTTTCTGATCGCCTATCCGGCGGTGGGTCCTTAGTCTCGTCCCCATGGGATTCATGGATCCGGAGGGTCCGGAGGAGCCGCGCACCTACTGGATCCGTCGAGCAGTCGTCACGATCCCTGTCCTGCTGGTGATCGTGGCGCTCATCGTGCTGGTGACCCAACTGGGACGCGGTGGGTCGCCGACGACCGCCGAGCCGCCGCAACCGACAGGGGCGCCGTCGTCACCGACCCTGCTTCCGGCCGATCCCACCACCGCACCGACACCGTCGAGTTCGCCCACCGGTGACCCGTCCCGCGATCCATCGGGTGAGCCCTCAGCTGACCCGTCCCGCGACCCGTCCGGCGATCCGTCGAAGGAACCGAAGCCGAGTGACCCGCCGAGCTCGACCGAGTCCCCCACCTCGACCCCGAAGCCGACTCCCCCGCCGAAGCCGGCGGCCTGTGATCCCGGGGTGCTGCGCACGACCTTGACCGGGCCCAAGAAGGTGCAGCCGGAGAAGAAGGTCACCTTCGAGGCCGGGGTCATCAACGGCGGCAAGACCACCTGCACCTTTACCCTCGACCCGGACTCGTACGTCTTCCGGGTCTACTCCGGCACCGACCAGATCTGGACCACCAAGGACTGCGCCACATGGCTGCCCAAGGTGGACGTCGAGCTGGAACCGGAGGAAGACGTCACCTGGAAGATCGACTGGACCGTCCAGCGCAGCAAGGGCTGCGATCTGGTCCCGGACAAGCTCAAGCCCGGCACCTACGCGGCCAACTCCCTGCTCGAGGGAGCTCCGCCCGCCCAACAGATCATGCAGCTCACGGACTGATTGCTGACTCGGGACCAGTCAGTAGGCTGTCGGTGTGACGACGACCGCACCGACCGTCGAGCTCTTCGAGGAGCATCGCAGCGATGTCCTGGCCCACTGCTACCGATTCTTCGGCCATCACGCCGAAGCCGAGGATGCCACCCAGGAGACCATGCTGCGGGCCTGGCAACGCGCCGACGGGTTCGAGGGACGGTCCTCGGTGCGGACCTGGCTGCATCGCATCGCCACCCATGTGTGTCTCGACATGGCCAAGGCACCTCAACGTCGGGCGTTGCCGACCGACCTCGGTCAGGCCGGGGAGGTGCCGTCAGGTCCGGCGGCGCTCCGCACATTGCCCGAAACGACCTGGATCGGGCCGATCGCTGACCACCTGTTGCCGTCGCGGAGCGACCCGGCCGAAGCCGCCGAGCTGCGGGCCTCGGTGCGCCTGGCCTTCGTCGCGGCCCTGCAGGTCTTGCCCCCACGGCAGAGAGCCGTCCTGCTGCTGCGTGATGTGCTGGCCTGGTCGGCTGCCGAATGTGCCGAGACACTCGATCTCACTGTGGCCTCGGTGAACTCTGCTCTGGCCCGGGCCCGGCGTTCCTTGGCCCCGTACAATGCCAGCGACCTGTCCCCGTACGACCAGATCGACCAGGGGAATGACCAGATCGACCAGGAGCTCACCGACCGCTATGTCGACGCCTTCGAACGGTATGACGTGGCCGCTCTGGTGGAATTGATCACCCAGGACGCGGAGTTCTCGATGCCGCCGTTCGAGTTGTGGCTGAAGGGAAGTGGTTCGATCCAGGCCTGGTGGGCCGGCCCCGGGACGATCTGCCGCGATTCACGCACGATCCGGACCCGCGCCAACGGCCGACCAGCCGTCGCGGTCTACCACCGCAGCGGTCAGGAGTGGACGGCGTTTGCGATCCATGTCCTGGAACGTTGCGGCGATCGGATCGGCGCGATCACCCATTTCATGGGACCAGCCGTGTTCGCCGAGTTCGGTCTGCCGAAGATCTTTCCCGGTTGAGCGATCAGTCCTGGGCCGCTGCGTCGTCCATGACGGTGAAGACCAACCCAGGAGGACATCATGACCCGCAGGACCACCGCTCACCTGTTCAGCTCCGTCAACGGCGTCGTCGAGTCGCCCGACCAGTTCCAGTTCGACGCATTCGGCCCCGAGGAGGGCGAGGCCATGGGCCGGTCACTCGCCGACGTGACCGATGTGGTGATCGGCCGCAAGCTCTGGCAGGAGTGGTCGGACTACTGGGCCGACAAGGATGACGACTTCGGGGCATTCATCAATCCTGTCCGCAAGCACGCCATCGGCGATCTGCCTGCCGAGCCAGGATGGAACACCACCGTCATCACCGGCGACCCGATCGCCCATGTGGCCACGCTTCGCGAGTCCGGCGAGGGCACGATCGCGGTCATCGGCGGCATTGAGACGATCCGCTCACTCTTCCTGGCCGGACAGATCGATGCGCTCACTCTGACCGTGCATCCGGCCGTCACCGGGCACGGTCGCCGCCTGTTCGACGAGACGGTTCCGCTGACCCGACTGCGCCTGATCGACGCGCAGATCACCAGCGTCGGCAACGCACAGCTCACCTACGCCCCTCGCTGAAAGAACCCGACGGGGCTACTGTGGCCCTGTAGTGGACAAGCAGAGGAGCACCATGAAGCCCGAATCGACCGCTCTGGTCCTGATCGAGTTCCAGAACGACTTCACCACCGAAGGTGGCACCCTCCACGGCGCGGTCAAGGAGGTCATCGACGCGACCGACCCGATCAGCCATGCCGTGACCGCAGCTGATGCCGTACGGAACGCCGGCGGCAGTGTCATGCATGTGCCGATCTCCTTCGCGCCCGGGTACGGCGAGATCACCCAGCATCCGTACGGCATCCTGGCCGGGGTCGTTGACTCGACCTCGTTCGTCCGCGACACCTGGGGTGCCGAGATCTGCGAACAGCTCACCCCGAAGGAGGGTGACATCACGATCGAGGGCAAACGTGGACTCGACACGTTCGGCTCGACCAACCTCGACTTCGTGCTGCGGTCGAAGGGCATCGAGACCGTCGTGCTGGCCGGATTCCTCACCAACTGCTGTGTCGAGTCGACCATGCGCAGCGCCTACGAGAAGGGGTTCGAGGTCATCACGCTCACCGATGCGGTCGGAGCGACCTCGATGGCCGAGCACACCAATGCGATCCAGTATGACTATCCGATGTTCTCCAAGCCGATGACCACCGACGAGTTCACCTCGGCTCTGTCGGGCAGCGACGAGATGGCCGACGCGTCACGCGGTTACTGAACCGTCCCCGCACGACCGACGGCGCCGGGCCCCAGAGCGGGCTGGCGCAGTCGGCGTGTCTGGCCGCGGAAGCCCCGCGCGACAATCTCCGAGCCGTAGCCGCTGCTCCCGGTGTATTCATTGCCCAGCCGCAACCCGCTCAGTTCATAGCCCTTGCGCCACAGATCGTCATGGGCCTCGGTGAGCACCACGCGAGCCCGGCTGTGGCAGAACTCG
>CAMDZW010000061.1 GCA_945911015.1 uncultured Propionibacteriaceae bacterium
CGCTTCTTCGTCGCCGACACCGCGTTGTCCTCGTAGACCTCGACCACGGTCCAGTCCTTGGCCTCGGCCAGTGCCCTGATCTTCCTCAGTTGCGTATCGACCGTCCAGCGGTCGCCCTTGCGGTCCATGGAGGCGCGGACGTAGGCCGCCACCTCGTTCGTCTTCCTCAGCGCTACCAGTTCGACCATGCAACCAAGCTTACGTGGACGAGTGTTGTAACCACGATATGCGCTACCTCATGTCGATGACCCCGGTGCCGATCTCGATCGTTGACGTACGGGCGCCGATCGCCGCCAGCAGCGGGAACGGGCTCGCGAGTTGGCGCGCGTAGTGGTGCACGCGGAAGTAGGCGCCGTCCGCGCCGAGTTCCTCGGCGGCGACTGCCAGGTCAATGGACTGGGTCAGCACGTCCGCGGCGGTCCGGGTCTGCGACCCGTGACTGTCGGACCAGTGGCCGAAGGACAGGAATCCGATCTTCTTCACGGACGGTTCAACGTTCAACCATCGCCGATCATTCCCGACCCTTGGCCTGCTGTGGTGAGACAACGGGGGCATGGAAGGATGAGGTCATGGCATCCGGGTCGCAACGGCGCAGCGCAGCTGAGACGTTCACCTGGCTCACCGGGGCGATCCACGCCAGGTTGCCCCGCTGGCTGAAGTGGTTGCCGGTCACCTGGATCGGTTTCGCGATCATCGCCGGCAGCTCGTTCGTGATCGACATGATCGTGCTGACCCTGTTGCACGGCACCGGCCTGGCGTACCCCTTCGCGGTCACCCTCGCCTACGGTGTCGCCAGTGTCGCCAACTTCATCTTCAACCGCTGGCTGAACTTCAAGTCCCACGGTGACATCGCCAAGCAGTCCGGCAAGCAGCTCTTCGTCGTGGTCAGCAACTACGTGATCTGGATCCTGCTCTTCTCCAGCTTCCTGGAAGGCATCGGCGTCCACTTCCAACTCGCCCGGATCATCGCCGCCTGCATCGAAGGCGTCTACCTCTACCTGATGATGCGCCTGTGGGTCTTCCCACGTCGCAACACTGCGGACCCGGAGCCCGATCCGGTCAAGGTGCCTGCCTGAGCCCCCTACGATGAACGGGTGGACGAACACACCCGGGCACAACTGCAGCAGGTCAGCGTGGCGACCCTGCAGAACCAACTCTTCACCCGCGGCCTGCGGAACACGGTGATCAAGGGGGTGCGCCCCCTCACCACCCGGGCCCAGCACTTCGTGGCCGAGGCCTTCACTCTGCGCTACATCCCGGCCCGGGAGGATCTCGATGTCGTCGAGGCCTTCCGCGACCCGGCCCATCCGCAGCGGGCCGCGGTCGAAGCCGTACCGCCCGGTGCGGTCCTGGTCGTCGACAGTCGCCAGGACGGCGCGGCAGCCTCGGCAGGGGAGATCCTGATGACGCGGCTCCAGGTCCGCGGCTGTGCCGGGTTCGTGACCGACGGTGCCGTACGGGACTCGCACCGGATCGCTGACATGGAGATCCCGGTCTTCACGGCGACGGTCACGCCGACCACCAATCTCATGTTGCACCATGCCGTGGAGTACCAGACGCCGATCGGCTGCGGAGGCGTCGCGGTCTACCCCGGTGACGTCCTGGTCGGTGACCCCGAAGGTGTCGTCGTCATCCCGCAGCACCTGGCCGACGAAGTGGCCCGTGACGCGGTGGAACAGGAACAGCTCGAGGAGTTCCTCAAGGCCCGGATCACAGCCGGTGCTCCGCTGCCGGGCACCTATCCACCCAATGCCGAGACCAGAGCGGCGTACGAAGCAGCACGCACCTCCACGTCCGAACCGGACGAATCCTCGTAACAGCCCGTCCGAACCGGACGAATCCTCGTACCAGACGGACCGCGGTGGCCCGGGTCGCTGTCACACTCAGCGAATGAAGACATCAACCGGTGGCGGGCAGCCCTCACCACGGCGGCGCTGCTGCTGGTCAGTGGCTGCACGGCCCAGCCCGGCCCCAGTGAGCTGACACCGCCCGAACGCGGCTTCCCGAGCATCTCCCAGCCGCTCGACCGGGCGATGACGGCAGATCGGGTGATGGAACACATGGCTGACCTGCAGGAGATCGCGGACCGCAACGACGCGACGCGAGTCGCTGGCAGTCCCGGCCATGTCGCAGCGGTCGACCACGTCAGCGCCATCCTGGGGGAGTTGGGGTTCACGGTGCGGACCGAGTCCTTCACCTTCACCGTCGGTGAGGTCATCCGGCAGACCGCCGAGGTGACCAAGGGGCCCACGGTGAACCTCAGCCCGTACGTGATGTCGGGCTCGGCCGGCACGCCCGGCCCGGTGACGGGGCCACTGCGGCAGGCACAGTCTTCCGGCTGTGAACCCACCGACTATCCGGAGGCGGCCGGGGGCGATCGTGTTGGTCGTCCGGGGTGCCTGCGAATTCCAGGTCAAAGCGGCGGCAGCTGCTCAGGCTGGCGCCGCCGCCGTCCTGCTCTACGACGTGCCCACCGGCTCGCCGGCCTTCGTCGGTGCGGTCACCGATCCCACCGGGACCGTCCCGATTGCGGTGATCTCCGAACCGGAGGCCACCGCGCTGCTCGACGCCATGGACGAGGGGGAGGTCGAACTCCGGGTCGACCTGCAGACCACCAGTCGCCAGGTCGAGACGATGAACGTGATCGCAGACTGGCCGTTGACCCGGCCGGGTGCGCCCCTGGTCATGATCGGTGCACACCTCGACTCGGTCGCCGCGGGACCGGGCAGCAATGACAATGCCTCCGGTGTCGCACTGGTGCTCGCACTGGCAGAAACCCTTGTCCAGCATGGAAACCCGGCTGGCCTGCGGATCGGTCTGTGGAGTGCCGAGGAGTTCGGCCTGTACGGCTCGATCCACCATGTCAGTGAGCTCGACGAGGCCGAGCGGAGCCGGATCACGGCATAACTGAACTTCGACATGGTCGCCTCACCCAACGGCATCATCGGCCTGTACGGGGATCGCTCGCTGACCCAACGGTTCGAGCGGGCCGTTGCTGACCGAGGGGAACGATCATGGCCGGTCGACATCCACGGCGCCTCCGACCACGCCCCGTTCGAGAGGGTCGGCATCCCTGCGGGTGGCATCTTCGCCGGGGCCGGCGAACATCTCACCGGAGAACAGGCCGACCCCGACGGCAAGGCCGGGGAACCGTACGACTCGTGCTACCACCGCGCCGGCGACACCTACCAGACCGTCGACACCGAAGCCGTACGGCGACGTCTTGACGTGATCGCTGACGTCGCCGTGACGGTGGTCGCTGGACTGCTCTGAGTCAGACCTTCATCGCACCCTGGATGATGGGGAGCCGGTCAACAAATGCTCCGAGTCGCGTCCACATGGAACCGACGGCGCTCAGACGTCGTCGCCGGGCATTGTTCGACCGGCTTCGGCTGGCGACACGCCTTCAGCCGGTGGGAACCAGTCGGGGTGGGCAAGGGTCGTGTACCACTCAGCCCGGCCACGGACCCGGCGGACTCCGACCTCCGTCGTGTTCTCCAGTGCTGTTGGGGATAGGATTGACTCGTCCAGGTGGACATCGATCAAGGACCACACAGAAAGCCCGGATGCAGTGTCGCTTCCCTCCTGCTTGATCTGCGCCACGTACTCATCGAAAACCTGAGGTGGCAGCACAAGCTGAGGCGCATAGGTGAAGCGATGGCCGCGACAGGCGTCAACACGCCACCTATCGCGGCCGATGGCTACGAGCTTGTAGCCGACATCGCCAAGGTATCGAATGAACTGCGTCGACACGTCAGGTCGTTGGTTAGCAGCTTGATGGGAAGATGGAACCTTCCGTTCAGTTGGGACTGGCTTCACTGTCCATCCTGTCTGCAATGTAGCCCGCTCTGCTGGGCGCAGGGGCCTCTGGCGGCTCAGAGCTTCATCGCACCCTGGGCGATGCCGGAGGTGAACTGCTTCTGGAAGACCGCGAACAGGATCAGCACCGGAAGGATCGAGATCAACATGCCAGCGAACAGGATGCCCCAGTTCGACGAGTAGTCAGCGACCTGGCCCAGATTGAAGATGCCGACCGGCACCGTGTACTTGGTCCGATCCTGCAGGAACACCAATGCATACAGGAACTCGTTCCAGATGTGCAGCACATTGACGATGCCACAGGCCACCAGGGCCGGGGTGGTCAACGGCAGCACGACCTGCAGGAAGCTGCGCAGCGGCGACGCCCCGTCCAGAGCGGCCGCCTCCTCCAACTGCCGGGGCAGGGTGCGGTGGAAGGCGGTCAGGATGAAGGTGTTCAGCGGCACCTGCATCGCGATGTAGACCAGGATCAGACCGACATGGGAGTCGAGCAGGTTCAAGGTCTCCAGCACATCGAACAATGGCACCACGATCATGAACGGTGGGATCATCATCGCCACCATGAAGGCGCCGGTGACGAGCTCGCGGCCCCGGAACTGGAACCGGCCCAGGATGTAGCCCGACATGCTGGACACCAACAGGGCCACAACGGTCGAGACCGAGGTGACGATGAGGCTGTTGAGCATGTAGTCGCCGATGCGCCCCACGGTCAAGGCGTCGGCGAAGTTCTTCCAGTGTAGGGTTTCAGGGAGGGACCACGGGCTGGTGCCAATGATCTCCTTCGATGACTTGAACGACATCATGGCAACCCAGACGAAGCTGAACAGGTTGATCACGGCATAGATGCCGAGAATCGCGAAGATGACGGCGCGACTACCGAAACGTTGCATGTCCCTCCGCCCTCAGTACTCGATGTCTTCGCTCTTGAGCAGCCGTCGACCCAGCACGCTCACGACCAACACGATCAGCGTCATCACCACGGCCATGGCCGAACCCGAGCTGAACATCCTGCCTTCGAAAGCCATCCGATACATGTAGGTGCCCATCACCTCGGTCGACCCGTGGGGGCCACCGTTGGTCATCACATAGATGAACGCGAACGCCTGGAAGGCCTGGATCAGCCACAGCACCAACAAGGTGCTGAGCACCGGCCACAGCAACGGCATGGTGATCCGGATGTAGGTCTTCCACTCCGAGGCGCCGTCGACCAGGGCCGCTTCCCGCATCTCGCCTGGGATTCGGTCCATGCCGGCGATCAGCAGGATGATCCAGGTGGCGATGCCGTGCCAGATCACCGCCACCACAATGCCGAACATGGCGGTTGACGGCTGACCCAGCCACGGTTGGGCCCAGGACTCCAGCCCGATGGCCCGCAATGTCTCGTTCACCAGACCGAAGTTCGGGTTCAGGATGAACTTCCACATCACGCCGGCAACGGCGACCGAGAGCACAGCCGGGGCAAAGATCATGAACTGGAAGAAGTTCCGGCCCCGCCGGACCCGCAGCAGCGCCCAGGACAGGAACAACGCGACCGGGAACAGCAACACCAGCGACAGCGCAAAGTAGACGAAGGTGTTGCGGACCGACTGCAGGAACAACGGATCGCCCATGATGCCGGCGTAGTTCTTGAAGCCGACGAAGCCATTGGTGCGGAATGTGCCGTACCAGTCGGTGAAGGAGATCCAGATCGTCTGGATCGCCGGCACCATGAAGAAGACGGCAATCAGCAGCAGACCGGGAGCGAGGAACGGAATGATCAGTTTCCGTCGCCCCCGGTCCAGCACCGAGCCGTACGCGCGCGTGGCAGTACGTGCCATGGTCAACAGACCTTTCGGGTCATCAGCTCGGAATACGCTTCATGGCCTCACTGAGCGCGGTGATGAACTGCTCAGCATCCTGCTCGCCGAAGAACAGCTTCGCCACCTCACGGTAGTAGGCGGTCATCCGATCCGGTGAGTACTCCAACCCGTAGTAGCGGACGTTGAGATCCGTGGCGCCGGTGAGGACCTCCTCGAGCCCGTCGATCCCGGCCGGCACCGGAACATCCTTGACCTGCGACACCGTCTGCAGCTCGGTCGACCGCCGGGTCTGAACCTCCTTGCTGGTGAACCGCTTCGCGAACTCGACCGCCAGCTCGATCGCCTCGGACTCGTTGTTGATCGCCAGGATGTTGTTGTGGGCCAGGGCGGCCTCCTGGTCGCCGGCCGCGCCGGGCACAGTCGGAAACGCGGTCACGGCCAACTCGAAGTCGTCCGGGATGGCGTCGGCCATCTCCGAGGTGAGCCAGGTCCCCATCAGAATCATCGCCGCATTGGACTGGAAGAACTCAATCTGGGTCGGGGTGAAGTCGACGCCCTGGAACCCACTCATCAAGAACCCGCGATCCCGCATGTCCTGGACCTTCTGGGCGGCCGACAGGAATCCGGGGTCGCTGAAGTCGCCGCTGTAGGCCGCGTCGTACGCCTTCTGGTAGCCGACCTCACGCATGAACAGCTCGTCGATCCACATGCCCATGTACGGCTCGTACATGCCGGTCACCGCGACCGGCGCCGTCCCAGCGGCCTTGACCTTCTCGCCCACCTCGATGAACTCGTCCCAGGTGGTCGGAGCGTTCAGGCCAAGGTCGTTGAAGACCTTTTTGTTGTAGTACAGAGCGAGCAGATGGCCGTCGGTGACGACCCCGTACTGCTTGCCGTCGCGGACGGTGACCGACTTGGTCCCTTCGAGGAACGAGTCACCCCAAGTGCCGCCGCCGTCGACCTCTTCGGCCAGGTACGGGGTCAGGTCGACCAGCTTGTCCTGGAACTCCCACGACTGCGGCACCTGCGCATTGAAGACGTAGTAGTCGGTGTCAGGGGCATTGCCGCTGCGCCACCGCTGCTCCATCATCGGACGGACCTTGGAGTTGGCGAAGGTGTAGGTGAACTTTGCGCCGGGGTGTTCATCGGCGATCGACTGGCCGATCTCCTCGATGAAGGCAAGGGCAGAGGTGCCCTCGGCAGGCAGCACCCCGATCTCGATCTCGCGGGCGAGCGGATCCGCAGGGTCTCCTCCACCCGACGGATCCCCACCACAGGCAGACAACAACACCACGGACGCACTGCCGGCCAACACGGCCCGGCGAGAGAACTGCACAGTCATGACTTTTCCTTGTCATCATTACTGCAACGATTTGCGGTTGACCGTATGACGTCCGAGGAACAGCGGTCAAGAGGTTGATCACAGCTGCAACGCGGTCGTGACCGAGCCCTAGGATGTGTTGCATTCGTCAACAGTGAGGAGCAGGCCATGCGGGCCTTCGTGATGCGCGGTGCGGGCCAGTTCGGAGTCGAGGAGTGGCCGACCCCGATCCCGGCCGACGGCGAGGTCCTGGTCCGGATGGCCCACGCCGGAATCTGCGGCTCGGACCTGCACTACGCCTTCGACGGCCGGGTGGGGAACTTCGTCATCACCGAGCCGCTGGTCGCTGGCCATGAGGTCTGTGGCACCGTCGCGGCCGACGCCAGTGGTGAGTTCGCCGTCGGGACCAAGGTGACCGTCCACCCGGCCACCTTCGGTGTGCACGACGAGCGCATCGCCGAACAGCCGCACCTGTGGCCGGGCGGGACCTATCTCGGCAGTGCGGCCGTCACTCCGCACTGTCAGGGGGCGATGGCCGAATATGCCGTCTTCCGTCGCGAACAGCTGCGTGCCCTGCCGGCCGAACTCTGCCTGCGGACCGGGGTCCTGGCCGAGCCACTCGCCGTCGGGCTCCATGCCATCAACCGAGCCGGAGACCTCACCGGCAAACATGTCCTGGTGTCCGGCTCGGGCCCGATCGGCCTGTTGATCATGGCGGCCCTGCAGACCCACGACACCGCCTCGGTGACGGCCACCGACATCGCCGATGCCGCCCTGGCCCGCGCGCAGGGACTGGGCGTGGACCGTACGGTGAATGTGGCGGTCGACGCGTTGGAGGCGGAGACGTACGACGTCGTCCTCGAGGCGACCGGGATCCCGGCCGCCCTGTCGGCCTCACTCGTGGCGACGGCCCGTTACGGTCGGATCGTCCAGGTCGGATCGTTG
Source organism: uncultured Propionibacteriaceae bacterium (assembly GCA_945911015.1). Classification (GTDB taxonomy): domain Bacteria; phylum Actinomycetota; class Actinomycetes; order Propionibacteriales; family Propionibacteriaceae; genus Avipropionibacterium. Next base: position 7,885 of record CAMDZW010000061.1, read on the forward strand.
CCCGGTGGACCGCAGACCTTCGACCTGGCGAGCCTGGTCGCCAAGGAGGTCACCCTGGTCGGGACCTTCCGGTTCAACACCGAGATCGATGACGCCGTCCGGTTGTTGGCCGCGCATCCCGAGTGGGAGCAGGTCATCACCCACGAGTACCCGCTGGCCGAGGCAGCCGAGGCCTTCGCCGTGGCCAAGGACTCACAGGCCTCAGGGAAGGTCATCGTCACCCTTGACGCCTGATCGGTTCTGGTGCGCAAGGCCTTCGGCAGGCATACTCGCCGGTGAGGCCGTACTGCTGGACCGAACCTCGAATCCCGAAGGGAAGGATGGCCATGCCGCACCGCTTCGTGTCGATGACCTACAACCTGTGGGCGGAGCATCGCTGGCCCGAACGGGCCGAGCCGCTGCGCTCGTATCTCGCCCTCGCCCGTCCTGATCTGCTGTGTGTGCAGGAATTGCGACCCGGCAGTCGTGATCTGGTCGATGAGGTCCTGACCGGACATGCCCGGGTGGACGACCCGTTCGAAGGATGGGTGAACGAGGGCAACATCTATTGGTCGACCGACATGTTCGACCTGGTCGAGTACGGCGCCGAGGACATCGGTCAACTGTCGCCCCGGCGACGGCTGTTCTGGACCCGGCTCACCCACCGGGCGTCCGCGACCACGCTCGTGGTGTCGACCGCCCACCTCACCTGGCAGGGCAACGAGCCGGAACGGACCGAGGGCCGCTCTCCTCGGATCGCCGAGACCACCCGCGCGCTCGCCGCACTCGAGTCGATCGTTGGCCCCGACGA
>CAMDZW010000062.1 GCA_945911015.1 uncultured Propionibacteriaceae bacterium
TGCTCGATGTGACCATTCGGCGAGAGCAACAACGCCGTCGTGGCCTCCCCCGGTTGCAAGGCTTCAACATGCTGGCTGGTCAACGAGTGCAGCCAGGTCAACCGGTCGGGGCCGGTCACCGAGATGACCCGATGATGTGACAGGTCGACCGCGCCGCGGCCGGCGAGGAGTTCACGTTGTTCACGCATCGGATCGCCGTAGTGCCACACCGCACCTTGGTCGGGGCCGGTCTCATTGCGTACTTCAGTCATCGGACTCACTCCTGGGCACGGGACAATTTGCCCCACATGTAGGACTGCAGCGGTGTGTCGCCCTCGGCCTTGTCGAAGGTCCACAGCAGGTCGCCCTCGACCTGTCCGTACAGCCGCTGACCGCCGGTGTAGGGCGCGGCGGTGCTGGTGCGCGCGACCGTGTCGGTGACGAGCTCGATCTTGGCGCCGGTCACCTTGCCGTACCAGATCTCGGCGACTCCCTCGGGGTGACACATCACCATCTCGATCTGTCCGTCGAGCTGCGGCCGCCAGAACCCGGTCTCCATGCCGAGCGGCTCGCGGGCCTTGCCGTCGTCGTCGATCAGGAAGGTCTGGGACAGGTAGTGCAGGTAGTCGCCGCCGTTGTGGGCGATGTCCATCTGCTGGCCGAATTCAAGGTCCACGTCACCTGGCCACGTCCGACGGCCCACACCTTCCCACCGGCCGATCATCCAGGCCAGACCCAACAACTTGTTGTTGAGCCCCTCGGGGATCTCGAACACCTGATTCTCCTTCTCAGTCCTGCTTGCGCTTGCTGCCCAGATCAGTTGTCTTCTCGATCTCGTCGAGATTCCTGGTTTCTTCCTCGGCTCCGAAATCGAGGGTTGCCTCGTCATCGGCCGGGTTCTCCGGCGGCGGCTCGTGCTGGTCCTCATGGACCGGCTGGTGTTGGTCCTGATGGACCGGCTGGTGCCGCCACAACTGAACGACCACGATGACCGCTGCCAGCCCGATTGCCGCTGTCGCGACAATCAGGACGAGAACGCCGATCGAGTCCACGCAGGTGAGTGTACGGGGTCAGTTACAGTCTGCGGATGCGAGTGGTGGTGCAGCGAGCGTCCAGGGCTGAGGTCCGTGTCGACGGCGCGGTGACCGGCCGCCTGCCCGAGCCGGGACTGGTCGTCCTGATCGGGGTGGCCCACGGCGACACCGAGGCCGATGCGGCCCGGCTGGCCGCCAAGGTGTGGCGGCAACGGATCCTGCGGGAGGAGACCTCGGCCGAGCAGGTGGGGGCGCCACTGTTGGTGATCAGCCAGTTCACCCTCCACGCCGACACTCGCAAGGGCCGCCGCCCCTCGTGGCACGGCGCCGCACCCCGTTCGGTCAGCGAGCCGCTGGTCGATGCCTTCGTCGCTGAGCTGCGGGCACTGGGCGCACATGTGGAGACCGGTATTTTCGGCGCCGCGATGGAGGTCGAGCTCGTCAATGACGGGCCTTTCACGCTGATCTTCGACAGCAGTGAGTAGGTCAGAGAACGGGACCGAACAGAGCCACTTCGGAGATGACAACCGACCCTCGCTCCACCGAACCGTTGGTGCTGGTGGTGTTGACCCGCAGGATCCGCAACGAGAGCTGTCCGCTGCCGGTGACCGGCACCTTGATCCGCTGCAACGAGCGATTGTCGTCGGCGAGGTTCTGTTGCACGACAGTCCCGTCGGGGAGCGTCCATTCGACCAGCAGGGTCCGCTTGTTGATCGGATAGAGATCGACGCCGTCCGAACGCTTGGTGTATCCGTTGATCAGCCCGACCTCAGCGACCTGCATCCCCTCGGGGATCGTGAAGGTGACCAGTGGGGTCGAGCTGTCGTCGCACCGCCAAGCCGTTGCCGGATCACCGTCGAGCAGGTGTGCGGCGTCGTAGGTGACCGTCCGTCCGTCCTCGACGCCGGGACCGGCAACACAGGAGGCGTCAGCGGTCAGCCCGGTGAGGGTGGCGACCTGGCCGGTCCATTCCTCGCCGGCCGGAGCCCCGGCCACAGCCGGGGTCCGGGTCTGCCAGCCGTAGGCGACGACCGTGGCGGCGGCGCCCAGTGCCAGACAGGTGAACAACACCAAGGTGACCAGCGCGGCCCGTCCTCCCGCAGCAGGGGGACGTGAGGCCGTACGGGATGGGCTCGGCTGGGTGGCCACCTGCCGCGCCGCGGCCGGTGGCGGCACGCTCACCCGAGGAACCGTCGGGACCGGGCTGAACGGCTCGGTCGGTGGGCCGAGCGGCTCGGTCGGTGGGCCGAGCGGGGACGTGGCGAGCCTGGGCAACGGTGAGGCCACCTCGTGGCCATAGATCCAGTCGTAGCCTTCGACCTCGGGGGCTGCCGGGCTGAGAGTTGAACCCGGGTCGGACGCTCCGGTGCTGGGCTCATAGAGCGGGATGTCGCCGAACTTGGCGATCTCGGCGTCGATCTCGGCCTGGGTCCGCCCCTGCGCCGCCGGCATGGGGGCAGTCGACTCCATCCCGTCGCCGTCAATACCGGCGAAGGGGTCGTCAGAGGTGGGCAGTCCAGTCATTGCTGGCCGATCTTACCGTTTCACCCCTCAACCCATCATTACGATTCGGGCTCGAACGGCGGTGACCTGCGCCACGTCGGGCCCGAATCAGCCCGCTCCGGCTGGACGGTGGCCGCGTGGCCGTGCGATTCTCGCACCCATGGCCACCCTGGTGTTGTTCACCTCCAGTGCGGCGACCTCATCCCAGGTGTTGCCCGCACTGAGTCTGGTTGATCACCTGGTACGGGTGTTGCCCGCCTCGGCCGATGCTGCCGCGGATGCGCCGGAGGCCGACCTGTGGCTGCTGGATGCCCAGCAGAACCTGGTCGCGGCCAAGACGCTGTGCAAGATCCTCGCCCAGACCGCGCCCTGCCCGCTGCTGGTGATCGTCGGCCCTGAGGCGTTGGTCGCTCTGGGCCCGGACTGGGGTTTTGCCGACTTCCTGCTCACCACGGTTGGGCCGTCGGAGCTGCAGGCCCGGTTGCTGTTGCAGTTGGCCAGCGGCGAGGCCGAGACCAAAGTGGTGACCGCCAGCGGGATCGAGATTGACGAGGGCACCTATGCGGCGCGGTTGCACGGACGGACCCTTGACCTGACCTACACCGAGTTCGAGCTGCTGAAGTTCCTGGCGCGCCATCCGGGCCGGGTGTTCAGCCGGCAACAGCTGGTCAGCGATGTGTGGGGCTATGACTACTTCGGCGGCACCCGGACCGTCGACGTCCATGTCAGGCGGCTCCGGGCCAAACTCGGCCCCGAACACGAGGGCATCATCGAGACGGTTCGCAATGTCGGCTACCGGCTCGTCGCCACCGCGCCGAACTGAGTCACCGCTGCTTGTCGTCCCCATCCCCGTCGTCGCCATCCCCATCGTCCTCGGGGTCCAGGTCGTCGGGGGCTGAGACCCTGCTGTTGGCCAGGTCACGCAGCCGTTCGACATGCCCGGGGATGGTGCCGGCCGGGCCATCGGTGCGCAGGAATCGGGTTGCACCGAGGGTCTGACCCAGCACCAGCACGACCAGCCCGGTGAGTGCCAGGACCCAGCGGCCGTCGCTGAACCCGGAGGCGACCAGGACGGTCATCAAGGCGTACATCCCCACCAGCACGGCAACCCACGACACCACATGCAGCCAGAACGAGAGCTTCGCGCGGCGTCCGGTGGCGATCTCGGGGTCGGCGGAGACACGTCGCCAGCTGCCGGTCTGGAAGGCAGCGACGACGAAGACGAGTGCCGCCGCGACGACCGCGAGCCAGGGCCACAGGGCCGGGCTGAAGAGGGCGGCGACCACGGCGACGACCACGGCAGCGGCCGACAGCAGTGCGCCGAGCCGCGCGGCCGACATCTCCGCCGTCGCGGAGGGACGCTGTGCCATGGAGGCCTCCTGGCCGGTGATCGTTGCAGCAGTGAGCAGGTGGACCGGTGTGCCACCACCGGGCAACTCTAGTCGTCGTAGGCTGACGCCCATGCCCACCATCTCGATCCGTCCCGTCGGTCTGCTGCCCCCTGAGCACCAGGAGGCGGTCCGCGAGTTGGCCGCTCGTGGCCGGGCCGAGGACGGGGTCAGCGCTTTCAACGAGGATGCGCTGCTCGGGCTCGACCGCGAGGGGCACCATGTGATGGTGCTCGCCGACGACCAGATCGTCGGCTACGGCACCCTCTGCGACCGGACCGCCCAACTACTGATTGATCCGGTACGACGAAGGCTCGGTCTGGGTGCCCGGCTGGCCCACGCCTTGTTGATGCTCGCCGAACAAACCGGGGTCGAGATCCGTGGCTGGTGGGCCTTCGCCGATCTGCCGGCCGCACAGCACCTGGCCGAGCGGCTCGGGCTGGTCCGGGTGCGGGAACTGCTCAAACTGGCCCGCCCTCTGGCAGCCTCTGCCGACGATCCCCAGGGCCGGTCACCAGGACCGGCGAGTGAGGCGGTGATCCGGCCGTTCGTCCCCGGGCATGACGATCAGGCGTGGTTGGCGCTCAACGCCGCTGCCTTCGCCACCCATCCCGAACAGGGCCGGATGACCTTGGCCGATCTGCGGGCCCGGATCGACGAGCCGTGGTTCGACCCGGCCGGATTCCTGTTGGCCGTCGACGCGGACGATCCTGACCGGCTGCTCGGTTTCCACTGGACCAAGCACGAACCGTCATCGAGCGTCGGCGAGGTCTATGTGCTCGCCGTCGCCCCGGAAGCCGCCGGCCGCGGGCTCGGCGGTGTGCTGTTGGAGGCCGGACTTGCCCATCTGGCCGGGCTCGGCGTCGACACCGTCGAGCTCTATGTCGAGGGTGACAACCATCCAGCGCTCACGCTCTACCGTCGCGCTGGCTTCATCACAGCTGCCACCGACGTGATGTATGCCCATCCCGGCAAGGAGGACTGATGTCCGAGACCACCGCAGAACTGACCTCGTCCTGGGTCCAGCCCGACAGTCGCTATCTGGACCGGGAACTGAGCTGGCTCAACTTCAACAACCGGGTGCTCGACCTGGCCCGGGACGAGAGCTTGCCGCTGTTGGAGCGGGCCCGCTACCTGGCCATCTTCGCCTCCAACCTGGATGAGTTCTACATGGTGCGGGTCGCCGGCCTGAAGCGCCGCATCACCGCCGGTGTGGCGGTACGGGGCGTCAACGGTCGGATGCCGCAGCTGGTCCACCGACAGATCCTGGAACGCACCCACGAGCTGGCCCATGACCATGCCCAGCTGTTCCACGACCAGATCCGGCCCGCACTGGCCGAACACGGCATCGCCTTGTTGAACTATCCCGAGCTGACCGATGCGGAGCGGGCCCAGATGGACCAGCTGTTCACCGATCGGATCTTCCCGGTGCTGACCCCGCTCGCGGTCGACCCGTCCCACCCGTTCCCCTACATCTCCGGCCTGTCGATCAACCTGGCCGTGATGGTGAAGAACCCCCAGACCGGGGCACGACAGTTCGCCCGGGTGAAGGTGCCGACGGTGCTCCCGCGGTTCGTGCCGTTGAGCGAAGGCCGGTTCGTCCCGCTGGAGGAGGTGATCGCCCACCACCTCGACCAGGTCTTCTCCGGGATGCAGGTGATCAGCCACCACATCTTCCGGGTCACCCGCAACGAGGACGTCGAGGTCGAGGAGGACGACGCCGAGAACCTGCTTTTTGCGTTGGAGAAGGAACTGCTGCGCCGCAAGGTCGGTCGGCCCCCGGTGCGGCTCGAGGTCGAGGAGGACATGGACGATGCCATGTTGTCGGTCCTCACCGATGAGCTCGACATCACCGAACGTGAGGTCTTCCGACTCCCCGGACCGCTCGACCTGCGCGGGCTCTACTCGGTCGCCGATCTCAACCGGCCCGAACTGCAGTACCCGACCTTCCTGCCGGTCACCCATCCTGATCTGGCCGAGATCGAGACCTCCCAGCCTGCAGATCTGTTTGCCGCGTTGAAACAACGCGATGTGCTGTTGCACCATCCGTACGACTCCTTCGCCACCAGCGTGCAGCGGTTCATCGAACAGGCCGCTGCCGATCCGCATGTGTTGGCCATCAAGCAGACCCTCTACCGCACCTCCGGCGACTCCCCCATCGTCGATGCCCTGGTCGATGCCGCCGAGGCCGGCAAGCAGGTGCTGGTGATCGTGGAGATCAAGGCACGCTTCGACGAACAGGCCAACATCGCCTGGGCACGCAAGCTGGAGGAGGCCGGCTGCCATGTCGTCTACGGCATCGTCGGGTTGAAGGTGCACTCCAAGTTGGCCCTGGTGGTCCGGGAGGAACCGGAGGGATTGCGCCGCTATGTTCATGTGGGCACCGGAAACTACAACCCCAAGACGGCCAGAACCTATGAGGACATGGGAGTTCTGACCTCCAACCCGGTGGTCACCGAGGACGTGGCGCGGCTGTTCAACCGGATGTCGGGGATGACCGCTGAACGCGAGTACCGGCGGATTCTTGTCTCTCCGTACGGGATCCGCAACGGCTTGCTCGATCTGATTCGGGGCGAGATCGGCCACCACGCGAACGGCCGTCCAGCGCACATCCGGATGAAGCTCAACTCCATCGTCGACGAGGCCGTCATCGACGCGCTCTACGAGGCCTCGCAGGCCGGGGTGCCGATCGACCTGTGGGTGCGGGGCATCTGCTCCTTGCGTCCCGGTGTGCCCGGGCTGAGCGAGAACATCCGGGTGATCTCGGTGCTGGGCCGCTTCCTGGAACATTCACGTCTGTTCTGGTTCGCCAACGGCGGGACGCCCAGTGTCGGCATCGGCTCGGCCGACATGATGCACCGCAACCTCGATCGGCGCATCGAAGTGCTGGCCTCGATCACCAATCAGCGCCACATCGCCCAGATCGGGTGGCTGTTCGACACTGCCTTCGATCCGGGGACGGCCGCTTGGCACCTGGACGGCGACGGCGACTGGGAAGCCTGCCTGCGCGACGAGAACGGTGAGCCCCTGGTCGACATCCAGGAGCTGCTGATCGAACACCTCGCCCGCCGCGACCGGGACGAGACCTTCCGCCAGTCGGTGGAAGAAAACTGATGCCGATCAAGGCTGCTGGCGCGGTCGTGCTGCGCCCCGGTGCCGACGGTGACGAGGTCCTGATGGTCCATCGGGAACGCTACCGGGACTGGACCCTACCCAAGGGAAAGCTCGAAGGCGACGAACTCGCCTGTGAGGCTGCGGTCCGCGAGGTCGAGGAGGAGACCGGCTGCCGGATCGCGCTGTCCAGCCCGCTTGACCGGACCCACTACCGGGTCTCGGGACGGCCGAAGATCATTGACTGGTGGGTCGGCCGCGCGGTGACGGTCGCGCCCCGTCCGGCCGATCACGAGATCTCTGCTGTGCAATGGTTTCCGGCCGCTGTGGCCATGGAGCAGTTGACCCACGAACAGGACCGGGTCGTGCTGCGTCAGGCACTCGCCCTGCCGGCCACCACGGCCGTGGTCGTGCTGCGTCATGCCAAGGCAGTCAAGCGCGGTGACTGGTCCGACGGCGAAACGACCCGACCCATCACCGGGTACGGTCGCCGCCAGTCGCGTCGTGTCGCCCAGATCCTCGCTGCCTATGGGATTGCGGCGATCCACAGCTCACCGTGGGCGCGGTGTGTGCAGACCGTCGTCCCGCATGTCGAAGCCGCAGGCGTCCATGCCGAACTGTGGCCCGAGCTGACCGAGGACGCAGCCAAGGACGCTCCCGACGACCACCGGGCCAGGTGGCGGACCATCGCCGACGACACCGTACGGTCAGCGGTCCCGTCAGTGATCTGTGGTCACCGCCCGACGCTGCCGGTGGCCCTGGACGTCCTCGGGATCGAGCACCACAAGTTCCGCACCGCCGAGTTGGTCGTGGCCCATCTGGACGCCGACGGCACTGCGCTGGCCCACGAGTGGTGGCATGCACCGGTTCGGTGACCGGTGGGGGCGAGGGTGAGGTTCAGCCGAAGCGGCCGGTGATGTAGTCC
>CAMDZW010000063.1 GCA_945911015.1 uncultured Propionibacteriaceae bacterium
CCGCAGGTCATGGGTTCGACCGCGATGCCACCGTCGACCTTGCCGCCGCCGGTGAAGACCTGCAACCAGCCGAAGACGTCGTCGGCCCACAGCTGGGTGGTCCGTTCTCCGTGCCGCAGGGTGACCGTCCACCGTTTGTCGACCGTCTCCAGCTCGGTGAAGGCGGTGTCGAGCTCCAGCCCGTCGAGGGGCCGGCCGACCCGTAGGTCGCGTTCCGCGGTGAGCGGGGCGATCGACCCTGGCAACAGCCGGTCCGGATCCACCAGGAGCTCTTGGGTGGCCGGCACAGTGACGACCAGGTCGTTGACGTCTGCTTCGCCTGCCGTCAGATAGGGGTGGGCCCCGTAGCCGAAGGGGAGTGGCTCGGCACAGGGATTGACCACTGACAACTCCACGGTCAGCCCGTCAGCATCCACCCGATGGGTGAGGAGCGCCTCCATGGTCGCCGGCCACCCGTCCTGCGGTCGTAGCACCACCCGCTGGGTGACCTGGTCCTCGCGGTGGTCGACCAGCTCCCACGGCATCCACCGCACCAGCCCATGGAGGGCGGTGCTGCGCGGCACCTCGGTGAGGGGGAGCTGCTGCTGTTCACCCAGCCAGGTCCAGCGTCCGTCGCGGATCCGGTTCGGCCAGGGCAGCAGTTGTTGGCCTCGTGACATCGTCACCCGGTCCTCCGCGCCGAACCCTTTGATCAGGTCGACGCCGTCGAGTTGCAGCATCCGCAGGGTCGCGCCGACCTCACAGATGACCGCGGTATGGCCGGCCGCGGAGATGGGGTACTGCTCACCGGTGGGGAACATCGGGGACAGGCTGTTCATGCGGTCGACGGTAGGCGGCCCACTGTCGCGGCGGAATCGGTTGTTCTGAAGGTGAGACGGTAAAGTGCCCAGCGTCATGTCCACTTCCACGCACACCAGCCCTCGGACCTACCAGATCCGGACTCATGGCTGTCAGATGAACGTCCACGACTCCGAGCGTCTGGCCGGACTCCTGGAAAGCGCCGGCTATGTCCGCGCCGACGGGGAGGAGGACGGCGCCGCCGATGTGGTCGTGTTCAACACCTGCGCGGTGCGGGAGAACGCCGACAACAAGCTGTACGGCAGTCTCGGACATCTGCTGCCGGTGAAGAACGCCCGCCCGGGGATGCAAATCGCGGTCGGTGGCTGCCTGGCCCAGAAGGACACCTCCACGATCGTCGACCGAGCTCCGTGGGTCGACGTTGTCTTCGGCACGCACAACATCGGTTCCCTGCCGGTGCTGCTGGAGCGGGCCCGGATCGCCGAGCAGGCCCAGGTCGAGATCGCCGAAGCCCTGCAGCACTTCCCCTCGACCCTGCCGACCCGGCGGGACTCGCCCTATTCGGCGTGGGTGTCGATCTCGGTCGGCTGCAACAACACCTGCACCTTCTGCATCGTCCCGGCCCTACGGGGGCGCGAGGTCGATCGCCGCCCCGGGGACATCCTGCGCGAGATCGAGACCCTGGTCGCCGGGGGTGTCCAGGAGATCACTCTGCTGGGACAGAACGTCAACGCGTACGGCACTGGCTTTGTGGACTTCGAGGGCACCGAACGGTTCGGTGACCGACAGGCCTTCGCCAAACTGCTCCGCGCCTGTGGCCAGATCGAGGGCCTGGAGCGGGTCCGGTTCACCTCACCGCACCCCAAGGACTTCACCGATGACGTCATCGAAGCGATGGCCGAGACCCCCAATGTCATGCCCCAGTTGCACATGCCGCTGCAGTCGGGGTCGGACCGGATCCTGAAGGCGATGCGTCGCTCCTACCGGGCCGAACGCTATCTGGGGATCATTGATCGGGTGCGGCAGGCGATGCCTGATGCAGCGATCACCACTGACATCATCGTCGGCTTCCCCGGGGAGACCGAGGAGGACTTCGCTGCTACGCTCGCGGTGACCGAACAGGCCCGCTACTCCTCAGCGTTCACCTTCCAGTACTCGACCCGGCCCGGCACCCCGGCAGCAACCATGACCGACCAGGTCCCCAAGGCCATCGTCCAGGAACGGTACGAACGACTCGTCGCGTTGGTCAACCGTCAGGCTTGGGAGGGCAACCGGGAGCTCGAGGGCCGTGAGGTCGAGGTCATGTTCGCCTCCGGTGAAGGCCGCAAGGACGCCGAGACGAACCGGATGAGCGGTCGCGCCCGGGACAACCGGCTGATCCACGTCGCGGTGCCCGAGGATCCGCAACTGCGGCCCCGCCCCGGCGACATCGCCCACACCGTGGTCACCCATGCCGCACCCCATCATCTCAATGCCGATGGTGGGATCTTCGAGCTGCGCCGCACCCGCGGCGGAGATGCCTGGCAGGCGCGTCAGGCCACGCCCGACAACCGACCGCAGGTCAGCCTGGGCATGCCGTCGTTGGGGGCCCCACGCACCTGAGACCTTCACCACCGGACCGGTCATGGTGAAGAATGCCCGACATGTCGAACTGGTATTGGACGAGCGACTACGGCCGCGACAAAATGCTGCGCGAGGGCATCGAGGCCCAGGCTGCGATCGCGGCCCGGAACTCCCGATCCACCGCACGGCTGCGCAGCCAACTCAACCAGGTGACGGGAAGCCTGGAACGACGGATCAGTGCGCTGGCCAGGGCCTTCGACGCCTATGTCGAGCTGGGCGATGTCCGCGAGGAACTGTCCAACATGCCCAGCAGCGCCACGGTGCGGCGTCAGGCTCGTGATGCCATCGCGATCCTGAAGGCCAATGGCACCCCGCCACCGCTCGCCGAGGGCCAAGCGGGCCACTGGCTCGCCACCGCAATGAACCGCGTGATCACTGTCGTACGGGGAAAGGTGCCCACCCCGGACCTCGAGGAGGGCCCGTCTTCCACCTTTGGCCCGTCTTCCACCTTTGGCCCGCCTCCCGCCTTTGGCACCTCGCCCTCGGGTGTCGGGCTGGCCAGTCCCGAGGCGCGCATCTTCGAGGCGCTCGCGCTGTGCCTGCTCGGCCATGGCGCTGACATCGGCGAGCAGATCCCTTCCCTGCTGACCACTGACGGCGGCTTCACCGGGGAGCAGCGGGCACTCTTCGACGCCACCCTCGACGGGCACTTCGGCGAGGAGGCGATCGTTGCGCTCGGCGACACGATCCGTGCCAACCTGGCCCGCTCGGAGTCCAGTGACTGGTCACAATGGTTGACCCGAGAGGCCGGGAGCAGCGAGACCAAGCTGCTGCGGTGGGTCGAGTTCCACACCACGCCGGTGCTGGAACTCGAGGGGTCGACCGAGGGGGCCAATCCGATCTCGGTGGCCGGCTACAGCCCGATCGCGGCCACCGAGGCCGAGCAAGGGGTGGACAGCATCGCGGTGATCGAGGATCTGGTGGGTCGGATCATCGAGGAGGGCTCACCGCTGGAACGGGACCTGATCCACCGGGCCACGGTGTTGCGCCGCACCATCGAACACCCCGACAACGCCGCGGAGGTGCCGCGGTGGGAGATGCCGTCGCACCCGGTCGACGAGATCGTACGTGAGTCGTTCTCCCGGCTCGACCCGGGCACGACCGCGCACCGCGAACTGTTCAGCTGGATCCTGCCCCACATCGAACCCCGGATTCGCGAGGCGATGGAGCCGATGGAGCTCAGCGAGTCGACCACCTCGGTCCGCACACCCGGCGGCACGGTCGAGGTCTCGGCCGACGGCGCGGTGGCCTCCCAGGAGCGCCTCGCCCGTCAGTCCGTGGAAGAACGTTATGCCCGGCCCGGGTGGAACCTGCCCCTGCTGATCGGGGCAATCGTGGTGATGGTGGTGGCGATCCTGGGGTGCATCCCCGCCGGGGGACTGCAGTGGTGGCTGATCCCAGCGGCGCTGGCCAGCGGCGGTCTGGTGGCACGTGCCTGGTGGCTCCACCGCCCGGGCGAATCCGATCTGCTGCGGACCCGTGCGCTGAAGGAGCTCGACACCGGCCTGGACAGGGCGAAGCAGCGGATGGTGGCCAGTGCCCAACGTGATCGTGAGTTCAAGATCGAACGGGACAAGCTCGCCGAGGTCGTGGCCGACCGTCTTGACCAGCAATCCACCCGGCACAATGGTGCGAGTGACCTCCCCTGATGTCCTCCCGGTGCCGGTGCTCATCGGCCCGACCGCGGTCGGCAAGTCCGGCCTGGCGATCGAGGTGGCCGAAACACTGACCGCCGTCGGCGCCCCGGCAGAGCTGGTCAACCTCGACTCGATGCTGGTCTATCGCGGGATGGACATCGGCACCGCGAAGCCGAGCCGGGCCGACCTGGCCCGGGTGCGTCACCATCTGGTCGATATGGTCGACATCGGGTGGCCGGCCACGGTGGCCGAGTTCCAGGGCTGGGCCAGGACCGCGATTGCCGATTGTCGCTCCCGTGGGGTGATTCCGGTCCTCGTCGGCGGTTCGGCGCTCTACACCCGAGCGGTGATCGACGAGTTCACCTTCCAACCGACCGACCCCGAGGTCCGGAGCCGATTCGAGGCACGACTCGACCGCATCGGGCCCTTGGCCCTCCATGCCGAGTTGCAGGCCAAGGATCCCTCGGCCGCTGCCCGGATCGAACCGGGGAACGGTCGACGAACGGTCCGGGCATTGGAGGTGGTCGCCCTCACCGGCGATGGCTTCCGGGCGCAGCTGCCTGACACCGTCCATGCCTTGGACGGTGTCGTCGAATTCGGCCTCGACGCGCCCCGCGACTGGCTCGACGAGCGGATCGAGCAGCGGGTCGACCAAATGTGGGCCGACGGGTTGGTCGACGAGGTCCGCGGGTTGCTCGCCCACGGTCTGGCCGAGGCCCCCACTGCCTCGCGGGCGATCGGCTACCGACAGCTCCTCGACCATTTCGCCGGCGAGCACGACGAGGCCGAGGCCCGACGCCGTACGGTCGTGGCGACCCGTCGGTTCGCCCGCAAGCAGTACGGCTGGTATCGCCGCGATGACCGGATCCAGTGGCTCGATGCGCGGAGGTCCGAGCTTGCCCGGCTCGTGGTCGAGGCCGTACGAGTGGGACACTGACCTCGTGCGCATCTGGAGTTTCGCCAAGGGACATGGCACCGGCAATGACTTCGTCATCCTGCTCGATCGGCACACGATGTCCGACCCGTCCGCGGACGAGGTGGTGTGGTTGTGCGATCGGCACCGCAGCGTCGGCGGGGACGGCCTGTTGCGGGTGGTCCGGGCGCGGGAGATCGACGGCTGGGACGGCGATCCGGACCTGTGGTTCATGGACTACCGCAATGCCGACGGGTCGCTGGCGCAGATGTGTGGCAACGGGGCACGGGTCTTTGCGCGTTATCTGGCCGAGCAGGACCTGGTGTCGGGTCCGGTCTTCGACATCGGCACCCGCGACGGGGTCAAACACATCGAGATCACCTCCCGGGACCAGATCCGGGTCGGGATGGGGACGGTTCACGTCTCGGCGACGGTGCCGGTGACCGTGACCGGACAGGAGTTCGCCGCGACGGCCGCCCAGGTGGGCACGACCCATGCCGTGGTGCAGGTCGATGATCTGGCCGGCCTGGATCTCTCCCGAGCTCCGGAGGTGCGTGCCGCGGACTTTCCCGATGGGGTGAATGTCGAGTTCGTGGTGTCGGAGCAGGACCGGATCCGGATGAGGGTCCACGAACGCGGTGTGGGCGAGACACTCTCCTGCGGTACGGGGACTGTTGCCGCCGCGGCGGTGCTCGGACGCGAGCACCCCGACTCCCATCGGCGGCTGGTGGAGGTCCCCGGTGGGCTGGTCGAGGTGGAGCTCGGACCGTTGACCGCGGACGGGCGGGAGGCCTGGCTGACCGGGCCTGCCGAGATCACCGTCCACGGCAAGATCCACCTGCCCGACTGAGGTGGGACCGATAACCTGTTGGCCAACTGGCCCGCACGTGTCATCCTTGTCTGCATATGACCACACCACAGTTCACCGATGACAGCGACCGTGACGGTGACCAGCTCGATCTCGCCGACCGTCATGCCCTTCGCCGGGTTGCGGGGATGTCGACCGAGCTCACTGACATCGCTGAGGTCGAATACCGCCAGCTGCTGCTCGAACAGGTCGTCCTGGTCAGCGTGTGGACCACCGGAAGTCAGGTCGATGCCGAAAACTCGATTGCTGAGCTGAAACTCCTCGCCGAGACCGCTGGTTCGGTCGTGCTCGACGGCGTGATGCAAAAACGCAGCCATCCCGACGCCGCCACCTACATCGGCAGCGGAAAGGTGATCGAACTGCGGGACATGGTCATCGCCACCGGCGCCGACACCGTCATCTGTGACGGCGAGTTGTCGCCGGCCCAGCTGCGCAACCTGGAGGATCGGGTCAAGGTCAAGGTCATCGACCGGACCATGCTGATCCTGGACATCTTCGCCCAACATGCCAAGAGCTCCGAGGGCAAGGCCCAGGTCGAACTGGCCCAATTGCAGTACCTCAAGCAGCGACTTCGCGGGTGGGGTGGAAACCTGTCCCGGCAGGCCGGCGGCCAGGCCGCCGGAGGTGCCGGCATGGGTGGCCGAGGTCCCGGTGAGACCAAACTCGAGACCGATCGCCGCCGGATCCACTCGCGGATCGCCAAACTCAAGGCCGAGCTGCGTGCTCTCGACGTCACCCGGGCCACCAAACGAGCCGAACGGCAACGTCACCAGATCCCCTCGGTCGCCATCGTCGGCTACACCAATGCCGGCAAGTCCTCCCTGCTAAACCGGCTGACCGGGGCTGGCGTGCTGGTCGAGAATGCGCTCTTTGCCACGCTGGACCCGACCACCCGACGCACCGAGACCAGCGACGGCCGGGTGTTCACCCTCACCGACACCGTCGGGTTCGTCCGGCACCTGCCCCATGACCTGGTCGAATCCTTCGCCTCCACCCTGGAGGAGTCGGTGCTGGCTGACTTGCTGGTGCATGTGGTCGACGCCGCCGATCCCGACCCGGCCGGCCAGATCGCGGCCGTGCGGACCGTCCTCAACGACATCGACGCTGGCGGCATCCCCGAACTGATTGTTTTCAACAAGATTGACCTGGCCGACCAGGAACGGCTCACCACCTTGCGGACCGCCCATCCGGAGGCAGCCTTCGTCTCGGCGCGCACCGGCACCGGG
>CAMDZW010000064.1 GCA_945911015.1 uncultured Propionibacteriaceae bacterium
GAGCTCTTCGTGGGTGGCACGCCCCCGGTGGATGAACTGGTCACGGAAGGTGACACAGCCGGGGTTCTCCATGGCGCCGGCGTTGAAGTCTGGGACGAACGCCTGCACGTAGTCACCGAAGGGGTAACGGTGGCCGAAGAGCTCGTGGTAGCCGTCGAAGCAGGCTTTGGTGACGGCAAAGATCTCGCCGGACTGTTCGGCGAGTTCGTTGGCCAGGTCCGCGCGGACCAGGAGGGCCAGGTCGATCCCGTCGTGGTGGTCGCGGACCTCGGCATAGGGACCGGCGACGAGGGTGACGAAGTAGGTCGACAGTGGCATGTGCTGGCTGAGCAACCAGGTGGTCACCTCACCTGAGGTGGACAGCTCGGCGGCGCGACCGTTGCCCCGCACCAGCCAGGTCCGGGGCGCCCGCACGACCAGGGTGTAGGGGGATTTCAGGTCCGGTTGGTCGAAGCAGGCGAACCAGGCCGGGGCCTGGTCCAGGAAGGACATCGCGTACAGATAGCGCTCCCCCTCAGGTGTGGTGTGGCAGTGCAGGCCCTCGCCGTCAGTGCCGTAGCGCATCGTCGTCTGGGTGCGGATCTCGTGCCGGCCCGGGGTGAGCTCGAGATCGAGCCGGCCGTCCGCCCAGCCCGCCAGGTCAACGGGGGCGCCGTCGACGGTGACCGACTGGACCGAGACGGCCTTGATGTCCAGGAAGGTTGCCCCGCCGGGCTCTGCAACATCGATGGTGAGCACGCTGGCAGAGCCGAAGGTGTCGTCCGGACCGGTCAGATCCAGGTCCAGGGTCGTGTCGATGACGGTGATCAGGGCGGCACGGGTGCTCGCCTCGGTCCGAGTCAGGGTGGCCATGGGCCTCACAGTACTGTCAGTTCATGGCCGTGATCCGTGAGCTCGACCCCGACGACATTGCCGCTGGTGAACAGCTGAGTGCGGAGGCCTTCGGTCGTGCCCCCAACCCTGCCGCCAGCGCTGCTCCGGGCGCCCGATATCTGGGTGCCTTCATCGACGGGCAGCTGGCAGCCAAGGTGACGATTCGTTCCTATGACAGCCACTTCCACGGCACGCTCGTCCCCACCGGCGGTATCGGCAGCGTCACCGTTGCAGCTGAGCATCGCGGCCGCGGTCTGATCCGAGACCTGATGCCCGCCGCGCTCGAGCTGGCCGCCGGCGACGGAGCGGTCGTGTCCGGGCTCTTCCCCACCGCCACCGGGATCTATCGAGGCTTCGGCTACGAGTCGATCACTGATGAGTACGAGGCGATCGTGGCGACCAGCGATCTTGCCGCAACCACGGGACCTGCTGGCCCCGGGACCGCTGAGTTGGGCGGCGACCGGGTGCGGGTGCGTCGCGCCTCGGTCGACGATGCCGAGCGGGTGCGCTGCTGCTACGACCAGTGGGGGCGGCAGCAGAACGGCCCGCTGTCGCGACGCGGAGTGTCCTTCCCGGCCAACGACGCCGAGCTCTTCGCCGGGGTGTCGTCGATCTTCCTGGCCGAGGTCGACGGCGAGGTCGTCGGCTACTGTTCCTGGCGTCGCGGCACCGGTTTCGGTGCTGGTGCCGAGCTCGAGGTGCTGGACCTGATCGGACAGTCGGCCGAGGCCACCGTGGCGCTGGCCCGGACCATCGGCAGTTTTGCCACCGTCGCCGACCGGACCCGGATCCGCTCATCCGGCCCCGAACCCACCGGTTGGTTCCGCCGCGATGGCCGCACCGAGCGGATCCAGACCTCCTCGTACCAGTTGGGCATCCTCGATCCGGCCGCTGCGCTGGGCTTGCTGCCCCCCTGCCCTGCGACCGCTGACTTCACCTTCTCCGTACGGGGTCGTCATGGCCTGCCCTCGGTGCCGGGACGGTACGCGGTGTCGGCGGGTGCCGACGGGGTACAGGCCGAGCGGACCGGAGCTGCGCCGGGTGACGGCGATCCGAGTTTCACCCCGGGTGGGTTGGCCGTGTGGTGGTCCGGTGCGGCCGGGGTGGTCGAGTTGCGCAGTGCGGGACTGCTGCAAGGCCCGACCGATCACGATGCAGCTCTGGAGGCGATGGTCCCGCGCCGCCCGGTGCGGATCCTCGACCACTTCTGACCCCAAGCGCAGGCCAGCACATCGTCGTGTGGGACAGCGTGCCTGCGGAGGTGGGCTGGCCCACACCGGGATGTGCTGACCTGACCGATCGTCGGCAGCACACCACCCCCGCGGACCGAAGTCGGCGGGGGTGGTGTTCGTCGCTCAGCGAGCCGTGGACCTCAACGGAGCCACGTGTGCTTGCCGATGATGCGGGCCCAGAGTCGGCCGACTCCCCCAGTATCCCCGCTCAGGGTCACCGCAGCGACGATCAGGAGGATGGCTTCGAGACAGTGCGAGTCGATGATCGGGTTCGTGCCGCCGGTGATCAGCGGGATCGCAGCCAGATACATCAGAGCCATCAAGATGGTGCCGGCCACGGCAGCGATCCGCAGACCGGCGCCGGCGATCATGGCGATGCCGATGCCGTACAGACCGATCATGAACATCACGTCACCAAAACCGTTGTTGAACAGCTGGAAGAAACCGGCGAAGGGGCCTTCGACATTGCCCAGATAGCCCTGGGCCGGGGCGCCGCCGTTGATCCAGGCTCGTTCGGCCGGGGTGGAGAAGCCGAGGCCGAAGGTCTTGTCCAGGGCGGGCCAGAGGAAGGTGAAGCCGATGAAGATCCGGGCCACGGCGAGGGCGATCCGGGCTCCACCCGAGGTGATGACGTCCTCCTGGGTGCGGATGGTGCGAGCGGTGGTCCCGCCCCGAACCTGCGTGGCTGTCGCGACGGATGTGGCACTCATGGTCGTGTCCCTTCGGGGTGCGAGTCCGAGGTGCTCTCGAACTGTTACTACAGACCGTAGTACTAACACTGGTAGTGGGACAACGTAGGTGATGCTCCCCTCACCCCTCAGGTGCTCATGCGCTATCGCCCCCGGCGCAGCAGGACCACCGCTGCGACCAGCACGACCGCACTGCCGAGCAGGGTCCACAGGTTGAGCCCGATCGCGCCGCCCTCACCGTTCGGCACGGTGGTCAGGAAGGCCGGTGCCACCGCGAGCATCCCGGCCAGGACGGTCACGACCCTCGAGCCGGACGAATCCGTGTCAGTGGTGGGCGCAGCGACCCGTTCCAACCGAGACAGCGGGACACTGATGACACATACGGCCGCCACCGCCACGAGGAAGACCGGGATCCGACTCAACCACCACCCCGGACTCGGCGCCTGCGGCAGTCCCGGGATGAAGAAGAACAGTGCCGCGATCCCGATCACCACGACCACATGCCAGAGGTAGATCGTCATCGCCCGGGTGCCGATGAGCAGCATGATCGCCTGCACCCAGCGCCGCCGGACCAGTTTCAGCAGCAGCGGCCGGACCAGCAGGAACAGGCAGGTGTGTGCCAGTGCCAGCGACAGGATCGGCGCGGTCGGTGGTATCTGGTTGCGCAACAGATCGGCACCGTACGGAGCCATGCTCGCCCCCAGCCCGGTCACCACGGTCGCAGCCAGCCAGCCGAGCACCAACCAGGGTCGGGTCCGCGCCGCAGTGATTCGCTCACGGTTGAGCGCCCAGTGGCCCTCGGCCAGAGCGATACCGAGCTGCTGGGCGAACGGCCACACGAACAGGTAGTTGGCCAGCCCGACGGCGTCGACGCCGCTCCAGATCCGGATCAGATCGACCACCACGGCTGCGCCGGCGAGCACCACCAGGGTCAGCACCGGGCGGGCGCGGTGGGCACGGACCATCAGCGGCAGCATCGTCTGGCAGAGCAGGTAGGCACCCATGAACCAGATCGGGTTGCCAATTCCGAAGGCCGCCGAATGGGCCAGGTCGAGCGGCATCCCGGCCAGCACACACACTCCGAAGCCCAGACCGAGAAGGACGAACAGTCCGGCCGCCGGCTGGGCAAAACGGATCAGTCGCACCCGGGCAAAGCACCAAGCATCCTGGCCACGCCTTTCAGCCTTGCGCCAGGCCAGGGCCCCGACACAGCCGCCGATCACGAAGAACAGCGGCATCGGCTGGATCACCCACGTGCCCGCAGCGAAGAACCACAGCTCCTGTGGCGGGGTCCAGTTCTGCATACCACCGTCGGGGGTGGACCTGATCGCGACGAAGCAGACATGGGCCATGACCACGCCCAACAGGCAGATCACTCGTACGAGATCGAGGGAGAGGTCGCGGGACCGCGCAGCCTGCTCGATGACCACGCGGTCGGGGGACGACATGCAGGGATCGTAGCGACCCCGCCCACGACATGGCAGCATCGACGACATGACCTTTGCCGAACCGGCCCTGCCACTCAATGACGGCCATCACGTCCCGCTGCTCGGACTGGGCACCTGGCAGATCCCCGACGACCAGGTCGAAACTGTCACCGCGACCGCGCTCGAGGTGGGCTACCGCCACATCGACACGGCCACCCGTTACCGCAATGAGCCAGGCATAGGCCGGGCGCTGACCGCGACCGCCTTGGACCGGGACGAGATCTTCGTGACGACGAAGTTCCCGCCGGACCGGGTCGGAGAGGAACGAGCGGTGCTGACCCAGAGCCTGGCCGCACTCGGCCTGGACCGGGTCGACCTGTGGCTGGTCCACGCCCCCGGTGGCGAGGACCGTTCCGATCCCCTGGTCGCTACCTGGCGGGAGTTCATCGCCGCCCGCGAGGAGGGTCTGGTCACCTCCATCGGGGTGAGCAACTACACCGTGGCGCAACTCGATGTCCTGGCCTCCGAGACCGGTGTGATGCCGGCGGTGAACCAGATCCGGTGGAGCCCGGCCGACTTCGATCCGGTGATCGTTGACGGGCATCGTGCCCGCGGCGTGGTGCTGGAGGGGTTCAGCGGTCTGCGACGCAGCAACCTCGACGACCCGACCCTGACCCGGATTGCGGCCGCCCACGGTGTCGGGGCCGGTGAGGTGATCATTGCCTGGCATGCCGCACACAACTTCGTGGTGATTCCCAAGTCCGTACGAGCGGAACGGATCCGTTCCAATGCCGAAGCGATCCGGATCGAGCTGACCGCGGACGAGGTCGCCGCGATCGATGAGATATCTTGACCTCAAGACAACGACGGCGAGGGGACCTTCCATGGCCAAGATCATCTACACCCACACCGACGAGGCACCGCTGCTCGCGACCTACTCATTCCTTCCGATCATCGATGCGTTCACCAACACCGCTGGTGTCGAGGTGGAGACCCGCGACATCTCCCTGTCGGGGCGCATCCTGGCGGCCTTTGCCGACCTGCTGCCGGCTGAGCAGCAGGTGGCCGATGCGCTGGCTGAGCTCGGCGAACTGGCCACCACACCAGAGGCCAACATCATCAAGCTGCCGAACATCTCGGCGTCGGTGCCGCAGCTGAAGGCGGCCATCGCCGAGCTGCAGGCCCAAGGCTTTGCACTGCCGGACTATCCCGAGGACGGCGGTGATCCGGACATCCGTGCCCGCTATGACAAGGTCAAGGGGTCCGCTGTGAACCCGGTCCTGCGTGAGGGCAACTCCGATCGCCGGGCTCCTGCTTCGGTCAAGAACTACGCCAAGGCCCACCCGCACTCGATGGGCGCCTGGAGCCCCGAGTCGAAGACCAATGTCGCGACCATGGCGGCCGGAGACTTCCGCAGCAACGAGCGGTCCGTCGTACTGCCAGCCGATGACACCCTGACCATCACCCATGTCGGCGACGACGGCGCCGAGACGGTGCTGAAGGACGGGTTGAAGGTCCTCGCCGGCGAGGTCGTCGACGCCACTGCCATGGACGGTGCCGCTCTCGATGCCTTCCTGGCCGAGCAGATCGCCCGCGCCCAGTCCGAAGGTGTGCTGTTCTCGCTGCACCTGAAGGCCACCATGATGAAGGTCTCCGACCCGATCATCTTCGGCCACGCCGTCCGCGTCTTCCTGCCCGAGGTGTTCGAGAAGTACGGCGACGAGCTCGCTGCCGCCGGCCTCAGCCCCAACGACGGTCTTGGCTCCATCCTGGCCGGCCTCGACGGTCTGGCCAACGGCGCCGAGATCAAGGCCGCGATCGAAGCCGGTCTGGCCCAGGGGCCCGAGTTGGCCATGGTGAACTCCGACAAGGGCATCACCAACCTCCACGTCCCCAGCGACGTGATCGTCGACGCCTCGATGCCGGCCATGATCCGCACCTCCGGTCACATGTGGGGCCCCGACGGTGAGGAGGCCGACACCCTCGCGGTGCTGCCGGACTCCAGCTATGCCGGGATCTACCAGGTCGTCATCGACGACTGCCGCGCCAACGGGGCCTTCGACCCGACCACCATGGGTTCGGTGCCCAATGTCGGCCTGATGGCACAGAAGGCCGAGGAGTACGGCAGCCACGACAAGACCTTCGAGATCGCTTCGCCCGGGGTGGTCCGCGTGACCAATGCCGCCGGTGAGGTCCTGCTCGAACACCAGGTCAAGGCTGGCGACATCTGGCGCGCCTGCCAGACCAAGGACGCGCCGATCCAGGACTGGGTCAAGCTGGCCGTCACCCGGGCTCGCGCCTCGCAGACCCCGGTCATCTTCTGGCTGGACGCCAACCGGGCCCACGACGCCAATCTGATCGCGAAGGTGGGGAAGTACCTGGCCGACCACGACACCGACGGCCTGGACATCTCGATCAAGTCCCCGGTCGAGGCGATCAAGGTCTCGCTGGAGCGGATCCGTCGCGGCGAGGACACCATCTCGGCGACCGGCAACGTGCTGCGCGACTACCTCACCGACCTGTTCCCGATCCTCGAGCTC
>CAMDZW010000065.1 GCA_945911015.1 uncultured Propionibacteriaceae bacterium
TCGAAGATCACCGACAAGGTCATCGAGGAGATGGCCGAGTGGCAGAACCGGCCGATTCCCGATGCGGCGCGCGCGGCCGGGGCGGCCGGTGACGGAGCGCTCGGGCGCTTTCTCGGTGGGGTTGGCAAAGATCGTGTCGGTGTCGTTCAGCTCGATCAGCTGCCCCGGCTTGCCGGTGGCAGCCAGGTTGAAGAAGGCGGTCCGGTCACTGACCCGGGCAGCCTGCTGCATGTTGTGGGTGACGATGACGACAGTGAACTGGTCCTTGAGCTGGTGGATCAGGTCCTCGATGGCCAGCGTGGAGATCGGGTCCAGGGCCGAGCAGGGTTCATCCATCAGCAGCACCTGCGGTTCGACAGCGATCGCGCGGGCGATGCACAGCCGCTGTTGCTGCCCGCCGGACAAGCCAGTCCCGGCGCGGTCCAAGCGATCCTTGACCTCATTCCACAGGTTCGCCCCCTTGAGTGCGGACTCACAGGCCTCGTCGAGGACCGACTTCTTCCTGATCCCGTTGAGTTTCAGGCCAGCCACGACATTGTCATAGATCGACATCGACGGGAACGGATTGGGACGTTGGAAGACCATCCCGACCATGCGGCGGACCGCGACCGGGTCGACATTCTTGGCGTAGAGGTTGACCCCGTCCAGTTCCACAGTGCCCTCGACCCGAGCGCCGGGGATCACCTCGTGCATCCGGTTCAGAGTGCGCAACACAGTCGACTTGCCACATCCGGAGGGACCGATGAAGGCAGTCACGCTACGTGGCTGGACCGTCATCGAGACATCCTTCACCGCGTGGAATCCGCCGTAGTAGATGTTCAGGTCGGCGACATCGATGCGCTTGGCCACGGTTCACTTCTCCTTCAGGCGGCCGGCCCGGGCGATCCCGCGAGCCAACAGGTTGAGCAGCATGACGATCAGGATCAGCGTGAATGCTGCGCCCCAGACCCGGTCGTACCCGGCGAACTGGGTCGCCGTGGTGCGGTGGGCGTTGATCATGGTGGGCAGGGAGCCCATGGATCCGTTGAACGGATCGAAGTACATGTTGGTCGCATAGCCGACCAGGATCAGCAACGGCGCAGTCTCACCCATCACCCGGGCGATGCCCAGGATGACTCCGGTGATGATGCCGCTGCGGGCGGTGGGCAGCACGACCGACAGGATCGTCTTCCACCGCGGCACACCGAGGGCATAGGACGCTTCACGCAGGCTGTCGGGGACCAGCTTGAGCATTTCCTCGGTGGAGCGCAGCACTGTCGGCAACATCAACATGGCCAGGGCGATGGCAGTGGCGAAGGCCGAGCGTTGACCACCCAGAATCGTGACGAAGAGGGCATAGATGAACAGGGCCGCCACGATCGAGGGGATCCCGGTGAGGATGTCGACGCAGAAGGAGACCGCCCGACCCAGACGTGTGCCACGGGCGTACTCGACCAGGAAGATGGCCCCGAGCATGGCCAGCGGCACCGCAACGACGGTGCACAACAAGGTGATGACCACCGAGCCGTAGATGGCCTGGAGGGCACCGCCGCGGGGGGAGAAGTCGACCGACGATCCCAGTGGTTCGGTCCACCACTGCAGCGAGGGCAGCAGGATCCACGCCTTGCCGTCGGACGAGGCGGCACGGACCCGTACGTCCTCACCGGTCGGGAAGGTGGTCTGTGACCCGTACGGGTTGAAGGTGGTGCCGACCGCGTCATGGCGACCGCCGGGCACCCAATACCACTTGTAGCCATCGGGCGGAGTGCCGGTCAGTTCGCCACAGGCCGAGGTGGGGGCGCGGGTGGAGTCAGCGGTGGCGACGCAGATCTGGGTGTAGTCCGGCGGGACCGCCACGGTGAGCGGTGCCCCCTTGATGATCACGGTCAGCAGGATCCACACCAGCGGGATCAGCGCGAGGGCAGCTGCTACCCAAACCAGGCCGCGCATCAGGTTGTCGACGAAGGCGCGCCGCCCCTTCGGCTTGGCCAGCAGCAGATCGTCGATGTCGGTCTTGGTGGTTGTGGCGGTGGCGGCGCTCATGCCTTGGCCTTTCCACGTTCAGCAATGATGCGGGCGGCCGCATTCACCACGAAGGTCACGATGAACAGCACCAGGCCGGCTGCGATGAAGGCGCCAGTCTTGAGCGCCGAGTCGAACTCGCCCGCGTTGGCGGCGATCGTCGAGGCGAAGGTTTCGCCACCGGCGAAGACCGACAGGCTGTCCATGGTCATCGGTGCTGTCGGCGGCTTGGACAAGATGATCATCACCGCGATCGTCTCACCGAGGGCGCGGCCCAGACCCAGCATCGCGGCGGCAATCACCCCACTACGTCCGTACGGGAGGACGGCCAGTCTGATCGTCTCCCACTTGGTCGCGCCCAGGGCCAGAGCGGCTTCGACCTCGTCGCGTGGCGTCTGGGCGAAGACATCACGGGAGATGGAGGTGACGATCGGGAGGATCATCATGGCCAGGACGACACCGGCGGTGAAGGCCGATCCGTCAGGCACCGGCAGATTGGGGCTGAACAGCGGGATCCAGCCGAGGTAGGTCTGGAGGAACTCCGAGATCGGTCGCAGTGCCGGAGCGAAGGTCGTGATGCCCCACAGGCCGAAGATGACCGACGGCACCGCAGCGAGCAGGTCGACGACGAAGCCGATCGTCTTGCCGATCCGGGGCTGGACGTACTGGCTGATCAGCAAGGCGATGCCGATGGCGACCGGGACCGCGATCACCATGGCGATGATCGAGGTGATCACGGTGGTCCACAGCAGGCCCAGGATGCCGAACCCGAAACCCTCGGCGGCCATGTTCCAGTCGTTGCTGAACAGGAAGCTGGAGTTGTTGGCCCGCAGTGACGGGACAGCCAACGCCAGCAGGAAGATGCCGACGAAGACGACCACCAACACAATCACCGTGCTGGACACGATGGAGGCCGACATGAAGCCGATGTCGCCGCCGCGACCCATGCTGGCTCCGGCGAGCAGGCTCTGCTTGGGCGTGGCCTCGGTGGTGCGGACCAGTCCCACCCGCTCACCGGGGTCCCCGACGGTGGATGGATCGTCCGGGCTCTGCGGACCGTCCGTGGGGTTCTCCTCACTCACCCTGGCGTCCTCGAACTCGTCGGTCGATGATGATGTGTCGATGTGTGACACATGCGACTCCCTCTGCCTGGCAGGTACAACATGCGCGGGGATGGCCTTTCACCTGGGACGTGATGGGTGAAAGGCCATCCTCGCACGGGGTGTTGACTGTGGTCTGCTCTCGGGCGGGACCGAGTCAGCTCACTTGATCTTGTCGATCGAGTCCTGGACCTTGGCGATCATGCCCTCCGGCAGCGGCGCATAGCCGATGGCCTCGAGCTGGCCCTGGCCCTCCTCGCCAGCGAAGTAGGACAGGAAGTCCTTCAGCAGCGCGGTCTTGCCAGCATCCAGCCCCTCGGAGCAGACGATCTCATAGGTGACCAGGATGGCCGGGTAGGCGCCCTCGGGCAGGCCGTCGTACTTGACGCTGAGGCTGAGGTCGCCATCGGTGCCGACGATCTCGGCCGCGTCCACGGCCAAGCCGACGCCCTCGGAGGTCAGCTGCGCGCCCGCGAGGCTGGCCACACCGAGGCTCCGCTCGAGGGCCGCACCCCATTCCATGTAGGAGAAGCCACCGGCAGTGCCCTGCACGGCATCGGCGACATCGGCGGTCTCGGCCTTGCCCTCACCGACGGTGCCAGACCAAGCCTTCGACGGCTCAGCGGTCCAGGCTCCGTTGGAGGCAGCCTGCAGGTACTTGGTCATGTTCTCGGTGGTGCCCGACTCCTTGGAGCGGAAGAAGACCGAGATGGCCTGGTCGGGCAGGGTGGTGCCCTCGTTGAGCGCCGCGATGGCCTCGTCGTTCCAGTTGGTGATCTCGCCGAGGAAGATCTTGGAGATGACCTCAGCATCCAGGTTCAGGTCGGTGACACCCTCGAGGTTGTAGGCGAAGGCCACCGGGCCGACCACCATCGGCAGGTTCCAGGCGGGTGCGTCGCAACGCTCGGCCGCCTGCTCGGCCTCGGACTGGTCCTCGCCGTCCTTGGCCTCGGTCTTCAGCGCCGAGTCGGACCCGGCCCAGTCGACCTGCTTGGCGATGAAGGACTTGATGCCGTCACCAGAACCCGGGGAGGCATATTCAATCTTGGTGCCACCACACTGCTCGGTGTAGGCCTTGATCATGGTCTGCAGGGCCGACTTCTGGGCCGACGAACCGGAGCCGACGAGCTCGCCGCCGGGGCACTCGAGGCCACCTGCTGCGGCTGGGGCCGTCGACTCGCCGCCGCCGGCCGGGGTGGTGTCGGAGGGGGCACCGGGCTCGACCGGGGTGCCGGCCGAGCAGCCGGCCAGGCCCAGGGTTCCCAGCGCGACGAGCGCTGCAAGCTTTGTCATGCGGTTCTTCAACACGTCTGGACTTCCTTGATCGGATCTGGCAACTCGTGATTGCCCGGTTCATGCGGGCTGGTGCCCGCCGTCGACGACGACGGTAGGGGCCAGATGTGACCGGCGACGCGTCGAAACGTGAACACCAGATGAACGCCGGTGAACAACCGCCGGTCACGGGTTGAGCTGGCGCCGCGAACCCGTGATCGGTAGGCCCGGGAGCCACCTAGAATGGCTGCGATGAGTGAAGGAACTGCGGGGTGGTATCCCGATCCGGGCCATCAGGACGGGATGTACCGCTACTGGGACGGGCAGCGATGGTCGACCACGTTGTCAGCGACCCCGGATGCACCGCCCCCACCGGAGATGGCCCCGTCCTCCTTTGCTGCGCAGGAACAGTCCCAGACGTCGAGCTCGACCGGTTGGATCCTGTTGGCCATCGGGGTGCTGGCCGTGATCGTGATCGCGGTGCTGGTCGTCCCGAGGATCGCCGGTCCGGGTCGGGTCGGCTCTGATCCATTGCCACCGGGGCAGGAGACCTCCAGCCCCTGCCCGCCGGCTTCCACCCTCTATCAGTCACCGCCGTCCCATCCCAACGACGGACGGCTCCACGGCGGGCCGCTGTCGATCCCCCGTCTCGACTCACCGTGGGGGGCCCCGTACGGCGATGAGCGGGTCCCGTTCGGGCGGGACGTGATCCAGCAGACGGTCACGATCGAGGAGAACTATTCCCCGGGCCAGTCGTGGGTCGCCTCGATCCTGCTGGCTGAGCTGCGGATCGGCGACGGCTTCTACGATCCCGGCACCGGCGCCTCAATCGTGGCCAAGTGTGTCACCGGTGCGTTCTACGGCGACGCCGTCGTGACCCGCGACGACCAGGTCAACGAGGCGATGACCATCGACGGTCACGATGCGTGGATCCTGGAATCCCAGCTCAGTTTCGACATCGACAACCTGCAGACCAAGGGCGAGTTGATGATCATCGTCGTGGTGAAGGTCGATGACTGGCGTTCCGGCCTGTTCTATGCGTCCATCCCGGACACGGCCCCCGAGTTGGTCCCGACCGCGCGTGAGTCGCTGGAGACGTTGACCGTCAGTACATGACCCGGTCAGTCGATGAGACCGCGGTCGGCCTTCATGGTGAGCACCCGCTGCACCTTCACCGCGATCTGTTCGGCGAAGTTGTCGTTCTTCTTCGCGGCGGCCACGACGGCCTCGATCATCGCCTGGATCGATGCTGGATCGACATTGATGACCAGGTCACCGCCGGCCTTGAGGAACCGGACGGCCCGCTCCCCCGGCTCAAGGAAGCTGACCTGTTCGGCGACGCCGAGGTCATCGGAGATCACCACCCGGTCGAAGCCGAGGTCGTCGCGCAACAGGTCGGTGATGATCGCCTTCGAGAAGGCGGCCGGTGCAGAGTCGTCGAGCAGTGTGTATCGGGCGGTCGCCATCATCACCATGTCGCTGCCGGCGGCGATCCCAGCGGTGAACGAGGCCATGAGCGGGTCGTCGGGGCCGGTCTTGTCGTCGACCACGTCGGTCTTGAAGTCGGTGTTGCCGATCACCTGGCCAAGTCCCGGGAAGTGTTTGAGCGCGGTCGCCAGTCCGCCGTCGCGGAATCCGGTGACGACCGCTTCGATTCGTTCCGAGACCTCGTCCGGATCGTCGCCGTAGCCGCGGTTGTTGGCGGCGATCGGTTCGTTCGCGTTGCCGATCTCGGGTGGGACGACATCGGCGACCGGGGCCAGGGGCGAGTCGACTCCGGCCTTCGTGAGCTGTTTGCCCCACGTAGTGGCGCGGCTGCGCAGCTTGTCCAGTGACCAGGTGGCCTGGGTGGCTGCCGCCGGCATCTCGTCGAAACCGGATCCGCTGAGCCGGCGGACCAGGCCACCTTCCTGGTCGGTGGCGACCATCAGCGTCGGCAGATCGGGATCGATCGACGCGCGGAGTCGATCAGTGACCGTACGGGTTCCTGCGACTCCCTGCTCGGTGTTGCCCATCATCACCACGGCACCGACGCCGTGTTGGGCGATCAGATTGAGCTGGTTCGCCGTCGCGCCACCGGAGTTGACCCCCATCATCATCAGCTGGCCGACCTGTTGTTCCAGAGTGAGCTCGGCAAATCGACCGGGCGGGGTCGGGGTGGGCG
>CAMDZW010000066.1 GCA_945911015.1 uncultured Propionibacteriaceae bacterium
CCTGCGGCCCGGATGCCTTCAACACCGGACCGACCCACCGCGACCTGATCGTGCTCAAGGAGGGTCAACGGTTCTCCGGGTCGTGGGGCATCCGCGGCACCCTCGGGACCGACCGCTGACCCAACCCGCGGCCGTGACCAAATTGGTGCGGTGAAATACGTGCCAGCAGGTGAGTTCTGTTCTAGGGTCAGTCCATGTCCGACTCTCCCAAGGTCGCAGCCGACGACTGTGCCACTCATGCTGGCGAACGACCCCCGCTGGTGCGGCTCACTGACGTCAACAAGCACTTCGGTGAGCTTCATGTCTTGCAGGACATCAACCTGACGGTCGGCCTGGGCGAGGTCGTGGTCGTGATCGGCCCCTCGGGGTCGGGCAAGTCGACACTGTGTCGCACGATCAACCGGCTGGAGACGATCGACTCCGGTGAGATCACCATCGATGGGGTGAAGCTGCCTGAGGAGGGCAAGGCGCTGGCCGAGTTGCGCGCCGATGTCGGCATGGTCTTCCAGTCCTTCAACCTCTTCGCCCACAAGTCGATTGTCGACAATGTCACGCTCGGACCGATCAAGGTGCGACGCCAGCCGTCGAGCAAGGCCCGAGCTCATGCCATGGAGCTGTTGGAGCGGGTCGGGGTTGCTTCGCAGGCCGAGAAGTATCCCGCCCAACTGTCGGGAGGTCAGCAGCAGCGCGTGGCGATTGCCCGCGCCCTGGCGATGGACCCGAAGGTGATGCTGTTCGACGAACCCACCTCGGCCTTGGACCCGGAGATGGTCAACGAGGTGCTCGACGTGATGGTCGATCTGGCCAAACAGGGCATGACGATGGTCGTGGTGACCCACGAGATGGGCTTTGCCCGCAAAGCGGGAGATCGGGTCGTGTTCATGGCTGACGGCCAGCTGGTCGAGCAGGCCGATCCCGAGACCTTCTTCGACCACCCCCAGTCCAACCGCGCCAAGGACTTCCTCGGCAAGATCCTGTCCCACTGAAATCCAACGGAGGAACGATGTTCAAGAAATTGAAGGCCCTCGCCGTTGCAGCGGCCGCACTTGCGCTCGCTGCCGGCGGTCTCACCGCCTGCAGTGGTGGGGACGATGACACGGTCCGGATCGGCATCAAGTTCGATCAGCCGGGTCTCGGCCAGCAGGTCGGAGATGACTACGAAGGATTCGACATCGATGTGGCCCGCTACGTCGCCGATGAGCTCGGCTACGCCAACATCGAGTTCGTCGAGGCACCATCCGGCAACCGCGAGACCATGTTGCAGTCCGAGCAGGTCAAGATGATCTTCGCCACCTACTCGATCACCGACGAGCGCAAGGAGAAGGTCTCCTTCGCCGGGCCGTACATCATCGCCGGGCAGGACCTGTTGGTCCGCGCCGATGACACCTCGGTCTCGGGTCCCGACGATCTGCCGGGCAAGAAGTTGTGTTCGGTGAAGGGCTCGACCTCGGCGCAGAACCTCAACGACGAGTACGGCGGCAAGGCCCAGCTGCAGGAGTACGACACCTACTCCAAGTGTGTCGAAGCCCTGGTGGCCGGCAGCATTGACGTGATGTCGACCGACAACACCATCCTGTACGGATTCGCCTCCGAGGAGCAGTACCGGGGCAAGCTGAAGGTGGTCGGCAAGACCTTCTCCGAGGAGCGCTACGGCGTCGGCATCAAGAAGGGTGATGTTGAGCTCTGCAACCAGATCAACGACGCCCTGACCAAGATGATCGAGGACGGCGAGTGGCAGAAGTCAGCGGACAAGTGGCTCGGCCCGGCCGGGTTCGAGCTCGGCACCGAGAACCCGCCCGCTTTCGACACTTGTTCCTGAGCAAGTCGCACGGTTGAGGGAGTGACCCGATGGACCTGATCGACGGGATGGCCACGCTGCTGAGCAGGTATGACGTGCTTGCCGCGTTCTGGATGACGGTCAAACTGACCTTCGTCGCAGCCATCGGGTCACTGCTGATCGGCACGATCGTGGCCATCCTGCGGGTTGCCCCGGTCGGGGTGTTGCAGGCCTTCGGCACGGTCTATGTCCACGCGATCCGCAACACACCGCTGACCCTAATCGTGTTCTTCTGTGCCTTCGGGTTCATGAACACCATGGGGTGGTCGATCGCTTCGCCGGAATCGCCGACCTCGATCGCCGACAACAACTTCTGGTTCGGCGTGATCGGCCTGTCGATCTACCATGCCGCCTTCGTCGCCGAGGCACTCCGGTCCGGGATCAACACGGTCCCGACCGGGCAGGCCGAGGCAGCACGGGCGATCGGTCTGAGTTTCATGCCCGCCCTGGCGAACGTGATCCTGCCGCAAGCCTTCCGTGGTGCGATCGCTCCCCTGGGCACGACATTGATCGCGCTGACCAAGAACACGACCGTGTTGGCGACCATCGGGGTCGCTGAGCTCAGCTACATCATGAGCGGCATGTTGGAGTTCAACATCTCCTTGTTGTTTGCCATCTTTGTCCTCATCGCGCTGGCCTTCGTCATCCTCACCCTGCCGATGGGCTTCTTCTTCACCTGGCTGTCCCGACGACTGGTGGTGGCCCGATGAGCAACCAGTCCGTCCTGTTCGATGCACCGGGACCGCGCGCAAAGATCCTGTACGGGATTGTCGGCACCGTCGGCGTGCTGATCCTGCTCGGTTTCGCTGCCATCGTGATCATCGCGCTGGGCAACCCGGACAACAGTCAGTGGGCCGCCGACAAGTGGCTCACCCTGTTGAAGCCGGTCACCTGGACCGCCTATCTGCTGCCGGGCCTGTGGGCCACGTTGAGCGCCGCCGTGGTGTCGATCGTGTTGGCCGGGGTGCTCGGGCTCCTGCTCGGTCTGGGTCGACTGTCCTCGATCACCATCGTCAACCGGGTGTGTGGGGTGCTGGTCGAGTTCCTTCGCGCGGTCCCGGTGCTGGTGATGATGCTCTTCGCCTACTACGTGGCGATCTTCGCACTCGGCATCTACGGTCCGACTGCCACCTTCTTCGGGGTGGTCACGGGCCTGACCCTCTACAACGGATCGGTGATTGCCGAGCTGCTGCGCTCCGGCGTCGAGTCACTGCCGAAGGGCCAGCGAGAGGCGTCGATGGCGGTGGGCATGACCCACACCCAGACACTGATCAGCGTGCTGTTGCCCCAGGCGGTGACCGCGATGTTGCCGTCGTTGGTCAGCCAGCTGATCGTGGTCGTCAAGGACACCGCACTCGGCTACATGATCAGCTACTCGGAGTTGCTGCGCAAGGCCCAGACCTTCGCCACCCCGAATGCGAACCTCATCCCGACCCTGATGGTGGTCGCAGTGATGTTCATCATCATCAACTTCAGCCTGTCCCTGCTCGCCAACCGGTTGGAGAGGCGGCTGCGCCGCTCGCGCAAGGGTCCGCGTGTGGTGGTGACCGCGGATGCGGTGGCCGACCCGACCACGGAGCCGGCCACCAAATGAACCCTCGGTCCGAGGAAATCGGCGGGCCTCAGCGCGCTGTCTCAGAGGCCCGTGACTCGCGGATGACGGTGACCTTGATCTGACCCGGGTAGGTGAGCTCGGCCTCGTACTGCTTGGCGATGGCGCGGGCCAGGACCTGCGCCTCTCGATCATCGATCTTGTCGGGTTGCACCATCACGCGCACATCCCGACCGGCCTGCATGGCGAAGACCTTCGACACCCCGTCATGGCTGCGTGCCAGCTTCTCCAACTCGGCCATCCGGGTCATGAACTGCTCCACCGACTCACGCCGAGCACCGGGACGAGCACCTGAGATCGCATCGACGACCTGGACCAGATGGGCTTCGATCGTCTCGGGATCGACCTCGTTGTGGTGGGCCTCGATCGCGTGGACGATGTCAGGATGCTCGCCGTGCCGGCGGGCCAGGTCGGCACCGACCAAGGCATGGGAGCCTTCGGCCTCATGGGTCAGTGCTTTGCCGATGTCGTGCAGGAACGCGGCCCGAGACGCCGGTCGCGGGTCGACCCCGAGCTCGGCGGCCACCATCCGGGCCAGATGGGCACACTCGACCAGATGCTTCAGCACATTCTGTCCGTACGAGGTCCGGTAGCGCAGTGTGCCGAGTGTCTCGACCAGTTCCGGAGCCAGATCGGTGATGCCGACCTCGACGAGGGCGTCCTCGGCAGCTTCCTGGCAGCGGCCGGCGACGAGATCGGCGCTACGGGCGTGGGCCTCCTCGATGCTGGTCGGGTGGATCCGGCCGTCGGCAACCAGCTCGCTGAGCGCGAGTCGGGCGGTCTCGCGGCGAACGGGGTCGAAACAGGACACCAAGACGGTGTCGGGGCTGTCATCGATGACCAGGTTGGCGCCAGTGACCTGTTCGAAGGTGCGGATGTTGCGTCCCTCGCGGCCGATGATGCGGCCCTTCATGTCCTCGCTCGGCAGCGTCACCGTCGACACGGTGCTCTCGGCGGTCTGATCGCTGGCCACCCGTTGCATGGTGGTCACCAGAATCGTCCGCGCCCTTTCCTGGGCTGTGCGTCGGGCGGTGTTCTCGATGTCACGGGCCAAGGTTGCGGTTTCCAGCCGGGCCTCATGTTCGGCCCTCTCGAGCACCTCGAGCCGCGCCTGGTCCGCGGTCAACGAGGCCACTCGTTCGAGCTCGGCCACATGGGCCGTCTCGGCGGCAGACACCATCGCCTCCCGGTCAGCCAGGGCGGTGTGCCCCTGGTCGAGCGCAGCCTCCCGGTCTCCGATCCGCTCCTCCTGCCGGGCGATGCGCTGCTCGCGGCGGGTGATCTCGGCACGCAGCTCGCCGAGCTCCTCGCGGACCTCGCGACGGTGCTCGGCCAACGAGTCCTTCGCCTCCTCAAGGCTGGCAAGTTGTTGGACCAGACGCTGGTCGCCGTCAGCGGCGATCTCGCGGGCATGGCTACGCGCCTCCTCGAGGATGGTCCGGGCTTCGTCCCGGGCCTGGCGGCGGGTGGCTTCGGCTTCCTGCTCGGCATCGTCGTTGCGGCGGGCCAGGACGGGCCGGATGAACAGGACAGCGATCCCAACCATCACGATCAGAGCGCCCAAGGCCCCGATCAGGATTCCCACGATCGTGTCGTTCACGTTCCCACTCCCTTTCGGCGAGGGCATGCGGGGTCACCGACAACGACGGTTCGCCGACGGCGACATCCCACCTGCAAGAGATGGGCGAAACGGTCACGATCACGACCGATGAAGCAGCGTTGTGTGGTGCATCCCCGCGACATCCGCGTCCAGCGCGGCAGCCCTCGGTTCTAGCTTTGAGACTAGATCGACCTGGAGGTCGGGTCAAGGCTGTCCAGCTGGAGCAGGACGCAGCGACAGCTCGGGAGTCAGGGCTCCAGCACATCGCGGAGCACGCGATGGATGAGGCCCACCGAGAACCCGCGCCGCTCGAGCATGCCAGCCAGCCGGCGCCGCTGCACCGGGGCCTCATGCCGCTCCAATGACGGCAGCTTGCGCTGCGCCAGGTCGAGAGCGGCTTCGTACTCATCGTCCTCGGCAACACCGGCCAGTGCCTGGTCGACCAGACCGGGGTCGATCCCCTTCTGCCGGAGCTCATCGGCCAACTTGCGGCGTGACAGATGACGCCGTTGTTGCCGCGATGCCACCCAGTCCTTGGCGAAGGTCTCGTCGTCGATCAGCCCGACTTCGGTCATCCGGTCCAGGACCCGCTCGGCAATCTCGGTCGGGATCTCCTTCTCGGACAGGCTGGTGGCCAACTCGGCGCGACTGCGCGGTTGGGCCGACAGGCGGCGCAGCACAATGGTGCGCGCCTCCTGCTCCTGCTCACGCTCGGCGCGGAGCCGAGTGGTCTCGGCGTCGGCCTCGCCTGACTCGATACGGCGGATCGCCTCCGCGAGGGAGGCGATCCGGTCAGAAGGTGACTTCACCGGTCACGGGGTCGACACCAACAGGTCCTTCCTCGGCGGCCTCAGGCTTGGCGCCGATGCCGAGCTTGGCCTTGACCTTGCGCTCGATCTCGTCGGTGGTCTCCGGGTTGGTCTTGAGGTAGTTGCGGGCATTTTCCTTGCCCTGGCCGAGCTGGTCGCCTTCGTAGGTGAACCAGGCACCGGCCTTGCGGATGAACCCGTTCTCCACACCCAGGTCGAGGATGTTGCCCTCGCGGCTGATGCCCTCGCCGTACAGGATGTCGAACTCGGCCTGCTTGAAAGGCGGGGCCATCTTGTTCTTGACGACCTTGATCCGGGTCCGGTTGCCGACCATGTCGGTGCCGTCCTTCAGCGTCTCGATGCGACGCACGTCCATCCGGACCGAGGCGTAGAACTTCAGCGCCTTGCCACCGGTGGTGGTCTCGGGCGAGCCGAACATGACGCCGATCTTCTC
>CAMDZW010000067.1 GCA_945911015.1 uncultured Propionibacteriaceae bacterium
GACGACCCACCAGCCAGATCTCGGGGACCGGCCAGCGGTCGAGTTGGGCCAACACCGGCTCAGGGATGTCGGTGTCGGCGAGGTCGGCAGCCGGCTTGGCCAAGATCCGGGCCACGTCGATGGCCACATTGCCCACTCCGATCACCACCGCTGTCCTCACCCCGCGCAGCTCGATCGGTCGAGCATCAGGGTGCCCGCCGTACCAGGCCACGAACTCGCGGGCCGACATCGAGCCGGCCAGGTCCTCCCCCGGCACCCCGAGATGGGCGTCACGGCTCGCACCGAGCGCATAGACCACTGCGTCATAGGAGTCCCGCAGCTGCTCACGGCTGATGTCGCGGCCGAGCTCGACCATCCCGATGAACCGCACCGCCTTCTCCTCGAACACCCGCGCCAGGGTCTGCGCCACCCGCTTGATCGCGGTGTGGTCCGGCGCCACGCCATAACGCAACAGCCCGTACGGCGTCGGCAGCCGGTCGAACACGTCGATGGCCACGTCCGGAGACTGTGCCAACAGCGCCTGCGCCGTGAACAGCCCCGCGGGTCCCGCCCCGATGATCGCCACTCGTTGCCGAAACATGTTTGTAGGATCCCACAAGCAGCTGTCGCCAACTTGGTGTGTGGCCACGGCACCGGTTCCGTGTCGCCCGCGAAAGAGTAGTTCCGTGCTTGCCATCCTCGCGCCCGGTCAGGGTGCCCAGAAGTCCGGTTTCCTCCAACCGTGGACCGAGTCGGCCACCTTTGCCCGTGGTCTGGATTGGTATTCAGCGGTCACCGGGCTCGATCTGGGCCATCTCGGCACCCGGGCCGATGACGAGACGATCCGCGACACCGCGATTGCCCAGCCGCTCCTGGTCGCTGCAGGGGCCCTGACCCTTGCCGAGCTGCTCGACGGCACCGCCCTCGCGCCCGACACCGTGGTCGCCGGACACAGCGTCGGCGAGATCACTGCAGCCATCGCTGCCGGTGTGGTCAGCGCCGAGACCGGCATGGTGCTGGTCCGTGAGCGTGGGCGGGCCATGGCCGAGGCAGCTGCTGCCGAGCCGACCTCGATGACCGCGGTGCTGGCCGGTGACCCCACTGAGGTGCTGGCCAAGATCGAAGCTGCCGGTCTGACCGCAGCCAACAACAACGGGCCCGGTCAGATCGTGGCTGCCGGCACCGCCGCGCAATTGGAGGCCTTCGCCGCTGATCCGCCGGCTCGGGCCCGACTCGCCCCACTGCAGGTCGCCGGGGCCTTCCACACGGTCCACATGGAGCCCGCCGTGGCCCATCTGGCCGCGGTGGCCGCTGCTGCCCCGGTCTCGGATCCGACGACCCGTCTGCTGTCCAACCGCGACGGCTCGGTGATCACCGAAGGCCGCGACATGCTCGACCGGATCGTCGCCCAGGTCGCCAATCCCGTACGGTGGGACCGTTGCCTCACGACCCTCGGCGAGCTCGGTGTCACCGGACTGCTCGAGGTGACCCCGGCGGGCACCCTCGCCGGGATCGCGAAGCGGCACCTCCGCGAGGTCGAGCGATTCACCCTGAACACCCCCGACCAGCTCGATGAGGCGCGCGCCTTCGTCGCGAGTCACAGCTGACACCACAAACTCCGGGACACGCAGGTGGCCCGGCACCGTACGGCGGCCGTCGCCGTACACAATGAATGCCCAGCACAGGCAGAGAAAGGGAGCCCGATGGCCACCACTGAAGAGATCCGCACCGACCTGGCCGACATTGTCAACGAGGTCGCCGGCGTTGCCGTCGAGGACGTGCAGCTCGACAAGTCGTTCACCGATGACCTGGACGTCGACTCGCTGTCGATGGTCGAGATCATCTACGCCGCAGAGAACAAGTTCAGCGTCTCCATCCCCGACGAAGAGGCCAAGAACCTCCGCACCGTCGGCGATGCCGTGGCCTACATCGAGCGCGCGCAGGCCTGAACCCGGTCCGCGGAGTCCGCGGGGCGTGACCTCTCTGTCGCGCCCCACGGCAGCGCTCCGCCCCTCCCCCAGCTTCATCCGAACGCAGGAAGGCCCCCGTCATGGAGCACACCACCGTCGTCATCACCGGCATGGGTGCCGTCACCCCGTTGGGCGACGATGTCGCCAGCACCTGGCAGGCCATGCTGGCCGGCCAGTCCGGTGTCCACCGTCTTGACCATGACTGGGTCACCGATCTCAACCTGCCGGTGCAGATCGGCGCCGAGGTGAAGTTTGATCCGGCGAGTCGTCTCGAACGGGTCCAGGCCCGTCGGATGGACCGCAACACCCAGCTGGCCAACCTGGCCGCGATCGAGGCCTGGACCGATGCCGGTTTCGGCTTCGACGAGGACAACCCGGTCGACCCGCAGCGTCTCGGTGTGGTCGTCGCCACCGGTATCGGCGGGATGAACACCTTGGTCAGCGCGTGGGACACCCTCACCGACCAGGGCGTACGACGCGTCAGCCCGCTGACCGTGCCGATGCTGATGGCCAACGGGGCTGCCGGCTCGGTCGCGCTGAGGCTCAAGGCCCGCGCCGGTGCACACACCACGGTGTCTGCCTGTGCCTCGGCCAATGAGGGCATCGGGCACGCCCTGGACATGCTGCGGTTGGGCCGTGCCGACGTGGTCGTGGCCGGTGGCACCGAAGGCGTGGTCCACCCACTGCCGATGGCCGCCTTCGGTCAGATGCAGGCACTCTCGCGTCGCAATGACGAGCCCGAGCGCGCTTCCCGCCCCTGGGACAAGGGCCGTGACGGCTTCGTCCTGGGTGAGGGCGCGGTGCTGTTCGTCCTCGAGACCCTCGAACATGCCCAGGCCCGGGGCGCCAAGATCTATGGCGAACTGGCCGGGGCCGGCATCAGCAACGATGCCCACGACATGGTCCAGCCCAATCCGAGCGGTGAGACCCAGGCCATGGCGATGACCCGGGCGATGACCGAGGGCGGACTGACCGCCGGCGACATCAACCATGTCAATGCCCATGCCACCTCCACCCCGACCGGCGACACCGGCGAGGCCAAGGCCATCCGCATCGCCCTGGCTGAGGCGACTGATCGGGTCGTCGTCACCGGCACCAAGTCGATGCACGGACATTTGCTCGGCGGCGCCGGAGCGATTGAGTCGCTGGCCACGATCCTCGCCCTGCGGGACCGGACCGTGCCACCGACGATCAACCTCGACGACCCGGAAGAGGGTCTGGGAATCGACATTGCCACCAGCGTGCGGGACCTGCCCACCGGCGACCTGGCCGCGATCAACAACTCATTCGGGTTCGGCGGGGCGAATGTTGCGCTCGCCTTCACCAACCGTCACATCACAAGCTGACCCGCACGACGGTCACCACGACCTGTGCCTCGGCAGCGCCGAGAGCCTCGAGCGCGGACGCAACCTCGTCCCGTACGGACTGACACACCGTCACTGCGGTGGCGGTGGAGCTGATCGAGATGTCGACCCGACACCGGACCCGGCCACGGGGCCGGTCGATCTGGGAGGCCGGTCCTTCGGGGCCACCGAGGAGCCGGTCCTTGACTGCGCCGAAACGCCCGCGCAGGCCGCCCGCGGGATAGAGCGCGGTCACTCCGGGCACACTCTTGGCCGCAGCATCAGCAGCAGTGGCCAGCGCACGTTCACTGCTCATCCCAGCTCCTCGGGAGTTCCGTCGACCTCGTCGGGCTCGTGGAGGTCGCGCACGGTGATGTCGATGACCCGGATCTGCAACGAGGTGTGGGCCGCGAGCCGGTCGGCGATCGCAGTCCGCAACCGCTCGGTGGCCGTTTCGATGTTGTGGCCGTAGACGATCCCGACATCGACGTTCACCGATACCTCGGCGGTCGCGGTGCCCAGGTCGCCGTGAAGTCGGGTGCGGCCCACCACGATCCCCGGCGCATCGGTCTCGGCATCGCGGATCAGGCTGCGCACGGCACCCTCGGTGATGCCCAGGTCGCTGATGGGAGTCGCCTCCTCCAGCGGAATCCGACGTCCCGGCCGGGCTTCGACGACGATCCCGGCGAGGAGCCGCTGCAGCCACCGGTCATCGGCCCGTTCCTTCTCGGCCTCGGTGTCGGCCTCGGCCAGTTGTTCGGCCAGGTCACGGAGCCGCTCCATCGCCTGCAGCGCGTTCTGGCAGCCCGGTGAGGCCTCGATGGACCGATTCCGTGGCGACCGGCCGTGATCGAGGTAGT
The DNA here is from genome assembly GCA_945911015.1 of uncultured Propionibacteriaceae bacterium. Lineage (GTDB taxonomy): Bacteria > Actinomycetota > Actinomycetes > Propionibacteriales > Propionibacteriaceae > Avipropionibacterium. The sequence continues at coordinate 4,153 of CAMDZW010000067.1, forward strand.
CACTGAGCTCTTCGATGGTGTGACCATCGAGCTCGTCCTCGGGTGTCATCGCCACCCCTCCATACGGTCCACGATCTTTTTCCGGGCCCGGGCCAACATCCCCCGCACCGTCGACCGCGACAGGTTCAGATCTGCGGCAATCTCGTCATAGCTGTAGCCGGCCCATTCCCGCAGGATCCACACCTGACGCTGGTTGTCGTCCAGTTCGGCCAGGGCTGCGGTCAGCCCGCTCAGTGCGGATTGCTGTTCAACAAGCTGGGCGGGTGCCGGACGTGGACTGGCCACCTCGATCTGGGTGATGTCGCTGTGGTATCGGCGCACGCGTACCCGGTCCAGTGCCTTGCGGCTCAGGACACGCATCAGCCATCCTCTCACCTTGGATGGATCGTTCAGCTCCGGAAGTTGCTTCCATGCCACCATCCACGATTCCTGCACCACGTCGTCGACCTCGTCGGTGGCCGCCAGGATCCGACGCGCATAGGCACGCATCATCGGCGCGTGGCGACGCACCAACACCTCGAAGGCGTCCAGGTCCCCATCCGCGGCGCGGCCAGCGACGATCGCGTCACTTGCTGCACTCAGGCCACGGTCGGGGTCCTGAGGGTCCATCCGGGACACCCTACCGCTCATCGAGCGTCAACGACGGTGTGGGACGCCCCCCGATAATTCAAGCGTCCCACACCGCCGGGCACTGGGGGTGGCTTCATCACTCGGGCTCATCGGACGGCTGCTCCGCCGGCTCCGATGCTGCCGGATCGTTGGCTTCGGGGTCGTCGGCGTGCAGGTAGACATCGTCGACAGCGATGTTCACCTCGACCACTTCGAGCCCGACCATCTCCTCCATGGCGTGGTAGACCGCCGAACGCACCTGGTCGGCCACCTGCTGCAGGGGCACCGGGTACTCCGCCACGATCGTGACGTCGGCGCTCACGCGCCCTTCTTCGACGGCCACTCGGATGCCCTGGGTGAGATCTGAGCTGTTGACGCGTTCCCGCAGCACGCCGAGGGCGCGGGCTGCGCCGCCACCGACGGCACGGACACCGGGAACATCACGGACGGCGAGTCCTGCGATCTTGGCCACGACACCGTCGTCGATCCGGGTGGTCCCGCGTAGGGTCCCCTGGTCCTGCGACGGCACCTCATGCCGCGTGGCGCCTTCGGCCATGTCTGTCCTCCATGCATTTCGTGCCCGCCGCATGGGCCCAACCCGATGGGCCCACACAACCAAGACGGGGCAACTGGTCAATGTGTCATGCCCAATTGTGCACTCATGGACGTGATGCTCGTCTCATCGACCGACGCGATCACTGCGCAGGGCGTGGTCGGGTCGACCGGAAGGAGAGTCGGCGCGTGTCGGGGCAGGCTGTGGAGCAGAGTTCAGGACCGTACGGCGGCCAGGGCATCGACCAGTCCGGCCCCGTAGAAGCCTTCACCGTTGTCGCCCTGGCAGACCGCATCGACGCGGCCATCACGGTTGTAGTCGTAGCGGCTCGGACACGACAGAGGTCGTGCCGTGTCGACCAGTCGCTGGCGTACCTCGTCGGCAGTGAGCTCGGGGTGGATCGAGCGGATCAGGGCGATCACACCGGTGACATGGGGTGCGGCCATCGAGGTGCCCTGCATCCAGCTGTG
>CAMDZW010000068.1 GCA_945911015.1 uncultured Propionibacteriaceae bacterium
GGTGGATCTCGAGACCAGCGGCGGATGGTGCAGCATGGACCTGGGGACCAGCGGCTACGGCGCGGAGTTCACCACCTGGATGCGCTCCCCCGGAGCCCACAGCACGGTCTTCGTCGGCGGCCGAGCACAGCCGGCCAGTGACGGCGCCATCACCAGCTTCGACGACCGTCGCGCAGTCGGTGAGGTCAGCTGGGACGGCGTACGCATGAAGCGCAGCCTCGAGCTCGGTGACCGCGAATGGAGCGATGTCGTCGAGGTCGACCTCGACCGGGCTGACGAGATCACCTGGATCTTCCACGGGGACGGAAAGGTCATCACGGTGCCACCCCGCAGCGCAGCCACGCTGCCTGCCGAGCTGACCGAGTCCGGGTTGAACTGGCTCACCGACTTCGGCGCACTCACCTCCGAGGATGGCCGGATCTATGTCACCTGGAATCGCCGCGGTGCGCCGGATGCGGTGATTCAGCTCCCACCAGGTTTCCGCTGCTGGGCCGGCGAGGGCCCGGGCAATCCGAACGGCCTGCCGCTGGGGACCGTGGTGGTCAGCGGGTATGCCCAATCGGCGTCCTTCGCAGCGCGCTTCTCGCTTTCCTGACGGCGCACCCCCACAGCGGACCTGCCTGTCACGCCGCATGTCTCTTGACATCGAGAGAACCTCAGATATCTTGACGTCAAGATATTCTTTGAGAGGGGATTCCGTGCTCGACCACTGCCAGCTTGCCTGCCCACCCGACAGCGAGGCACTCAGCCGCCAGTTCTACGGGGGCGTGCTCGGCATGACCGAGATCGCCAAGCCGGCGGCTCTGGCCGTACGGGGTGGGTGTTGGTTTGCCGGGTACGGCACTGAACTCCATCTGGGGGTGGAAGCCGACTTTCGCCCAGCGCGCAAGGCGCATCCGGCGATCCGGGTCAACGATCTCGACCTGGTGGCCGATCGGCTGCGGGCTGCCGGACAGCCGGTGTCGATTGACGATCAGGAGATCCCCGGACGACGACGATTCCACTGTCACGACCCTCATGGCAACCGCCTCGAGTTCGTCGCCGACACACCAGCGTCATGGCCGCTCACCCAGACCCACCGAGTTCGCCGGGCCGTCGCGTCCGACCTGGCCCCGCTGGTGGCCCTGCTGGCCGACGATCCGCTGGGTCGCGACCGGGAGGACCCTGATCTGGCCGGCTATCGGCGAGCCTTCGCCGCGATCGACCAGGATCCTGCCCAACTGCTCACCGTGGTGGTTGACGCCCAGGACAGCGTGGTCGGCACCGGCCAGCTCACGCTCACGCCGGGACTGTCCCGCGGCGGCACCCTGCGAGCCACCCTCGAAGCAGTACGGATCGCCCAGTCCCTGCGTGGGCAGGGAGTGGGATCTGCGTTCGTACGGTGGGCGGCGGGTTGGGCTCGGGAGCAGGGAGCTGGACTGTTGCAGCTGACCACCGACCGGTCCCGTACGAGGGCCCAGGACTTCTATGCAAGCTTGGGCTTCACCTCGTCCCATGTCGGGATGAAGCTCCCGTTGACCTGATCCGCGCCGACCACGAAGGTCGGCCGACTCCGGCCGGAGCACGCCCCAGAAGCCGAAAGCCAGCACATCCCGATGCGGGCCAGCGCCTCCAGCTGTGGGACAGCACGGACCCGCCGGCATGCTGACCCACCGCTGCGTGTGCTGGCCTACCGCACCATGTGCTGGCCTGCCGCACCATGTGCTGGCCTGCCGCACCATGTGCAGGCCTACCGCCATGTGAGCCATCTCGGGGCGGAAAGCTTGCCCCGAACGGGTCCGGATGCTCGCCCCGACGGATATGACGAAGGCCCGGCCCCACCGAAGTGAGACCGGGCCAACGTTTCAGACCAGTTCGGGCGTCAGCGGTAGTCGCCCAGGTCGAACTCCTCGAGCGGGACAGCGGCGCCGGAACCGGAACCGAAGTCGTAGTCGTAGGAGTCGTATCCGACCATCGAGTAGGCGGCCGCCTTCGCCTCCGGAGTCGGCTCGACCCGGATGTTGCGGTAGCGCTCCAGACCCGTGCCAGCCGGGATCAGCTTGCCCAGGATGACGTTCTCCTTCAGGCCGAGCAACGAGTCGGACTTGCCGTGGATCGCTGCATCGGTCAGGACCTTGGTGGTCTCCTGGAAGGAGGCCGCCGACAGCCAGGACTCGGTGGCCACCGATGCCTTGGTGATACCCATCAGCACCGCACGACCGGAGGCCGGCTGACCGCCCTCGGCCACGACGGCCCGGTTGGTCGCCTCGTAGGTCGGCCGGTCAATCAGGTCACCGGGCAACATCGACGAGTCACCGGACTCGATCACCGTGATCCTACGCAGCATCTGCCGGATGATGATCTCGATGTGCTTGTCGTGGATCGGCGCACCCTGGGTGCGGTACACCGCCTGCACCTGGTCGACCAGGTGCTCCTGGACCTTGCGGACACCCAACACGCGGAGAACGTCCTGCGGATCCTGGATGCCGGCGGTGAGCTGCTGGCCGACGCCAACCGACTCCCCGTCCTCGACCAGCAGACGCGAACGGCGGCTGACCGGAATCTCGATCTCCTCCGAGCCGTCGTCGGGCACCAGGAAGACCTTGCGAGCGCGATCCTCCTCGTCGATCCGGATACGTCCGGCGTTCTCGGCGATCGGGGCCTTGCCCTTCGGCGTACGAGCCTCGAAGAGCTCCTGGACACGCGGCAGACCCTGGGTGATGTCGTCCCCGGCCACACCACCGGTGTGGAAGGTACGCATCGTCAGCTGGGTGCCGGGCTCACCGATCGACTGGGCGGCGACGATACCGACGGCCTCACCCACGTCAACCAGCTTGCCCGTGGCCAGCGAACGGCCGTAGCACATGGCACAGGTGCCCATCGCGGACTCACAGGTGAGCACGCTGCGGACCTTGACCTCAGTGACACCGGAGGCGACCAGCAGGGCGATGTTGACGTCGCCCAGGTCGGTGCCGGCAGCGACCAGCACCTCACCGTTCTCGTCCAGCACATCGGTCGCCAACGAACGGGCATAGACCGCGGTCTCGACATGCTCGTCGGCAACCAGCTGACCGTCCGGGCCGGCAGCGGCGATGACCTTGGTCAGGCCACGCTCGGTGCCACAGTCCTCCTCGCGGATGATGACATCCTGCGCGACGTCGACCAGACGACGGGTCAGGTAACCCGAGTCGGCGGTCCGCAGCGCGGTGTCGGCCTGGCCCTTTCGACCACCGTGGGTGGAGATGAAGTACTCCACCACGGACAGGCCTTCGCGGAAGTTGGCCTTGATCGGGCGAGGGATGATCTCGCCCTTCGGGTTGGCCACCAGGCCACGCATGGCCGAGATCTGCCGCATCTGGGTCATGTTGCCGCGGACACCCGAGTGCACCATCCGGTAGATCGGGTTCTTCGGATCGAAGTTGTCCTCCATCACCTTCATCAGGTGCTGAGTGGCCTCGGTCCAGATCTCGATCAGGTCCTGACGCTGCTCCTCCTCGGTCATCAGACCACGCTCGTACTGCGTGTCGACCTTCGCCGCACGTGCCTCGTACATGGCGATGATCTCGGGCTTCTGGGGCGGGGAAGTGACGTCACCCATGGAGACGGTCACACCCGACCGGGTGGCCCACCGGAAACCGAGGTCCTTCAGGGCGTCGAGGCAGTTGGCCACCTCGGCCTTCTGGTACCGCTCGGCCAGATCGTTGACGATGTGGCCCAGCTGGTTGCGCCCGACGGTGAAGTTCACGTACGGGTAGTCCGCCGGCAGCGCCTCATTGAAGATCGCACGACCGAGCGTGGTGTCCAACAAGATGGTGCCGTTGGCCCGCAGCTCCTCGCCCTCAGGCGGGACGATGTCGGACAGCCGCAGCTTGATCGGAGTCTGCGCAGTGATCTCGCCACGGTCCATCGCCATCCATGCCTCGGCGATCGAGCTGAAGACCCGACCCTTGCCCGGAGCATCGTCCTCGGAGAGGGTGACGAAGTAGTGACCGATGATCATGTCCTGGGTGGGCATGGTCACCGGGCGACCGTCAGCCGGCTTGAGGATGTTGTTGGTCGACAACATCAGGATCCGGGCCTCGGCCTGCGCCTCGGCGCTCAACGGCAGGTGGACCGCCATCTGGTCACCATCGAAGTCCGCGTTGAAGGCGGTGCAGACCAGCGGGTGGATCTGGATGGCCTTGCCCTCGATCAGCTGCGGCTCGAAGGCCTGGA
>CAMDZW010000069.1 GCA_945911015.1 uncultured Propionibacteriaceae bacterium
GGTGCGTTGATGAACACCACCGAGGTGGAGAACTTTCCCGGATTCCCCACCGGTGTGATGGGGCCGGACCTGATGGCCCAGCTCAAGGCACAGGCCGAGCGGTTCGGCGCCGAGCTGGTCGCCGAGGACATCGCCTCGGTCGACCTGAGCGGCGACATCAAGACCGTCACCGACGGATACGGCGAGACCTACTCAGCACGTGCGGTGATCCTGGCGATGGGATCGGGTTACCGCCGTCTCGGTGTCCCCGGCGAGGACGAGCTGTCCGGCCGTGGCGTGTCCTGGTGCGCCACCTGTGACGGCTTCTTCTTCAAGGACAAGGACATCGCGGTCGTCGGCGGCGGCGACTCGGCCGTCGAGGAGGCCACCTTCCTCACTCGCTACGCACGGTCAGTGACGATGGTCCATCGCCGCGACGAGCTTCGGGCCTCCAAGATCATGGCCCGCCGCGCGGAGAAGGATCCCAAGATCACCTTTGCGTGGAACTCGGCCGTCACCGGCATCCACGGCGACACCAACCTCGAGCAGCTCAGCCTCACCGACACCGTCACCGGCCAGGCCCGCACCCTCGATGTCCAGGGCCTGTTCATCGCGATCGGCCATGATCCCCGCTCGGAGATCGTCAAGGGTCAGGTCGATCTGGATGACGAGGGCTATGTGCTGGTCGAGGGACGCTCGACCCGCACGAACCTGCCGGGGGTCTTCGCCTGTGGCGATCTGGTCGACCACACCTACCGGCAAGCGATCACCGCCGCAGGCACCGGCTGCCAGGCCGCCCTCGACGCAGAACGGTTCCTGGCCGAGCTCGGCGACGCAGATCTCGACAGCACCATCCCTGCCGATCTCGCTGGTGCTGCTCATGCGGGCCTCGACAGCGCCGCTCACGTTGGGTGAGCGATGACGGTCGTCGAGGTCACCGACGCCACCTTCCCCGCGGTGGTGCTGGAGTCTGAGCTGCCGGTGCTGGTCGACTACTGGGCCGAGTGGTGTTCGCCCTGCAAACAGCTCGCCCCGATCATCGACGAGCTGGCCGACGAGTTCGACGGTCAGATCCGGTTCGTACGACTCGACACCGGCAGCAACCCCCTCACTCCTGCCGACCACAGGGTCATGGGTCTGCCCACCTTGCAGATCTTCCACCACGGCACGCTGGTCTCCTCCTTCAAGGGCAGCAAGAACAAGGCCGTCATCATCAAGGCCCTCCGGGCCGTGCTCTGATCCCGATGGCCGGCTTCGAACCGCCCCGCATGCCGCGAGGCGACCAGCACCATTCCGACCGGCACCATTCCGACCGGGACACGGCGATGACCGCGGACGAGCTGGACACCCGGGCTGAACGGGACTCCCACCCGCGGCGGCGAATCATCGCCGTGGCCGCTGCCGCACTCGCGGTCATCCTGGTCGCGGTTGTCCTGTTCTGGGGCCCCGGTGGCTCTTTCCGCACCGAACCCACCCCGAGCAGTCCTGCCCCGGTCAGCACCGCTGCGCCGGCCGCGCCGACACTTCCCGACTCGTTCGGCCCATACGTGCGCCAGTCCGATCCCTATTCTGCCGAGCCCAGCGACGACCAGGATGTGGCTGTCTCGACCGGGACCTACACCCGCAACGGCCAACCGGCGCTGCTGGTGATCGCAGCAGTCCCCGTCGCCGATCTGTCGTTGTTCCTGCAGTCGCTGGGCGCCCTCGACCCGGTGCCGACGGGTGCCGGTTGGTGCTCCACCTATGACGAGGAGCCCTTGTGTGGGGTCGTCTCCGATGAGACCGCGTGGTTGGTCAGCCCACTGGCTGGCCAGAGCGAGGATGAGCTGATCAGTCTCGCGATCCTGCTCAGCAATTGAGCACGCTCTCTATACTTCCGCCATGGCAGACGAGACCCCCGAAGCAGCCCCACGCCGTGCGTTGAAGCGGAAGCGGCGCTGGTGGATCCCGGTGGTGATCGTCCTGGCGGTGCTGCTGGCTGCCGGCGGTGGCATCGGTCTCTATGCCTGGTCGGTGAGCAAGAAGTTCGGTGACAGTCTCAACCGGGGCGGTGAGGTCACCCTCCCGGAGCCGACCTTCACCATCCCCACCACCACCCCGAAGCCCGGCAGCAAGGCAGCAGTCAACTTCGTGCTGCTGGGCGTCGACAAGCGCGAGGGCGACGTCGGACGTTCCGACTCGCTGATGATCGCGCATCTGTCCGGTGACCGGAAGTCGGCCTACCTGATCTCCTTCCCGCGCGACATGTGGGTGCCGCTGCCGGGCCGTGGCCACGACAAGATCAACGCGGCCTATGCCTATGGCGGCACCGCTTTGACCGTGCAGACTCTCCAGGAGCTGCTGCAGATCAAGGTCGACCACGCCGCGATGATCGACATGGAAGGTTTCCTCGCGCTCACCGATGCCGTCGGCGGGATCACGATCGACAATCCGGATGCCTTCACCATCGACGGCGAACGCTTCGACAAGGGCGAGATTGAGCTCGAGGGCGAGCGGGCGCTACTGTTCGTCCGGGCCCGCAAGCAACTGCCCAATGGTGACCTCGACCGCGCCCGCAACCAACGACTCGTCCTGCAGGGCATCATCAGCAAGGGTCTGAGCCCGGCGATGATCAGCAATCCGTCGGCCTTCAGCGGCTTCATGGGCAAGGTGGCCGCCACCATGACCGTTGACGAGGGCCTGACCGACGACGTCATCCGTGACCTCGTCCTGTCGTTGCGGCTCGGCTCCGACGATGTGCAGCAGATGCAGGCACCGATCAAGGGGTTCGGCACTGCCCCGACCGGCGCCTCGATCGATGTCGTGGACGAGGAGCGTCTCGCCGAGCTGGGCACGGCAATCCGCGAGGACACCGTCGACGAGTACTACAAGCGGTACGAGGACGAGTGACCCTGCTGGCAGTCGAGGCGATCGGCGTACGGGTCGAACTCGACCTCACCCCGCTGTCACCGCAAGAACGTGAGTCCCTGCGCACCGCGTGGTCACGCGCACTGACCGACCGGACCGACCTCGACACCGTACGGCTGCCCGTCGACTCCCTGCGGCTGGGCGGCGGCTTTCCGCGGACCAAGGACAATGTGTCCAGTCAGGTGACCTTCGCCGCCATCCGGGCCAGGGCCGGCGCCTTGGTGATGTTCCACGCCGCCGGGTTGGCCGAGCCGTCGACCGGGCGGACCTTCGCCTTCGTCGGCCGTTCCGGAGTGGGCAAGACCACCCTCACCCGGACGTTGGCCCAGCACTGGGGCTATCTCACCGACGAGACCGTTGCGGTCGACCCAGTGACCCTGCAGGTGGTGCCGCATCCCAAACCACTGTCGGTGAAGGTCGGTCCGACCGGTCCGAAGGATCAGATCAGTCCCGACGCGCTCGGCCTCCTGCCCGCACCGACCAACTGTCGGCTGGCCGGGATCGTGCTGCTCGACCGCGTCCCGTCCCACACCGGCCCGCCGGAGGTGACCGGGCATCCGATCGTGCGGACCGTCGCCGAACTCACTCGCGAGCTCAGCAGCCTTCGGGTCTGGGCCCACCCCCTGGCCGTCGTTGCCTCACTGATGGCCGAGGTCGCCGGTCCGGTCGTGATGCGCTATCGCGAGGCTGCCGACGTGGTCGGTGCGCTGGACCGACTCGACGTGGTCAGTGTCACCGACTGGCAGCACCTGCCTCCCCCCGCAACAGCCGAGCCGGCTCCCGACACCTGGCGGCGCGGCCCCTACCGGGACGCGATCGGCGATGACAGCGCCGTGGCCGTGCTGCACCGCCTCAGCCGCGAGGAGATCTCGCTGATCGAGGGGATCGGACCCACCCTGTGGCGTGCCGCCGACCAGCCCCGGACCCTGCCCGAACTGGTGGCCGCGGTCGAAACCCGGCATGGCTCGCCGCCGACCGGTGAGGCCACCGATGCCGTACGGGAGTCGCTGGCCCAGTTGGTCTCCCGTGGCCTGCTCGTCACCGGCTGAGCTCGAGCACCAGGTCCGGCAGGACCTCCTCGAGGCGACGATGACTCCGCACGGTGGCCAGCTCGTCGGCCCGGGACGGTCCGCCCGTCACGATGAGGGGCTCTGTTGCAAAAATCGTGAAGCTTGAGCATGCTTGGCGGAGATTGGACG